>DASPHC010000114.1:0-53796 GCA_035629865.1 Thermoanaerobaculia bacterium | reverse complement strand
CACAGGCCAAGTGACGCGGTATGCGCGCCCAGCGCGTAGTCGGGCGCCAGCGCGGTAGCAACCAGGTCCGGTCGCTGTGGGTCGACCCGCGCGTCGACGTGGGTGCCGTAGTAGCTGTAGGGCCAGCCGTAGAAGCCGCCGTCGCGGACGGAGGTCATGTAGTCGGGAACCAGGTCGCTCCCGAGCTCGTCGCGCTCGTTGACCGAGACCCAGAGCGCGCCGCTTTGCGGCTGCCAGGCGATGCCGACCGGGTTGCGCAGGCCGGAGCCGAAGACGCGGGTGTTGCCGGTGGCGGGGTCGATTTCGAGGACGGCGGCGCGGTTCTCTTCCTCGGCCATGCCGTGCTCGGCGACGTTGCTGTTGGAGCCGACGCCGACGTAGAGGCGGGAGCCGTCGCGGCTGGCGAGGAGGCTTTTCGTCCAGTGATGGTTGCGGCCGGCCGGGAGGTCAACGACTTTCGTGGCGGCGGCGGTGATGCGGGTATCGCCGGTCCGGTAGGGGAAGTGGACGAGGGCGTCGGCATTGGCGACGTAGAAGGTGTCGCCGACGAGGGCCATGCCGAAGGGGGAGAAGAGGTTTTCGAGGAAGGCCGTGCGCGTCTCGGCTACGCCATCGCCGTCACTGTCGCGGAGGAGGGAGATGCGGTTCGCGCTCGGGACGGCCGCTCCCGCTTTCTTCATGAACATGGCCATGAAGCGCGCCTTGATCCCTTTCGGTTTCGGCTTCGGCGGGGAGGCGGTCTCGGCGACGAGGACGTCGCCGTTTGGGAGGACGTAGAGCCAGCGCGGATGGTCGAGGCCGGAGGCGAAGGCGTTGACGGCGAAGCCGGCGGCAGGGGTGGGGGTGACGTTGGCGGGCCACCCTTTGGCGGGGGCAATCTTCACGGTCGGGATCAGGGTCTTGTTCGGCTCGACGAGCTGCGGGTTCGGGCCCATGGCGGCTTCGACGGGAAGGCGGGCGGACTCGCAGGCGGCGAGGAGAATCCCCAGAACGAGCAGGATCGCGGCGGCAAGAGCAATTCCGGCTTTGCGCATGGCGGAAATGGCGTTCATGAAACGAGCCGGATCGGATGGCGACCCATCGGGTAGGGAAACTCCTTTCCGCTGTCTCTCCTAATGCGACACCATCGCGGAAGGCTGGCGCGGGCAGGGAAGGCCGCGCCGGCGCGGAAGAAGACGACGCGCAAGCGGCGATGATCGTCATTCTTGTCATCCTGAGCCCGCAGGCGTTTCCCAAGAACGGAACGCATGGCGGCGAAGGACCTGTGCGGGTGGGGGCACGCAGCGCTCCCCCTCCCGCCCAGGTCCTTCGCCGCCATGCTCTCTGCTTATGGAATCAATCCTGCGGCTCAGGATGACAGGTGGGGTTAGGCTCCACCCTACTACCTCAACCTCCGCAACATCTCCTTCGCCTCCGTCCCGTGGGGGTTGAGCGCGAGCACTTTTTCGTAGGCGGCGATGGCTTTGGGGCGGTCGCCGAGGGCGGCGTGGGCTTCGCCGGTGCGGGCGTGGAGGGCGGGCTCGTCGGGGTGGGCTTCGAGGGCGGCGGCGAGGAGGGTGAGGGCGTCCTGGAGCTTGCGGTGCTGCATGAGGCGGTTGACGAGGGTGCCGAGCTGGCCGAGGCCGAAGTTGTAGTCGTTGGGCTTGGACTGCCTGAGGTCGCGGTACTGCGCGGCCGCGGCGGCGCCGCCGCTGGTCTCGACGGTCTTCTGCAGCACTTCGCCGATGGAGGGCTTCTCTTTGGACTGGTAGCTCCAGCGGTCGTAGTTGGGGCGGCTGCCGAGGAGGTCGATCTCGACGTCGATGGTGTCGGAGAGCGACTTGCTCCAGAACTCGGGTCCTTCGACGCCGAAGTCGCGGCGGTTGATGGTCACGGCGCCGGTGCCGCCGATGCGGATGTTGCCCCAGCCGCTGTCGGGACCGCGCGGGACGGTGCGCACCAACGGGATGGCGACCGGTTTGGTGACGCCTTTCATCGTCAGGTCGCCGTGGACGAGGTACTGGTTCTTTCCCTTCGCCTCGATCTTCCGGCTCTGGAAGGTGATCTTCGGATGGTTCGCGCTGTCGAGCCACGGCGCGGCCTGGAGGTCGCGGTCGCGTCCTTCGTTGTGGGTGTCGATCGACGCGGCGTCGATGAGCAGCGTCACCGAGGAACGCTCCGGGTGGACGTCGTCGTAGAGGATCGTGGCGGTGAAGTCGTTGAAGGTGCCGCGGACCTTGGTCATGCCGAGGAAGCCAATGGAGAAGCCGAGGTGCGAGTGGGAGCGGTCGATGCCGAAGATCTCGGCGCCGATCAGGTCGATGCGCGCGCTTTCCTGGGCGCGCGCGGGGGCGGCCATGAAGAAGATGAGGGCGGCGAGGGCGGTGAGCAGTCGTTCGATTCGCATGATGGTCAGGGTAGGGAGGGCGGCGGCGCGGCAGGCGGGGAGGGCGCAAGCGAATTGTCAGGATTCGGTCAGGAGCGTTGCGCGCGCGTCCCGCTTGCCTGATTCTTCACTCCGATGCGCGAGCGGACACGAACGGCTTTTCTGGTTGCGCTGCTCGTGGCGACGTTCCTCCTCACCGCGTTCATGGCGTTGCGCGCGCAGATGGCGGCGACGTATCACCGGGCCACTGCGGAGAAAGTGATCCGCGACTGGACGCGCGTTGCGGCGGACGAGCTGGCTCGGCGCGCGGAGGCGCAGGCGGGGTTTTACGGGACGTATCCCGTGCTGCAGCGGATGCTGGCGATGGAGCGGGTGCCGCTGCGCGCGGAGCTGGGGGATCCGACGGTCATTTGCACGTTCCGGTATTCAGCGGGACAGGTGATTGCGCCGGAGTGTCCGGCAGAGGTGCGGGCGTGGCTGGAGCCTCGGCTTGCCGCACTCCTCGCCGCTCCTCCGAAGCCGGCCGACCGCGAGCCGCTGCATTTCGGTGCGCGCACGTTTGTCTATGCGCTGCCGCAGGACAACGGCAGCATCAGCGGGTTCGAGGTCGAGCTCGGGGCGCTGGTGCGGTTCTTCGGGAGCGTGCTGGAGACGCGGCCGCTCATCCCGCCGTCCGTGGCCGAGGGACGGATCACGAATGAGGTGATCCGGGTGCGCGTGCGCGACGGTGCGCGAACGGTCTTCGAGACGACCAGGAAAGTGGACGAGACGTTGAGCGTACGGCTGCCGGTGGAAGAGGGGCTGCTGCGCGGGATGACCGTCGAGATCTCGATCGACCCGTACGTCGCGCCGCTGCTCGTCTTCGGCGGAATCCCGCGGCCGCTCCCGATCTACATGGTCATCCTCGCGCTGACCGGCATCCTGCTCTTCACCGCCCTGCTGCAGGTGCGGAAAGAGCGGGCCCTGGGGCGGCTGCGATCCGATTTCGTCGCCAGCGTCTCGCACGAGCTGCGCACGCCGCTGACGCAGATCCGGATGTTCGCCGAGACGCTGCTGCTCGACCGGGTCCGCTCGGACGAGGAGCGGCTCCGCGCGCTGCGGGTGATCGACCAGGAGACGCGGCGTCTGGCGCAGCTCGTCGAGAACGTCCTGCAATTCTCGCGCGGCGAGCGGGGGACGCTGCGGCTGGTGCGCGAGCGGATCGACGTGGCGGCGCTGGTCGCCGAGACGGTGGAGCTGTTCCTGCCGATCGCGGCGGCGCGGGACGTGAGCATCGTGACGGCGCTCGGGCGCGACGCCGTCGCTTCCGTCGACCGCGATGCGGTGCGGCAGGTCGTGCTCAACCTGCTCGACAACGCCGTCAAGTACGGGCCGGCGGGGCAGGAGGTGCAGGTGGCGGCGGAGCGCGTGGCGGGGATGGTCCGGATCACCGTCGACGACGCCGGGCCGGGAGTTCCGGCGGCCGACCGGAAGCGGATCTGGCGGCGTTACGAGCGTCTGGAGCGCGACCGCGAGCGCGCCGTTGCCGGGGCGGGGATCGGGCTGGCGCTGGTGCGCGACCTGGTGAAACTGCACGGCGGCGAAGCGCGGGTCGAGGAAGGCGCGCGCGGCGGCTCGAGGTTTGTCGTGGAGCTGCCGTCATGACCCGCGTGCTGATCGTCGAGGACAACGCCGATCTTGCGTACGGACTGCGCAACAACCTGGAGATCGAAGGCTACGAGGTCGAAGTCGCTGCCGACGGCGCACGCGGTCTCGAACGCGCCCGCGCCGCGCGCCCCGACCTGGTGATCCTCGACCTGATGCTGCCGGAGCTGGACGGCTTCCGCGTGCTGCGGGCCCTGCGCGCGGAGTCGCTGGCGATGCCGGTGCTGATCCTCACGGCGCGCGGCGAGGAGAGCGACAAGGTGCGCGGCCTCAAGCTCGGTGCGGACGATTACGTGACCAAGCCGTTCGGGCTGCTGGAGCTGCTGGCGCGGGTGGAGGTGCTGCTGCGGCGCAACGCGCCGAAGGTCACCGACAGCTTCGGCGACGTCGAGATCGACCGCACCACGCGCATGGTGTCGCGCGGCGGAGCTCCGGTCGAGCTCGCGCCGAAGGAGTACGAGCTCCTGCTGGCGCTCTTCGACCGCGACGGCGCGGTCGTCTCCCGTCTCGAGCTGATGCGCCGCGTCTGGGGCTACTCGGACGCGGTGATCACGCGCACCATCGACACGCACGTCGCCGAGCTGCGGCGGAAGCTGGAGGACGACCCGGCCACGCCAAGGCACATTTTGACGGTGAGGAAGGTGGGTTATCGGCTGAAGCGGTGAAGGGTGTTACTGATTGCTGGTTGCTTGGGTGTTACGGGCTTGCGGGAGCCGTCCTCAGCCTAACCCCCGCGGAAGCCGCCGAAGGCGGCGAAAGATCTGTAGGCCCGGCCTTCAGGCCGGGTACAACGCGCACCCGTGAGGTAAGCCCGCGTAGCGGGCGACAGAAAAGACCGTCCGCACGTTTCTCGCCTGTCGCCCGCTACGCGGGCTCGAAGAGCCATCCACGCTTTACCCGGCCTGAAGGCCGGGCCTACAGATCTTTAGCTGCCTACGGCAGCAGAGAGGCAGGGTGCGATTGCGGTGGCTTTCGGAATGCGCCTGCGTGGTCATTCGCCGCGTTTCGCCCAAGCGCTCCCTCCCAAGCAACCAGCAACCAATCACCCGGCTCGAACAGTGCATGCTCGCCGTGAGTGTTGAAAAGGAGCGTTCTCATGCCTTCCTCCATTCGTGTTCTTTCCCTCGCGGTTCTTCTTCTCCTGGCCACGGTTTCCTTTGCCCAGCCGGCTACGGTCACGCTGACGGCCGCGCTCAATGGGGCCAATGAGCGGCCCAATCCGGGCGATGCCGACGGGGTCGGCTTTGCGGTGGTGACGTTCGACCGGGTGGCGAACACTGTCACCTACTCCCTCGTCTCGCAGGGGATCGCGGCGCCGGTTGCGGCGCACATCCATCGCGGGACGGCGGATGTGGCCGGTCCGGTAATCATCGATTTCGCGCCGACGTTCACGAACGGCGCGGCGACCGGGTCGGTCGGCGCCACGAACGCGCTGATCAATGAGGTGATCTCCAATCCGGGCGCGTTTTACGTCAACATCCACACTCCCGAGTTCCCCGGCGGGGCGATCCGCGGACAGCTCGGCGGGCCCGGCAGCAGCGCGGTGGTCTTCGGGGCGACGCTGAACGGCGCCAACGAGCGGCCGACCGCGGGCGATCCGGATGGGAGCGGCTTCGCCATCGTCCGCTTCGACCGTAACAGCAATACCGTCCACTACGCCCTCGTCTCGCAGGACATCGGCGCGCCGGTCGCAGCGCACATCCATCGCGGGACGGCGGACGTGGCCGGCCCGGTGGTGGTCGATTTCCATCCGACCTTCGTGGCCGGCGCCGCTTCCGGCTCCGTCACGGCCGATTCGGCGATCATCACGGAGATTCTCGGCAATCCGGCCGGCTTCTACGTCAACATCCACAACGCCGAGTACCCAGGGGGGGCCATCCGCGGACAGCTCGTCGGTGTTTCCGGCGGGGCGACCGACGTGGTGATCCCGATCGCCGGCCGCGCGCCGGGCGCCAACGGGACGTTCTATCGCACCGACCTGGCGCTGTTGAACACGTCGGCCGTAGCCGTGCCGGTGGTGCTGGAGTGGTATCCGACCGGTTCGAGCGGCGCCCCGGCAGCGAGCGGCACTCTGGTCGTTGCGGCAGGGGAGGAAGCGAATCTCTTCGGCGACCAGTTGCAGAACACCCTCGGCGTCGGGAACGGCATCGGCGCGATCCGCATCGTGGCCACGCGCGCTGTCGCGGCCGTCGCGCGCATCTACAATGACCAGCGGACGGCGGACGGCGGCACGTTCTCGCAGTTCGTGGCAGGACAGAGCTCCGAAGACAATCGCACCACCGGCTCGCTACCGATGCTGGCCAACCAGGCTGCCTCCTCCGGAAGCGGCTACCGGACCAACATCGGCTGGTTCAACGGCTCGGGCAGTACGGCCTCGGCGACGTTCCGGGTGCACGGTCCGGACGGGACGGTCCTGGAGACCGCGACGCGCGACGTTCCGGCGGGCGAGCAGTTGCAGTTGACGCTGAACGGGCTGTTCCCGACCCTCGCGGCGCTCGACTCGGTGTACGTGACGTTCTCGACGACCGGCAGCCAGCTCTACGTCTACGCCTCGGTGGTGGACAACGTGAACGGCGACGCGATCTTCATCCCCGCGCAGGAGCGGTAACGGTTTCTGTCTCATTTCGTCCCATTCGTCCCATTTGTCCTATGGGACGAATGGGACTGATGGGACCTATGGGACCCATCGATTAAGACACCTGGAATTTCCCATCATCAGGCGCGTTTCCTCTGTCTCCAACCCCGTTTATCCACCGACAACCCGAGGAGCGCCTAGATGAACGTCCGCCGTACCCTCGTCCTGCTGTTGCTCTGCTTCATTTCCGTCGCGAACATCGCCTATGCCGCGTCTCCGAACGTGGTGATCAGCCAGGTGTCCGGCGGGGGCGGCAACAGCGGCGCTCAATACCGAAATGACTTCATCGAGCTGTTCAACCGGGGAACCGCGCCGGTCAGCCTCGCCGGCTGGTCGGTCCAGTACGCCAGCGCCGCCGGGACGACCTGGGCGGTGACTCCGCTGAGCGGCACGCTTGCGCCGGGACAGTATTACCTGGTGCAGGAAGCAGTCGGAGCTGGCTCGCAGCCGCTCCTCCCCACGCCGGACGCCAGCGGCACCATCGCCATGAGCGCCACGGCCGGCAAGGTCGCGCTCGTCGCCTCCACGGCGGCGCTGACCGGCACCTGCCCGGCCGGAGTGGTCGACTTCGTCGGCTTCGGCACCACGGCCAACTGTTTCGAAGGCGCTCCGACGGCGAACCTGTCGAACACCACGGCCGCGCGCCGCGCTGCCAACGGCTGCACCGACACCGACCAGAACAACGCCGACTTCACCATCGGCGCCCCGACGCCGCGCAATACCGCGGTCACAATCCCCTCCTGCGGCGGCGGCAACAACGCCCCGGCCATCACGGCGCCGGCCAACCCGATCGCCACCGTCACCGAGGGAGCCGCACCCTTCACCGTCGGCCTCACGGGGACTGACGACGGCGGCATCTACAACTGGTCCGCCACTGCCGGCACCGGCGTCGCCACCGTCACCGTCACCGGCGGACAGGGCACGGCGAACGTGACCTACACCGTCACGCTGCAGGGCGGCTTCTCCGGGACGGCGAGTTTCGTCGCCTCCCTCTCCGACAATGTCAACCCCGCGGTGACCAGCACGGTCAACGTCTCCGTCACCCCGCTCGTCGCGAATGACCCGCCGACGATCAACGGCTTCGCCAACCCGGTAGCCACCGTGGCCCAGGACGCGGCGCCGTTCACCGTGAGCTTCTCGGGTCTCGACGACAACGGCATCTTCAACTGGTCGGCCGTCACGGGCTCGGGCGTTTCGTCCGTCGCCGTCACGGGCGGACAGGGGACTGCCAACGTCACCTACACCGTGACGCTGCAGCCCGGCTTCTCCGGCACGGCGAGCTTCACCGCCCGCCTCTCCGACAACGTCAACCCGCAGGTGACCGCGGCCGTGACCATCACCGTCACGCCGGCGCCGCCGCCGCCGCTCGACCACGTCGTCATCAGCCAGGTTTACGGCGGTGGCGGCAACTCCGGCGCGGCCTTCAAGAACGACTTCGTCGAGCTCTACAACGCCAGCACGGTCGCCTTCGACCTGTCCGGCTGGACGATCCAGTATGGCTCGGCCACCGGCACCACCTGGCAGGTGCAGCCGATCGGCGGCACGATCCTGCCGGGCGAGTACTACCTGGTGAAGCTGGCCACGAACGGCGCCGTCGGCGCTGACGTCCCGGCCGCCAATGTCGACGGCTCGCTCAACCTGAGCGGCACCAACGGCAAGGTGGCCCTGGTCAGCAACGGCGACGCGCTCGACGGCTGCGTCGTCGTGGCGCCGGTGGTCGACCTGGTCGGCTACGGCTCGACCGCCAACTGCCGCGAAGGGGCGGGCAACGCGCCGACGCCGAGCAACGCGCTGGCCGTGTTCCGCAAGAACGGCGGCTTCACCGACACCAACGTCAACAGCGCCGACTTCGTCACCGGCACGCCGAACCCGCGCCGCACCGCTCCGATCGTCGAGATCGGGCCGGCGGTGCTGAACACCGACCCGCGCAACAACAGCACCACCGCGCCGCGCGACGCCAGCCTGACCATCACGTTCACCGAGCCGGTGACCGTCGATGCCGGGTGGTACACCATCAACTGCGCCACCACCGGCGCGCACAACGACGCCACCATCGCCGTCGGCGGCCCGAACGCCTGGATCATCACCCCGAACGTGACCTTCCTGGCGGGCGAGCTGTGCACCGCCACGATCGTCAAGGACTTCGTTCACGACGTCGACCTCGACGACAGCGGCGTCAATGCCGACAGCCCGGGCAACAACTACACCTTCAGCTTCAGCATCGCCACCGGCGCCGCGCCGTCGTACCCGGCCGACGTCCACCTGACGTTCGGCAATCCGTCCGGCGCCACGGCCGACCTCTTCAACCCGAACAACTACCTGATGGAGAAGCCGGAGTTCGCGCTCTCCTACAACCGCGACCGCGGCACGCCGAACTGGGTGAGCTGGCACCTTGCGGATGAGTGGATCGGCAGCCTCGTGCGCGTCGACACGTTCCGTCCCGACCCGGCCATCCCGGCCGACTGGTACCGCGTCACCCACGCCGATTACTTCGGCTCCGGCTTCGACCGCGGCCACATGGTCCCGAACGCCGACCGCGATCCCGAGACCTCGATGCCGATCAATCAGGCGACGTTCCTGATGACCAACATGATCCCCCAGGCTCCGGACAACAACCAGGGCCCGTGGGCGAACATGGAGAACTATCTCCGCACGCTTCTCCCGGCCAACGAGGTCTACATCATCGCCGGCGGCTCGGGCACGGGCGGCAGCGGCAGCAGCGGCTTCATGAGCACGTTCGCCAACGGCAATGTGACCGTTCCGGCAGTGACCTGGAAGGTAGCCCTGGTGATCCCGAAGGCTTCGGGCGACGACATCGCCCGCGTCACCGCCGGGACCCGCACGATCTCCGTGATCATGCCCAACACCCAGGGCATCCGCACCGTCGACTGGATGACGTACCTCACCACGGTCGACGCGGTGGAAGCGCTCACCGGCTACGACCTCTACGCCAACATCTCCGACGCGATCGAGAACGCGGTCGAGGCGGGCGTCAACGGCACCAATCCTCCGGGCGTCGCCGACCAGACGGTCAACGCCGACGAGGACATCGCCGAGACGTTCACCCTCGAGGCGGCCGCCGCGAACAGCAACTCCCTCACCTACACCATCGTCAGCAGCCCGTCGAACGGCACGCTGAGCGGGACCGGCGCGTCGCAGACGTACACCCCGGCGCCCGACTTCCACGGCACCGACAGCTTCACCTTCCGCGTCTCCGACGGCTCGCTGCAGTCGAATGTCGCCACGGTCACGATCACGGTTTACGAAGTGAACGATGCCCCGACCGCGGCCGACGACAGCCGCAACACGGACGAAGACACGGCGCTCCAGTTCGCGGCCTCGGAGCTGACGTCGAACGACAGCGCCGGCCCGGCCGATGAGAGCAGCCAGACCCTGACCGTCTCCAGCGTGAGCGGCGCGGTGAACGGTTCGGTCGTCCTCGACGCCGGCACCATCACCTTCACCCCGGCCCCGAACTTCCACGGTTCTGCGAGCTTCACCTACGAGGTCTGCGACAGCTCGCTCTGCGCGACCGCGACGGTGAACGTCGCCGTGGCCTCGGTCAACGACGTTCCGGCCGCCGAGGTCTCCGCGCCGTCGACCGGTGTCGAGGGCAGCGCCGTCTCGGCCTCGGTCTCGGTGACCGATCTCGACGCCGGTGACTCCTATACCGCCACCTGGAGCGTCACGAAGAACGGTGCGCCGTACGCCAGCAGCAACAGCTTCACCCCGGATGACAACGGCGAGTACGTCGTCTCCGTGACCGTCACCGATGACGCCGGTGCCACCGCCACCGCATCGGCCACCGTCACCGTCGCCAACGCCGCCCCGGCCATCGGCACCGTCACCGGTCCTACGGGCCAGCTCGCCGCCGGCACGCCGGCCACGGTCAGCGTCACCTACACCGACGCCGGTTCGGCCGACACGCACACTGCGACTTTCACCTGGAGCGACGGCGCCACGTCGACCGTTGCCTGCGCCGCCGGCACCTGCACCTCGACGCGGACCTTCGCTGCCGCCGGCATCTACACCGCCACGATCGTCGTATCCGACGACGACGGCGGCACCGCCTCGGCGACGTTCAGCTCCGCCGTCGTCTACGACGCCAACGCCGGCTTCATCACCGGCGGAGGCTGGTTCGGGAACAAGGCCAACTTCAACGTCAACGCGAAGTACCACAAGGGCGCAACGACGCCGACCGGCAGCACGAAGTTCGAGCTCTCGGGCGCCACGCTCCAGAGCACGTCCTATGACTGGCTCGTCGTCACCGGCAACACCGCCCAGCTCCGCGGCACCGCCACGGTCAACGGCACCGGCAGCTACGCCTTCGTCGTGACCGTCGTCGACGGGAACCCCGACACCTTCCGCATCCAGGTGTGGGACAGCAGCAACGCCGCCATCTACGACAGCGCCACCCAGGCCGTCACCGGCGGCAACATCACGGTCCACAACAAGTAACCCGCCCTCTCCGACTCTCCGGCCCCTCTCGTTTCGAGAGGGGCCGGAGTTTTCTTACTCAGCGCGCCGGTCTCCCGGAGCGCCGGTCTTCGACCGGCCGGTCCGCCGGCTTTCAGCCGGCAGTCTCTCGGGAGATCCCCCGCCAGTGCTTCCGCATCCCGAGTGCGGCCCGGACTAAAAGTCCGGGCCACATATAGGCCCCGGCTCCCGCATCTGACCCCCTACCTGTGGGCCGGCCTTTTAGTCCGGCCGCCCTCGGGAGTAGTTGCGTCGCGAGAGACTGCCGACCGAAGGTCGGCGGACCGGCCGGTCGAAGACCGGCGCTCCCAGGGAGCGCGCGAAGGTCTCAGTCCCCAGCCACGAAGGCAGTCATCTTCCACTGGCCGTTCATCTTGTTGAAGCCGGCGCGGTAGCCGACCGGGCTGTGGACGTCCGACGTATGGACCCAACCCTCCTGTCCGTCGGCTGTCTTCACGTGCAGCCAGTTGCGGGTGGAGGGGGGAGTGTCGGCGGGGAGCAACTCGAGGATCGCCCAGTCGGCCGTTCCGACCGTGTGTGCGGCGGCGGCCGGGGTAGTCCGGAGGAACACACCCTTGCGGATGGCCGCAACGTACTGGAAGGGGTCGATCGACTCGGGCCAGTTCGAATAGACGTAGGGAGCCCAGAACGACGCCTGCTCCCCTTCGCCGCGGAAACTGCCGCCGAGACTGAGGACCTTCTCGAGGACCGTCCAGGATGAACCTTCGGTGCGGGACAGGGAGCTCTTGAAGTCGTCGATCCCGCCGCCGTCGCCGAAGCTCGTCCGGATGGCGGGATCGATCAGCGGCAGCAGCTTCGCTTCATCGCGCTGCTGTACGGCGGCTCGAAGCTGCTGCCGGTAGGCGTCGAAAGATGGATCTTTTGCCGCGTCGTCGACGGGACAGAGACGGTTCGGCGCGGGAGCACAGGCTTCCGGCGCGGGCGGCACCGAGGAGGCGGAGGAATCGGATGCGGTGACCGTCGCCGCGGTATCGGGAGCGGGCGCCGGTGTATCCGCCGGAGCAGGTGGAGTTTCATTGCGACAGGAGAGCGACAGGGCGAGAGCAGCGATGCAGAAAAAGCGTTTCACGCGCCGGACCGATGCGAAATCGCAACCATATCGAAGCCTCTCCCAGCAACGTTCCGGCAGAATACGCGCCTATGCGAACAGTCGCGACGACGGTAGGTCTCCTGGTGCTGTCCAACATCTTCATGACCATTGCCTGGTACGGCCACCTGAAGAACCTCGCATCCAAACCGTGGTACATCGCCGCGCTGATCAGCTGGGGTGTCGCGCTCTTCGAATACCTGGTGCAGGTCCCCGCAAACCGGATCGGCTTCACGAGGATGTCCCTCCCGCAGTTGAAGATCCTGCAGGAGGTCATCACGCTCGCGGTCTTCGTCCCGTTCTCGATCTTCTACATGCGCCAACCGCTCAACATGAACTTCGTCTGGGCCTCACTCTGCATGGTGGGGGCGGTGTACTTCATGTTCCGGTGAACCGTTCGACTACCTGCTTCCCGGCATCTTCCATCCCAGCCGCACGTAATACGACGCGCCGTTGATGCCCATCTGGACGTTTTCCCAGAGGGCCCCGTTTTCGGTTTCGGCGGGGTCCTGGGCGGTGGGCATTTCATCGAAGATGTTGGTGCCGCCGACGGTCAGCGATACGTTGTTCACCAGGTCGAGGCCGAAGTGGAGGTCGGTGGTGAGGCGGGGGTCGTAGTGCTGGGCGGGGGCGGTGGGGTCGTCGAGGTGGGTCCAGGTGCCGGCTTCGAGTGAGCCGAAGTAGTTGAGGCGGACGCCGGTGTTCCAGCGGTTTTTGCGGAGGTCGGCGCTGAGCATGCCCTTGGTCTTCGGCGCGGAGCCTTCGACGAAGAGGCGCTCGCGGGTGTTGAAGTAGGTGTCTTCTTTGCCGGCCAGTCCGGGGGCGGTGTTGATGCGCTCGACTTCGGTCTCGTTGAGGTTGAGGGCGGCCGCGGTGGTGAGCTCGCCCCACGCGAGGGTGCTGCCCCGGGAGACGCTGACGTCGATGCCGCGGGTCCGGGTGTCGATGGCGTTGGTGAAGAAGCGGGCTTCGGCGAGGTTCTGGGCTTCGATGATGTGGCCGATGTCGGCGTCGTCGGGGGTGAAGCCGCCGGTGATGACGATGCGGTCGTCGATGGTGATCTGGTAGGCGTCGAAGGTGATGGAGACCCGGTCTTTCGGGTTCCAGGTCAGGCCGAGGGAGAAGTTGAGCGACTCCTCTTCCTTGAGCGACGGGATGCCGACGAGGCGGGCCAGCTCGCTGTCATTGCGGGCCAGTTTCACGTCGGCCGCTTCACCGGCGATGAAGTCGGTGAAGGTGGAGCTGAAGTAGCGCTGGTGCAGCGACGGGGCGCGGAAGCCGGTGCTGGCGGAGCCGCGGAGGTTGAGTAGCGGCGTGGCGGCGAAGGCGAAGGAGACTTTGCCGTTCACGGTGTTGCCGAAGTCGTTGTAGTCCTCGCCGCGGATGGCGGTGGTGAGCAGGAGCCGCGGCGTGGTGCGGAATTCGAGGTCGATGTACGCGGCCTTGCTGTTGCGGCTCGCGTCGACTTCGTCGACCGGCTGGAAACCGGGGAAGCCCTGCGAGCCGGCGTTGCCGCCGCCCGGGCCGTCGAAGTCGGCGTAGGAGCCGGCCTCGCCGGCGAAGATCTCGTAGGTCTCGCGGCGGTACTCGAGGCCGGCCGCGACGCTGACGCCGTGCAACCAGTCGCGGTAGTAACGGGAGATGTCGAAGTTGGTGGTGTGCTGGGTGAACTCGAAGCCGCCGGCGTCGAAGCGGGTGGGGGAGATGCCGTTGTTCGTGGTGGCGATCGACGCGTTGAGTGTCCTGCTGATGATGTACTCCATCTTGTTGGAGCCGTAGTTGGTGCTGATGTCGGCGGACCAGTTGCCGAAGACGAGCGTCCGGTAACCGAAGGCCGCAGACAGGTCGCGGATGTCGCTGCCGATGTCGGGGACGAAGCCGCCCGGGTACATCTGCGCGGAGTTGCGCGAGGGGATGTCGTCGGTGCCGACGCCGCCGCGATACCACGCGCCGGCCAGGCCGTCGCGGCCGTTGTAGCCGCCGTGGCCGTAGAAGGTGGAGGTGTCGCCGGCCGGCATGTCGAGGTTGTAGAAGAAGGTGAGGTTCTCGGTCGCGGAGTCGCCGATGACCCGCGGTTCCTCGGGGGTGGCGCGGTTGGTCTTGTCGCGGTTGAGCATCTCGGCGGTGAGGCTGAGGGTGCCGCGCTGGCCGAGCGGGAGGCCGTAGTTGACGGCGATCTGTTCGTTCTGGCCGTCGCCCGCGGTGTAGGCGCCGCCGGAGAGGAGGACGTTCAGGCCGGTGTCTTTGCGGAGGACGATGTTGATCACGCCGGCGATGGCGTCGGAGCCGTACTGTGCAGCGGCGCCGTCGCGCAGGATCTCGATCCGCTCGATGGCGCTGACGGGGATGGAGTTCAGGTCCGTCCCGACGTTTCCGCGTCCGCGCGTGCCGAAGATGTAGACGAGCGAGGAGGTGTGCCGCCGCTTGCCGTTGATCAGGACGAGCACCTGGTCGGGACCGAGGCCGCGCAGCGTGGCGGCGTCGATGTGATCGCTGCCGTCGGAGCCGGACTGGCGGTTGGAGTTGAACGACGGCGCGACGAACTGGAGCAACTGCCCGAGGTCGAGCTGGCCGCTCTCGTCGGCGATCTCCTCGACCGGGACGACGTCGACCGGCACGGGTGTGTCGGTGCGGGAGCGCTCGGGGCTCCGGCTGCCGACTTCGATGACCATCGTGTGCGGTTCGACGACGGAGTCTTCCTTCTGCTCCTCTTCGGGAGGTGGAGGAGTGTCCTGGGCGAAGACCGCGGGGGCGAGAAGAAGAAGGAGCGTCGCGAAGAGATTCTTCGGCAATGTCATGGCTGTCCTCCGAGATACCAGTATTGGGGACCGGGGCCGATGGGACGATTTGCCGGAATGATGGCCGAGGAGGGTGGGGGAATGCAATCGGGGGGGCGGGTGGGCGTGGGGGTGATAGGACCTATAGGACGAATAGGACTGATAGGGCCTATGAGGGGCGGGGGGCTATAGGTCCTATCAGTCCCATAGGTCCTATAGGTCCTATCAATCCTAGCGACCGCTACACCGGTGGCTTGCCGTCCGCCCCGGAAACCACTACTTCGGCGTCGTCGATGCCCGCGCCTTCGGCGTAGCCATCGTCGATTGCCGTGGCGGCCTGGGCGCGGCGCTGTTCTTCTTCCGCGCGAGCGGTCGCTTTCTTCTGGTCCTCGCCGCGCTGTTGCTGTCTCGCCTTGGCCTGGTTCTCGGCGTGGACCATTTCGGGGGTGGGAGCCGGCGGCGGGCCGGGCGGCAACAGGATCGGCGCCTGGCTCGCGGTGGTGCTGACGTGCGCGTTCCCGCCGCTTCGCGAGAGCGTGGCGTTCGTGATCACCGGCCCGGTCGGCTTGCGGCCGAGCCGGTTGGCGAGCTTGGCGGCGCGGACGAGCGGGGAGTCGGTCGCGGCGATGGGGGCGGCCTGTGGAACGGCAGCCGCGGGCGGCTTCGGTACAACCTTCTTCTTCGGTTCGTCTGCGACCAGCGGGAGCGTCGCGAACGCCAGCGAGAGCAGCCAAGTGCGTTTCATGGGTATCTCCATCCGTTGTTAATGCACCTTAGCGGGCCACAATTTCTTCAGAATCTGGCGGCGGTGGTGACGAAGCCCTGCTGCGACTCGTACGACTTCGCGGCGTAGTGGGACATGAGGACGACACGGGTCATCACCTGGCGGTTGCCCGAGGGGCCGGAGATCTTGATCTCGAAGCCGCTCGGGAAACCGGGGCGGCCGGCGACGACCGGGGCGAAGAGGCGGATCGGAATCCGCAGCGGATACGGCGTCGCGGGCGGGGTCGGGACGAAGCCGACGGAGTAGGTCATCTTCCCGGAGATCCGGCCGCCACGGAGGCCGGGCAGCAGGCTCTTCGCGCTGCCGAGCTCGATGCGCGGATTGCCGAGCGGCGCGTCGAACGTGCCGTCGGTGGCGCCGGAGAGGGCGTAGAACGCCTGGGCGAGCGGTTGGCCGGGATCCCAGGCGCGCGCCAGGCCCGCAGCGGTGAGCTTCGGGACGATGCGCGAGACCGCCGTCGAGCCGAGGGAGACGAGCTGAAAGTAGTCGGCGTACTGCACGCTCGTGGTCATGACGAGGTCGAGCGAGCGGCCGCTGCGCGCGAACGCCGGATTGGACGTCGAGGTGAGGTAGATGTACTCGAACACGTACCGGTCGGCGACGAACTCGATCTCGGGTGTGGCGCCGTTTCCGTCATGGTTGTACGTGATTCGGAGCGGGGCGAGCTGGCGCGCCAGCAGGGCGGAGTTGCCGGTATGGCGGGGACTCGTGTCGGGTGCGATCCCGACGGCCGGCTGGATCACCGGCATCAGCGAATCGGTCCAGACCGGGTAAATCGACGGGAGATTGAGGGCCCCCCGGTACGACGAGCCGAGGGTGTTTTCTTCGAAGACCATCTTGGTCTGGATCACCTCGGCCTGCAGCGCGTTGACGGCCTTCTGGGAGATGACGGCGAGGTCGTTGTGACTCTCGGCGAACATCGTCGTCCGGACGGTCTGTTCGATCAGGCCGAAGACCATGATCATCATCACGGTGACGATCGCCAGCACGACCGTCACTTCCATCAGGGAGAAGCCTGCCTCTTTGTTTCGCATCGCTTACCTCTTCACGAATGCCCGGTATTGGTGGAAGGCGTAGTGCCGCGGGATCTCGTCGCGGTACGCCTCGATGCGGATCAGGTAATTGCCTTTCGGGAACGTGGCCCGCGGCGTCGGCCAGTTGTATGTCGTCGCCGTCTGCAGATGGGCGTTGTCGGGACGGGTGCCGGGAGTGGCCAGCGTATCGTCGCTCATGTGGAGCCAGGTGCGGCCGTTGTCGCGGCTGTAGAGGACCGCGAAACGGATGGTCGTGTCTTCGGTGAAGTTGTTCGCGTAGGAAGGTGTGTACCGGAGTCCGTCCCAGCGCCGCCATTGCGCGGTCCAGATCACCTGGACGCTGTTCGGGTCGTTGAGATCGATGTTGTCGTTCGGCTGGGTGATGACGACGCGGGGCAGCTCGCGGACGCGCGCCAGATCGGGGTTGCCGCCGGTGGTGTAGGTGCCGGCTTCGAGGAAGCTCTGGATGAGGCTCAGGAACGACCAGCGCGAGATGAATGCGACGCCGGACTCGCCGGCCGGCGAGAGGCCGTTCACCACGACGAACGCGGCGTCGTTGCCGCTGCGCATGGCGAGGAGCGCGCTGCCGTAGATGCCGCTGGTATGACGGTAGAACTCCGCGAGCGGCTGCAGCGTCGTCGCGGCCCCGTAGGGCTGCTGCAGGAAGTGGTTCGGGATCATGCCGTCGTCGTCGACGTTGATGCCGAACGGACGGCTGTTCGCCATCGTGTCGGGCATCGGCAGCTTGTACGTGTCGGCGATGGCGGTGCCGTCGGGCGACTGGAGCGCCGCGGTCGTGTTGTCGGCAGGCTGGTGATGGAACGTCGAGTCGGCGCTGCCAGACCAGAAGAACGTGGTGCACCCTTCTTCGTGCGTACGGCGCACCGTGTTCAGCAGGGTCGTTCCCGCAGGAGGAGGCAGGAGCGTGCTGGTGTTGACGTTCGCCCGGAGGGCGCGCGAGAACGTCGACGTGCCGGTGCCGGTCGGGAGATTGCCGGTCGCGGCCCACGTGTCCCACATCGCGTCGGGGGCGAGCTCGCCGAGCCAGCTCATCGACCACCAGAAAGCCGTGCTGCTGCCGGTCGTGTTCTGCCGGATGTACTTGACGCCGCCGTCGACGTTGTTGATGCGCGCGTCGGTGATCGACTGCTCGTAGCGCGACCCCGTGCCGCCGGTGAATGGCTTCGCGGAGATGGGGATGCTGTTGGTGAAGCCGTTGGAGGCGTCGTAGCCGATCTCGCCGCCGATGCCGACGTAGTAGTAGGAGAAGCCGGTCATGGTGGTGTAGACCGAGTGCGTCCGCATCACGGACGTGCGGAGCATCTGGTAGATGCGCGGGATGTCGACTTCGAGATGGCCGCTCCCCGAGTCCCAGCCGTCGTTGTGGTTGTCGTTGTCGTTCTTGACGCCATAGCGCGTGCTGCCGATCGGAGCGCGATAGTTCCAGCCCGGCCACGTGGCGGACGCGTTCGAGGAGTCGTTCTGGAAGTCGTCGAAGTAACGGTTGTAGCCCATCCCGAGCGGGTCGGCATTGGCGCGTCCGGAGCCGGCGTGCGGAAGCTTGAGGTCGGCGTAGGGGCAATGACGCGGGTCGCCGAGGATCTGGAAACGCTCGCTGAGCGGGAGATTGCCGTCCACCGTCGCGCTGCCGAATTTCCAGAGGTCCGATCCGCGCCAGACGTAGGTGCGCGACAGGTTCGAGGGCTGGTGGTCGATCGCGCCGGTGGTCAGGTCGTCGCCGATGCGGGTCTGGAAGGCGTAGCTGCGATCCGAGGTGAGGGCGGAGGCGGGGATGGTGATGACCCAGCGGGCCGTGTTCTTGGCGACGTTCCCCTGGGTGGCGAGGTCGATGGAGAACGGGATCGGCACGCCGAGGTCGGGGAGATCCTCGACCGGCGAGGGGACATACTCGAGCGCATAGAGACGCTTCGACGTATGCACACCGCAGCTGTTGCTGCAGTTGTTGTTCGGCGTGCAGGGCGTTTTCAGCGGCGAGTTGTAGAGGCGGAGGATCGTGTCGTCGCCGACGATCTGGGCCGAGTACCACATGGCCGTGTTGGTGGGCGTCGTCCCGGCGTTCTGGCGCGCGTACGAATCGCGGACTCCGTTCCCGTCGAGATCGATCCCGCCCGCGACAGCGACGATGGCATTCGCCGCGGACGGGATCCACTGGATGTCCTCGAGCACGATCGAGATCGGGACCGTCAGCTTGTCGGGCACGGTGGCCGCGTCGACGAGGTTGTTGTGGTACGAGTAGACCCGCAGCCGGACGGCGTCCCCGTTGTTGTAGGTAATGCGCTCCGGGTGGGTGACCACGCGGGTGTACGGATACGACGGCGGGTGTTTCGCCGCGTCGGAGTAATTGCGCACGGGCGGGAAGGGGAACAGCTCGCCGTGCAGGTTGATGATGATGGCGTTCCGGTAGTCGTTGGGGTTGAGGTTCATGTCGTCGAGCAGCAGCCGCAGGGTCGGCGCGTCGGCGGTCTCGAGGCCCGCGGCGACACGCTGCTGGAACAGCGCGAGCTCGTCCGGATGGCGCAGGGCGTGGTTGAACTGGTCGGCGAAGGAGTAGGCGGGGCTCGCGTCGTTGACCGGATTGGCGTCGAGCCGCATCTGTCCCCGCATGGCCGTGGTCGGGTAGTAGTTCTCGACCGGCGATCCGTCGGCCAGCCTGCCGGGATAGAAGTAGACGCGGTCGATCGATTGCTCGGCGTCGGCCTGGTCGTTGACGAAGGGGCGGTAGAGCAGGTCCCGGCCGTAGGCGAGCTTGCGGATCCAGTGCTTGCGGAACTGCAGCCCCGGGTGCCGGGACTCGAGGTCCTGCATCGCGTTCTCGACGAACGGGACGATGTTGTCCATGTAGACCCACCAGCCGGGGACGTTCTCGATCGCGATGAGATAGACGTCGTACACCTGCGTCGGCGGCATGTTCTGGCCGATCGTGCTGAGCACGCCGGCGACCTCGGCGAGCAGGCGCGGGCTGCCGTGGTCGCGCACGAACACCTTCACGTTGACGATGCGCAGGTCGTTCGCGCCGGGGACCCGCTGGACGGTGATGCGGCGCTCGTACAGCCAGTTCCCGGCGGCGCGGACGTTGCCGCTCGAGGCTGCGGCCGGATCGGTGACGCCGAGCTGCGTAGTCAGGAGAGGCTGGTTCGTCGTGCCGTCGTCGTAGTTGTCGAGCACGATGGTCGTGGTGCCGGACTGGGTCTGGATCAGGGCCCGCAGCTCCTCGAGCATCGAGATCGCCTTCTGCGTGGCGAACTGCTTGTTGACGTTGTCGCGCGTCCCTCGCATCGCCATGTTGGTCATGCGGGCGGAGAACCCGACGATGACCGCGAGGATGGCCAGTGCCACCAGGACTTCGATGAGAGACATGCCTCGTTCCGTGCGTCTCATTGGCTGCACTCCTGTGCCGGACGGGCCACGATCCACGGGCTGCGGCTGAAGAGGTAGTTGCCCATCTGCTGGCGGATCTGGGCGATGATCGCCGGGTCGTAGTTGATCTCCGCGACCTCGTTGCCGCCGGAGAGGTGGGCGTTGCCGTTCGCCACCACCGCGCCGTTGACGATGCCGGGCGGAGACATGTTGAAGTTGCCGCCGACCCAGATCACGCCGCTGTAGAAGGCATCCGAGTTCGGGTTGAGGATCAGGTTGCCCAGCACCACCAGGATGCCGCTGCCTGTGAATTTCTTCGTGGCGTTGAAGGTGGCGTTGCCGCGGATGACGATGAGCGCCATGTCGGGCATCGGCGTCGGAAGCTGCGACTCGTCGTCGACCACCATGTCGGCCATGGCCAGCAGCTCGCTCTGGGTGACGCCGAAGATCTGCTGGATGGAGAAGCCGTCGGTGGTCGTCGTGCGCGAGGGGTTGCCGCTGATCGTCCCGTTGCCGTTCGGCGTGCCGGTGGACGGCGGGTAGACGGCGCCGATTCCGGTGGAGCCTCCCTGCACGCGGGAGGGGCGGATGACGTTGATGTTGTTGCCGCGCACCGCGGCGAGCGCCGCCGTCGAGCCTGGGAGGGCCAGGCCGAGGCGCTGGATGTCGACAGCCATCGTGCGGCGGGCCAGCACGACGTTCGGACGGACGTCCGGGCCGACGCTGGCGTTGTTACGGACGTACACGAACCCTTCGGAGGCGAGCCGCCAGATCATTCCCGCCTGAGTCTTGCCGCGGCGCAGGCTGATGTCGACGACCGGACAGGGGACGACGCCGTTCACGCGCCGGACTTCATACCGTGCCCACACCCGTCCCGGACCCGAGATCTCGAACGACCGGACGATCCCGAGGGCCGGCTCTTCGGACTCGAAGACCGGCGGGGCGTGCGGCGGGATGTGGGTGCAGACTCCTCCCGCGTCGATCTTGGGGTCGAAGGCGACGACCGGCTGCTGCGGCTGGTGGACGAACCACGACACCGCCTCGTTCAATCCGGCCGACGCGGCGCTCATGGCCTGCCCCTGCGCCTGCAACTGCCGCGCGAGGATGCGCCGCGACGTGCCGGTCATCACCAGCGTGGTCATCAGCAGCAGGAGAACGAGCGTGCACGCGAAGATGACGATCACGAGTGCCACCCCTCGCTCGCTGTTGCGCGACTTCCTCATGAGACAGACCTCCCCCGCACGCCCCATGGGCGTTTTTTTTCGACGGCTTGTGTGAAGACAGGAGCAGTGATGCAGGACGGAAAACGCCCCTCGCTCCGGAAAATAAAAAAGGGGCGTTACGCCCCTTGGTTGGTGTCGAGGACACCGCGGTGACTTCGTCTGTTAGGTCACAAAGTAGTCCCCAGCATCGTGTCATCCGTCGCGTACGGTGTCAGAAATGTGTGAAAACAATAAGGGTGGAATCAGACAGTTCTGGTAACAGGGGGTCGATAGGACCGATGGACCTATGGGACCTATGGGACGAATAGGACCGATGAGAGTCCTCTCGGTCCCATCCCCGTCAGCGAATCACTTCGAGGTAACTCACGTGGATCGTGGCCTCGAATTCTTCGAGAGCGAGCTCGGTGTCGCTGCCGCTCGCTTTCCATCGCTGAGGAAGCCAGCGCACCCGGACGATCTGGATCGGTTCGGCCGGATCGATTCTCGTATAGACGGTGCTCTGCCGCCGTTCCCCTCGCACCACCACGCCGATCTGTCCTCGACCGGCCGCGACTTCGACTCCCGCGCCGGTGTCCTCCGGCTTGAAGGTGCCGGCCCACTTCGTGATCCGCACACGGTCGCCCGGTCGAAGGGTCCAGCCCCGCCACATCACGGCCGATCCGCCGGCGGTTGCAGTGCGCTCCCCTCGTTCCTGCGCCCGGAACCGGGCCGCCTGGTCCGAGAAGCTTTGCTTCAGCCGGTCCGCCGCCCGCCGCTCGGCGACGATGCTCGCGATTCCAACGACTCCGATGAAGATTCCGAACCAGCCGAGCAGTGTTCTGGCGTGGCGGTGCCAGGAGGGACGTGCTGCTCCCGGCAGGCGGGGTCTTCCCTGCTCGCTGTCGCCGCTCATTGGTCCACTATACCGGCGCTCTTCACTCGCCATCATCCGCGACCGCCCCCTCCGTCATCCTGAGCGGCGGGTGGGGGGGCGTGAGGGAGCGACAGGATCTGGGCGACGAAAAGTGAGATTCGTGCGTGGTGCGGCCGGAGTCGAGCGTCATTGGAGCGCTTTTCGTCGTACAGATCCTTTCGCTCCCTCACACCCACCCGCCCTTCGCTCAGGATGACGGAGGGCAAGTGCTCGGCTTGCGGGGTGAGGGTCTGTCACGCGCGGTCCGCGCGAGAGCGGTCCACGACGACGTGGGCAAGGTCCGGGGTGGCGGGTGAGGAGAACAGGCAATGCCTGTCCTCCTCACAGGAGGACCCTTACTTCAACTTCATCGTCGGGTCGCCGAAGAGGATCCAGGTCTTCCGCACGTCCGGGTCGCCGGTGGCGCGTTTGGCTTGGAGGACGGCGTCGCCGATGGTGATCGGGGCGGCGCCGAAGAGCTGGCGGTTGAGTTCCAGCGTGGCGGTGAGCTGGCCGTTGACGCCGCTGAGCGCCGAGGAGGCCCAGACGGCGATGGCGCCGCCGTTCGGGTTGCGGATCAGTGCCTCGGCGAGGCTGTTGGTGAAGAGGTCGTGGTAGTAGCCGTTGAGGCAGTTCATGGCCACGACGAACGGCTGGCGGTCGCTGTTGGTCAGGCCGGCTGCGGTGTCGGAGCTGAAGTAGCCGTTGCTCCAGAGCTCGACCGAGCCGTGACCGATGTAGGTGGTCAGGAGCGAGCCGCGGTTGAAGGCGTTGATGATGGCCGCCGGGGCGGAGGGGGTGGTGGTGAAGGAGATGCGGTTGACGTTGAAGCCGGCCGGCACGGTCGCCGCGATCTGGCCGGCGGCGCGGTCGAACGGATAGCCGTTCGGCGCGTCGTTGACGATGTCGACATTGGTGGTCCACGAGCCGGACGGCGCGTTGCCGCGCGCGATCAGCTTGTTGACCACCGCGGTGGCCTGCTCCGCCGTCCGCACCGGGATGCGGCCGATGGCGAGCGAGGGGAGGCCGGTGCCGTCGAAGTCGGCGAACCAGTCGTCGGACGCGGTCTTGATGAACGTCGAGGCGACCATCTTCGTCGGGACGAAGTCGTAGCTGCCGAAGCCCATGTAGTTGCGCGGGTCGATGCTGGAGTCGCCGACGAGGATCACGTAGTGCGGCTTGGTCTTCCACGACTGCGTGCGGAGGAGGAAGTCGCGGATGGCGTGCGGGGAGTGGTGGCCGTACGAGAACTCGTCGTAGACGTTCTGCACGTCGACCACGGCGGTGGTGATGCCCTGGGCCTGGCGGGCCGTCTTCAGCGCGTTGGCGGCGCTGACGAAGGCGCGGTTGGTGAGGATGACCAGGTTCGCGCCGTTGGTGGCGGCGTTCCACGACGACGGCTCGTTCCAGGCGATCTGCGCTGGCGCGAGCACGCGGCCCTCGGTGAAGGCGAAGTAAGTCCGCTTGCCGCTGCCGGTGGACGCGAACGACACCATCTTGCTGCCGTCCGGCGCGTTGCCGGTGTTGGCGTCGACGAGCGCCGGGTTGGCCGGGTCGGTGACGTCGAGGACGCGGATCGCGGTGGTGGTGAAGCCTTTCACCGAGACCGCCGTGCCGGCGGAGGCGGTGAAGGTCAGGGCGTCGTTGTCGGCGCGGTAGGTGTGCGGGTAGACGAGGCGCAGCAACTCGAGGACGCTGACGTCTTCGCCGCCGTTCAGGCCGGTGAAGGTGAGGGTGTTGTCGCCGGCGGCGAGCAGTCCGATCGGGACCGCGAGCCTGCCGACGTGCCGCACGCGGCCGTCGAAGCGGACGTCGCCGATCGACGTGCCGTTCAGCTGCACGCCGATCACGTGCTGCATGTTCGCGGTCGCGCCGTGCACGGCCACTTCGAGCTCCGCCGTGCCGCTGCTGTCGCGGTTGGAGACCGTCATGACCTGCGTGGCCGGCCAGCTGCTGATGACCGGACCGTAGAAGTTCTCGCGCTCGCCGTTGGTCACGAGCGACGAGAAGAAGACCGTCCGTTCGTAACGCTCGAAGGTGTAAGGGAAGCTCGCCGGCGGAGTCGAGCCGCTGTTGCCGCGGCCGCCGGTGGTTTTCACCCGCAGGCCGGAGCCTTTGCGTGCGGTGATGTAGTAGACGCGGCCGCCGGTGCTGCCGGTGTCGATGCCGCGGCCGAAGAATTCGATCGAGTCGGCGGCGTCGAACTTTCCTTCGTTCTTCGCGTTGACGAGGACCGGGATCTCGGTGCCTTCGCTGAAGACCGAGAGGACCTTGCCGTTGGTGCCCGGGTCGAAGCCGGCGGCGACGAGGTCGCTCTTCTTCACGCGGTACCAGCCGGGCGTGGTGACGATGACTTTGACGGCCGGGACGCCGGCGAGCTGCCACTGCTCGGCGAGCTGCGCGGCGGCCGGCTCGGCCGGGGCCGGGATCTTCACGCCCATGCCGGCGGCGGTGGTGAAGCGTCCGCCGGCGGAGCCGAGCGTCGGATCGGGCTCGGTGGTGACGGCGCCGTCGCTGTCGTCATTCGACAGGTGCGGCGTGACCGGGCCGTTCATGGTGCGGGTGCCGTCGAGGTCGACGTCTTCGATGTAGTACTGCACGAAGCCGGCGACCGGCTTGCGGTCGACGAAGCGGTAGCTGCGCGGGCCGACGGTATTGCGGCCGGTCATGAACGCGGAGCCGGTGATGATGTGCTCGTTCAGCTTCTCGCGCACGCCGCCGATCTCGCGGTAGACGTGGAAGCCAAGGTTGTCGACCTCCGACTCAGTCTTCCAGGTGAGGGTCACGTGCTTCTTCCCCTGCGCCGCGTCCATCGACATCATCTCGACCTTGGTGGGCGAGACGGTCATCGGGAAGAGGTAGTCCTCGACCTCGCCGTTCATCCGCTGGAAGTTCGAGTCGAGGCCGGGGCCGGTGCTGGCCACGATCTGCGGACGCGACGGGTAGATGCGGAAGCGGCCGAAGAAGTCGGTCAGCCCGTTCGGGATGGTGGTCGGGACGTAGAAGAAGACGACGTTGTTGCCGGAGACGACGGCCTGGTCGAGGATCATCTCGTCCGCGTCGTCGAAGTCGCCGTCTCCGTTGAAGTCGATCCACCCTGCCAGCCAGCCGGCGGCGGAGGTGACGACGTTGATGTAGGCCCCGCCACCCATGCCGAAGGTGGTCGAGATCATGGTGATGCCGTTGTCGGCGGTGTCGCCGGAGGCGTCGGCGGTCGGGATGCCGTCGTTCTCCGTCGTGACCGCGGGGCCGAGGTAGATGCTGCCGGGGAGGACGCGGTGCTGTGCGCCGCTGTTGGCGAGGAGCGTGTTCGCATAACCCGCCGGCAGGTCGCCGTAGTCGTAGGCGATGTTGCCGTTGAGGGTCGGGTCGAACGCGTAATCGACGTCCTGGATGTTGTTGTCGGTGTCGGGGCCGATGCTCAGCGCCTGGCGGCCGACGACCGTGACGGTGTTCCCTTCATAAGTGGTCGTGCCCTCGTAGAACGACCGCTTCAGCACGTTCGCGTCCTCGACGCTCGAGTTGCCGTCCGTGGTGGTGAGGCGGAGGTTCTGGGTCTCGGAGACGCTGAAGACCAGGACCACGTTGTCCGGCAGGTTGGCGAACGAGTAGTCGCCGCTCGCGTTGGTCGGGGCGGTGCCGAGCAACTGGAACGTATCGCCGGCATCGAGGACGCCCGCGACGGACCAGGCGGTATCGTCGCCGTCATCGGTCCAGCGGTAGGCCGTGACCTGGACGCCTTCCAGCGCCGACTCCCCGGTGGTGACGCCAGAGTAGGTCGTCGCGGTCGCGCCGCAGTAGCCGTTCTTCGTCGCGTCGTCGCTGCAGACGGTGCCGCTGAGGGCATTGGTGCCGGCGTAGCGGTAGCCGAAGTCGACGTTCAGGTTGCAGCTCGAGCAGGTGTCGGTCGTGGCGGGGTCGCCGTCGACGATGCTGCTGACCGCGCCGCCGGAGACGACCACCTGGACGGCGTTGTTGCGGCTGGCCGTGTTCCCGCTGCGCACCTCGAACGTCGGGGTGGTGGCGAGGCCGGCCGGCCAGTCGGGGTCGGTGGTCAGGACCTTGAGGTTGTAGGTGCCGTTGGCGACGGAGGTAAAGGCATAGAAGCCGTCGGTGTCGCTGGTCGTCCACTGCTCGCCTTCACCCGTATCCCAGACGTTGTTGCCGTTGCCGTCGGTCCAGTCGAGGACGCCGTCGTTGTCGGTGTCGAGCCAGACCGAGATCGCCGGGATGCCCTGCTCGCCGGAGTCGCGCGTGCCGTCGCTGTCGGTGTCGATCCAGAGCTGGTCGCCGATGGTGGCGAAGCCGGAGCCGTTGACGCGGTAGCCGAAGTCGGCGCCGAGGTAGTTGTTGCCCGGGAGGAAGCCGAAGATGAGCTGCTGGCTGTCGCAGACGGACGGCGGCGGGAAGTCGTCGCCGATGACGTCGGGCGTCGGGAGCAGCGTGCAGGGGAAGCCGTCGGTGTCGGGATCGGCGATCAGCGTGTGGCTGGCGCCGGGGAGGGTGGTCGTGTCGACCTCGACGAGGTACTGGTGGCCCGAGGCCAGCGTGGCGACATTGGAGAAGAGGTAGGTCCCTCCCTCGTTGGCCGTCGTCAGCGGGTTATCGGCGATGGTCGAGGTGGTGGCCACCAGCGTGCGGGTGCCCTCGCCGCTCTCGAACAGGCCGTTGTTGTTGGTGTCGCTCCAGACCGCGTCGTAGAGGCGGACGGTGACGCCGGCGAAGCCCGGCTCGCCGATGTCCTGGCTGGCGTTCTCGTTGACGTCCCAGTAGACCGAGTCGCCGATCGAGCCGAGGAAGCGCTTGTAGCCGAAGTCCTGCAGCAGGTTAGCGTGCACGCCGTCGACGGAGACCGAGCTCTGGTCGTCGGCGGTCGTCTCGGTGGAGGTCTGGTAGATGATGTTCAGGTTCGGGAACGTCTGCGCGGCCGAGAGGAAGATCGTGCTGTAGCGCGTGCCCAGCGTGTCGACCGACTCGATGGCGTAGTTGCCGATGAAGATGCCGGTGAACGAGTACGTTCCGTCGGCCGCGGTAGCGGTCGTGGCGACGATGTTGCCGTTCTCGTCCATCAGGTTGACCGTCGTGCCGTTGCGCGCTTCCCCGAGGTCGTAGGCGAGGTCGCCGTCCGCGTCCTGGAAGATGCGGCCGGTGATCGAGCCGGTCGGCGTCGAGCCGGCGCCGGTGAAGCGGTAGCCGAAGTCGATGTTGGTCCGGTCGACGCCGGCTACGGTGATGACCCGCGGGTCGGTGGTGCCGGTGGTGACGGTGAAGTCGCGCGGGAAGTCGACGTCCGTGTCGTCGACGTTGACGGTGAACGTGCCGTTGGTCAGGCCGGTCACGATCCAGAAGCCGTCGGCGTCGGTGGTGACGCGGCAGCCGGCGCCGGCGCAGCCGGTTCCGGTGCCGTTGGTGACGACGACGTCGACGAAGGGGATGCCCGGCTCGCCCGGGTCCTGCACGCCGTCGTTGTCGACGTCGTGCCAGAGGCGGTTGCCGATGGAGAAGTTCGCGGCAAGGCTGTAGCCCGCGTCGGCCAGGAGGTAGCTCTGGGAGTTGCTGGTCAGGGCGATCATCGTCGCCGACGGGTTGCCGGTGGTGACGGCGAGCAGGCTGCTCGGCAGCGTCGCGTCGTCGACGTCGATGAAGTAGTTGCCCGCGGAGAGGCCGGTGAAGAGGTAGTTGCCGTTGACGTTGGTGATGGTCGAGGCCACCAGCGAGTCGCCGCCGCTCAGCGTGCCGCTGCCGTCGTCGTCGCTGTAGAGGTTGACCACCACGCCGGAGATGCCGTCTTCACCGGCATCGCGCACGGCGTCGCCGTCGGCGTCGAGCCAGATCAGGTCTCCGATGCTGGAGGCGGTGAGATCCGGGTCGCCGGTGGCGGTGACTTCGGTCGGGAAGTCGGGGTCCGTGGTGTCGACCTTCACGATGTAGCTGCCGGCCGGCAGGTTCTGGAAGAGGTAGGCGCCGGAGGCGTCGGAGGAAGTGGTCTGGATGATCTCGTCGACGCCGGGGTCGATGGTGCCGTCGCGGTCGACGTCTTCGTACAGGTCGATGGTGACGTTCGGGATCCCGGCCTCGGTGGCGTCCTGGATGCCGTCGCCGTCAAAGTCGTAGTAGATCGAGTCGCCGATGTCGGCGGTGTCGGACTGGGTGTAGCCGAAGTCGTGGGAGCCGGAGATGGCGCCGGCGACGACGGTGATCGGGATCTGGTTGTTGAGGCTTCCGGTGCCGCCCGTCGATTCGACGGTCTCGACCCACGCCTTGTTCAGCAGGGTCGGCGGGACGACCTGGATGACGTACGAGCCGGCAACGAGGCCGCTGAAGCTGTAGTTGCCGTTCGCGTCGGTGGTGGTCGTCGCCTGGAGGGAGCCGTCGGCCGGATCGCCGTCGCCGTTCGGGTCGGAGTAACGCTGCACCGTGAAACCGGAGAGGTCGCCCTCACCCGCGTTCTGCGCGGCGTTGCCGTTGATGTCCCACCAGATGTTGCCGTAGATGACGGCGCTGGGGATGTTGTAGCCGAAGTTGATGCCGCCGATGATCTCCTCGGCGGTCGGGTTGTTGATGAGGTTCAGGGCGTTCGTGTTCGCCGCCGGGTTGCCCCAGGTGTTGTTGCAGCCGCCGGCGCAGACGCCGTTCGTGCCGGTGGCGCTGCCCGCCGCTGCGGCCTGCGAGTCGTTCGGCTCCGCGGTCTGCGTCCCTCCGAACGGGGAGGTGTTACCCGTGCCCGGGATGCCGTTGTTGTCGCCGACTTCGATCAGGTAGAAGCCTGTGTCGAGGCCGATGAACTCGTAGGCGCCGCTGCTGCTGGTCGTGGTGGTGTTGAGCGCCTTCCAGAAGTTGCCACCGGTGACGTTCTCGCAGGTCTTGTTGGTGGAGTTGGTCTCCATCGTCACGCCGTCTTCCTGGACACAGCCCCAGAGGGTGACGACGACGTTCGGCAGCGCCGGCTCGCCGTCGTTGTTCGGCCAGCCGTCGACGTTGGTGTCTTTCCAGATCGTGCCGCGCAGCTCGCCCTTCCCCTGGAGGGTGACGGCGATGTTGTCGCTGGCGTCATTGGCCTGGCGGCCGTCGGCGTAGTCGACGTTGTTGCCGCCCCACGCCGTCTCGGCCCAGTTGCAAGTGCTGTTGGTGGTCGGCGGCGAGGAGCCGCCGCAGGTGCCGACGCGCGAGCCGGCGAGGTTGAGGGCCTGCATCGTGACCGTCACGGTCGTCGTCGATCCCGGAAGGATCGGGCCGACGTCGTTCCACTGGAGGACGCCGGTGCCGGTGTTCACCGAGTCGGGCGACGGACTGGCGGAGACGAAGGCGAAGCTGCCGGTGTCATAGCTGTCCTGCAGCGGCACCGGGCGGAGGGTGGTCGAAGTGCCGGCCTCGCAATCCTGGTCGGTGGTGATGCGCAGGCCGATGGCGTCGAGGAAGAACGTCTTCTGGTCGGCCGCCGAGGACTTGCTCGGGTTGATCTCCAGACGCAGCGTCGACCAGGCATCGGCGAAGGTCCAGGCGCCGCCGCCCGGCCGGACCGAGGTGACGTCCCAGCTCACCGCGCTGTTCGGATCGAGATCCGCCGGCTCACCGACATAGCTGTCGATCAGCGCCGTGCCGAGCGTCGTGGTGGTGTTCCCGGCGCCGGTGGTGAGCTTCAGCGACAGCGAGTCGTCGGTCAGCGTCGAGCCGAAGTAGCCGAAGTAGAGCGCCTCGACCTTGGTGATGTTCCCCGCCTGCGTCCGGACCGTGAAGCCGCTGCCGTCCATGAGGCGGTTGCCGCCGCCGGTGACCAGTGCCGAAGCGACCGTCCGGTTCGGGCCGTCCCAGGCGTTCGCCGGGTTCGTGAACTCCTTGCTCGCGGGCGAGCCGTTGACGCCGGTCGACGCCCACATCGTGTACTGGCAACCGGTCGGGCCCTGCTTGCCGACGCTCGGCAGGCGGTTCTCGAGGTTGATCGTGTAGTTGACGACGTCGCCCTCGTCGACCGCCGTGTCGGCGCGGCCGTCGTTGTTCAGGTCGGCGTTGCCGGCGACGCCCTTGGTCAGGCGCAGCGGCGGGGCGAAGCCGAAGTTGACGTTGCCGAGGATCGGGGCGTTCAAGGGAGTCTGGCCTGTGGGATTGCTCTTCGCCAGATCGATATTCACCGCCAGGGTGACCGTGGTCGTGTCCTCGGCGGACTGCAGGACGCCCTGGTTCGTGGTGAGCGGCAACTGCGGGTTGGTGGTGGTGTTCCCCCAGCCGGTGGTGCCGAAGCCGGAGTCGGTAGCGGCGTTGTTGGTGACGTCCGGGGTCGGGCCGTCGTACTTTTTCACCACGACGAGGTACGGCCCGTCGGGGAGCGTGGTGAAGGTGAAGGCGCCGGAGGCATTGGTGGTGGTCGAGCCGTAGACGATGTCGGCGCTGCCGACTTCGCCGTCGCCGTCGAGGTCGTAGTAGAGCGTGACGATCACGCCCATGCCGATCCCCGCCTCGGTGCCGTCCTTGGTGCCGTTGCCGTAGATGCCGCCGGCGACGCCGTCATCCTTGAAAACGTTGCCGCTCAGGGAGTTGTTGCCGGTGATGATCGTGCAGTCGGTGGCGGTCGTGGCCGCGGAGCTGCCGAAGCCGACCGAGCCGGTGTTGCAGACCACGGGACCGGCGCTGGCGTTCACCGTCACCTGGAAGCGCACCCGGAACTCCTTTCCGGGTGGAAGCGAGGTCTGGAGCGTGCCGTCGGACACACCGTTCGGCGCGACGCAGGCGGTGCCGTTATGGGAGCCGTCGAGATCGATCGTGGTCAGGAGCAGCCACTGGATGTCGGTGACCCCGACCGGCGCGGTGAGGGACCAGGTCGAGCCGCCGTTGTTCGAGTACATCACCACCCACTGCGAGCTGGCGATGCTGTAGTTGATGGTGCAGGAGTCCACGTTGCCGTCGATGTCGGTATGGTCTTCGGTATAGCTCCCGGTGCCGGTGGGCTCTTCGAGGTTGCTGGCGGGGGAGTCGTCGGCCGAGTCGGCGACGTAGGTGGTGCCGGCCGGGATGGTCTCGCGGACGATCAGCGGAACGCCGAACTCGGGGGCGCCGAGAGCCACGTCGGTGTCGTTCTGCGCGTGGAGGGTATAGGTCAGCGTGCTGCCGGTGGTCGTCGCGGAGACGCCGTCGTCCTTAGTGAACGTCAGGTCCGGTCCGAAGGTGCCGCTCGAGAGGCCGTTGCTGAGGCCGAAGTCGGCGCTGAACTTCTCGTTGTCGAAGCCCGACGCCGCCTCCTGGTAGGGAGTCATGGCCGCGCTGCAGCCTTGGTCGGTGGCGATGAACTGGTAATAGACGAGGCCGACCACGCCGGTGTTCTCCGGCAGATGCTCGAAATAGAGTTCGTTCTGGAAGGGCATGAGCAGCTCGCCGCCGCTCTTGAGCTTCACGATGATGATGCCGTAGACGTTGACCATCCGGAAGCAGCCGGCGTCGAACGCGCCGGCGTCGCCGACCGGCTGCAGCCAGGCGTTCTGGTCGGGAATCAGGTCGCCGTCGTTGTCGAAGCCGGCGCCCACGGTCCCGAGGTCGTACCAGATGCCCTGTGTGGTGATCACGCGCTGGCCCGGGTAGACCGGATTGCTCGCCGTCAGCGGCTGGCCGTCGGGACCGAGCGTGCCCCAGCCGATGAGGGCCTGGATAGCGGCCAGGTAGGCGTCGGGTACTTTAGAGGTGGTGTTGGGCCAGATCTTGTTGGCCGCCGCGGAGATCTCGTTGCGGAGGGTGAAGTCGCGGCGCTGGTTGACGGACGGCGCGGCGATGCCGGTCGTGGTCGTGGCCCAGACGTCGTAGTTCAGCGACAAGTCGTCGTCCGGCTTGATCCCGCCGGTGATGCTGGTGGCGCACGGAGGGGTGTCGGAGTTGCCGCCCACGTTGACGCAATGGGGGTAGGAGATCAGCCAGTACTGCATCCGGCACTCGCCGGCGGCGAGGCTGCCGATGTAGCGCGTGCCGTCGCTGAGGCCGAGGTCGCCTGACTCGAGAGTCAGGGAGTAATTGCCCGTGTTCGTGATCTGCGGGTGGACCAGGTCGCCCGTCGAGTTGTGCACCGGGAAGGTGCCGGGAGTCGAGCCGACGCCGGAGTTGTAGTTGCCGGTATAGGCGAAGACGTTCGACAGAGGCGCGTCGCCGGTGTTGCAGATCCTGGCGCCGATGTAGGCCGCCCCGGGACCGTAGGTCGACGGAGAGGTGACGTTCGAATCGACGACGAGGTTGTACCCGCTCGCGACCTCGACGCTCAACACCCCTGCGGCGGCCGCCGGAAGGGCTCCGGCAAGGAGACCCAGCAGGAGCACGGCGCACACAACCATTCCACGCGGACAGAGTTCACGGGCACTATTACTGAACATGGGTATCACTCCAGACAAATAACTGTCCGAAAAAAGTTCACGAGCAAGCGCCTGCGATGGCTTCCCCGGGCTGTATTGGACTTCGGACCTCACTCAGAATAACGGCAAAGTGCATCCTCTGACTAGTGCGCGGCGTACGAAATTGCGCTGCGGTGTCAGAGGATTGACGCCGGTTTGACGGAATCGGCGCAGCGGCCGGATGAATGGGTGTCACTCCCCTTACGGCGGGACGCCGTCCGCCGGCGAGACGCCGCCGGTCCAGCCGACGCGACGTCGGCGCTCCGGCGCATGACCGCGGTCCTCGCGAATCGACCGCCGCGTCTCGAAGAGCGGATGGCTTCATCCATCGCGAGCCGTGGCGTCCGTGCGTGGAGCGCCCGCGTCGCGCGGGCTGGCGCGGCGGCGTCTCGCCGGCGCACGGCGTCTCGCCGTAAGGGAAGTGCTGGGACCTGCGCCTCGTTCCGCCCGGTCAGCGCCGCTCTTCATTCTCGACGCCGAGCAGGAACGCCGCGCCGGCATTCGCCGCCAGCCGCTCCACGGCTTCGTCCAGCGACGCCCGCTCGGCCTTCCCGACCATTTCGTACGTGGCGCTGCATTCCTCGAGCGAGGAGGCGCCGAAGATCTTCATGATCGAGCCCGCGAGTTTCTCCTCCCTCCCGCGCTGCAGGACTTTCAGAATCGCTCGGGTGCGCTCAGGAGCCATCGGGAGCTCCTCCTTCGGGCGCTAACGTAGCACGCTGCCGTCCGGCGACGCAGAGTCAGCGCTCTTAGGAAGGAACGGCACCTGCGCGTCCCATCGAACGGGTCGGGCGGGGGCAACGCGCCGAAGGCCAGCTCCCGCCGAGAGCCTGCCCACGCGACGTGGGCGGACCGGCCGGCCAGAGCCCGGCGGTCCGGTGCCTTACGGCGAGACGCCGTCCGCGTCGAACGTCCGTGTCACGCGAAGCGACGGACCGCCGACGTCACGTCGGCAGGCTCTCGCGATACGTGTCCCCATCGAACGGTTGGTGGAGGAACGCGCCGACGGCCAGCCGCCGACGTTCGTCGAAACGTCACGCGCGTGCCGTCCGGTGCGCTTCCCACTCTGCCAGAATCGGCTCATGCCTCGATCCCTCGCCCTCGCGTTCCTGCTCCTGGCCGCGCTCTTCCTCGGCGCTGCGCCGAATCCGGCTCCGGTCAACCTCGACTTCGAGAGCGGGGCGCCGGGCGAAGTGCCGCCTGGGTGGATCTCGCCGACGACGTTGTGGGGGTACACGGGCGCGCTCTCGACGGACACACCGAAACAGGGAAAGCAGAGCGTCCGGGTGAGCGGCGCGCCGAAGAGCCAGGACGGGCGGCCGGTGTTCGGCAACGTCATGCAGACCATCGACGCGACGCCGTACCGCGGCAAGCGCATCCGGTACCGCGGTGCCGTGCGCGTGGAAGGGACGACCGCCACCGCCGGCCTCTGGATGCGCGTCGACCGGACCGCGAAACAGATGGGTTTCTTCGAGAACATGCAGGACCGGCCCATCCGCTCGGCCGAATGGGCGTATTACGAGATCACCGGGGAAGTCGCGAGCGATGCCGAGACCCTGAACATCGGGATGATCCTGCTGCAGGAAGGCAGCGCGTGGCTCGACGACGTCACGATCGAAACGCTGGGGAAGGTGGAGCTGCGCTCCGGTCCGCCGCGCGCGATCACGCCGCGCGGGCTCGAGAACCTCGTCGCCTTCACGCGCCTCTTTGGAGTGGTCCGTCATTTCCACGCAAGCGATGAGGCAGCGGCCGCGGACTGGGACGCGGTGGCGGTGCATGGTGTGGACATCGTGGAGCGGGCGCAGAATCCGGCCGAGCTCGCGGCGCGCCTCGGCGAGGTCTTCCTGCCGCTCGCACCGTCGGTCCGCATCTATCCGACGAACGCACCGCCGAAGGAGAGTGCCGCGAAACCGGACGGTGCGCAGGAGATCGTGGAGTGGAAGCACACCGGCCTCGGTCAGGCGCGGGCGCCGGGGAAGATCTATTCGAGCGAGCGTGTGCGGCGCAGCCTCGTGAAAGCCGATGGAAGCCCCGAGCCGCTCGAGCCGCTTCAGCTCGACCTCGGCGGCGGCGTTTCGGCGTCGATTCCGCTCGCCGTCTACGCGAACGCGTCGCGCACGCTGCCGCCGTCGACGCACGAGCCGCTGGCCCGTTCGACTGCCTCCTACACGGGGAACGACCGTGCGACGCGGATCGGCGCCGTGGTACTCGTCTGGAACGCCCTCCAGCACTTCTATCCCTACTTCGACGTCGTCGACGCCGGCTGGCCCGCGGAGCTGCAGACCGCGCTGCGCGCCGCCGGCACCGATCGCGACGAGGCCGCATTCCTGCGCACGCTGCGGCGCATGATCGCCGCCCTCGACGACGGACATGGCTCCGTCATGCACGGCTCGGCGCAGGGGCAGGTGTCCCTTCCGATTCTCTGGCGAGTGGTGGGCAACGCTCTGGTCGTCACCACGGTCGACGCGGCGGTCACGGACCTGAAGGCGGGGGACGAAGTGGTCGCGATCGACGGCCAGCCCGCCCTGCAGGCGCTGCGGGAGACGGAGGCGCTGATCTCGGGAGCGACCCCGCAGTGGCGGCGTTGGACTGCGCTCAATCAGCTCGGATCCGGCAACGCCGGTACGGCGGCCGCGCTCACGATCCGCAACGCCGACGCCTCGACGCGCGTCGTGACCCTGACGTGCACGCCGCGCCCGGAACGTCTGCGCGAGAGGCGGCCGGAGCAGATCGCCGAGCTGAAGCCGGGCCTCTGGTACGTCGACCTCGACCGCGTCGACGACGCAGCCTTCGACGCCTCGCTCGAGAAGCTGGCCGCGGCGCGCGGGATCGTCTTCGACCTGCGCGGCTATCCGCATACCAGCAGCAAACCGCTCCGCCACCTGATCGACAGCGTCGCCGAGTCGGCGCGGTGGAACGTCCCGGTCCTCCGCCGGCCCGATTTCGCAGGGGTGGAGTGGTCGACGAGCGGCCGCTGGTCGCTGCAGCCGCTGCAGCGGCGCCTGACGAAGAACATCGTCTTTCTCACCGACGGCCGCGCCATCAGCTACGCCGAGTCGTGGATGGGCATCGTCGAGGCCTACAAGCTCGGCGAGATCGTGGGAGAGACCACCGCCGGCACGAACGGCAACATCAACATCCTGCAACTGCCCGGCGGCTACCGCGTCGTCTTCACCGGCATGAAAGTCCTCAAACACGACGGCTCCCGCCACCACGGCATCGGCATCGCCCCAACCGTCCCCGTGTCGCCAACCCTCGCCGGCATCCGCGCCGGGCGCGATGAGCAACTGGAGAAAGCGCTGGAGGTTCTGGAGAGGTAGGGAGTTGGCACCCCTCCGCATGCCTCTCTGCTGCCGTAGGCAGCTAAAGATCTGTAGGCCCGGCCTTCAGGCCGGGTTCAGCGTGGGTGCATCTTCGAGCCCGCGTAGCGGGCGACAGACGAGAAACGCGCGTCCGATCTTTTCTGTCGCCCGCTACGCGGGCTCACCTGGCGGCCGCTCGTTGTACCCGGCCTGAAGGCCGGGCCTACAGATCTTTCGCTGCCTACGGCAGCAGAGAGGCGAGCCGCGGAGAGCATCGGACGGCCGGTCTCTGGCCGGCCCCACTCACAGCCAAAGCTGCTCGTAGGACACAGCGGGGTACGAGAAGTTGACGTCGAATCCGCCAACCTCGGGTTGGGCAAAGCAATATGCGCTCTCGTGGAACAGAGGCAGGAGGATTGCCTCCTGCTGCAGAAGCTCTTCGATCTCCGCGTAGTCGTCGCGCCGGATGCGCGGGTCTGTCTCGGCGCGTGCGCGCTCGATGATCTCGTCGAGTTTCGGATCGCCACAGAGTTGCCCGTAGATCCCTCGATGCGAGTGGAGCAGCGTGTCGTTGAACGAATCGGCGTCCGGGTAATCGGCGTACCACCGTCCGGCGGCGAGATCGAGTGCCTCGAGTCGCGCGGGGGTGCGGTTCATCTGGTCGATCTCCACCATTTCGACGACGAGCCCGCGTGTCGTGAGCGCCTGCACGAGACGCTCGACCACGGCACGATGGTTGAGCAGGAAGCCCGAAAGCACGCCCAGCTTCACGGGGATCTTCGGAAAAAGGGCCGTCTTGGATGGCTGCGACGTATTGGCTGGCGACCGCACGTGGCCGATGAGGCCGGGCGGCGAAAGAGTATGCGCGCGGTGAATCAAGGGCGATTGCGACGCGCGGAGCACGGCTTCGACGTCGATGCCGAACACTTCCTTACGGAGCGTCCGATCGGCGAACGCTCCCCTCCGCCGGTTAGCGACGAGAAAGTAAGTCGAAAGCCGCGGTGACTCGGCGTACTGCGCCCGCAGCTCCGCGTCACGGCGAAGGCTCCAGAAGTCGCCGTCCGAGAGATCGCGCGCAAGCGTCAGCTCGCGCGAACGGAACCGCTCGAGGATCTCAGAAGAGGAGAGACCCATGACGAACGCGAGGCGGCCCGTGCGTGGAAGCCCGTCGCGCCAGTAAAACGGGTTTGCCTCCAGCTCCAACCGCCGGTTCGGCTCGAAACGCGCCACCCGGTACGGACCGGTTCCGACGCACGTTTCTCTCCACGTCCCGGACATCGCGCCGGTTTCGGCCGGAATGACGCCTGCCCCTGCAAAGCTCGCAATGGCTGGGAACACGGCGACGGGGCCGGTGAGCTCGATCGTGAACTCGCGGTCGGAGTGACAGTGGAACCCTTCCAGCACATCGGTCGCTCCATCTGCGACGGCGTGAGCGCCTCGGATGGGTGCAAGAGACCACCGCGACGTGTTCGTGTGCTGGCGCAGAAACCGTGCATACGTGAACGCCACGTCGCCGGACGTGACGGTGCGGCCGTTGTGGAAGCGGAGGTCTTCGCGCAGGCGGAACCGGAACGCCGTCGAGTCCGCGTTCGCCTCGAACCGGGCCAGCCACGGAACGATTCGTCCGTCGACGGCGACGCGCGTCAGCGTCTCGAAGATCGAGGATACGATCTCGCTCTGCCATAACTGGTCCGTTTTGGAAGGATCGATCTCCGGCAGCGATCGCATCGAAGGGACCACGATCCTGCCGCCTCGCATTTCTGCCTTCGCCGAGGGGCGTGCGTCCTCACGCGAGAGACGGAGTGCATACGCATCGGCGGACGCCGTATTTCCGGTGACCGTGGCGATCTTCGCCGCGAGCGCTAGGATGTCGCGAACGGGCGCGGCGTCGTCTGCCTGCCCGGAGCCGGACAGGCCGCGGCGAATCCATCGTTCCGCGACGTCGACGCGCCGTGCCTCCCACGCCACCTGCGCGGCGGTTCGCGACAATCTCGTCAGCGCGTCGGGCGACGCCTCGAGCAGTGGCCGCAGCTCGTCGATCCGCGCCAGGGCGCGGTCGAAGTCGCCGAGCTGCACGTGGGCGCGGGCGAGGAGCTCCGTCGCTTCCAGCAGCGATCCGAGGTCGTCGCCGGCCGCCTCGACGACGATCTCGGCGACGTGGATGGCTTCCGCCGGCTGGACTCGTTCGAGATGCCGCAGAAGCGGCAGGCCGTACTCGACGACCTTCGCCGCAGTGCCGGCAGCCTGGAAGTGCCTCAGCAACCCGGCCGTGGCCGGACGGGCGCCGAGGAGCCGTTCTCCCTGTGCGGCGCAGGCGGAATGAATTTCCTTGCGGCGGCGGCGCGGGATTCGCTTGTAGAACGCTTCGCATTCGGATGCCGACGCGAAGCTGAACGTACCGCGACGCACGTCCTGCTCGACCAGGATGCCGCCCGCTACGAGCTCGTCCAGTCCGTCTTCGAGGATGTTGTGGTCGTCGAACAGATCCCGCAGCTCCCGGATCGAGACCGTGGTCCCGTTGACGGCGGCAACGTTCACCACCTCCCGTGCGGCTGGCGAGAGCTCGGCGGCGGGTTCACGTGGCCTTGGTCGCGCACTGGGAACCTCTCCCGTTCGTGCCGCGCGAAGCGCTGCCGCGACGTCCGACATCGTGGGGTAGCGGTCGTCCGGATGCTTCGCCAGGCACCGCTCTGCGATTTCCTGCAGCCGGTCCGCCGTGACGCCGCCGGGCCATTGCGGAGCGTGATGCGCGATCCGCTGCAACGTTTCGAGCGCGGAGTCCCCGAGGAACGGGAGCGTTCCGGTGAGCGCCTCGAACAGCATCGAGCCGAATGCGAACATGTCCGAGCGGCCGTCGACGCGGCCTCCCCGAGTCTGCTCCGGCGACATGTACGCAAATGTCCCGAGGAGCACGCCCTCGTGTGTTTCGAACTGCGAAGGGTCCATGGCCGCGGCGGTGAAGCTCTTGGCCAGGCCGAAGTCGACGATCTTCGCCACCCCGTCAGGACGGACGAGGACGTTTTCGGGCTTGAGGTCGCGATGGACGACACCGGCTTCGTGCGCCTTCGCGAGCGCGTCGGCGACCTGGACGAAAACCGGCAGCAGCTCTTCGATCGGCGTCCGGCCCATTTTCGGCCGCAGCGTGGAGCCGTCTAGGAACTCCATGGCGATGTAGTGCGTCGTGGCTCCCGGCGTAATCGCGATGCTGCCAGCATCGTAGATCGTGACGATGTTCGGGTGGTTGAGGGCGGACGCCGCGCGCGCCTCACGCAGGAACCGCTGCACCCGCTCCTCGTAGTCGTCGCCGCCTGCCGGGAGCACTTTCAGGGCAGCATGACGCCGCAGCACGATGTCGAGCGCCTTGTAAACCTCTCCCATCCCACCGCGGCCGACCAGTTCGACGATCTCGTACGAGCCGAGCCGAACACCAGCCGCAAGGAGGCGCATATGGCAATCTTATCCGAGCGTTCCGGTGCCGTCAGGTCACCGGGCCACTCGCGAGCCTGCCGGTCGAAGCCCGGCGCTTCCATCACGACCCGCTCCAAACTTCCCGACTGCCCCTAAACTGACAGCCTACAACCGACAACATCCCAGGGAATCCACGGTCCTCGATCACATCTGTCAGTGAGGAGAGAGCAATGTCCGACTGGACTCGACGGAAATTCATCACGGTCACCACGGTCGCCGGGGTGGCGGCCTCGGAGCTTGCGGCGCAGGCGCCGAAACGTCCGGGGAAGAAGGGGCCGACGCGCTACGCGGTTCATCCGGCGGTTGGGGTGGCCCGGCTCGGCAACAGTCCCGAGGAGTTTTACCTGGAACCGGAGACGATCGGCGGGCTGCCGATCGAGTGCTCCCCCGACGGGACGCCGCGCAGCGAGGGAGGCAAACCCGTCTTCGTGAAGAAGTTCAAGGACGCGGCGGGGCGGATCAAGCGGCAGGGGGCGCAGTTCCGCGTCTACGCCTTCGACTCGAACAATCCCGACGATCCCGGGCGCGAGGTCACGCTGAACGACTCCGACGTCGAGTCGATCGAGTGGACCGTCCACGTCGCGAACAAGAAGGCGGTCTGGTACAACAACGCCGGCTTCATCGGGAACGTCTATCTCGCCGGCGATCCGCATGCGGTCACCGAGAACGCGAACTACTATCCCAATCCCGACGATCCTCCGACGCCGCTCGACGACGCCAGCCTGCGCAACTGGTACATCCAGGGAGAGGCGGAGCGGCAGAAGCAGTTGATCATCGATCCCGGCCCGCGTACGGTCAGCCGGGCCGGCCAGAAGGCGTCGTTCTCGCGTACCACCATCCCGAACGACTATCCACACGGCTCCTTCCCGCCGATCGGCGACGACAACCGGCGCATCCCCTACGAGATCGACACCCTCGGTGACATGATGATGGCCCGCTCCGGCCGTCTGGTCGTCCTCGGCGGCTTCGGCCGCTCCGGCGGACAGGTGCCGATCGCGACGTACACCGGGCAGGACACCTGGTACGACGACATCGCCGACGGGCCGGTCTGGTGCCGCCTGAAGCTGAAGGGGCAGGCGGAGCCGGTCGTCCTCACCGCGTGGGCGCTGGTCGGCTCGCCGAAGTACGCCCCCCAGCTGCGCAACATCTCGACGCTCGACGACGTGATGTTCGACGTCGGGGTCCGCTACTACGACCTTGTCCCCGAGCTGTATCGCAACGGCGGCTACAACCCGAACTACCTGGCCAGCTACGAGCGCGACGTCGAGCCGATCCTCGAGCGGATCGGCGACTACATCTGGGTGGCGAACGTGCAGTCGATGGTGTCGTTCATCTCGCCGCGCTTCAACCCGCGCGATGCTTCCGAGGCGAACCGGAGGAACCGCGAGATCTTCTTCTCCTACTTCCGCGACTCGTCGAAGAACGAGCTCTCCGAGCCGCACCAGACCCTCTTCCACAACCGCGTGCCGATGGTGCCGCTCAACTCCGGCTCGAACTCCGTCACCAACGAGGACCAGGACAAGTACATGGGCCTCACCCGGACGCAGTACTTCCTGGTGGGCCAGTGGGCGAAGGGAAAGTTCACTTCCGGATCGGCGAAACGGTGGCCGAACCGCGTCCATCCGCTCGACCAGGCGTCGGTGGGCAACTGCGTCGGCCATCCGATGTCGCCCGGCATCGAGACCACCTGGACGATGCGCAATCCGGTGATCTACAGCGATCCGTACCGGATCAAGATCCACAAGGACGAAGCGTGGTACCGCGAGCATGGCCTCGGCACGCTCGGCGACGAGACCGGTACTTGGTACACGAAGTACCCGAAGGCCGGCGTCACGCCGCCGGCGTGGCTGGTCGCGCAGGACGGCTGCGAGCCGGGCGACCTCACCAAGCGGATGTCCGGACCGTGGGTGTCGGATTTCTATCAGTGCTCGGTGGAGTACACGAACTTCAGCGATCCGCCGCTGAAGCCGCAGCCGAACACCACTGCCATCACCGAGATCCCGTCGCCGCCGACGTATTACACGTACTGGTGGCCGCCGCAGGCTCCGATGCACGTGCTCACCGGACCGATGACGGCGAAGGAGCAGGCCGACGCGGGTGTGCCGGCCGGCTTCCAGGTCTATTACACGCGCGGCGCGAACAACATCGGGAACCTGGTGATCAGCTGGTCGTACATGGGCTTCATCGTCAACGAGAACGACTCCGCCGAGGGACGGCTGTACCCGTACTTCGTGGAGCAGGAGCGGAACCACGACCGCTTCGTCCCGGCAGCCGTTGCCGTCGGCAGTCCGATCAACCAGATGTCGGCGACGGGCAGCTATGGCCAGCCGACGAACTACTTCACGCTCGCCTGGTTCATGAAGGAAGAGCAGGCCATCGCGGAGTGCGACGGCGTGCCGCCGGATGACCCGAGGTGCGGGCAGCAGTGAGTGAGTTCGACAGTGATTTTGACGTCGCGATCGTCGGCGGCGGGCCGGCCGGGTCCGCCGCCGCACTGACGCTGCTGCGTTACTCGAAGCTGCGGACGGTGGTGATCGAACGGTCGAGCTACGACGGCTGGCGCGCCGGCGAGACGCTCTCTCCCGGCGTGCTGCCGCTCCTCGGCTACCTCGGCGCGGAGGGCGTGCTGTCCGAAGGACAGCGCCGCGCGTATGCAACCAGCGCGGCGTGGGGGAGCGCCGATGTCGTCTCGCGCGACTTTCTCTACACCGGAGGCGGCGACGCCTGGCACCTCGACCGGACCCGGTTCGACGCCGCGCTGGCCGGTCTCGTCGCCGATCGCGGCGGCACACTGCTCACCGGAGCCACGGTCGGGAAGGTCGAGCCGCGTTGGACTCTCGGCGTGAACGACAGCACCATCCAGGCGAAGTTCGTCATCGACGCCACGGGACGCCACGCGTCATTCGCGCGAACGCAAGGGGCGCACGCGACGGCGGACGATCACCTGACCGGACTGGTCGCGATCTTCGAAGGGGGCGACGACTCGCAGGCCGCGACGCTGGTCGAAGCGGTCGAAGACGGCTGGTGGTACTCGGCGCATCTCCCGTCGAACCGCACCGTGGTGGCGTTCATGACCGACGCCGACGTCGTCCGCGCCGGCCGCCTGCACGACCAGGAGGCCTGGCTGGAGCGCCTCGGCGACACGCGTCCCACACGCCTCCGCATCGTCAACGCGCAGCTCGTGCATGGCCCCATCGCCTGTCCCGCCCACTCGCAGATGCTCGACCCGGTCGCCGGCGAAGGGTGGCTCGCCGCCGGAGAAGCCGCCGCCGGCTTCGACCCGCTGTCGTCGATGGGCATCGGCTACGCCATCGCCTCGGGGATCCAGTCCGCTCGCGTCGCCGCCAGCACGCTGGGCGGCGACACCGAGCACCAGCAACTCTTCGCCAACGACGTCCGCCGCCACTACCAGTCCTACCTCGCCAAACGCCAGGCCTACTACCGGATGGAAAAGCGCTGGCCGGAATCGCCGTTCTGGGCGAGACGGCAGGCGTGATAGGGGGAGATAGGACCTATAGGACCTATGGGACAGATAGGACCTATGAGCTCCTATTGGTCCTATAGGTCCCATAGGTCCTATTAAACCTCTCATGCGATACTGCCCGGCCCCCACTTCAACAAAGGAGAACACGACCATGCGCAGAACCCACCACGAGGACCACTCCTTTTGAGCCGAGCAGCAAGCGCCGGAAGGGCTATCCGTCCGAGACGCGCGTAAAGCGCGGCCAGCGGATCGTCCACGGCGACAAAGAGCTGCTCGAGAAGCTCGGCCGCAATGATCTCTGCCCCTGCGGCTCCGGACGCCGGTTTCAAGAAATGCTGCATGCACAGCGGGCGCTATGACGGCGTACCGCGAGACCACTACTTTTAGATGAGCGCAATCGCGCGGTCCCCACGGGCCGCGCGATTCACCCCCGGTACGCCTCGTCCTGTTCGATGCGCGAGAGCACCCACGGAAATTCGCCGGTGGTGTTCTTGCCGCCGCAGTAGGTGCAGATGGCGGTCTGGCCTTCGGCGAGGGGGCCTCCGCAGTTGGGACAGATGCGGGCGTCGGCGGCGGCGCCGGCACGGCCCCGGATGAAGGTCCAGTACTCGCTCCAGGAGCGCGTCGTGGAGGGCGATCCGCCGATCACGGCTCCTCCCTCGTTGATCGTGTAGTCCTTGCCGGAGGCGAAGATACGCACGGTGACGGCGTCGTAGAAGGCGTCGCTCGTCACCTTCACGACGATGATCTCGCCGATCGCGAATTCGTCCACGATGTTGCGCTTCCGCTGGCGCAGGTATTCGTCGATCCAGTAGCGGTGGGTTTGGAATAGCGCGTCGGTTTCGAAGGGACGGGCGCGGTGCCAGTCGCGCGTCGTCCACGCGGTCTGCAGCTCGTGGTTGACGTGGCGCACGCGATCGAGGAATCCCTGCCAGGTGAAACCGCGGTGCTCCGAGAGGAACCTCTCGCGCCGCCGTTGGAGTGCGGCTTGGTAGACGGTCGGGAGGTTCGTGCCTGTCTCCTGGCCGGAGCCACCGATGGCCGGCGGTCGCTCGCTCTTCTCCAGGCTTCGGATCGAACGGACGAACCACTGGAACTTGCCATCCGTGATCGTCGTCCCGCAATGCAGGCAGGCACCATCGGTGTTCGTCTGCAGGGGTGCGCCGCAGCGCGGGCAATGCTCGGCCCGCGCATTCGCGGGAGCGGGGGAGAGGATGTCGCGCATCCGCTCCAGCGTCCATCGCTCCCGCACGTACCAGCGGCGCGCGGCCGTCGGCGTGTTCTCGACGTAATTCGCTTCGAATTCGAGCTCGGCTTCGACGTCGAGCCGATCGAGGCCGCGGAAGGCCACGACGGTCATGCTGCCGATGACGATCTCGGTCACGCTCGACAGCCCCGGCGTGGCATGGCGCTTCAGCCCCTGGCGCACGGCCATGTTGACGTACGGCGCGAGCTCGTCGACGCGTCCTCGTCCGAGGAAGTCGTACAGGCGCGCGAAGAGGTTGTAGCAAAAGTCGGTGAAGACGATCTCGGAGAAGTTCGGATCGTAGCGGCGCAGCCCTCCCATGTCGGCGGGGCCGCGGACGATCTCATTCGCCGAGGGCCCGACGCTGACGACCGGCACGACTCGCTCCTGCATCACGACAGCGATGAAGCCGAACAGGAAAATGACGCCGAAAAAGGTGCAGATCACGGCGACACCGCAGCCATCGAGCTCGACGGTCGTTCCGCCGCCGCCCGAACTGCCGGAAGAAGAAGGACGCGAATCGTCGTCGTCGCTCGACCTCGAATAGCTCGAGCCGGAATCGCGGTCGTCGTCTGAGCTCGACGAATGGGACGACGAGTCGCCCGACCCCGAGTATGAATCGCCGCCTCCGATGCGCGCGTACACCGCAACCGCCATCAGCAGCGACAGTACGAACAACGCGATTGCGAGCCGCACGCGCCTCATACCAGCGTGATCTCCGGCGCGTTCGGCAACTCGTCCGCGTTCGTCTCTCCCGCAGGAGCGGCGCGTTCCAGCATCACGCCGAGGGCGCGAATGTCCTCGACGATCGTTTCGGGATCGAGCACCCGCTCGACATGCAGCTTTGCCAGCAGCGCGTTCCAGTCGTTCGGCACGAGCTTGCGCAGCAGCCCGCGGTCCGCCAGCACTTCGATGCGCCGCTCCAGCAGCGACGCGTAAAACAGGACGCCGCTCTCTTCGCTCGTGTTCGCGATGGCGCGGTCGTGAAACAGCGCCGCGGCCTGCGTCCGCACCGCCTGGAGGCGCTCGTTCCTGCTGGTGCAGAGCCGGCGCAGCGCGGCGCTGCGTCCCGCGATCGCGAGGCCGAGGGCGTAGAAGGCGACCGGCGAGAGCAGCACGGTGATCGGCGGCACCACCAGCGGCATGAACACCAGCACTACCAGCGAGACCAGCGCGAGGAACGCCGCGAAACGGCCGTCCGCGTGCGCGTAAGAGCCGGAGCGGGCACGGATCTCCACGATCAGCTCCGCCGAGGAGCGGCTCTCGATCTCGCGGACCGCATCGGCGATCCGCTTCGCCGCCACGGCATCGAACGTTCGGGACATCTTTCGGGATTGTCGCATCTCTGGAGGGCAGAAGGCAGAAGGCAGAAAGCAGAAGTGGGGAGACACAGTTGTCGGTTTTCCTTCTGCCTTCTGCCTTCTGCTTTCTGCCTTCTGCCTTTCCCCGATATGCTCCGCCCGATGAAACGCCGCCGTCTTGGATCCCAGGGTCTCGAAGTCTCGCTCCTCGGGCTCGGCTGCATGGGCATGAGCCAGTCGTACGGCCCGGCCGACGAGCAGGAGTCGATCTCCACCATCCACCGCGCCATCGACCTCGGCATCGACTTCTTCGACACCGCCGAGGTCTACGGGCCCTTCACGAACGAAGAGCTGCTCGGGCGTGCGCTGCGCGGGCGGCGGAAGGAAGTCGTCATCGCCACGAAGTTCGGGTGGAAGATCGAGGAGGGGAAGTTCAATGGCGTCACCAGCCGGCCGGAGCACATCCGGCAGGCGGTCGACGGCTCGCTGCGCCGTCTCGGCGTCGAGATCATCGACCTCCTCTATCAACATCGCGTCGATCCCGACGTGCCGATCGAAGACGTCGCCGGCACGGTCTCCGATTTGATTCGCGCCGGAAAGGCGCGCTACTTCGGACTCTCCGAGGCGGGGGAGGCGACCATCCGCCGCGCGCATGCCGTCCATCCGGTGACGGCGCTGCAGAGCGAGTGGTCTCTGTGGGAGCGCAATCTCGAAGAGCGTATCGTCGCGGTGGTGCGCGAGCTGGGGATCGGCATCGTCCCGTTCAGTCCCCTCGGGCGCGGGTTCCTGGCCGGCAACGTGAAGCGCGCGGAGGAGTATCCGGAAGGCGACTACCGTCGCGGCGATCCCCGCTTCCAGGGAGAGAACTTCGACGCCAACATGCGTGCGGCGGCGGTGGTGCGGGCCGTTGCTTCGAAGTACGGAGTCACGCCGGCGCAGATCGCCCTCGCCTGGCTTTTGCAGAAGGGGGAGGACGTGGTGCCGATCCCCGGAACGAAGCGGCGCGCGTATCTCGAGGAGAACGCGGCGGCGAGCGAGATCGCGCTGGCGAAGGACGACGTCGCGCGGCTCGATGCGGCGCTCGGGCCGGACGCGATCGCCGGGGAGCGATACAACGAGAAGGCGATGAAGTGGGTGGACCGATGAGATACAAGATGCGGCAGAAGATGTTCTCGCTCGGCGAGGACTTCACGATCGAAGACGCGTCGGGCAATCCGGCGTACGAGGTCGACGGCAAGGTGATGAGCCTGCGCGAGACCTTCGAGCTGAAGGACCTCGACGGCAATGTCGTGGCGACGATCCGCGGCAAGCTGATGTCGATCCGCGCGAAGATGGACATCCTGCGCGACGACGAGGTGGTGGCGACGGTCACCAAGGCGTTCTTCTCGCCGTTCGGCGACAAGTTCCAGGTCGACATGGCGGAAGGAAGGACCTGAAGATCGACGGCTCGATCTTCGAGCACGAGTACACGATCGAGCGCGACGGCGACGCGGTCGCGCAGGTCTCGAAGCGCTGGTTCACCTTCACCGACACCTACGGCATCGACATCGCTTCAGGCGAAGACCAGGCGCTGATCCTGGCGATTGCCGTGGCGCTCGATGAGATGGCCCACGACAAGGATGAAGGGCGATAGAGGGTGTCCCTTCCTGTCATCCTGAGCCGCAGGAATCTCCGCAGGAACGGGAAAACATGGCGGCGAAGGACCTGGGCGGGAGGGGCACGCAGCGCTCCCCCTCCCGCCCAGGTCCTTCGCCGTCATGCTTTCGGCTTGTGGGAAGATCCTCTGGCTCAGGATGACAGGAAGTGCTCGAGTTGAGCTCACAGCACCACCCTCCATTCCTTTACGGGACGGCGTGGAAAGAAGACAGGACCGAGCGCCTGACGCGCCTCGCGCTCGACGCCGGCTTCCGCGGGATCGACACGGCCAATCAGCGCAAGCATTACTTCGAGGCGGGAGTCGGGGCGGCGGTAGCGGGAGCGATCGCGGACGGCGTGGTGCGGCGCGACGAGCTGTTCCTGCAGACGAAGTTCACCTATCGCGACGGCCAGGATCACCGCCTGCCGTACGACCCGAACGCCGATGCGGCGACGCAGGTGCGGCAGTCGTTTGCCAGCTCGCTGGAGCATCTGCAGGTCGAGACGATCGATTCGTACGTGCTGCACGGGCCGTCGCGGCGGCGCGGCCTTTCGGAGATCGACCGCGCGGTGTGGCGGACCATGGAGGAGCTGCACGCGACGGGGAAGACACGTTCGATCGGCGTGAGCAACATCGACCTCGATCAGCTCGATGAGCTCTGCCGCAACGCAAGCGAGCCGCCGGCATTCGTGCAGAACCGCTGCTATGCGAGCACGGGCTGGGACGCCGAGGTGCGGGCGCTCTGCCGCGCGAACGGCATCGTCTACCAGGGCTTCTCGCTGCTCACCGCGAATGCGGCGGAGCTGCGCAACGCGCGTTTTCGCGAGATCGTGAAGCGCGCGGGGAAGACGCCGGCGCAGGTGGTCTTCCGCTTCGCGATTCAGGTGGGGATGCTGCCGCTAACCGGCACGACCGACCCGGCGCACATGCGCGAGGATCTGGACGTCTTCGACTTCGAGCTGCCAGACGAAGACGTGCGGGCAATCGAGCGGATCGCGGCATGATCGCAGGGAGAAATGGGACCGATGGGACGAATGGGACGAATGGAAGCATCAGTCCCATCGGTCCCATTGGTCCCATCGCAAAGAAAAGACCGCCGCGGATCTCTCCGCGGCGGTCTCGAAAACTCACTACTGGGAACGAAACTTACGGGCAGACACCCACCGGGATCGTGAACGACTGGTTCACCGTCACCGTCGTGCCGCTGACCGTCGCCGAGGCGCCCTGGCCGACGCCGTAGTGGGCGAAGGCGGTCCAGACGAGGCAGTCGTTGGTGGTCGTCGCGGCGAGGATGCCGTCGCGCATCTGTTCGTACTTCGGCTGGGCCGGGGTGAAGATCATGCCCTGCACCATGTCGCGCAGGAGCTGCGTGGTGGTGAGGCCGTTGGCCAGATAGAGCTCGCGGAGCTTCCAGCCGATGGCGGCGTAAACCTCGCCGTCGAAGTGCACGCCGGTGCCGGCAACGTTGCCGTAGGTGCGCGGATAGTTCGTGTACGGGGCGGAGCGGATGCCGACCGGGTCGCTGGCCGAGTATTCGCCGACGCGGTCGTCGCCGTTGATGACGATGGCCAGGACGTCGCCCATGCCCTCGCCGATGGCGCCGGCAAGCGGGCCGCTCATGCTGCCGATCATGCGCCAGGTCAGGCCGTGGCCGTACTCGTGGTAGACGATGTCGGAGTCGAGGTCGCCGTCACGCTTCAGCGGCGCCGGGTTGCTCAGGCGGATCGTCGTCGAGCTGCCGGCGGCGGCCTTGATCGTCACGCCGTCGCCCTGACCGACGAACACCGACGGAATGGTGATGGTGGAGTCGGTGCCGCCCATCGACATGATGGTATTCCCGCCCGTGGCGTGGTTGGCCACGATGACGCCGATGGCGCCGGCGTTCTGGGCGTTCTTCACCTTGGTCACGAAGTCGCACGTGCCGCGGTCGATGACGGCGATCTTGCCGGTCAGCGACGCGAGCGCGGTGCAGCCTTCGGCCGGAACGGCGACGGCAATCGGGCCGGTGCGGCCGGTGGTGGTAAGCGCCGGGCCGAAGGCGGCGCCGGCAGCACCGTAGATCGACGATCCGATCACCACCTGGTGGGTCGGCTTGCCGTTCCAGAGGTACATCTGCATGCGCGGCTTCAGACCGTCGCCGGGCGTGGCGAAGTTGGCGTTGTCCAGCCCGCCGCCGTCCTGCGCCTCGGCGTTGACCGCGTCGAGGGGGAGGCCGCCGCGGCTGAAGTTGCTCGTCTGGAAGTTCCCCTCCGACTCGACGAAACCGGCGACGTAGAGGATGTCGTGGATGCGGTTGTTGAGGTAGAAGAGGTTCTGGACCGCGACGGCGCGGTTGGTGGTGGTGGACGGTTGGGTCGTGCTGCTGAAGACGCTCGTGAACGAGCCGCTCGTCACGTTGCTGCCGCCGGAGTCCGGCAGGTTGTTCGAGATCGCGTCGAGGTACGCCTTGACGTTGTTCCCGGTGATGTTGATCGTCTTGTGCGTGCCCGAGTTGAGCCAGCCCGCCGGTGACGGCGCGGTGCCGGCCGGAGTGACCGGTGCCGGGCCGCTGACCGTCGTCTGCGATCCCTTCGACGGGTCGATCGGGAAGACGAAGTAGGTGTCGGTGTTGGTCCGCTTCTCGACGTTCAGCACTTCGCCGGCGCCGGAGACGAGCGTGTAGTGGAGGAGGTTCTTCCTGTCGCTCCAGGTGGTGACGACGTAACCGTTCTCCAGCGAGCCGTCGGTCATCGGGATGAGCACCCGCTCGACGGTCGGCTCGACGTGGAAGAAAGCGTCGCGCATGAAGACGGTGGTCTCACCGCTGCGGCGCGCGAGCGCCGGCGTTTCTTCGAGCGCCGGATGGACCTCGGCGAGGGCGGCGCGGAGCGCTTCCTGCTCGCTGATTTTCGCGGCCGCCGGGGTGCCGGCCGGGACTTCGTAGACGTTCTCGATCAGGTGAACGAGCTCGCCCTGTTCGTCGATGGCGGCCTTGACGTACGCGCCATAGACAGTGCGGCCGTTGACTCGCTGTTCCATGCGGGTGTGCGTGAGGCCGGTGCGGGCGCGGCTCGGCGTGCTGCCGGTACCCAGCGCCCGGACCATCGGGCCCCTGCGGCTCTCGCCGGTGACGGCGAGCGAACCGAGGGTCGCGGCATTGCGGCCCTTGCCGGCGAGGAACTGCGCCACGACGGCAACATCGGATGCGTTGGAGGGGAGAGTGAGCGCCTCGCGGGCGCCCGCGCCATGGACCTGCGCGGCGCGGTCATTCCACGTCGGGCGGTTCTGGGCGGTGACAGGCACTACGGCTACCGAGATGCTGAGCAGGGTGAAGACTGCGAGTCGACGCAACTGAATCAACGAAACCTCCGGATGGGGTTGGGTAGGTAGGGTCAATAATGAACCCCTGGCGACGCGGACCGCGGCGGGTGGGGGCGGCTGAATTGTGCTGAAGCGACGCAAGGTTACGGCTCGCCTGAAAGAAATGCAAGGGATTTGGAAGGAATGCCGTGGGTCAGTCAAACACCCACTCTCTCTTGTGGAGGAGTGATGTAAGCAAATCCCTTCATCCATTCGGGCGCGTATCATCTCTTTCATGCCGACGAACAAAGATCCCGCGGCGCTGATCGACCGGGTCCGGACGATCGCGCTCGCGCTCCCGGATGCCACGGAGAAGTTGTCGCACGGCGAGCCGTCGTTCTTCGTGCGCGGGCGGATGTTCCTCACCATGGATAACAACCATCACGGCAGCGGGCACGTGGCGATCGTCTGCAATGCCCCGGGCGGCGTGCAGGAGTCGCTGGTCGCGGCGGAACCGAAGCACTTTTTCGTACCGCCGTACGTCGGGAAGAACGGCTGGCTCGGCGCCCGTCTCGACAGCGGTCTCGCGTGGCCGGTGATTTCCGACCTCGTCAAACAGGCCCACGCCACGACCGCTTCGCGCAGGAAATGACGTGAGGGCACGGAGGTTGCTCCTCAGGCTGCCATGAGTATTTTGATTTGGATCATCGTGGGACTCGTTGCCGGCGTCCTGGCCTCCATGGTCATGGGCGGCACCGGCTACGGCATCGTCGGCGACATCATCATCGGCATCCTGGGAGCATTCGTCGGAGGCTGGATCTTTTCCCAGACCGGCACCTCCGCTCCGGGAGGCCTCCTGGGCACGATCTTTGTCGCCTTCATAGGCGCCGTAGTCCTGCTTTTCATCCTGAGGCTGATCCGGGGCGGGGTACGAAGGTGAGGGCGGCGTAAACGTCTTCGAGGCCGGCTTGAATCAGGTCCGCTCCCGGGAGCAAGGTCAGGTCCACGCCGAGAGTAGCGCTCACGCCCGGCGTGCGATCCAGATGAGGTAGCGGGGGCCGCGGTCTTTTCCGTGGCCGCGCACGCGCACTTCGTCGACGGCGAAGCCGGCCTGCTGGAGGCGGCGGGTGAAGGCGGTGTCGGGGCCGGCGGACCAGACGGCGAGCAGGCCATCCGGCCTCAGCGCGGCGTGTGCGGCGCGCAGACCGGCGAGGGTGTAGAGACGGTCGTTGGCACGCGCGGTCAGCCCGGAGGGACCGTTGTCGACGTCGAGGAGGATGGCGTCGTACGCGGCGGGCTCGGTGCGGATGATCTGTGCGACGTCGACCTCGCGCACCGTCACCCGCGCATCGTCGAGCGCCTCGCCGGAGACCACGCGCAACGCGCCGCGATGCCACGCGACGACCGCCGGAACGAGCTCGGAGACCACCACCTCCGCGTCGCGGCCGAAATCCTTCAGCACCGCGGCGAGCGTGAAGCCCATCCCCAGCCCGCCGATCAGCACCCGCGCGCGTTTCCGCTCGCCGAGCCGCTCGCGCACGAGCGAGGAAAGCGCGTCCTCCGAGCCGTGCAGCCGGCTGTTCATCAGCTCATACGAGCCCACACGGATCGAGTACTCCGACCCGCGCTGATAAAGCCGCATCTCCCCGGCATCGCCAGGGATGGAGCTGGTGTCGAGGAGGATCCATGGCAGCATAATCGGTTGTCGGTTGTCAGTGATCCGCCACTTGCCGCCAGCTCCGAAACGGTTCGGACAACTGACAACCGATCACTGACAACCCGCTTCACTCGTTGTCCGTCCTCACCACCGCACTCCAATCCCCATCGCGGTCGCGCGACAGCTCGATCTGCCATGGCTGGCAACACACCGGGCAGTCCTGCACGTACGACTGGCGGCTCGCGCCGTCTTCCTCCACGTCGAGCTCCGCGGACTCGCCGCAGTAGGGACAGCTGATAGAGACAAAATCAGTCATCGAGAATTTTCGGACTCTACACCCCGTAGATAGCTCCGTTCCACATCGATGAACGCGTCAACGCCGGACGGTGTACCGGAGGAGGTTCTGCATGCATTTCCCTCGTAATACGTTCCTGCCCCTGCTCGTTTTGATCGCCGCTCCCGTGCTTTTCGCCGCTTCACCAGGAGACGTGGTGGTCTCCGAGATCGCCTGGATGGGCACGACCGGCAGCACTTCCAATGAATGGATCGAGTTGTACAACAACACCGGGAGCTCGGTCAGCCTCACCGGCTGGACGCTCACCGCGGCCGACGGCACGCCGAACATCAGCCTGACCGGCTCCATCGCAGCGCACGGCTACTACCTGTGCGAACGGACCGACGACAACTCGGTGCCCGGGATCACCGCCGACAAGATCTACACCGGCGCGATGGTCGACACGGGCGAGCAGCTTGTGCTGCGCGACGGCAGCAGCAACGTCATCGACACGGCCAACCAGAACGGGGCCTGGTTTGCCGGGACGACCACCGGGCGCGCCACGATGAGCCGCACCGATTCGGTCCTGTCCGGCACCTCCTCCAACAACTGGCACACCACACTCGCCTCGTACGGCATCGGCCTCGGGACGCCGCGCGCCGCGAACATCCGCGGCGGCACGTCGGACACCTGGTACGACCTCTATTTCACCGACCACCTCAACACGACCATGCCGGACTACGGGCCGAAGACCGTTGCCAACGCGCTGATCGCCGCCATCGACGCGTCGACCACCTCGATCGACTTTGCGGTCTACGGCTTCAACGGCAACGAAGACATCATCGCGGCGCTCGACGCGGCGCAGGGCCGCAGCGTCACGGTGCGCGGCGTCGTCGACTCGTACGCAAGCGGCTTCTACCCGTATCGCGCCACCGCCGACGTGGTCGAGAAGATCGGCACGGTCGTCGCCGACATGGACGACCGGATCATGCACAACAAGTTCTTCGTCATCGACGGCCGCTGGGTCTGGACCGGCTCGACCAACCTCTCCCGTCCGGAGATCGAGGCGGAGTACTACTCCGACGTCGCCATCATGATCGACTCGACCGCTCTCGCCACCGTGTACACGACGGAGTTCGAGGAGATGTACGGCGGCGACTTCCACGACGAGAAGAGCGACAACACGACCCACGTCCTGTCCACGCTCAGCGACGGCACGGTCATCGAGAGCTACTTCGCGCCGACCGACGACGCGGAGACGAACGCCATCGTCCGGGCCATCGACGCCGCCCAGACCAAAATCAACATGCGCACGTTCTTCCTCACCAGCGAGACCATCGTCGACGCGCTGAAGGCCGCCAAGGCCCGTGGCGTCGTCGTCCGGGTCATCCTCGACGCCGCCTCGGCGCACAACGAGTACAGCCTCCACGAAGAGCTGCGCACTGACGGCATCTCCGTGAAGGTCGAGT
>DASPHC010000113.1:0-33801 GCA_035629865.1 Thermoanaerobaculia bacterium | reverse complement strand
CAGGATCGCCGGCCACGGCCCGACCCTGTACCAGAGCGGGCTGCCCAGCACGCGACGGCTCGAGCTGGTCTCGGCGAAGCCGCTCCGCAGCGGCGCGGTCGCCATGCACTACCGGCGCGCGCGCTGACTCAGAGCAGCCCCATCGGTCAGAAGATGCCGATGAAGGATCGAAGCGTTGTGTAGGGCGGATCTCCGGCGTCATCCATACCGTCTGCTGATCAGCTTCCGGATCGATCGTCCGGGCTGGATCACGGTGCGTCCGGACCTGAACACACTGCGTCACGGCCTGAACACACTGCGTTAAGGCCTGAACACACTGCGTCCGGGCTGGAACATGGTGCGTCACGGCCGGGACACACTGCGTCCGGGCCGGAACATAGTGCGCCACGGGCGTGACGCACGTGCGTCCGGACTGGAACACGGTGCTCACGGCCCGGACACACTGCGTCCAGGCCGGAACACACTGCGTCACGGGCGCGACACGCGTACGTCCGGGCTGGATCACGGTGCGTCATGGCCGGGACACGGTGCTTCCGGGCCGGAACACAGTACGTTGGAAGCGAGCGAAGGCAGTTAGCCCCCGGCCTGTCACGCCGGAGGTCGCGGGTCCGAGCCCCGTCGGCCCCGCCAAATCTAAAGCACTCATGCGGCGCGCGATCCCCTCACGCGCCGCACCGTACCGAGGGGTCGTGCGGTGCGCGGCGGGAAGCCGCGCACCGCGGGGTGAGCCCGTGGTTACTGGTTCAGTACCGCGTCGCCGGTCTTGTTGTCGGTGACGGCGCCGTAGACGAAGAGCGGAGCGCTGGAGGTCCAGGTGACGTAGAAGTCCTGCTGGGTGCGATCGGCTTCGGGGACGGAGGAGATGAGGGCGAAGGCTCCCTGCTGGAGCATGGCGTGGCCGGGGACGATCACGGTGTTGGTGCCGAGGACGGCGCCGTCGGCGGCGCGGCGGGCGACGAGGGTCACTGTGGCCGGGGAGGCGCTCGGGTTGAAGTAGCCGAGGTTGGTGCGGTAGTCGGGGTTGTTGGCGAGGAAGAGGATCGTGCCGGTGGTCTCCCCTTCCTGCTCGGCGTCGACGGCGAAGCCGGAGGTGCCGGCGTTGGTGGAGCGGAGGTCGTTGATGATGCGGGCGGAGGCGATCACGTTCTGGCTCGCGGTGATCCGCAGTCCGCCGAGGACGCCGTTGGTGGCGAGGGTGGTACCGACGACGTCGTCGAGCACTTTCTGCTCGCCCGGCGCGACGGTGATGGTCTGGGTGGCGGTGGGGGCGGCCTGGCCGGCGGCGTTCTGGGCGAAGAAGTCGAGGGTGACGCTCGCGGTGGCGCCGCCGTTGTTGACGATGCGCAGGTCGGTCACGAAGTTGGTGTTGTTCGCACCGCGCACCTTGCCGACGACCGGGATGAACGAGGTCGATGTGCCGTCCCCGGAGGTGGAGGCGGCGAGCTGGCCGCGGATCGCACCGGCCGGGAATTCGGCGGTGTGGACGTTGACGTAGAACCCGGAGGGGTTGGCGCGGATCTGGTTCGCGATCGCTTCGGTGACCGTGACCGAGCCGCTGCCCAGCATGTTGTGGTCGAGGCCGACGAGCACCGGCCCCGCGACCCCGGCGACGCCGGGGTGGATGTGCGCGCCGACCGGAGCGCCGATGTTCTGCGCAAAGACGGTGTAGCGAAGGGTGGTGCCGTCGAGCGTGACCACGGCGAAGCCGACGCCGTCGGTGTCGCCGGGACCCGGCACTTCGGCGGCGCCGCTGAGGATCGCGCTGTACGACTGCGCTGCCGCGGTCAGCGGCATCAGCGCGAGGAACAGCAGGGTTGCGAGACGTTTCATCATTTCTTCTCCTGAATTCCGTCAGCTCAGTTGTCCGAGAAATTGGCCCAGCCGGAGAGCACCCAGTTGTGCCCGGGGCCGACCGCGCCGAGGTAATCGACGGCGTCGAGGAAGCCGTTGTCGGGCGGGTTGCCGACGTAATCGGCATCGAGGGCCGGCGAGGCGTCGCGCGGGGTGAGGTCGGGCATGTAGGTGCGCACCAGCGACGGGGTGCCCATGGCCAGCAGCGGGTCGGTGTTGCGGTTGCGCGTCATGGTGGTGAAGACGAAGTTGCGGGTGTTGGCCGGCTGGTCGCTGCTGCCGAAGCCGGCGTCTTCGAAGTTGCCGTGGAGAATCGAGTGGTCGAATACCAGCTCGCCCGAGGCGGCGTTGTTGAACGTGCTGTTGTCGCGGAGCGTCAGCGGCGCCAGGCGGCTGCCGGTGACCAGGATGTTGTGGAACTTGCCGGCGGTATTGCGCCGCAACACGCCGCCGTACTGGCCGACGCCGCTGGAGATGCGCACGGCGGTGACGTTGTAGACGTTCGGATTGGTCAACGGGCGCGCCGCGTCGGCGGCCGCGGGGATGTTGTTATCGGACTCGGTGAGGAAGTTCGAGTCGCTTTCGTCGTTCACGGCGCGCTTGATCAGCGCCGCGTACTGCACGTTGCCGATGTAGCCGAAGTCGAAGTCGAGGCCGTCGTCGGCGAAGGCGATGCCGAGGAGATGCTTCGCGTTGACCGTGCCGCCGAAGAACTCGAACGCGTCGTCCTTGTTGTGCAGCACCTCGACATAGTCGACCACGGTCCCGTTGCCGACGCCGGCCAGCGTCAGGCCGTTGATCTCCTGGTTCTGGGCGATGAGGAAGCCGCCGAACTCGAGGCGCACGTACCGCAGCACGCCGCTCGAATCGGCCGGGTTCGTGCCGCCGAAGCTGTAAGCCGGGTCGCTGGGAAGGCCCTCGAGCGTGGCCGTACCGCCCGGGACGTTGATCGGGGCGTTGCCGAGGACGACCAGCGAGCCCCAGTCGGTCTGCGCTCGATCGCCGGTGCGGCGCGGCGAGGTGAAGACGATCGGGCGGCGGGCCGTGCCGTCGGCCACGATCTTCGCGCCGCGCTGGATGAAGAGGGTGGCGCGGCTGCTGCCGCCGTAGATGACGGTGCCGGGCTCGATGGTCAGCACGGCCGGCGCGGCCACGCCGACGAACTCGTTCAGGACGTAGCGGTTGTTCGCCGTCCAGGTCTGCGAGGCCGCGATCGTGCCGCTGACCGGGATGCTGCTCTGGATGTTCGAGTACATCGCGTTCGAGCGGGCCAGCACGCGCTTGCCTGCCGCGTCGCGAAGCTCGACCACCCACTGGTACTGGCCGGCATCACCGGCGGCCAACGACGCGCCGAGCGCGCCGTTGACGCCCCAGCTCGTCTCGGCCGCATCGGTCGTCGAGCCGAAGAGCACGAAGTCGTTCAGCGTTGGGACGAACACCGGCACCGGGCCGGCGGCCGTGCCGAAGAGATCCTGCTGCTGCCCGGCCGCGAGCTGTCCGCCGGCGATGTTGTAGTAGCGGCGCGCGCCCGTGGCGCGGTTCTCGTCGTAGAGGTACATCGTCACCGGCGCGCCGAAGCCGTTCGGGTGGACGGTCAGGCGCAGTTGCAGCCGGTCGGCCGGAAGAAAGGTGTAGTAGTTCGTCTCGAGCAGCACGATCGGACGCGGGCCGTTGACTTCGGCGAGGCTTGCGTCGGCGACGACCGCGGCCGATAGAGGCGCGCGTCTCACCCATCCGAGTCCGGCCGCGCGCTCACGCGCGAATGCCTGCGTCGAGAGAAACGCCACCGTGGCGAGGATCAGAATTCTTCGCATCGAATCAAATCTCCTTAGGGTTGTGGTGTGGTCAGAAAGGGGTGTAACTGAGGCTGAGGCTGATCTTCCGCCCCGGGTCGAAGCTGCGGTGGACCTGTCCGCCCTGGACGAACTCGCGCCGCGCGTTCAGCAGGTTCGAGGCGCCGAGCTTCAGCTCGAGTCCCCTGGCGAAGGCGAGGCTCTGCGAGACGACGGCGTCGAGCGAGGTGTAGGCGGCCTCGTAGATGTCGGGCAGACCGAACGCGCCCACTTCCGTGAGACGCTCGCCGCTGTAGCCGCCGAGGAGGCGGACCATCGTCCCCCACTCCGGCTGATAGAACTGCAGCGCGAGGTTGCCGACCTGGTCGGACTGTCCTTCGAGCGGGCGATCGGTGTTCGTCACGACCGAGAACTGGTGCTCGCCGACCGTGACGGCGGAGTGGATGTACGCGTAGTTGAAGTTCACCGACCAGTACTGGCGCAGCGCGCGCCGGAGCTCCAGCTCGAGACCCCACAGTTGCGCCGACTCGGCGTTCACGAACGACTGCCGCAGGTCCGTGGTCGGCTGGATGATCCGCTCGATCGGCTTGGCGATGTTCTTGTAGAACGCACTCACCGCGATCACTTCCGTCGGGTTGGGGAACACTTCCCACCGGACGTCGTACGCGTCGAGCGTGGCCTGTTCGAGCTCCGGATTGCCCGAGACCGAACGGCCGCCGGCGATCTCGGTGAAGGTGAACGGGCTGAGCTCGCGGAACTCGGGACGGTTGAGCGACCGGCCGTAGCCGAAGCGGAGGTTCGCGCGCGGCGCGACCTGGTAGACGGCGTTCAGCGACGGCAGGAGGTCGTTGCTGTCGTTCATCGACTCGACCGCGTCCTCGACGGCGAACGGGTTGAAGGTCGTGACGCCCTGCTCCGACTGTTCGTAGCGCGCACCGCCGATGAGGCGCCATTTGCCGAACGTCACGTCCGACATCAGGTAGCCGGCGTCGACGGTGTGCCGGGCGTCGTAGGCGTCGTTGACACCGGTGAACTCGCGGATCTCGAACAGGTTCGGGCCGATGTTGCCGGCGACGAAGATCTCGTCCGGGGTCGCCTGGAGGTCGAGGTTCAGGTTGCTGCCGGCGACGAAGCGGAGGCGGCGCGCGCCGAAATCGCGCGTGCGGTCCATCAGGTCGATGCCCCCCTTCAGCGTTCCGGACCAGTTCCCCTGCGGCGCGGCGAAGAAGGCGGAGTAGGCGACGCCGGCCTGTTCGACCCGATCGTCGAGCGCGTGGAACTCGATCTTGCCGCTGTCCGCGTAGCCGGTCTCCAGCGAGAAGATGCCCGGATCGGTCTCGCGGTAGACGCTCTCGCGGAGGTCGGAGTCGTTGGTGGCGGTGGAACGCGCGGCGCTCCACTCGATGAGGCTCCCCAAGCCGGGGCCCGCGAGGTTGTGCTCGCCGCGGAGGCGGGAGGAGAAGACTTCCTCGAGCTGGTAGCGGACGCGGTAGTCGCGGATGTTGCCGCCGGTGCCGCTCTGCAGTCCTTCCTGGAAGCGCGTTTCGCCGGAGGCATCGCGGGTGAGGACGGAGTTGAGGGAGAGGCGGTTGCTGTCGGTGAGGCGGTAGGAGAGGTTTCCGACGAATCCGGTGGTCGCCGTTTCGCGATTCGTGTCGAGGTCGTAGTCGTTGTAGGGCACGAGCTCACCGTCGTCGACGCCGAAGAAGCTCTGGCGCTCGTTCACGGAGTCGTAGCCGTGATTCGAGACGCCGGAGAGCACGACGCCGAGGTTGCCGAACGTGCGGCCGAACGTAACCGCGAGGTCCGTATTCGGCGCGGCCGTGGTCACCGGGCCGCCGCTCCAGTCGCCCGCCAGGGCCCGGCCGAAGCCCTGGAGCTCCTCGGCGGTGAAGCCGTTCGGGTCGAGGATCGTGCGGCGGCGGAGGATGTCGGACGGGATGCTCGAGGGAATCGGCTGGCCGCCGTCGCCGAAGCGCCCGAGGCCGCCGGCGTAATCGCGGAAGCCGGATCCGGTGGCGTTCGTGTACGCCGAGCCGATCGTGATCTTGAGGGCGGCCGCGCCCGGAAACTCGGTGGTCGTCATTTCCACCAGGCCGCTGCCGAAGTCGCCCGGCTTGTCGGGGGTGTAGGTCTTGACGATGTTCACGCTCTCGAGGAGGCGCGCCGGAAAGAGGTCGAGCGGGACGACGCGCTTCTCGGTCTCGGTGGTCGGCAGCGTCGAGCCGTTGATGATCGTGCCGCTGTACCGCTCGCCGAGCCCGCGGACAAACACGTACTTGTCGCCGATCAGCGTCACGCCGGTCAGGCGCTCGACCACGCCGGCGGCCGTGGAATCGGGAGTCCTGCGGATTTCCTCGGCGGAGATGGAGTCGCTCACGACCGCCGACTGACGGCGGGTCTCGAGGATGGCGACCTCGCCGGTCGGGATCGCCGCCCCGGTGACTTCGACGGTCTCGCCGAATGCCGGGACGAGCTTGAAGGCGAGATCGACGCTCTGCCCGGTGACGAGCGTCACCTCGCGGCGGATGGTCTGGAAACCGTCGAGCATCGCTTCGACGACATAGGAGCCGGGACGGAGATCGGCGATGCGGAAGTCGCCTTCCATGCCGGTGACGGCGACCGCCGGCTCGGCCTGCTCGCTCGTGCGGGAGACGGTGACGGTGACACCGGGAATGGCGGCGCCGGTATCGTCCTTGACGACGCCCTTCACCGAGGCGCCGCCGAGACCCTGCGCGGCGAGCGACCCCGCCACAAGCATTCCTGCGAGCCAGTACGTAAACGTTTTCATAACCGGCGTTGTATCGCCGGCCGGCGCGTACAAATTGAACGCCACGTGAAGGGGGCGTAAAGCGTCACGGTGCGCGCGTGAAGTGGGAAATCTTCACATTCACACCAGCGCATTTCACGCCGCCTTCACCCGCGCGACCTAGTGTGGTGCCAGGATGCGGCCCCTGGCGATCATTGAAAGCGACGCGACACGTCGCGCGGAGATCCGCGCCGCGCTGCAGGTGGCCGGCTTTCGCACCGAGACCTTCGCCGATCCGGCCGACGCGCTGCCTGACCTGCATGACCACGGCTTCGCGCTGACGATCCTCGACATCGGCACGGGCGGCGAGCAGGCGTTTGCGCTCTGCCGCGAAGCGAGCGCGCTGGTACCGGTCATCGCGCTCGCGACCGATCCCGCCGAGGAGATCTGCGTGGGAGCGTTCGCCTCGGGGGTCGACGACTGCGTCCCGCGCAACGTCGCCGCGCGCGAGCTGGTGGCGCGCGTGCGCAACGTCCTCCGCCGCTCCGGCACGCCGTTACACGGAGAAGGCGAGCACGCCGATCTCTCCACCTCGGTCACCACGATGCGGGTGCAGGCGCACGAGACCACCCACAACCTCACCCGCGGCGAAGCCGAGCTCCTCGGCGTCCTCCTTGAATGCTCCCCCCGCCCCGTCACTCCCCTCCAGATCGCCCAGATGCTCCACGCCAACCGCGGCACGATCGAATCGCGGCTGAAGACGCTGCGGAGAAAGCTGGGAGCGGAGCGGCTGGTGAGCCGGGGAAGGTTGGGGTATCAGTTGTTGGGGGAGTAGGGGCCCCCCTTTACTTCGCCTCCACCGCCTCCCGCAGCTTCTCCGCCTGGAAGTGGGAGTTGAGAGGCTCGATGACGACGTCGAGGTTGCCATTCATGACGTCGGGGAGGTTGTGGACGGTGAGGCCGATGCGGTGGTCGGTGACGCGGTCCTGGGGGAAGTTGTAGGTGCGGATCTTCTCCGAGCGGTCGCCGGAGCCGATCATGCCCTTGCGCGTGGCCGAGAGCTCGGCTTCGCGCTTGAGGCGCTCGATCTCGTAGAGGCGGGCTTTGAGGACGCGCAGCGCTTTTGCGCGGTTTTTGATCTGCGACTTTTCGTCCTGACACGACACGACGACACCGGTCGGGAGGTGGGTCATGCGGACGGCGGAGTAGGTGGTGTTGACCGACTGGCCGCCGGGGCCGGAGGAGCAGAAGGTGTCGATGCGCAGGTCTTTTTCGTTGACCTGGATGTCGATGTCTTCGGCCTCGGGGAGAACGGCTACGGTGATGGCGGAGGTGTGCACGCGGCCCTGGGTCTCGGTCTCCGGGACGCGCTGCACGCGGTGGACGCCGGACTCGAACTTGAGGCGCGAGTAGACACGGTTGCCTTCGATCTGGATGGTGGCGTCTTTGATGCCGTTCACCGAGGAGTAGTTGGCGTCGGTGACGTCGGCCTTCCAGCGCTTCAGCTCCGCGTAACGGAGGTACATGCGCATGATCTCGGCGGCGAAGAGGGAGGCTTCGTCGCCGCCGGTGCCGGCGCGGATCTCGACGAAGACGTTCTTCTCGTCGTTCGGGTCTTTCGGCTGGAGAAGGACCTTCAGCTCGCCCTCGAGGGCGGGCTCGCGCGGTTCCAGATCGGCCAGTTCCAGCTCCGCCAGCTCGCGCATCTCGTCGTCGGCGCGCATCATCTCGCGGGCGTCGGCGATGCGCTTGCGGATGTCGCGCAGCTCGCGGAACTTCATCACCACGTCCTCGATCTCGGCGATCGACTTCATGGTGGTCCGGTAGGCCGACACGTCCGTCACGACGGAGGGATCGGCGATCTTCCGCTGGAGCTCTTCGTAACGCTTTTCGATCTCGTTGAGTTTTTCCTGCATACGCAAAAAGCTCGCAGGTTTCCCTGCGAGCCCCAGTTTGAATGTTGCGAGGTTAGGCTACGGCCGCTTGTTCCGGCTCGACGGCGTCGTACAGCAGCGCTTCTTTCAAAGCGATGATGGCGATCTCGAGCTGGGTGTCGTCCGGCTCTTTGGTGGTGATCCGCTGCAGCCACATGCCCGGCCGAACCAGTACTTTGCATACCGGGTTCTGGAGGTGGCGGGCGGAGAAGCGGATGATCTCGTAGGCCAGGCCGGCGATGAGCGGGATCAGGACCACGCGTGCCCCGAACTTGATGAAGAAGGGGGCGGCCGCCGGAATCAGCGAGAAGACGAGGATCGAGATGGCCATGACAAACATCAGGAAGCTCGTCCCGCACCGGGGGTGCAGGGTCGACTTCTTCCGGGCGTTCTCGACCGTCAGCTCTTCATTCGCCTCGAAGGTGTAGACCGTCTTGTGCTCGGCGCCGTGGTACTGGAAAACCCGCCGGATCTCTTCCATCAGGGAGATGGAGGCGATGTAGACGAAGAAGAAGATCGCCCGGATGACGCCGTCGATGGCGTTGTAGGCGAGGTTCCCCATCTCCGGGAAGACGTAGTGGCGGAGGAGGTTGGTCAGGCCGAGCGGGGCCAGGATGAACAGGCCGACGCCGAGGACGAGCGCCATCAACATGCTGCTGGCAATCGCCCAGTTCGACAGCTCCGGCTCCCCTTCCTCACCCGCCGACGAGACGCTGGCCGAGTAGTTCAGCGCGCGAATGCCGAGGATGAGGGACTGGATGAGCACGACCGAGCCGCGCAGTACCGGGATTTTGAGGAACGGGTACTTCGCCGTGATCGAGGTGAGCTTGTCCTTCTTGATGGCTACGCCGCCGTCCGGCTGGCGGACGGCGACGGAGTAGCCGGTCAGGGAACGCATCATCACGCCCTCGATGACCGCCTGGCCACCGATGAGCATGTCAACGTTTTTGTCCTTACCGGCCCCGGCAGGCATCGACGAGGTCAGACCGTTGGTAAAGGCGCCGAAAGCGCCCGCGATCATCCTCGCCGCACCACGCCAGGCGGAAGTCATTTGGGGGCCATCTTCGCGTACTTGCGCTGGAAGCGGTCGATACGGCCGGCCGTGTCGACGAGCTTCTGCTTGCCGGTGAAGAACGGGTGGCACTTCGAGCAGATCTCGACGCGCAGTTCTTTCTTGGTCGAGCCGGTGGTCCAGCCCTCGCCGCAAGCGCAGTGAACATTGACCGTGTGATACTTCGGATGGATCTCTGGTTTCATGAACTTACCCCTAAAGATTCGTTGGCAGGGTTTGGGAACGGCGAGTATAGACGAAAAATTCTGGGGCTCGGGCGAGGCTGATGGGACCTATGGGAGATGGGACTTGTGGGACCTATGGGACTCATGGGACCTATCTGGCTTACCGGCCCCCGAGCATCCGCCAGAGCCAGAACATGCACGCGCCGATCAGCGCAGACATCGGAATGGTCAGAATCCAGGCCCAGACGATGCGGCCGGCGATTCCCCAGCGGACGGCGGAGAGGCGGCGGGTGGCGCCGACGCCGACGATGGCGCCGGTGATGGTGTGGGTGGTGCTGACCGGGACGCCGAAGGCGGTGGCGATGAAGAGGGTGATCGCGCCGGCGGTCTCGGCCGCAAAGCCGCCGACCGGCTGAAGGCGGGTGATCTTGCTCCCCATCGTATGGATGATCCGCCAGCCGCCGCTGAGCGTGCCGAGGGCGATGGCGGCGTGGGCGGCGAGCACGACCCACGTAGGGATCTCAAACGTCTTCAGGAACCCGCCCGTCACCAGGACACCGGCGATGATGCCCATCGTCTTCTGGGCGTCATTGCCGCCGTGGCCGAGGGAGTAGAGCGCGGCGGAGACGAGCTGCAGGCGCCGGAAGAGCCGGTCGACGCGGTTCGGCACCGCGTTCCGGAAGATCCAGAACGTCGCCACGGTGATCAGCAGCGCCAGGGTCATCCCGATCAGCGGCGCCAGGACGATGTAGATCAGCGTCTTCGACCAGCCGCCCCAGAGGATCGCCACCATCCCCGCGTTCGCCACCGCCGCACCGGCGTAGCCGCCGATCAGGGCGTGGGAGGAGCTGGTCGGCAGACCGAAGTACCAGGTGATGAGGTCCCAGATGATGGCCCCCATCAGCCCGCCGAAGATGACCCCGAACGTGACCGCGTTCAGGTCGATCATCCCCTTGCCGATGGTCTTGGCAACGGCGGTCCCGAAGGTGAAGGCGGCCACGAAGTTGAAGACCGCCGCCCACACCACGGCCTGCCCGGGCGAGAGCACGCGGGTGGAGACGACGGTGGCGATCGAGTTCGCCGCGTCGTGGAAACCGTTGATGTAGTCGAACGTCAGCGCCACGACGATCAGCGCGACGACTGTGAGCAGCGGCAGATCCATCGTCGTCAGCCGTGTTTGACCACGACGTTCTCGAGCAGGTTGGCGACGTCTTCACAGGCGTCGGTGGCCTCCTCGAGCAGGTCATAGAGCTCTTTCCACTTGAGCACGACGATCGGGTTGGTCTCTTCGTCGAAGAGCCGGCTGATGGCCTGCTGGTGGATCCGGTCGGCCTCGTTCTCGAGACGGTTGATCTCGATGGCCCGCTCCAGGACGCCTTTCCGCTGCTCGAGGGCGTCGAGCGCGGCCCGGATCTCGTCGGTCTGCTGGATGATCACCCGGGTCAGCTCCCGCGCCCCGGGCCGCATTTTGTCGATGCGGTAGAGGGGGATCAGCGCCGCGGCGTTGTCGATGGCGTCCATGACGTCGTCGAGGGTGCGGGCCAGCTCGTGGATGTCCTCGCGGTCGATGGGGGTGACGAAGGTCTTGTTCAGGCGCTGGATGATCTCGTGGGTCATGAAGTCGCACTGGTGCTCGACTTCCTTGATCTCGTGGGCCTTGTCGTAGAGAGGAGGATCGTTGGCGATCATGGTCTCGAGCAGGCGCGCGCCCTGGCGCAGCCGGTCGGCCATGACTTTGAAGTCGTCGTAGAACTTCTCTTCACGGGGAATCAGACGGAAGCGCGCCAAGGGGACCCTCCTCGAAAAGCGGCGCGATTCTATGTCAACTCACGAGGCAGCCTCACCTCGAACGTCGCCCCGCGGCCCTCCCGGTTGTACGCGCGAATCGTGCCGCCGTGGAGGGCCACCAGATGTTTGGCGATCGCCAGCCCGAGGCCGGTGCCGGGCTGGGAACGGCTGCGGTCCACCCGGTAGAAGCGGTGGAAGACCCGCTCCAGCTCCTGCGGCGGGATCCCGGGACCCTCGTCGGAGACGCGGACGACGGCTTCTCCTCCGTCGCGGCCGACGTCCACCACGATCTCCCCCTCGCCGCCGCCATGTTTCCAGGCGTTATCGAGGAGATTGGTGAAGATCTGCTGGGCGCGGGGAGAGTCGATCGAGGCGGCGACGTCGCTGCCGGAGATGACGCAGCGGGCGCCGGCCCTTTCCTGGAAGTCGTCGCAGAGCTCGCTCAGCAGCTCGCGCAGGTTTGCCGGGCGGCGATTCAGCACGAGCTGTCCGGTCTCGATCTGGTTGAGCTCCGAGAGGTCGGTGGTCAGCCGCTCCAGCCGCGCGATCTGCCGCTGCATGATCTGCCGGAGCTGCTGCTCGTGCTCGCGGGTCAGCCCCCCCGACTCGAGCGTTTCGGCGGCCGACTTCAACCCTGCCAGCGGCGTGCGCACCTCGTGCGAGAAGTCGTCGAGGAACTCTTTCCGGACGCGCTGCAGGCGCTCCAGGGTGGTGACGTCGATGAAGAGCGCCACGGCCGCGATCTCGCGGGAGGCCTCGACCGGCACCGCCCGGATCTCGATCTGCCGCTCGTGCCCGTGTGCGCCGACGGTCACGCGGTCAGTAGACGCTTCGCCGCGCAGGGCCTTGTCGAGCGCGGCCACGACCGATTGTTTCCGGACGATCTCCAGTACGGTCCGCCCCACCAGGCCGCCGGGGACGCCGAACATCTCGGCGACCCGCGAGTTGGCGACGACGACGCGCCCCCGCGGGTCGATGGCCACCAGGCCTTCCCGCAGTGACGCCACGATCTCGTCCATCGCCGCGCGGTGCTCCTCGTGCGCATCGCGCTGGCGGACGACGGTCGCCCGCAGCTCCTCGAGCGCGCGGGCCAGGTCGTCGAGCTCTCCGTGGTATTCGCGGTTGGCGATCGGCGCAAGCTCCGGCCGGGCGCTGGCGGCACGGGCCCGGTCGGTCAGCGCATCCAGATCGCCCGCCCGCCGCACGGCCCAGAGAAACACCCCGGTCCACGGCAGCATGAACGCCACGAACGCCGCCACCGCGAGCACCTTCGCCTCCGACGGCGTCCTCCCGGCATGCTCCAACGCCACCCCCAGCGCCGCCGCAATGGCGATGGCGATGACGACGGAGACGTAGAGCCAGACGCGGAGGGGATGCATGGATCAGAGGGCCGAGGGCTGAGGGCCAAGGGCCGAGGGAACACAACCGAGATTGAGCGCTCCCGGTGCGACGCGCAAGAGGAAAGATCCGCGCCCAGCGGCTCTGTCCGCGTTCCCTCGGCCCTCGGCCCTTTGCCCTCGGCCCTTACTCGAACCGGTACCCATACCCGATCACCGTGCTGATCCGCTCCTTCCCGATCTTCTTCCGCAGGTTGCGGATATGGGCGTCGACGGTTCTGGTCTCGACGTCGTCCGCGACTTGCCAGACCTCGGAGAGGATGCGGTCGCGGGAGACGACGGAGGGGCGGTTGCGGACGAGCATCCAGAGCAGCTCCAGCTCCTTCTTCGCCAGCTTCACCTCTTCTCCCTCGACGTAGACCCGCAGCGTGCGGCCGTCGATGCGGAGGTGGCCGTCGTCGTAGACCGAGGCATCGTCCTGGGTGCCTTTCGAGCGGCGGAGGATTGCGGTCACTCGGGCCAGGAGCTCGCGGACGCTGAACGGCTTGACCAGGTAGTCGTCCGCGCCGAGCTCGAGTCCCATGATCCGGTCGGCCTCGGAGGTCCGCGCCGTGAGCATCAGGATCGGCAGCTTCGCCGTGGCGGGATGGCGGCGCAGCTCGCGGCAGATGGTGAAGCCGTCGAGATCGGGGAGGTTGAGGTCGAGAACGAGGAAGTCGAAGCCTCCCTGCTGCACCGACAGGAGCCCTTCCTGTCCGTTCGAGTAGGTGGCGACGGAGTAGCCTTCGCGCTCCAGGTTCACGCGGGTGGTGAAGGCGATGTCGGCGTCATCCTCGATGACGGCGACGCGAACGTCAGGACGACTCATTGCCGCTGCCGCTGTGCTTGATCACTTTCCCCTCGGCCAGATAGACGACCATCTCGCAGATGTTCGTGGCTCCGTCGGCCATCCGCTCGAAGTACTTGCCGATGAAGGTCAGGCGGATGGCGCGCGAGATGTTGCGCGAGTCTTCGAGCATGTAGGTCAGCAGCTCGCGGAAGGACTGTTCGGTCAGCAGGTCGGCCTCGTCGTCGCGGGCGATCACCTGCCGCGCCAGCACTGCGTCGCGGCGGACGAACGCGTCGAGCGCCTGGCGGACCATGTCCTGGGCCATCCGCGCGAGACGGGGGATGTCGATCAGCGGCTTGAGCTGCGGCTCGCGATTGAGCTCGATGGCCCGCTCGCAGACGTCGACCGCCAAATCGGCGATCCGCTCCAGCTCCGGCGTGATCTTCATGGCCGCGGCGACGAAGCGAAGGTCGACCGCCGCCGGCTGCATCATCGCGATCAGCTCGATCGTGTGCTGGTCGATCTCCAGCTCCATCTGGTCGATGGCCGTGTCGGAGTCGATGACCCGCTGGGCGACCGCGGTGTCACGCTCCAGCAGGGCCCGGATCGACTCGTTGATCTGGTCCTCGACCATCGCTCCCATCCGCAGGAGCATTTCTTTGAGGTGCTCGATTTCTCTGTCGAAATGACGCAACGCCTCACCCAAACCTTCCCGTGATGTAGTCCTCGGTCAATTTCTCTTTCGGCGTCATGAAGATCGCCCGGGTCTCGTTGTACTCGACCAGCTTGCCGAGCATGAAGAATGCGGTGCGGTCGGAGACGCGCGCGGCCTGCTGCATGTTGTGAGTGACGATGACGATCGTGTAGTTGCTTTTCAGCTCGTAGACGAGCTCCTCGATCTTCTGCGTGGCGATCGGGTCGAGCGCCGAGGCCGGCTCGTCCATCAGCAGCACCTCGGGGTCGACTGCGAGTGCGCGGGCGATGCAGAGGCGCTGCTGCTGGCCGCCCGACAGCGACAGCGCGCTGCCGTTCAGCCGGTCCTTCACCTCGCCCCAGAGCGCCGCGCGCTGCAGCGAGCGCTCCACCGTTTCGTCCAGCGTGCGCTTGTCGTTCTCACCGCCGATGCGCAGCCCGTAGGCGACGTTCTCGTAGATCGACTTCGGGAAGGGATTCGACTTCTGGAAGACCATCCCGATGCGGCGGCGCAGTGCGACCACGTCCACGCCCGGCGCATAGAGATCGCGTCCGCTGACCGCGATCCGCCCTTCCACGCGCGCTCCCGGGATGATGTCGTTCATCCGGTTGATCGAGCGGAGGAACGTCGACTTGCCGCAACCCGAGGGACCGATGAACGCGGTCACCTGCTTCTCCGGGATGTCGAGATCGATCCCGTGCAGGACCTTCGCATCGCCGTAATAGAAATTGAAGTCCCGCACCTCGATCTTCGTCGCCGTCGTTTCGCCGGCCATACGGCTCGAAACCGAAGTCGGACTCACGAAGTCCATTGTAGTCATCGCTGGAACCTCGAATGTAGTCATCGCTGAAGCCTCGAGCGCGTGCGCATCCGGATGATCACGCCGGTGAGGTTGAGCAGGAACGTCAGAGCGAGCAACACGAACACCGTGCCGTAGAGGATCGGCTTCGTCGCCTCCACGTCCGGCGACTGCGTGGAGAGGATCAGCACGTGATAGCCGAGATGCATGAACTGGTCGGTCACGTCGCCGGGGAGGAACGGCAGGTAATACGCCGCGCCGGTGAAGAGGATCGGCGCCACTTCCCCCGCGCCGCGGGAGATGCCGAGGATCGCGCCGGTGAGGATGCCGGGCAGCGAGCCGGGGAGCACGATCCGGCGGATCGTCTCCCACCGCGTCGCGCCGAGCGCGAGCGACGCTTCGCGCAGGTCCTGCGGAACCGTCCGCAGCGCTTCCTCCGTGGCAACGATGACCGTCGGCAACGTCAGCAGCGCGAGCGTGCAGGCCGCCCACAGCAGCGAGCCCTGTCCCCACAGCGTCTCCCCCACAGGCTGCGTGGCGCGGTCGATCGAGCGGCCGATGAACTGGATGAAGAAGCCGAGGCCGAACAGGCCGAACACGATCGACGGAACGCCCGCCAGGTTCGCCACCGCGCTGCGCGTGATCGTCGCCAGCAGCGCCGAGAGCGCGCGGAAGAAGAGCCGCTTCCGCCCCGGAAGCCCTTTCGATTTCCGGAAGCGGGCCCACGCCAGGTGCAGCCCCTCGGCGGGGGTGTATTCGTGCAGGTAGACCGCCGTAGCGACGCCGAGCGGCACCGCGACGACCGACATCAGCAGCACCAGCGCCGCCGTGCCGACGATCGCCGGCATGATCCCGCCGGCGGTCAGCCCCTCGCGCGGCGGCTGGGTGATGAACTCCCACGTCACCTGCCGCACGCCGTGAAAGACGATGTTGCCGATGATCACGACCAGGATCGCCAGGATGATCACCACGCTCAGCGCGAGCAGCGCGATCAGGACCTTGTCCAGGATGCGGCGGTTGCCACGGCCGATGAATGCAGGCGTCGGCATCGTGGTCACGCCGCCGCCCCCTGCATCCGCTTCTGCATCCGGCGGATGATCCACTGGCCTGCGGTGTTGCTGACGAAGGTGATCACGAACAGCAGCGTCCCCATGAAGAAGAGCGCGGAGTAGTGAGCGCTGCCGACCACCACCTCGCCCATTTCCGCGGCGATGGTCGCGGAGAGCGTCCGGAGCGGGTCGAGCAGCGAGAACGACGTGATGGCCGCATTGCCGCCCGCCATCAGCAGGATCATCGTCTCGCCGATCGCGCGTCCGAAGGCGAGCACGAACGACGCGAACACTGCCGGCGCCGCCGCCGGGAGCACCACCGACCACGCCGTCTGGAACTTCGTCGCGCCGAGGGCATACGACGCCTCGCGGTACGACCGCGGCACCGCCGCCAGTCCATCCTCGGAGATGGTGTAGACGATCGGCACGAGCGCGAAACCGAGCGCGAGGCCGGCGTTCACCGCGTTCAACCGGTACGTGAAGCCGAACGTCTGCTGCAGCCAGGTGGCGAGCACGATCAAAGCGAAGAAGCCCATGACCACCGACGGGATCCCGGCCAGCAGCTCGATGGCCGGCTTGATCACCTCACGCAGGCGGGGCGGAGCGAACTCCGAGGAGAACAGCGCCGCCGCCACGCCGACCGGACAGGCGAAGAGCAGCCCGACCACCGTCGCCTTCAGCGTGCCGAGGATGATCGGCCAGAGCGAGACCTTCGGCTTCTCCGACGTCGGCTGCCAGACGTAGCGGTCCATGAGCGTCGGGCCTTCCTGCTTCTCGGCGAAGAACTTCCCGAGGTTCGCCTCATGCTGCACCTCCGCGTCCGTGAAGATCGGGATCGTCTCTTTGAACGTGAAGAGGAAGATCAGGAAAATGAAGAGGATGGCCACCCAGCCGGCCACGGAGAACGCGCCCGTCATGAGCGCGTCGAACCGCAGCCGGCGACCGGCCCGCCTGAAGAAAACCTCGTCGTGCCGACGGTTCATTTTGCGGTCGAAGTCGTCGCCGTCTCGGTGGTGGTGGCCGTGTCCGCGTTTGCGCCGGTCGTCGCCAGCGGGAAGTACCCCACCTTCGTCACCAGCGCCTGCGCCTCGGGGGTGAGCGTCCATTGCGCGAACTTCGTCACCCGTTCCGGTGCGTTGGCCGGGTGGTAGAAGAACAGCTTCCGGCTCAGCGGATACGTACCGTCCGCAACGGTCGCCTCGGACGGAGCGACCGGCTGCACGCCTGCCGCGGAGATCGCCAGCGGCCGGACTTCCTTCGCGTAGGCGATGCCGCCGTAGCCGATGCCGCTCTTGTCCTGCCCGACCGCGTTGATGATCGCCGCGGTGCCTTGCAGCGTCTGCACGGCCGGCGCGAAATCGCCCTTCTCCAGGACGTGCTCGCGGAAGTAGTCATACGTCCCGGACGAGCTCTCGCGTCCGTAGAGGACGATCGTCGCATCAGGCCCGCCGAGCTCTTTCCAGTTCTTCACCTTCCCCTGGAAGATGTCCTTGATCTGGGCGGTGGTGAGGGTGTGCAACGGATTGGAGGCATGGACGAACACCGCCAGTGCATCGAGCGCCACCGGCAACTCGACGATCTCGGAGCCGCGGCTCTTGGCGGCCTGCTCCTTCTCATCGCCCTTCATCGGACGCGACGACTGTGCGAGATCGACGGTGCCGTTGATGAGCGCCGCAATCCCGGTACCGCTGCCGCCGCCATTGACCTGGACGACGGTCCCCGGATTTTCCTTCATGTACTCCTCGGCCAGCCGCTGGCCAAGGATGACCATCGTGTCCGAACCTTTGATCGTGAGGGGCTTATCGCTGCCCGGCGACGCACTGCCGCCGGAAGCAGCCTGCTCGCGCCCGCCACAGGCGGCGAGTGCGAGAGAGAGGATGAGCGTAGAGACAACTCGGGCAAGCTTCATGGCCCGCAAATCTAGGCGGAGGGGGTGGAGGGGATAGGGAATCGAGGTAAATTCGATGTAAAGGGATTGGGTCTTGGTTGTCGGTTTTCAGTTGTCAGTTATCCGGGCAGTGTCGTCCAGGCGACGCGGTACGGATAACCGACAACAGCCGACCGACAAACCCGAGTCCACGCCTGCGGTATAACGCTCCTCGGATGAACCTCTTCGCCGCGCTCCTGTTCCTCGCCGCCGGCATCGCCCTCATCGCCGCCCGCCGCCCGGCCGCCCACATGCAGGCCATGATCGCCGGCGGCACCATCCGCCCCGGCTGCGCCGTCGCCGAGGGCGTGCTTTTCCTGATTCTCGGGGTACTCGTGCTGGTCCTGGGGGATCGGCTGTAGCGTCAGGCCTTCTCTTTCGCCCGCTACGCAGGCTCACCCGGCATGCGCACGCGTGTTACCCGCCCTGAAGGGCGGGCCTACAGATCTTTAGCCGCCTACGGCGGCTCGCTGAGTGCCCAATTGTCATCCTGAGCCGCAGGACCTTCCCACAAGCCGAAAACATGACGGCGAAGGACCTGGGGGGAGGGGGTGGAATGCACGCTCATCCCACCCACTCCCGCCCAGGTCCTTCGCCGCTATGTTTTTAGCTCCGTGGGGAAACTCCTGCGTCTCAGGATGACAGGTCGAATCACGCTGCCCGGCGCAACCGCCAGCTCGTCAGCAGGCCGAAGGCGATGCCGGCGAGCAGTACGAAGGTCACCACGCCGGCGAGCGAGGCGAACCGCATCCGGAGAAGGTCGACCGCGAGCGAGCTGGCGGCGAAGGCGACTGCGAGGCCGATCGCCGTGATCGCCGGCCAATGTTTCACGCCCGGGACCTGCCGCCGCAGCACGAGACTCTGCGCCGCACCGAGAAATGTCCCTGTCGTCAGGCCGACGACGACCATGTTGAGCATCCGCATCCCGGCGCCGAGGCGGGCCACGTTCGGCCGCACTCCGGTCAGCGCGATTCCGACCTGCTCGACCAGCACGACACCAGCCGCGAGACCGGCACCGACACCGACGATGGTCGCCGCGACCCACCAGAGGGGAACGTGCAACACCCGACGCAAGCCGATCGCCTGGAAGCCGCCGAGCACCGCTCCCACGCAACACGTCACCGCGGCCGTCACGACCATCGCATTCACGATCTGATCGAGCGACATCCCGACCAGCAGGCCGGCCACCAGTCCAATCGCAAGACCGGCAGTCGTCAGCGCGGTCCACACCGGAACATTCACGAGCCGAATCTCACTGGTCATCGGTGACTCCTGACTCCAGTCTACGCCTGCCACCGCCGGAACGCCGGGACCCGTTTACAGCCAGCGCCGCACGCGGTTCTTGTACGCGACGTACTGGTCGGCAAATGCCTCTTCGACGATCCGCTCTTCCGAGCGGATCACCACGCGATCCAGGACGAGCCAGAGGACGGCCGCGGCAACGACGAACCAGAACGCGTCCGCCATGAGCGCAAGCCCGAGCACGATGAGCAGCAACGACAGATAAATCGGATTCCGCGTGAAGGCGAAGACGCTGCCCGTCACGAGGCTGCTCGGCCGCTGCCAAGGCTCTACGGTCGTTCGGTGCTTCTTCATCGCCGCCAGCGCGGCACCGGCGATTGCCACCGCGGCCAGCAGGAGAATCCCTCCGGCCGTCATGGCCACCGCAAATGACGGCATCCCCAGGGGAATCGGGAAACGAGCATGGATGATGCTCGCTACGGTGATCGCGAGCAGAAAGAGGACAACCGGAAGCCGGACGATGCGCGCGATCACCATCGCAGTGTAGTGGAGCGCATGAGATGCTGGTCCGCGGGGAGGCTGTGGAATGCGTCTGGTCGCCGGGTACCCGATCTTCGTTACAGATAAGCTCGCGGAGTGCCGCGCGTTTTACCAACGGCTCGGATTCGAAGTGATCTTCGAGGCCAAATGGTTTCTCTACCTGAGCGGCGCGGGCGACGCGCCTTTCTCACTCGCCTTCATGACGCCGGATCACCCGTCGACCCCGCCGCGGCCGGGAGTGTTCGCCGACGGTGCCTTCATCACGCTGCAGGTCGAGAACGCGGCTACGGCGTACGAGACGCTGCGTTCCCAGGGCCTGGAGATGGCTTATGAGCTCCACGACGAGCCTTGGGGACAGCGGCGTTTCGCGCTGACCGACCCGGCCGGGATCTGGGTCGACGTCGTGGAGCAGACCGAGGCGGCGCCAGGGTTCTGGGATCCGTACCTGTGAGCACCGAGCGGGCTGACGCAGGTGGAGGGCTGTGGGGAGCTGAACTTCGGTGGCGCGAAAGAATCCGCCGGGAGCCGCCGGAGGCGGCGAAAGATCTGTATAGGGATGTTCGTCAAGCTCTCAAGAACACACGGCCGGGCGGCTCCGTTCGCGATTTTCAACGCGAGGAACCGCGGCGAAAACGCAAGGAACCATCGAGTAGATCTATGGATCAACTATTCCGAAGGCAAGGATCTTGTCTCCGGAGGCAAGAAAGTTGTCTCCGGAGGCAACAATGTTGTGTCCAGACCCAAGGTACATGGGTCTGGAGACAAGGTCCTTGACGCCAGAGGCAAGGTTTCTGGCTCCAAACCCAAGGATCTTGGGTCCAATCTATGGAACCTTCGCTCCAGACCCAAGGACCTTGGGTCTGGAGCCAACATTGTTGCCTCCGGAGACAACATTCTTGCCTCCGGAGACAACATTCTTGCTTCCGGAGACAAGATCCTTGCTTCCGGAGCGAAGGAACTTGACTCCAGAGGCAAGGTTCCTGGCTCCAGACACAAGGATCTTGCCTCCAAACCCAAGGATCCTGGCTCCGGAGTCAAGATCCCTGGCTCGGGAGTCAAGAACCATCGCTCCCGAGACATGGTTCTTCGCTCCGCGGCTCACCGTTATGATGGCCGTCATGGCATCGATCGATCCGCTGCGCGTCTCTTCCGGCTCCCGGCTTCGCCTCTCCGATTTCGATCCGGAGGACGTGTCGCTCGCGCCGGGGGGGAAGCAGAAGACCGCGGAGAAGAGCGATGCGCTGGTGGAGAGGATCGCGGAGCTGCAGGAGCTGCTGTTCGCGGAGCATCGCCGCAAGCTGCTGGTCGTCCTGCAGGGGATGGACACGTCGGGGAAGGACGGGACGATCCGGCATGTGATGCGCGGGGTCAGTCCGCAGGGCGTGCGGGTGACCTCGTTCAAGAAGCCGACGGAGGTGGAGCTCGACCACGACTTTCTCTGGCGCGTCCATGCGGCGACGCCGGGAGCCGGAGAGATCGCCATCTTCAACCGCAGCCACTACGAGGACGTGCTGGTGGTGCGCGTCCACAGCCTCGTGCCGCCGGCGGTCTGGAAGAAGCGGTTCGACCAGATCAACAACTTCGAGGAGACGCTCGCCGAGAGCGGCACGACGATCCTGAAGTTCTTCCTCCACATCAGCCCCGCGGAACAGCTCGAGCGGCTGCAGGCCCGCCTCGACGACCCGACCAAGCGGTGGAAGTTCGAGCACGGCGACCTGGAGGAACGGAAGCTGTGGGACCAGTACCAGCGCGCCTATGAAGAGGCGATCCGCAAGACCTCGACGGCGCGCGCTCCCTGGATCATCGTCCCGGCCAACAAGAAGTGGTACCGCAACTGGGTGGTGGCCAACGCGGTCGTCGAGGCGCTCGAAGGGATGGACATGAAGTACCCGGAGCCCGACCTGGACGGAGTAGTCATCGAATGAACCGCGCGACAATTTACACGGAGGCGGCGGCCGGCGGCGGTAAGCTCCGCGTGCGCGCCGCCTCCCGCAGCGCGCCACTCTCCGCGTCCGGGGCTTTTCGCTCATGAAGTCGAGAACACAACGCTCTGCGAAAGAGCGCGTCGAGCTGCAATGGCGCGCCGACCGTCACGATGGCTTCCAGAAAGCGACGCTGATTTACGACGTTCGCGGCAAACTGGTGGCCGTCGACTATGAGCCCATCCGCACCAACCCTCCGGCGACGCCGCAAACGTAGCCGGCCCAGCGCGCCGGTGGCAACGGAGCTGTTCAACCGGGAGCTGAGCTGGCTCGAGTTCAACCGGCGGGTGCTGGCCGAGGCCGAGGAGCGCGACGTTCCGCTGTTGGAACGGGTCAAGTTTCTCAGCATCGCCGCCACCAATCTCGACGAGTTCCTGATGGTGCGCCTCGGCGCGGTCCGGACGCTTGTCGCCGGCAACGTCCGCGAGCGCTCGCCGGACGGCCTGACTCCCAGGCAGCAGCTGAAGCAGATCCGCACCCGCGTCAAGGCGATGCAGCGCGATTTCGAGCGCGTCTATACCGTGTTGCTGCCGCAGCTGCGCGCCGCCGGCATCCGCATCGAGCAGGCGTCCGCGCTCACGAAGAAGCAGCGGCTGGCGCTGGCCGGGGAGTTCCACGCCCGCATCGCACCGATCCTCACGCCGCTGGCGTTCGATCCCGGCCACCCGCTGCCGTTCCTCTCCAGCGGCGCCCTCAACCTGGCCGTCACGCTCAGCGCCGGCAGCGAGCTCCACACCGCCTTCCTGAAAGTCCCGAAGCTGCTGCCGCGCTTCGTCGGAATCCCCGGCTCCCCGACCCGTTTCCTCCCCGTCGAGGCGCTGATCCGCGCGCAGGTTGCCGGCCTCTTTCCCGGTCTCGAGATCCGCGAGGTCGTTCCGTTCCGCGTCCTCCGCAATGCCGACATTCTCCTGCGCGAAGATGAGGTGGAAGATCTCCTCAAGTCGGTGGAGACCGGACTGCGGAAGCGCGACCGCAAGGAAGTGGTGTGGATGGAGATCTCCGCCGGCGCGAGCGCCGAAACGGTCGAGCTGCTGCAGCGCGAGCTGCACGTCGCGCGCGAGGACATCTACTCCGCCTCCGCTCCGCTGAAGCTCGGCGACGTGATGGACATCTACGCCAGGGCCGGCGACAAACCAACTGTCAGGGACGAGCCGTTCAATCCGCGCATGCCGGTGGAGCTGGCGACGAATGAGGACATCTTCTCCATCATCCGAAAAGGGGACATCCTGCTGCACCGTCCGTACGACTCGTACAACGCGGTCGTGGAGCTGGTGGAAAGCTCCGCCGACGACCCCGAGGTCGTAGCGATCAAGCAGACGCTCTACCGCACCGAGCCGGGCTCGCGTGTCGTCGACGCCCTGGCGCGCGCGGCGCTGAAGGGGAAGCAGGTCACGGCCGTCGTCGAAGTGCAGGCGCGCTTCGACGAGGAGCGCAACATCGCCTGGGCGAGGCAGCTCGAGGAAGCGGGCGTGCAGGTGGTGTACGGGCTGGTCGGCATCAAGACACACTCGAAGCTGCTGCTCGTCATCCGCCGCGAGGGAGGCGCCCTGCGCCGCTACGTGCATCTCTCCACCGGGAACTACAACGCCCGGACGGCGCGGCTCTACACCGATCTCGACCTTCTCACCTGCGATCCCGAGATGGGGGAGGACGCCGCGCAACTCATGAACCTGATCACCGGCTACGGGATCGGCACCGTGCAGGAGGCGTTCGAGAACCAGGCCGGCCGCTCGGCGTGGCGGCGCCTCATCGTCGCCCCGGTCGACTATCACCGCTGGGCGCTCCGGATGATCGAGCGGGAGATGCAGCATGCGCGCGACGGGAAGCCGGCGCAGATCATCGCCAAGATGAACGCGCTCGTGGAGCCGCAGGTGATCGCCGCCCTCGGACGCGCCGCCACGGCCGGCGTGCGGATCGATCTGATCGTCCGCGGGATCTGCTGCCTCGTGCCGCGCGAGAACATCCGCGTCCTCTCGATCGTCGACCGCTTCCTCGAGCACTCCCGGATCTTCCTGTTCCGCAACGCCGGATCGGCCGAGATCTACGTCACCAGCGGCGACTGGATGCCTCGCAACTTCTTCCGCCGCGTCGAGGTCACCTGGCCGGTCCTCTCCCCCCACCTCCGCGACCGCATCGAGCACCAGATCCTCGCCACCTGCCTCGCCGACGACGTGAAAAGCTGGCGCCTCCAGCCCGACGGCAGCTACCGCCGCCGCAAAACAGGCGCACACCCGCTCCGCAGCCAGCAACGCTTCATCGAGATCGCCCGCGCCGAGGCGGTCAAGATCGACCCGGCGGTGCCGAGGCGGAAGGTGAAGAGGAAGAAGTGATCACGCTCACCGCTTCCGCCGCGCTTTCCTGCGAATCCGTGGCGCCTGTTCGATCGCTTCGTCGTAGTCGCCGAGGGCGACGGCTTCTTTACGGGTGATGTCGATGAAGCGCTGCTGGCTGGAGGTGCCGCCGCGGCGCGGTTGCCAGGTGCCGTCGGGCTGGAGTTGCCAGGAGGAGGCGCCGTCCTGGAGGGAGATCTCCAGGATCTGCTCGGCCTGGGCGCGGACGTCGGCGTCGAGCAGCGGGACGAGGATCTCCACGCGCCGGACGAAGTTGCGGGGCATCCAGTCGCCGCTCGAGAGGTAGAGCTCCGGACTGCCGCCGTTCTCGAAGCGAATGAGCCGGGAGTGCTCGAGGAAACGATCGACGATGGAGATGACGCGGATGTTCTCGCGCGGGACGAGCGAGCAGATGGCGCGCACGATGAGGTCGATCTTCACCCCGGCGTCGGCGGCGCGGTAGAGGGCGTCGATCACGATCGGGTCGACCAGGGAGTTGAGCTTGGCCACCACCCGCGCCGGGCGTTTTTCTTTCGCGTGCTTCAGCTCGCGCTCGATCAGGGCGATGAGGCCGCGGTGATAGTCGAACGGGGCGGTGAGGAAATGCTTCCACTGCGGGCGCGCGGCGTTGCGCTCCAGCACCTGCGAGAGGCTGTTCGCGGAGAAGCCGGTCAGGACGTTCATGAGCTGGGAGGCGTCGCGGCCGATCTCTTCGTTCGCGGTGAGGAGGTCGAGGTCGGTGTAGACGCGCGCGGAGTCGACGTTGTAGTTACCGGTGGAGAGGTGCACGTAGTAACGCAGCTCTTCGTTCTCCTCGCGGACGACCATGCACATCTTGGCGTGGGCCTGGATGCCGACCAGGCCGTAGACCACCTGTGCGCCGGCGTCGTGGAGGCGGGCGGCGAGAGCGATGTTCCTCCGCTCCTCGAACCGGGCCTGCAGCTCGATCACGACCGTCACCTGCTTGCCGTTCAGCGCCGCGAGCACGAGCTTGTCGATGACCGGCGAGTCTTCGTCGGTCTGGTAGAGGGTCTGCTTGATCGCGACCACGGAGGGGTCGGTGGCGGCGGCGTGCAGCAACTCGACGATGGCGGTGAACGAGTCGTACGGCCGGTGCAGCAGGACGTCGCGCTCCCGGATGATGGAGAAGATGTCGGCAGTGGTCGCGAGCCGCTGCGGGAGGCGCGGGTTGAATTGGGGGTATAGGAGGGCCGGGACGTCGGCGGCGTCGCAGACGAAGGTGAGGTCGTTGATCTTGAGGAATCCGGTCACGCGGTAGACGTCCTCGGCCCGCGCGCGCGTCCCTTCCGTCAGGACCTGCACGATCTCGTCGCCGGCACGGCTGTCGATCTCGAGGCAGACCACCTGCTTCCGCTCGCGCCTGCGCAGTTCAGCCTCGACCGAGTCGCGCAGGTCTTCCACTTCGTCCCGGTCGATGCTCAGCTCCGAGTTGCGGATCACCCGGAACAGCACCGCGCCGCGCAGGCTCAACGAAGGGAAGAAGAAGTCGAGGTGAGCCATCACCAGCGACCCGATCGGCACAAACCGCCCTTCGGAAAGGCGGATGAACCGAGGGAGCAGCGGCGGCAGCTTGAGCAGGACCAGGTGCTCGCCTCCCCTTCCCGACTCGACGGTGACGGCGATGTTGAGGTTCAGGTTCGCGACGAACGGGAACGGATGGCCGGGATCGATCGCCAGCGGCGTCAGAACCGGCGCGATGGCCTCCCGGAAGTGGGTTCGCAGTTTCTCCTGTTCGGGCGCATTGAGGTCACGGAAGCTCTCGATGACGACCCCCTGCCCGCGCAGCTCGGGAAGGAGCTCGTCGTTCAGGCAACGGTGCATGTCGGCGAGGAGCTCTCGGCAGCGGGCGCGCATCGCAGACATCTGTTCGGCCGGCAGCATCCCGTCGGGCGTCGGCTCGACGATGCCGGCGTCGATCAGGTCGCGGGTGGCGCCTGCGCGGACCATGAAGAACTCGTCGAGGTTCCGCGAGCAGAAGGCGAGGAACCGCAATCGTTCGAGCAGCGGAACGGCCGGATCTTCGGCTTTCGCGAGGACGCGCCGGTTATAGTCGAGCCGGCTCAGCTCGCGGTTCAGGAGCGGAATCGTTCTTGCGGGGGCCAAACGGTTGAATTCTAGTGTGCGCGCAAGAGCACACGCGCGCGTTTACACAGGATTGACTCATGCCTTACGCGATCCTCAAAGACGAAACGGTTCCCGACGCCATCCACCGGATCATGGACGAACAGATCGTCCGGGCGCGCGAGCATCTGCTCGACGCCAAGGCACCGCCCGCGGAGCGGATCCACGAGGCGCGGAAGCGGTTCAAGGAGACGCGGGCGGTGCTGCGGCTCGTTCGCGAGCCGCTCGGCGCCGCCTACGCCGTGGAGAATGCCTGGTACCGCGACGCCGGACGCAAGCTCTCCGCGACGCGCGACGCAGACGCGATGCTGGAGGCGCTGGCGAAGCTCGACCTGCCGCGCGCGATCCGCTATCGCATCCGCCGCCGCCTGCAGGCGCACCGCGCGAAGACGCCGCCGCTCGACGGTTTGATCGCGGAGACGGTCGACCAGCTCACGGTGGCGCAGGCACGGGTGGCGCTCTGGCCGCGGCTGGACGACTCGTTCGACACGCTCGCCGGCGGACTGCTGCGAATCTATCGCGAAGGCCGCCGGTCGATGCGTACCGCCTCGACTCCGGCGGAGATGCACGAGTGGCGCAAACGGGTGAAAATGCACTGGTACCACGTGCAGCTGCTGCGCGAGATGTGGCCGTCCATGATGAAAACGTACGCGGGAGTGACGCACGACCTCTCCGACGTCCTCGGCGATCATCACGACCTGCACGTCCTGCGCGGAGTGTTTCCGAATCCACCAGCAGAGCTGCTCGCCGCGCTGGGCGCCCGGCAGCGCCAGCTCGAACAGGAAGCGCACGCGATCGGCACACCGGTATACGCGGAGAAGCCGCAGGTGTGGCTGGCGCGAATGCGGAAATACTGGACAGCGTGGCGTTAACGAGCTCTTTCCGCACCGTTGACGTGAAGCCGGGCGCACGGCTGATCTTCGTCGGTGACATCCACGGCTGCTTCGACGAGCTGGCCGAGCTGCTGGAGCGCGTCGCCCCGGCGGGGAACGACATCGTGGTGTCGGTCGGCGACGTGGTGACGAAAGGTCCGGCCGCCGCCCGCTGCCTCGATCTCTGGCGCGCCCGCGGATATCTCGCGGTGCGCGGGAACAACGAGGAGAAGCTGCTCGAGCAGGCGAATCCGCTGCTCCGCTTCTTCGCGGTCGAAAACCGCGACGTACTGCGCCGCGGGGACCTGCTCCGCTACATCTCGTCGTGGCCGCTGGTGCTCGACTTCCCCGCCGCCGGAGTGACCGCGGTCCACGGCGGCTTCCTTCCGAACATGCGCGTCACCGCCGAGGAGGTGCAGCGCGAGCGCGAGGTGGTCGTGCAGCTCCGCTGGATCCGGAAGAAGAACGGCGGCTGGGTGTCCGTGCCGAAGGAAAAGAAGAAGAAGAGCGACGTGCTCTGGTCCGAGAAGTGGAAGGGCAACCGCCTGGTGGTGTACGGCCACACGCCGGTACGCGAGCCGAAGGTCGACAAATACGCCCTCGGCCTCGATACGGGGTGCGTCTACGGAGGATCGCTCACGGCGGCGGTGTGGGACGGCAGGGAGTGGCAGTTCGCGAGCGTCGCGGCGAAGAGGAAGTACGCGGAGTGACTCGCTTCGGGCGGCTTACCCGGCGCCGGTCTCTTCAAAGTCGACGCCGGTCTCGAAGACCTTTCCGAAGTACTTGCCGCGCTTGACGGCGGCCTCCAGCTCGACGTCGGCATCGCCGCGGAGGCGGGGCCGAAAGAGGACTTCTTTCGGACCGACTTCGATGCTGACGTCGCGGACAGCGCGGCGGCGGCCTCGGTCGAGTGCGTCCGCGATGCGCAGGATGGCGGTGAGCTTGCGCACGATGTCTTTCTGCGAGGCTGACAGCGGCGCGAAGTTGTCGTCGGTCTCCTCCGGCGTGTCCTTGCGGTAGTAACGGGCGACGTTCGCCACGACCGCCACCTGGTCGGTGGTGAACCCACGCAGGCCGGCGTGGCTGATCAGGTAGTACGAATGCTTCTGGTGGTCCTGATACGACACGTGCATGCCCACCTCGTGCAGCAGGGCCGCGTACTCGAGCAGCTCCCGCTCGCCGGTGCGAAGACGGTGCAGGTCCTGGGTCTGGTCGAAGATCCGCAGCGCGAGCTTGGCAACGTGCGTTGCGTGGGCGCGCTCGACGTCGCTCCGTTCCACGAGTCCCGCGACCGCGGAGCGCCGGACACTGCCCGCCTGCCTGGCCGGTTCCCGGTGCCGGTCGAGGACGTACTCGATGATCCCCTCGCGCAAGGCGGCGTCGCAGCCGCGGAGTTGCTCGACGTCGAGCTTGCGCATGATCTCGTCGAGCACGATGGCGCCTGCGAGGATGGTCTCCGCGCGCCGTTCCTCGATCGGGAACCGCCGCGCGCGCCCGGCGGCGTCGAGGGGCGCGAGGGCGTCGATCAGCTCCCGCAGCCGCTTGCGCGACAGCCAGCGGAGGCCCGACGACACCGTGTCGCCATTCGCCGCGAGCGCGGACAGGGTCACGATCGTCCCGGACGTACCGACCGAAAAGTCGAAGCCGAGCCGGGCCACCTCGCCGAGGGTCTGCTTGAGGCGCTTGCGAACGAACGTGCGGCACTTGTCGACCTCTTCCGGCGTGGCGGCGCGGTCGAGGTTGAACTTCTGCGCGATACGCAGAGCGCCCACCGGCTCGCTGCGCGTGAAATACACCTCGTCGTGCGTGCCGACGATCAGCTCCACGCTGCCGCCGCCGATGTCGATGACCAGCGACGTGCCGCCGTGAAAGTCGATGGCCGAGCGAACGGCGCGGTAGATGTAGTCCGCTTCTTCTTCTCCGGAAATGACCCGGACCTTGATGCCGGAAGCCTTCTGCGCGGCCTGCAGGAAGCGCTTGCCGTTCGGCGCTTCACGGATGGCGCTGGTGGCGACGGCCACGACTTCCTTCACTTTCCACCGCTCCGCGATGCCGCCCATTTTGCGCATCGCCTCCACGCCGCGCGCGATGGCGTCGTCGGTGAGCGGGCGCCCTTCCAGGCTTCCCCGGCCGAGCTGCACCATCTCTTTCTCTTTGTCGATGACGCGGTAGCCGTGTTTCTGCTCTTCGACCACGATCATGTGAATCGAGTTGGTCCCGACGTCGATCGCTGCGATGCGGTTCCTGGGCATGCGCGCGCGATTATGCGCTCGGTGCGCCAACAGACAGGGACGACGAGGGGCCTCCGGCGGGCGGGCCCGGCCCGCGGCGTTGGTTGCCATAGGCTGAACGCGCGTTGGTCGCTCGGAACGCGGTCCGGGCGAAAACAAACGCCGCGGGCCGGGCCCGCCCGCCGGAGGCCTCCCGTCATCCCTGTGTATTGGCGAAGATCAGCCTTCCGGCTCGCTCTCGGGGTCGAGCGTGGTCATTTCGGCCATAACCATTCGCTCGCCGTCGGCTTCGCCGACCTTGCCGGAGGGGATGGTCCAGGCGACGGCGAGGGCGGCCACGACGGCGGCGGCGCAGGCCCAGAAGATCGTGCGCAGGGTTCCCTCGAGAGCGCCCTGCAACTGCGCGAGCTCGGCGGGAGCCATCCTCGCGCGCGCTTCGGCGTTGACGAGAGCATTCGGGTCCTGGGAGAACTCGGACAGGCCGGCGGCGAGGAAGGCGCCGAGAATCGCCACGCCGATCGCACCGCCGATCGAGCGCGAGAACTGGCTCAGCGAAGTGGTGATGCCGAGCTTCTCCCGCGGCACCGAATGCTGGGCGGCGATGAGCAGCGTGAGCATCGTCACACCGAGGCCCGCGCCGATCACCGCCAACTCCACCATGAACACCGCACGGGGCGTGGTGCGCGAGAACATCGCCAGCGACGAGAAGCCGGCGAGCATCAACAGCAGGCCGGTCAGGACGAGGTTGCGCTGGCTGATGCGGATGAGCAGCCGCCCGCCGACGATGGAGGCGAGCACCCACGAGATCATCAGCGGCGTCAGGAACGATCCCGCCTCGGTCGCGGTCGCGCCGAGGACGCCCTGGGCCAGCAGCGGCACGAAGGTGATCCCGGCGAACATCGCCACGCCGGCGAGGAAGCCGACGATGATCGCGGCGGAGACGACGCGGTTGCGGAAGAGATCGAGCGGAACGACCGGGTCGACGGCGCGTTTCTCGATCCTGATGAATGCGGCCAGCATGACCACGATGGCGACGATGAGCGCCAGGTTGCCGGGACGGAGCAGGCGCTGCGGCGAGCTCCCCTCGCCAAGGACGAGAAGGAGCATGGTCACGGCCACGGTGAGGACCGTTGCCCCCGCGTAGTCGATCGTGGCGCGCCCTTCCCGCTTCGGCTCGATCAGCGCGAACCCGATGATCGCCGCGGCAGCGATGCCGACCGGGAGGTTGATCAGGAACACCCAGCGCCACGAAAGCTGGTCGGTGATGAAGCCGCCGACGAGCGGTCCGAAGACGCTGGAGACACCCCATACGCCGCTGAAGAGACCCTGCATCCGGGCGCGCTCTTCAAGGGTGAAGATGTCGCCGATGATGGTCATCGCCAGCGGTATGAGCGCGCCGGCGCCGAGGCCCTGCAGCGCCCGCGCGCCGATGAGCTGGGTCATGGTCTGCGAGAAGCCGCAGGCGGCGCTGCCGAGGAGGAAGATGCCGATGCCGGTCTGGAACAGCGGGCGGCGCCCGAAGAGGTCGGAGAGCTTTCCCCACACCGGCACGCTGACGGTGGAGGTGAGGAGGTAGGCGGAGAAGACCCAGCTGTAGTGGGCGAGTCCACCGAGCGTGGCGACGATGGTCGGCATGGCCGTCCCGACGACGGTGGCCTCCAGCGCAGCCAGCAGCATCCCGGTCATGACCCCGGCAGTCACGACGCGGCGGCGGCCGCGAGACATCACGAGCATGGCCGCGGATTGTGCACCAATGGGACCAGGGGTTGTCAGTTGTCAGTTGTCAGTTGTCAGAACCCTTTTGCGCCTGGGCGGCCACTCGCGGCGAGTGCCATCCAGGGAGAAAGGTTCTGACAACTGACAACCGACAACTTCTTCACTCCCCTTCGCCGAGCTTGTTCAGGATCCGCGGCGGCAACAGCCACTCCAGCGAGGCGCTGCCGTCGGCGAGGACGCGTACGCCGTAACAGCCGCCTTTCTCCAGGGCAATGGAGCGCGACTCGCCGAGGCCGAGGAGGGTGCGGAGGTTGGTGGTGAGGTTCGGCTCGTGGCCGACGACGATGGTGCGCGTCTCTTCGATCGACTCGATCAGGGCGAGGAACTGTTCGGTGGTCGCGCCGGGGGCGAGAGCCTCGCTCGGCGTGACGCCGACGCGGGAGCGGTAGCCTTTGGCCGCCCACATCGCGGTCTGCATCGCGCGGAGCAGCGGGCTCGAATAGATGGCGTTCGCCTTCGGGAAGGCCCGTTCGAGGCCACGCGCGATGAGTTTCATGCGCGCGTGGCCTTCCACCGTCAGGGCTCGCTGTTCGTCGGCTTTGCCTTCTACCGGGTCTTCGGCGATGCCGTGGCGGAGCAGGATGAGGAACCGCTCCTCGGCGGCAGGTGCAACCCGTTTGGTACTCGCCATCAGCGGGCGATTATGGCGTTACTTGATCGGAAAGTACCCAACCTTCGTGACGATTTCCTGTCCCTCGGCGCCGGTGGCCCAGTCGATGAACGCTTTCATCTCCTTCGACGGCTTCACGCGCGTGTAGAGGTAGAGAAACCGGCTGATCGGGTATTGGCCGCTGCGGACGGTCTCGAGTGACGGCACGATGGCCGGGCTCTTCGCGTCCTTCTTCACCGCCGCGAAGCGGATTCCTTTCGCGTACGCCGCACCGCCGTAGCCGATGCCGTTGGCGTCCTTCGCGACGGCACTCACGACCGCCGCGGTCCCCTGCAGCGTCTGCGCGCGCGGCGTGAAGTCCTTGCCGAGGAGCACGTTGTCGCGGAAGTAGATGTAAGTGCCGGACGAGTTTTCGCGCGAGTAGAGGATGATCGTCGCGTCGTTGCCGCCGACTTCCTTCCAGTTGGTGATTCGGCCGGTGTAGATGTTCCGGATCTGCTCGAGGGTGAGCTCCTTCACCGGATTGCGCTCGTTGAGGTAGACCGACAGGCCGTCGCGGGCGATGGCGAAGCTGTGGCCGGTGGTGGCGAAACGCTGCTTCAGCTTGTCGACTTCGCTCGCCTTGATGGGGCGCGATGAAGCGGCGATGTCGGTGGTGCCGTTGATGAGCGCGGCGATGCCGACGCCCGACCCGCCGCCAGTGACCTGGATCGTCGTCCCGGGCTGTTTGGCCATGAACGTCTCGGCCAGGCGCGCGTTCATGATGACCATCGTGTCCGAGCCCTTGATGCTGATCGGCTTCGCGGCGAACAGAGGTGCGGCGAAAGCAACGGCGAGTGCGATGAGTACTCGTTTCATGATTTTTCCTTTCGGGATGAATGAGCTTCAGGCGACGCTGGTGCCCGAGCCTTGGGCAACCAGCGCTGCCGGCCGTGCCGGCTAGAACGCGTACTGGTAGCGGAGGGTGAAGACGTTGTCGTCCGGGTCGTTGATCTCGAGCTCCGGACGCTCGTAAGTGACCATGACCTTGCTGTTGGCGTCCCAGTGGAAGATGTAAGAGCCGCCGATGGTCTTGGTGGCGTTGTCGTCGACGTCGGTGTCGGGGTCATACTCGTCGAGGCGGGCGACCAACTGATGGCGCGTGCCGAGGTTCTGGATCGCGTAGAAGTACCAGCCATCCACGTCCTGCGACTCGGTGCGGGAGGTCCCGGCGGCCGGCGGCTGCTTGCCGGTGATGTACTCCCCGCGGACGCCGAAGCCGGGAAGCGGCGTGGCCCACTGGAAGTCGATGCCCTGGCGATCCTTGTCGAACTCCAGGCCGGCTGCGTTGGTGCTGGTGGCGATGAGGTCGGAGCCGCGGTAGAGCGAGGTGCCGAGGTCGAACGCGCCGAAGGAGTAGCCGACGCGGCCGACGAGGTCCTTCCGCTTGTTCAGGTCATCGCTGCGCACCGTGCCAGTGCCGTTGACCACCGCCACTTGGTAACGGAGACGTTCCGTGAGGCCGAGACCGGAGAGCATCACGCCGCGATCGCGCTCGCCGGGAAAGAGCGTGCGGATGACCCGGGAGCGCTCCGGCATCTCGCGCGAGCTCGACGAGTACATGATCTCGAAGCCGAACGGCCAGTTGAACTGTCCGGCCGTGAGCGTGTTCTTCCACGCCGTCCACGGCTCGGTGAACTCCGCGTAGCCGTCCTTGAGCGTCACGCCGGAGCTGGTGATGTCGGGCTGCAGGACGAAACGGGAGGTGGGTGTGGCCTGGTAGGTGAACTTGACGCGGGCGCGCCGGACCGAAAACTGGTCGAGGTTGCGCGTACCGGTCGCGCCGCCGAGCTCATTGCGCGACCGCTCGTCGTTCACGTACTGCGCCTGGATGTATCCGGAGAACTTCATCCGTGACACGAGCTCGAGCTGGTTGCGCGTCTCGGTGAACGCCTCGCCGAAACTGTCCATCTTCCCGGCCAGCTCCTCGGTGGTGGGCGGCGCCACGGCTTCCGCGGGAACCTCGTCGGAAGCCTGCACGGCCGGCTGCTGCGGTACGGCAACCTGCTGCCGCAGCTCCGCCATCTGCCGCTGCAACTCGGCAATCTGCT
>DASPHC010000112.1:0-20425 GCA_035629865.1 Thermoanaerobaculia bacterium | reverse complement strand
ATCGATCTCCACCGCCCCGCCCTTCGGCAGCGCGGCTGCCTGGATGGTCGTGCGGGCCGGTTTGTGGTCGCCGAAGTATTCGGCGTAGATGGTGTTGAGGGCGGCGAAGTTGGCGAGGTCGGTGACGTACACCGTGGCCTTCAGCACGCGGTCGAAGCTGCTTCCGGCTTCGCGCAACACGGCTTCGAGGTTCTTGAAGACCCGGTGGACCTGCTCCTCGAAGCTCCCTTCCACCAGGTTTCCGGTGGCCGGATCGAGGGCGATCTGGCCGGAGGTGTAGACGATTCCGTCGGCCTTCACGGCCTGCGAGTAGGGGCCGATTGCCTTCGGCGCGTCGGGGGTCGCAACGTACTCCATCTGCATGGATATCCTTTCGGTGCACACTATAATCGCCGCACCATCGGAGATCTCCGCAAACTATGACTTACGCAGGCAACTCATCCCTGTCGTCCGCGGTCAAGGACCGCGTCGTCTCGACGTTCCAGCAGGCGCTCGCGCTCTACCACCAGGGACGGACGGACGAAGTCACGGCGGGCTGCAACCTGATCCTGCAGATGGATCCGATGTTCGACCCGGCCCGCAAACTGCTCGACAAGCTGCGCAATCCTTCGCTGCCGATCGACGTCGATTCCCTCCTCCCCCGCGATCCCCGCTCGGGCATGCAGCAGGCCCGCGAGGCGATGGCGGAGCGCGACTTCCAACGCGTCATTCACCTCACCACCGACATCCTGACGAACGATCTCCTCAACGACGAGGCCCGCATCCTCGGCGACGAGGCGCGCGACAAGCTCGAGGCCGCTCCGTTCGTCGAGCAGTTCACCCGCAAGTGCGACCAGCAGCTCGCCGCCGGCAACGTCGCCGCGGCGAAGATGGACCTCGAGAAGGCCCGCGCGCTCGACCCGACGCATCCGGACGTCGTCCGGGTCGCGAAGGTCATCGCCGGCCGGGACGCCGGTCCACGCCCCTCCGCTCCGCCGGTGCCTTCGTTCGTCGTCGACGAGCAGCCGCGCCCCGCGCCGACCGGCCGCTCCGCCGCGCAGGCCGCTGACTTCGGCTTCGCGTTCGAAGAAGACAAGCCCACCGAGGTCTCGTTCGCCAACGTGACCTTCGACACCCCGGCGCAGCAGAAGGACTTTGCGAACTTCTCGTTCGACACCCCCGCCGCCTCGTCCGGAGGGTTTTCGTTCGACGCACCGACGGCCTCCGCCGCTCCGGCGAGCTCCGGCCCCGCCGAGTTCGACTTCGCCACGGCCTCGGTGGCGACGACGACGGATGACCAGAAGAAGATCGAGCAGTACCTCACCGACGGCGACCGCGCCTTCGACGCGGGGGAGTATCAGCAGGCCATCGACCTCTGGTCGCGCATCTTCCTGATCGACGTCACCAACGACGACGCCTCCGACCGCATCGAGCGGGCGAAGGCGAAGCGGCGCGAGCTCGAGCAGCGCGTGGAGCCGCTGCTGACGTCCGGCATCACCGCCTTCGAGCGCGGCGACACCGCCCGCGCCCACGCCGACCTCACCGAGGTTCTGCGGCTCGATCCGCAGAACGCGTCCGCGCAGGAGTACCTCAACCGCCTCGGCGAGACGGTCGTGGAGGGAGGGGCCGCGGCGAAGTCGCAGGCCTATATCCCTCCCTCGGTCGACGACAAGCTCGATCTCGGCTTCTTCGAGGACGACCCGTCGATGAGCGGCTACGACGCGCCACTCGTGCCTCCCGATTCGATTCCGTCTCCCGCTGCAGCGCCGAAGAGCGGCAAGCAGGCCGCGGCTCCGGCGAAGGCGAAAGGACCGGCGCGCAAGCTGCCGGTCGGCGCGCTGGCCGCGATCCTGGGAGTCCTCGTCCTGGCCGCCGGCGGCTGGTTCGCCTGGTCGCGCTTCATGAGCGCGCCGGAGGCGGATCCGGCGGCGACGCAGGCGATCCTGGCCCGCGCGTCGATGCTGGCGAGCACCGGCAAGTACGACCAGGCCATCGGCCTGCTTCAGGACATCAAGCCCGACGACCCGCAGCACGACGAGGCGCTGGTGATGATCGCCGACCTCCGCGCGAAGAAGAATACTTCGGCCGCGCTGGTGGAGGGCGTGCCCGCCGAGCAGTACTACACGCAGAAGCTCGAAGCGGCGCGGACGGCCTTCGCGGCGCACGACTACAGCGAGGCGAAGGCGGCGTTCGAGCAGGCCCAGCGCGTCCGCCCGCTCCCGCCGGATGCAAAGGCGCAGCTGGATACCGCCGCGCAGCAGGTGGCGAAGCTCGATGCGGCGAAGGGACTCTTCACCGAGCGGAAGTACACTGAGGCGATCGGCAACCTGCAGCAGTTGCAGGAGCAGGATCCGCAGAATCAGAACATCCAGCGGCTGATCAACGACGCGCACTTCAACCTCGGCGCGATCGCGCTGCAGGAAGAACGGGCGCCGGACGCGATCCGCGAGTTCGACGAAGTGCTGAAAACGAATCCAAACGACGAGCTGGCGAAGCGCAGCCGCGACCTCGCGGCGCGGTACGATGGTGAGCCGAAAGACTTGCTGTATCGGATTTACGTAAAATATCTGCCGTTGCGGAACGTGACCTAGACGCGAGTCGTAGAATACAGAGCGGTTCCGCGGGTTGGGAGGGTGTGATGCGCTTTGACGAGGTCGAGCTCGAGTCCGTTCCGCTGGGAGGAGTCGAGGATGATCCACCCCCTCTCCCCACCCTCTCCGGCGACGCCCCCCGCGGCAAGCGCCTGCTGGCCCTGCTGACCGACCTGTCGCTCTTCGCGGCACTCGTGCTCGCGCTCTCGCCGCTCCTCCCGCAGCCGTACGCCTGGACGCACATCGCCGCCCTGGCCGGCTTCGTGGTCGTGCTGTCGTATTACTACTTCGTCGGCACCTGGCTGCTCTGGGGGAAGACCATCGGGGGCGCGATCTTCGACGTCCGCATCGTTCCCGGGTCGACGCCGGCGATCTCGCTGCGCGATGCCTCGATCCGGTGGGCGGCCGTGTACCTGTCGATCGCCTCGGCGGGGATCGGGTTTCTGCTGGCCGCCCTGCCGTCGCGGCTTTCGCTGCCGGATCGGGTGTCGAACACGCGCTGCGTCGTAGGCTAGCAATGGGACCTATGGGACAAATGAAAGTCCCATTTGTCCCATAAGTCCCATTCGTCCCATCACCCCTTCAACTGCCGGATCGCCGAGGCAATCAACTGCGCCGGTGGCAAATCGTTCACGCCGCCGCCGTACTGCCCCGCCACGCATTCCGCGAAGTGCCCTACGTCGTCGAACTGGCGGGCGATTGGGAAGTCGTACTTGCTTCCCTGCTTCGGATAGTTCCCGCAGATCTCGTTGATGGCGTGGCGGCCGAGGGCGCGGTAGCTCTCGAACTGCGACTCGCTGAAGAACTGGTCGCTGGTCGGCTCGTGCGGGAAGTCGTCCGACTCGAGGGCGTAGTTGTAGACGTCGCGCGGGAAGTGGTCGTCGTTGTAGCAGCCGGGCTTGAGGTAGACCAGCCGCCCGTCGGTGGCGCCCGCTCCGTCGACCGCGGTGTAGCGGATCGTCGCGGTGGCGACGTAACGCCCCTCCTTCGCCACGCTGTCGGCGCCGCGCGGGAACATGAACGTCTTCTCGATGTCGATCGGCACACCGAGATCCGTACGGATCTTGCGGATCGCATTGCCGAGATCCTCGAACGAGTACTTCGGGTCGGCGCCCGCATCGCTCAGCACGATCACGTGGCAGCGGCGGAGCACCATCTCGTACAGGCCGAGGTTCTCGAAGTGGCCGCCGTCGGAGAGGTAGACCCAGTCGAACGTATCGTTCGTCTTTCCGACAGCCTCATAAAACATCGGCTGCAGGTTCGAGTCGGGATGACCCTCGCGGTAGACCTTCTGCCCCGCCGGCCCCGGATTGCCGAGCCACGAGCCGAGCCGGATGTTGAAGAGCGTGAGCAGGAACGCCAGCGCGGGCGACGAGTGGTAGCCCATGTTCGGACTGGCTGCCGCACCGGAGATCGTGACGGTGGTGCCGAGAGAGATCCCTTCCCGTCCTCCGTAGACGCGCGAGTCGCGGTACCCGAGAAAGACGTTCCCGGTGTGGTACGGCGTGCTGGTGAACGTCTCCGCCATCCGCTGCTGCCAGGCCAGCTTCTCGCCGGAGACGAGGTTCAGGGCCATGTTGACGACGTGCAGCGGCGCGCGGCGCGGCACGCCGTCGCCCGACTTGCGGAGGTTTCCCTGCTGCTGCAGAGTCAGGCGCACCTCGTCGGACGGCGCGTCTTTCGGACGGGCCATCGGACGGAGGACGAGCCGGAAGTAATGGTCGAACACCGCCCGGTTGCGGAGCGTTGCGGGATACGGGACCTGGTTCTCGTCCGTGTTTGTGGCCCAGAAGTCTTTCGGCAGCTCGACGGCGGCCTCCAGGAGCTGCGTTTCGTCGAGCAGGATCGCGTTGACGTTGTGGATCACCGCGTCGACGGCCGTGGCCGTGACGCGGATCGGCTGCTTTGTGCCCTCCCCTCGCAGCATCGTGCGGGTCTTCGGGTAGAGACGGTTCCAGATGTGTTGCGCGAGCTTCCGCCGCTGGAGCGGCTCGCCGCTGAGGTTCGTCTGGGTGTCGCGCTCTCCCTCCACCAGCGCATGGAAGAAGCTTTCCGGGTTCCTGAGATCGCACGACCAGAGCAGCTCCGGGCGGAGCTGGTACATCGGGATGTCGTCGCGCGGGTCGAAGCCGCTGAACGGATTGGGACGGCGGCTGTAGCGCGACGCGCCGAGGTACGCGCGGATCAGGCGGTTCCGATACAAGGCGTGCATGGAAAAGCGGTTCACGCCGATCCGGCGGGAGAGGAACCACGCCGCCAGCGCCACGGCGCAGATGGCCAGGATCTCCTCGTAGGTAGTGTTGAAGATGGAGTCGTAGTGGTTGAGCGAGCGGAGCTCGGGGAGCGACACCAGCGCCGCCGCCTTCGACTCGGCCGTCACCTCGACGGCCTCGCCGCCTGGTGTGGTCGTCGGCATCATCCGCTTCGTCTTCGACTCGAGCCGTGTCTCTACGGTGTACCGGCCGTAGTCGACCGCCGGCGCCAGCTCGAACATCGGCTTGATCTCCTGCGCCAGCCAGGTCGTGCCGAGGGCGATGGCCGAGAGGAAGAAGAGGACGAAGAGCGGGACGGCCAGGGCGAGTCCGGCGTTGCTCGCTTTCGCCGTGAGGCCGGCCTCCTCTTTCTGCTTCGCGTTGGCCGGCGTCGTCCCGCTGAAGCCGAGCAGGCCGGCCGCAAGTCCGGAGAGGCCGCCGACCGAGGCGAGGATCACCGGGGCGTTGTAGAGCGCGACCGGCCCGAAGATGGTGACGGCGGCCAGCGCCGCCCACGCCGCCGCGGCCGCGATCAGCCACGCCCCTCCCCGGCCCCACCACTCGCGGTCGTAGTCTTCGTTGCGCCGGCTGGAGAGGCCGACGAAGATCGACGCCTGGACGAAGAAGACCAGCATCACCGCCGGCACGCCGAAGACGACGTAGAGCGAGGACCACGGCGTGGTCGAATGGACCCGCAGCGCGGGGGCCGTCCCCGCCGCCTGGTCGAGCATCTCCGTGAAACCGAGCAGCGGCTGGTCGAAGACCTTGACGGCCAGCAGGACCATCAGCCCCGCCGCCGTCAGCATTCCGAGCAGGGCGCCGCCGAGCTCGAGGACGCCCTTCTTCCGCAGGTGCCGCCGCAGCGACTCCGCTTCGGCGAACGTCGTGCTGGGGGCGTTGGCGTACGCGTCGCGCAGCCGGTTGTGGTACAGCGCCCATGGGATGAGGGTCATGGCCGCCATCGCCAGAATGCCCGGCACGAGCACCCACCAGGTGCGCCACTCCTCCGGGTCGCGCGCGACGTCGGCCCAGAAGAGGGAGAGGCTGATCGAGGCACCGAGGAGCGGCAGCACGCACCAGAGCAGGCTCTCGCCGTCCGTCCCCTTCGCCTCCGCCTGTTCGAAGTCCACCGGCCGCCGCAGGCCGATGTAGCCGAAGGCGATGGCGATGAAGACGACGGTCAGGACCGGATAGAGCCACTCGTTGATGACCAGCGTCCCGCGCGCCAGCACCGCGTAGGCGCGCGGCACGGCCAGGACGGCCGCGATGATCGGAATGAGCACGAGCAGGTTCAGCATGAGGTTGCGCAGGTAGAGCGCGCCGAGGGTCCAGGAGTCACCGGAGAGGAGTCCCAGCTTCGGACTGAGGTAGTTGCTGAAGTCGCGCAGGTGGCGCAGCGGCTTCGGCTCCGGCTCGATCTTCTCGTCCCGCGCCTCCGGGCGTTCCGGTTCGGCGTCGTCGGGCAGCGATGCGTGCCGCGCGCCCGCCACCGCGGTGTCGCACTGCGCCAGGTCTTCCTGCACGCCGCTGATGCCGTGCGGGTGCCGGCGCGTCCAGGAGGAAAGCCAGCTCCCGATGTAGCCGCCGCCGGAGACGGTGGAAAGGTAGTCGAAGCGGTCGAGAATCTTCGCGCTCGCCAGCCCCTGGATCACGCCGAGAGCGAAGGTCGCGCTGCGGATGCCGCCGCCGGAGATGCAGAGCGCGGTGCGCTCTTTCCCCTTCTCTTTTGCCCGCTGGTGCAGCGCGCCGTACACGCAGGAAAGGCGGAGATCGCGTAGCGGCCGGACCGCGCCGCCGAACGCGTCGTCGAGGATGCGGCGGTGGAGCTCCGCAACCTTCCCATCCGCCTGCGCCGCCTCGAGGAATTCCGGGTAGCGCTCGACGAGCGTGCGGCCGAGGTTCGTCAGCACCGGGGAGCGGAGCAACTGCTCGACGGGGAGGTCGGCAAGGAGCTCGTTCAGCCTCGTGGCGATCCCCGGTTTCTTCAGCTTCTCTTCGACCAGACCGCAGGCGCGGAGGATGCGCATGGCCCACGTCTCGTCCGTGATCTGGTCGGCCTGGTACTCCGTGCCGGTCCGCGGAAGCGGCCCGTACATCGTGACGTACTCCTGCTCGAGAATCTCATGAACTTCCTGCGGCAGCGTCGCCATGCGAAGCCTCCTTCAGGGAACCGCAAATTGTTCCGGATGTAAGGAGAATCTAGGTCCGCGGGCCACGAAGTGCAACGTCCGCGTCGTTCGCGCTCTGTTTCCCCGCCTCGACCCATGCGAACCGCGTGGCCAGCGAGCCGAGGAGCGTGGCCGCGGCGGCGGCCTTGCGCTTGCCGAAAAGACGAAGGAAGAACGGGACGGGGCCGGAGAGAGCTCCGGCGATGCGGAGGAGGGTGCTGTCGGCTTCGACGGCATGGTCGGCGGCGCTCTCGAACAGCGAGGCGCCGAGGGCGAGTTGGTTGAGCGCGGTGCGTTTGTGGCCGCGCAGCTCCAGTAGCGAGACCGCCGACCCGAGCGCGGACGCGCCGAAGTGGATCGGGAGAAAGTCGGCGTGCTCTTTCCACACCGGGATCGCACTGACGCCGAGCAAGACCCCGGTGTAGGTCGCCATCCCCAGGCCGGTCGCGGCGGCGGCGAGGCCGGCCAGGTTCTTCAGCGGCTTCCACGGCAGCAGCACCGCACCCGCAGTCGCACCGCTGAAGACGACCAGCGTCCACACCCCGACCGACATCGGCGACTGCGGCTTGAAGACGCGCAGCATGTTGAGAAAGCGTTCCGGACGACCGAGGTCGGAGATGAGCAACGGGCCGGAAAGTCCGGCCCCGATCAGGGCGATCCAGCGGGCGTCGCTTACGAGCTTTTCGTTGTCGCCGGTGAGCTGCGCCGCCGCCCCGAGCATCGCGGCTGCCCCGGCCGCGCCGCCGACGAAAAAGTAGGCGGGGATTTCGCACGTCCAGACGGGGGGCTTGAGGAGGGGGAGGTCGTAGTAGGTCATGCTCGCCTGGCGTACCCCTTACGGCGGGACGCCGTCCGCTGGCGAGACGCCACCGGACCAGCCGACGCGACGTCGGCGCTCCGGCGCATGACCACGCTCCTCGCGGACCGGGGGGGCGGATATCCAAACCAGAGATCCATGTGTCCGAACGGAGCGTCCGCGTATCCGAACCTGGCGTCCGCGCGTGGGAGCGCCGACGTCGCGTCGGCTGGCCCGGCGGCGTCCCGCCGGCGACGGCGTCTCGCCGTAAGGGCGGTCCTCATTTCCCCGATCTCCGCCGCGGTGAAAACCCAAACGCCAGCAGCGCCCCCGCCATCATCACCCCCGCCGCCACCGCCGCCGCGTTCCACGCCGGCTTCAACACCGTCAGCGGCACCTCCGGCTGATCCGGCAGGTTGTACTGCTTCGGATCCCCACGCACCAGGAAGAACGCATGCGTCCCCCCCACCGAGGTCTCTTTCGGATTCCAGAGCGTCGCATCGGTCATCCCGGCTGCATGCAGCTTGGCAATCCGCGCGTCGGCGACGCGCTCCAGCTCTTCGAGATCGCCGAAGAGGATCGACTGCGTCGGACACGCTTTCGCGCACGCCGGCGTCTCTCCCGCTTTCTGGCGGTCGTAGCAGAACGTGCACTTGAACGCACGGCCGTCGGTGGGACGGCGGTCGACGACGCCGAACGGGCAGTTGACGACGCAGTAACCGCAGCCGTTGCAGATGTCGGGCTGGATGTAGACGCCACCGAACTCGGTCCGCACGATCGAGCCGGTGGGACACGACTCCAGGCAGCCGGCGTTCTCGCAGTGCTTGCAGACATCGGACGAGAACGCCCACGACATCAGGTCCGGCAGCATCCCCCCTGCTCCGATCGACGTCTCCCCTTCGACGAACTTCACGTGCCGCCACGTCGAGTGCCCGAGGCCGCCGGTGTTGTCGTACGAATTGCCGGAGAGCGCGTATCCATCCGCCGGCACATCGTTCCACTCCTTGCACGCCACCTCGCACGCCTTGCAGCCGATGCAGAGCGTGGCGTCGGTGAAGAAGCCGGTTGTCCGAGGGCCGAGGGCCGAGGGCTGAGGGCCGAGGGAATCGATGTCGTTGCTCACGGTCATCGCTTTTCTCCCTCGGCCCTCGGCCCTTGGCCCTTGGCCCTCTCTTCCGGCCCTTGGCCCTCGGCCCTCTCCTCCCGGCCCTCGGCCCTGCGCAACGCGCACGTCAGCCCTTTCGATTCGAAGATCTTCACGTTCGGTTCCTCGGAGATCGCGAGCAGGTCGTTCACCACGTCGCCGGTGACGAGGCCTTTGCCGCCCCAATGGTATGGGAGGCCGACCTGGTGGACACGCTTTCCGTCGATGTCGAGGGAAGGCATGCGGCTAGTGACGAGGGCGCGTGCGCGGATCGCGCCGCGGGCGGTGGTGATGGTGACGAATTCGCCGTTGGCCACGCCCGCCTCGGCGGCGAGCTCGGGGGAGATCTCGGTGAAGAGCTCCGGCTGGAGCTCGGCCAGATGAGAGAGCGTCCGGGACATGCCGCCGGCGGTGTGGTGCTCGGTCAGGCGGTACGTGGTCAGGACGTACGGGAAGCGCGCGTCGGGAGACTTCGCGTAGACATTGTCGGGCCGCTCCATCCGGTTCGCCGCGGGATTCGACTGCTGGTCGTACAGCGGGTTGCGGATGTTGGACTCGAGCGGCTCGTAGTGCGTCGGCAGCGGCCCGTCCTTGAGCCCCGAGGGAACCCAGAGCCAGCCCAGCCCGTCGGGATGCATGATGAACGGCGCGTTGCCGGGGATCGCCTCGTCGCCGCCGTGATCGGCGTTCGGGACGTAATCCGGCGGCTTGCCGCGCGTAAAGTCGGCGACGTCATGGCCGACCCATTCGCGCTTCTCTTCATCCCACCACACCAGCGCCTTCCGCTCGCTCCACGGCTTCCCGTCGGGACGCGCCGAGGCGCGGTTGTAGAGAATGCGCCGGTCGAGCGGCCACGTATATCCCCAGCCATGACCGTAACGCCCTTTCGGCTCGCGGGCGTTGGCTTTGTTCGAGCCGTCGAAGACGCCGGAATAAATCCAGCAGCCAGCTATGGTGGAGCCGTCGTTCTCCAGCTCGCCGAAGTGATGGATTGGCGAGCGATGAGAGATGAGCGATGAACGATGAGCCCCGCCACCCGGTTCATCTCTCATCTCTCCTCGCTCATCTCTCGATCCGTCATCTCTCCATCCGTGGATCTCCTGCAGCACCTCCTCGGCGTCTTCGTCCGCGTAGTCCCAGGTGAGTGCACGCAGCGCGGCATCGCGCGGTGCGTCCGTCGCGCGTGCCTTCAGCTTGCGGCCCAGCGCGACCATGAACTGCAGCTCGCTACGGGCGTCGCCGGGCGGCTCGACCGCTTTCTCGCGCCATTGCAGGAGGCGCTGGGTGTTCGTGAACGTGCCGTCCTTCTCGACATGTGACGCCGCGGGAAAGAAGAAGACCTCGGTGTCGATGTCGTCGGGAGCGTCCTGCCAGAACGCGGCGGTCTCGGTCTCCACCATCTCCCGGACCACCAGCCATTGCAGCTTGCCGAGGGCGGCGCGCTCCAGCTTCGCGTTCGGCGATCCAACGGCCGGGTTCTGCCCCATCACCACCAGCCCTTCCAGCTTGCCGTCGGCCATGTCGAGCCAGTAGCCAAAGTACGAGTGGTCGCCCGTGAGGCGCGGCAGCAGGCGGAAGCCGAAATCGTTGTCGCGCGTCGCGGCGTCGCCGTAATACGCCTTCAGCAGCGACACCATGTACTTGTCGATGTTGTGCCACCACCCCTTGGCCGCCTTGTGCTTCTCCAGGTACGCGCCGAGGTCGATCTCCTCGGAGGTCGGCATCGGGAGGTAGCCCGGGAGGATGTCGTAGAGCGTCGGGATGTCGGTCGAGCCCTGGATCGAGGCATGGCCGCGCAACGCCATGATCCCGCCGCCGGGACGGCCGATGTTCCCGAGCAGGAGCTGCAGCATCGCCGCCGCGCGGATGGTCTGCACGCCGGTCGAGTGCTGCGTCCAGCCGACCGCGTAGCAGATCGCCGCGGTCTTCTCCGGACCTGAGGCGCGCGTGAAGACGTCGGCGACCTCGAGAAACTTCTCGCGCGGGATGCCGCACGACCGCTCCACCATCTCCGGCGTATAGCGCGCGAAATGGCGCTTCATCACCTGGAAGACGCAGCGCGGATGCTGGAGCGTGTTGTCGCGCTGCGGATCGGGATCGGCGCGCGGCGTCCCCTGCCCTTCCCCGCGATGCCCGCTGTCGAAGGAACCGAGGGCCGAGGGCTGAGGGCCGAGGGCCGAGGTATCCACGCTGTTCCCTCGGCCCTCGGCCCTCGGCCCTTGGCCCTTGGCATAAAGCCACGTCTCCGCCGGCGAGAACACCCCGTCGAGGTCCTCGGTGTCCTGAAAATCCTCGCGCAGGATCACCGAGGCATTTGTGTAATTCACCACATACTCGTGAAACCACCGATTCTCCTCGAGCACATAGCGGATCAACGCTCCGAGAAAAATCAGATCGCTCCCGGCGCGGAGCGGGAGCCAGAGATCCGCCATCGCCGAAGTCCGGGTGAAGCGCGGATCGACGTGAATGATCTTCGCCCCGTTCTTCTCGCGCGCCTCGATCACCCATTGAAACCCGACCGGATGATTCTCCGCCATCGACGACCCCATGATCAGGATCGCGTCCGCATTGGCCAGATCCTGCTGGGCGGTCGTCGCGCCGCCGCGCCCGAGAGTGGTACCCAGACCGGGCACCGTGGAGCTATGTCATATCCGGGCCTGATTGCTCAGGCAGACCATCCCCAGCCCCGCGGTGAAGAGCTTCTTGATGAGATAGTTCTCTTCGATGTCCAGCGTCGCCCCGCCGAGGTGCGCGATCCCGGTGGTGTGCATGTGCGTCTCGTCGAACGTCCGCTCCCGCGACGCCCAGATCCGGTTCGCGACCATCTCCACGGCCGTCTCCAGATCCATCTCCACCCACCGCCGCGACCTCGGCGCCCGATACTTCATCCTCGTCGCCCGCCCCGGATGCGTGACCAGCTCGAAACTATCCGCCCCCTTGGGACAGAGATGCCCCCGCGAGATCGGCGACGCCGGATCGCCCTCGATGCTCACCACCTTCCCGTCCCGATGGTAAACAAGTTGACCACACCCGACCGCACAGTACGGACAGACCGACCGCGCCACCTCCGCGCCCTCGTTCTTCTTCCGCAGGTTCCGCGTGGCATCGCTCATCGCGTCCACCCCGGTTCCATCGGACTGCCCGCGCAACTGGCGGATGAGAGGCCACTTGAGAAGAAGCTCGGCGAGCATGGGGGGAGTCTATACCGGGCGGACATAGAGCGACTGCGCGAGGCAGTTCGCAATCCACGGGGAAGGCCGAGGATTCCTGGTTTCGGCAAACTGTCCGCTGACGACTCGTCCGCACGTCCGTCGCTCCTGAATTAATTTCACAACCGCCTTCACTCATCCGTGATCTCAGGGAGGAGCGGGCAGCACGCCCGACAAAACGGTCCATTCACCGCGTGGCGGCGGCCGCTCCAACGGAATACCGATTCCGAGAGCGGAGGCTCGTGTCCGACTGGCCGTTGCATTCCGACATTCCCTGTCCGGCCCGTATGCCGTTCATAGATGCCTGGGAGGCGCACATGCAGCTTGTCCATCGAAGCTGCGTGTTCTGGATGCGTGGCCGGCGCGACGACGCAGACGAGGCGCACAGCCGCACCGCGGTGATCGCCTTTCAAAAGTGGCCCGCCGATATCGTCGACTCCGATCACGCCAAGGCCTGGCTGCTCACTGTGGCCCGTAACGCCTGCGTGGACCTCTTCCGCGAACGCCGCAGCCGCCGCGAGATCAGTCTGGATACCGAAGTGGGCAACCTCGAAGAGGAGTCTGTACTCGGATCGGTGGGGCTCACGGCCGGCCCGGAGGATTCGTATTTTGCGCGCGAGCAGCGCCTGCGTCTTCTGGCCTGCCTGCGACAGCTCCCGTTCCGGTTGCGTCGGCCGGCGGAGCTGTATTTCGTCCACGAGTTTCCGTACCGCGACGTCGCACGTCACTTGGAGATCTCGGAGGTCAGCGTGCGCAAGCGGATCCAGCAGGCCAGGGACGTGCTGCGGCGCGCGGTGGCCGGCCCGCCACACGAGGCGGCGCCGCCCGAGAAGGAGGAGGAGCCCGGCGAGGCCGCGCGTCTGTCGCTGTTCGCGGCGGTGGTGGAGACCGATGACGGTATCGTCCGTGACGCCGCCACCGCGCTACCGCTGCGCCGGCCGGCCACTGCGCGGCAGATGGCGGCGCTGCAGCAGTACACGCGAACGCACCCGCGAGGGTGGCGGAAGCGGTTCGAGCTCGGGCGTGCGCTGGTGAGCGTGGGCGCGTGGCGCGAGGCCGTCCCGCACTATCGCTACGCGCTGGCGAAGCAGCCGTTTCCTGTGCAGCCGTGGCTCGAGCTCGGCGCCATCCTCACCGCCCTTGGCCGCGGTAACGAGGCGGCGGCGGTGTATGCCGAGGGAGCTACACGCACCAGCCGCGACGCCGACCGCGCGCAACTCCGTGCCCGCGCCGACGCCATGGGCGGCGAGGGAGTCCGCGCGCTCGCCGCGATCCGCCACTCGGTCACCGTTCCGGGTGACGACGCCGCGGCCGTGGCCCGTCAGCTCCGCGCGTACGGCGAGCTCGCTCTCGCGCAGGGGCGACCGCTGGAGGCTGCCGTCGCGCTCGAGCGTTGCCTGGAGGCCGATGCCGCTGATCCGCTGGCGCGCGTGCTCTGCCACGACGCTTTGCTCGCCGCCGGCCGGCCGATCGCGGCGCGCGAACAGCTCGTCGAGGCGTTCGCGCGCGGCGACGCCAGCGCGCCCGTGCTCGAGCGTCTCATCGCCGACCGCTGCCGTGCTCGTGCAATCGATGACGATGCAGTGGGGCGGCTTCTGGCGGCGCTCAGGCAAGCCGCACCTCAACGGGCGGCGACGCACGCCGCCGCCGCGCTGCTGCTGCTCGCGAACGGCCGCGGACAGGAAGCGGAATCCTTCATGACTGGGTTCGTAGCCGAGCATCGCAAGCATCCCGGTGGGTGGCTCTGGCTGGCATGCATCCGCGGCGCAGTCGGCGGAGCGCGTGCGGCGGTGCTGGCGGCGTCCAGCAGCCTCTGTCTCGACGAAACGGATCGCGAAGCCTGGCTCGCGGCCGGGAGGCTCGTGCGTCAGGCCGCCGCCGCGATCTCGGCGCGGCGGCTGTCGCGCCGCATTGGCAAGCTCTTTCCCGGCGATCCGCCCCTGCTCGCCGAGGCGGGGCTCCTCGCCTCCGTCGCCGGCGACCCACGCGAGACGAGCGCCTTCTGCGCGGCAGCGCGCAGGCTCGACCCGGCCCTGCCGCGGCTCCACTTCGCTCACGCAGAAGTGCTGGCCAGCGCCGGTTCCGACCGTGAGGCAGTCATGGCACTCCTGGAAGGATGGGAATTGCTACCGGTGAGTGACGGCCACCAGGAGGCGGCACAGGCCGCACTGCTATTGGCGCGCTGCCACGTGCGCCTCGGCGAGCCGCTCGAGGCGCGGGCGTGGTTGCGCGTAGCGCTGCTGCGTGCGGTGACACTGGAGGACGTCGATCCACCGCTGTCGTTCTTCCTCCGCGGCCAAGCGCTGGCGGCGATCGGATCGCACGCCGAGGCGCTGGCGGCCTATCGCCAGGCGGCGGCGCGGCACCTGGTGCATCCGTGGCGGGCGGCGATGGCGGAGTCGGTACGGCGCATCGTGGTCGGAAATTCACAAACCCCCTCCGGCTTCCGTTCGCTCCATTGAACCCCAATCACCGGGAACGCGCGAGGCATCACGGGACCAGGCCTGGACGGGATGGTCTTCGCGCGAATTCAGACCCCGGTGCAAGAGAGGAAACGCAATGCCCCCGTTCCAGATCAACATCAACATCGACTCGACCGGAGTGAAGCAGATCAACGACAACGCGCAGTACATCACCTTCGTGAAGAACGTCACCTCCAATCCCCTGAGCACCGGCAACCTGCAGGTGGCCTGGCTGGCCTTCTCGCCTTTCAAGCTCAACCAGGTGAGTTGGACCCAGGACTACTCCATCTACGCTACGACGACGCAGATTCAGGCCGGCGCCCAGATCGTCATGACCTCGCAGACCGACGCGTTCGCGCAGCTCGGACCGATCTACCAGTTTGCGCAGGGCATCTTCACCACCGGACCGCAGGGCTCGGCGAACACGTTCAACACGCAGAACAACTGGGGCACGTCACTCACCTTCGGTCTGGCGCAGCAGGCCACCGTCAACGGCGCGGCGGTAATGGCTCCGCTGAACGCCGTTCGCATCGGGAACGCGCAGCAGGGCAGTTTCACCCCCATCGAGACGATTTCCCTCTACCTCTCGTCGTTCAGCAACAACGGCACGGTGATCAGCCAGGTGGCGGGCACCGCGCTGACCGTGCAGCTCACCACCCAGCAGCCGGTGGCGAACCTGGGTTTCAACAACGGGAACAACTCGTTCTTCCTCGTCAACCAGACCACCGCCGCCAACGCCCTTTCGATCACCTCCGTCGCTCTCGGAGATATGCCGAGCACGTCGACGGCGAATGCTTCGCGCCAGCTCTCGTAGTCGAACGCTGTCCGGCTCCGCCGCGGGGCGGACGCCGGACTTTTTGCCATGACTTATACATTGACCGTCACCGTCAACCCGACGAGCGTCGCGCAGATCAATGCGGCCAGACAGTTCGTGACCGTCGTCCAATCGGTGCAGTCGTACGTAGCGAGTATGCCGATGTCGTCCATGTTGTCGTCGACGTTCGCCACCACGCCGTCGCTCGAGGTGGCGTGGCTGGCATTTTCACCGTTCCCGAGCAACACCATCACCTGGTCGCCGGCCTACTCGCTCTACGCGACCCTGTCGGCCCCGGTGAACGGCGTCGTCATTCAGCCGGTGGCCACGCAACCGGCGCAGCAGCGCCTGACCTATCCGTTCCTGAACAATGGCTTCGGCGCCCCGGTCAGCGCCGACATGGACGGGTACTTCGTGCAGAACCTGCAGGGGTCGATGACGTTCGGCCTGGCCCTCACTGCCACCGTGAATGCCGTGGCCCAAGCGGTGGCTCCGATCAACTCCAGCACGGTTCTGAACAACCAGACCGGCTGGTTCACGCCCCAGACGTCGGTGGCGGTGTTTCTCAGCACGACATCCGCGAACGGCACGGCCTTCTACCAGTTCGGCACCCCCACCTTCTACTCCATGAGCAAGAACACCGTCAGCCTGACGTATCAGGCGTCGAACAGCACCTTCGTCGAGGGGACCTGAATGATGCAATATCAGCTCGAAATCAGCATCGACCAGAAAGGCCTGCAGCAGATCTACGCCGACGCCCTACTGGTGACGATCGTGAGGAAGGTCACTTCGGACCCGCCCGCCACTGCTACCGTGGCCTGGGTGGCGTTCGCCCCCTTCATGGCAAACCAGGTTGCCTGGGGCGAGGACTACTATCTCTACGCCGCCCGCAGGGCCGCGGGAGAGGTCATCATCACGATCGCGCAATCGCAGGAGCCGGTGCGATCGGGCGTGCTGTACCAATACGCCCAGGGAATCTTCACCGCCGGCCGTCCCGTCCTTTTCGGGACGTATGACGTCGAGAACGACGACGCCGAGATGGCGTTCGGCCTCATGCAGGTCGCGGTCGTCAATGGCACTGCCCTCCCGGGACGGCTCAACCGCACGGATCTGGTGGCCGCGCAGCACGCGGTCTTCGTCCCCTCCGAAACGCTGTCGATCTTCCTCGCCCCCGCCACCGCCACCGCGTCGGTCATCGGCGGCGTCCCGGCAAACGCTCTGACCGTGCAATTCACCTCAGCGCAATGGCGGGCAGAAGTGACGTACGATGCTGAGATGGGACAGTTTGGGATGCTCGGAGGCAGCTGACCGCAACCGCGCCGGAGGATGAGACCTCGATTCGCGCGAAGTGCAGCAGATCTGCGCAGCCGATGGAGCGCCGGCTTTCAGCCGGCCGGTCCGCCGACCTTCGGTCGGCCGTGTGCGGGAAGGCGTCCCGAGAGACGGCCGGCTGAGTGCAGGCGCTCCGTCGGCTTAAGACGCGCGAAACTACGCTCTTTGGCCTCAGCCCAATCGATGTATTCGGTCGAATCCGCTTCAGCCCAGAACTCACGCTCCGCATCTTCATCCTCGAAGATGGGGATCTGTTTCCGTTCGGTCGACATGATCGGCAGCTTACACCTCTACGAATGGCTTTGGATTTTACCCAGCGCGTGCTCAGCAGAACCTTGTCAGAAGACCAGTAGTGGTTCAGAAGAAACCGGGGGCCGCTCACTGGACAATGAACTACGTTCTCCCGAGTGCCGGCCCAGACTAAAGGTCCGGGCCACATGTGGGCCAGCCTTTTAGTCTGGCCGCCCTCGGAGGGATGTTTCTTTAGAAGCGAAGGGAGGGAGCGAAAGGATCTCGACGACGAAAAAGTGAGATCGATGAGCGCCGGCGAAGGATTTCCCGCGTTCCCCCTGTCCAACGGACGCATGAAGAACCTGCTCGTCATCTCCGTCGCTCTCCTCTCCATCGCGGTCTCGGTAGGCGCGGAACCGGCGCGCAGGAAGTATCTGGTCGCAACGGAACGGCCCTTTCGCGAGGAAAAGCTCGGGAAGAAGAGCTACGTCCGCTTCGCCGGCGTCGACGGCTATGCCGTCGAGCTCTCGAATGACGAAGCGAAGGTGCTCGCGGCGACGAGCGGGGTCCGGTACGTGGAGCCGGATGTCGAGCGTTTCGTCTCCGCGATGCCGCCGGCGCACCTCGACGTCCGGCAGAGGACTCCCTGGGGCATCACCAGCGTCCGTGCGCCATCGGTCTGGTTCCTCACGCGCGGCGAGGGCGTCCGCGTCGGCATCATCGACACCGGAATGGACCTCGGGCATCCCGACCTGCAGGCGGCGTATCGCGGCGGGTACGACTTCGTGCACAACGACGCCGTTCCGGAAGAAGAAGCCGAAGGCGACGCCTTCGGCCACGGCACGCGCATGGCCGGCATCATCGCCGCCTCGGACAACGGCTTCGGCCTCATCGGCGCGGCCCCCGGCGTCTCGCTCCATGTGCTGAAGATCTTCCCGAAGAACGGCGGCGCCCTGACGTCGAACGTGATCCGCGCCGTCGAATGGGCCATCGCCAACAAGCTCGACGTCGTGAGCTGCTCGTTCGGGGGCGAAACGCCCTCGAAGCTCGAAGAAGAGACTTACGCCCGCGCGCGCCGCGCGAACGTGCTCGTCATCGCCGCCGTCGGCAACCACGGCTCGTGGGTTCGCTACCCCGCAGCCTACCCCTCGGTCGTCGGCGTCGGAGCCATGGATCGCACGCACCGCATCGCGTCATTCTCGAACACCGGCGCTGAAGTCGATTTCGTCGCACCCGGCGTCGACGTCGTGTCGACGATCCTCACCGGCCGTGGCCGCATCGGCAGCATCACCCTCGACGACGGCACATCCCTCCCGGCCCACCCCTTCGCCTACTCCAGATCGGGAGCGGTCACGGGCATCCCGGTGGAGTGCGCCCGCGGCAACCCGGCCGACTTCCCTCCCGCCTCCGCACAAAACCTCGCCCTCGTCCTCCGCACCGGACCGCCGGTCCCGGAAAAGGCGACGAACGCCGTCGCCGCACAGGCCGCCGCGCTCATCGTGGTCAATTCCGCATTGGATGACATGCCGATGCGCGGCTCCCTCGGATTCGCCGACCCCCGATGGCCGGTGGCCGTCAGCGTCTCCAGCCAGACCGCCCGGATCCTCCGCGCGCACGGATCGAGCGTCCTCGTCGATTCCTACGTCACCGACTACGACGCCGCCGACGGCGCGTCCATGTCCGCCCCCCACGTCGCCGCCATCGCCGCCCTCCTCCGCGCGCTCCGTCCCGACCTCAGCGCCGACGAAGTCCTCGCCCTCCTCGCATCCACCGCCACAGACCTCGGCCCCCCCGGCCGCGATCCCGTCTACGGCTACGGCCTCCCCGACGCCTACGCCGCAGCGGCAGCAGCCGTGCCGGAGAGGATGCCGGAGCAGAAGAGGAGGAGAAGCGTGGGGCGGTGAGGGGGGATTGGGATTGGGGGTCGGTGGTTGAGGGGGGGGTTGTGCGAGGAGTTGCGCGTCCGATCACGAGAACGCGTTAGTTAGAACGGCGGCCTGTCACGCCGGAGGTCGCGGGTTCGAGTCCCGTCGGCCCCGCCAATCTAAAGCACTCACTAGCCGCCACTTCGGCGGCTTTCGTGTTTTCAGTGGGTTGCATAGAAAGTTGTAACTCGCAAGCTGACTCGCAAGGTCGCGATTCTGAAACGCGAAAACCTGCGCAGAAACCGCCGCGAAAGCGCGCGATGTTTCACGTTTCGGCGTGAGTGTTCCACGGAAAAAAGCGTCGACCAGGCGGCGCAAATCGGTTGCCGATCGGCGAGGGTACGGGGGCCGGCGTGATGCGAGGAAGAGCGCGGCGGAAACGCGCGCTGCACGCCCCCAAACACGCGAACGGCGCACACCCGGAGGTGACGCCGTTTCTCTGCGCGCGGCGCGTGGCGCGGTGGCAGCGCGTCACGCGCGCGACTCCATCAGATCGGCTGAGCGGGCGTCGTCGTTGGTGAGGATCAATCGGCCCTCTCCCGCTTCGACGTAGACGTTTCCGCCGATCCTGAAGCCGTGCTCCTCGAGCCAGTGGCCCGACATTCGTAGCAAAGGGACGGTCTCACCCTTGGGTTCGGACGTGTAGCGGAAGCGCCTATCGACTGTTAGACAGTTCGGCGTGCGCGTGCGGCGCGGCTTCCGCGGTGCTGCAGCGGGCGGCGTCGGCGCGACGGAATCGGGCGCGGCGTCGACGGGCTGCGCCTCGACGGCGGGCGGCTGCGGTGCTTCTGCAGCGCGGCGGCGCGGACGCGAAAGCGACGGGTGACGTTGAAGAACGGAAAGAAGCCGTGAGGGCATGACTTGTTCACCTCCGTTGGTGGCCTCGCGAATCTCGGGCGCGTAAGCGGAGCGGCCCGGTTTCATGGCGTGTTGATCCTGACGGCAAGCGGCGCGGGCGTGCTAGCTGGCGAGGGCTAGCGGTACGTCGCAGATCGGCGTTTGCTCGACGCCGAAGACTGTCAGCGACGCCGACGACGGGACCGCGACGTCAGGGCGTTCCCAACCGAGCACCATTTCCTGCATCAGGTCGAGCTCGATGTTGAAGTAGTGTTTGTTCACCGTCTCGACGCTCGTATCGCCCATCATCTTCACGACGGCGAGCAGGTGTGCGGGCGTTTTGCCGCGCTGCGCGATGTGAGACGCGCCGGTGTGGCGGAAGTTGAAGAACTCGCCCTTCTTCCCTTCGAGATCGTAGCCGAGCATGCGGCCCGCGATTTCGAGGAGGCGATTCCACTGCTTGCGGATGTCTACGTACGGCTGACCCGTCGACGGGTTGAAGTGGATGGGGCCGGAGGCGTTCGGCGGCCGGATGGACGCTAGGTAGTTTCTGTCCTGGGGAAGCTAAATAGAAGAAACTAAAGACAGATAAGGCGCATTTGTGGTTGCTGTTTCCGAGCCGGTCCTTTAGAATGATTGTGACCAAACAATTGATTCTAAAAGAGATACGTCTCTGAAAGAGGCC
>DASPHC010000111.1:0-87971 GCA_035629865.1 Thermoanaerobaculia bacterium | reverse complement strand
CTCGACGACGGCTTCCTGGCCACCGTACACGAAGTCAATCGCCTCACCCCCACCATCGTCGAAGTCGTCGTCCGCGCCCCGTTCGCCGCGCGGCACTTCGAGCCCGGCCAGTTCTTCCGGCTGCAGAACTTCGAGACCTACGCTCCGAAGCTCGACGGCACCGCGCTGGCGATGGAAGGGATCGCCCTCACCGGCGCCTCGTCCGATCCGGAGCGCGGCCTCCTCTCGGTAATCATCCTGGAGATGGGCGGCTCCTCCCGCCTCTGCGCGACATTGAAGCCGGGCGAGCCGGTTGTGCTGATGGGCCCCACCGGCGCACCGACCGACATCCCGAAAGACGAGACCGTCCTCCTCGCCGGCGGAGGCCTCGGCAACGCGGTGCTCTTCTCGATCGCGAAAGCGCTCCAGAACAACGGTTGCCGCGTCGTCTACTTCGCCGGCTACAAGAAGGCCGCGGACGTCTTCAAGCGCGACGACATCGAGGCCGGGACGGCCCAGGTGATCTGGTCCGTCGATGCCGGAGATCCCATCGAGCCGCGCCGGCCACAGGACCTGGCGTTCGCCGGCAACATTGTCCAGGCGATGCTCTGGTACGCGTCCGAACCGCGCCAGTTCGACCTCCGCACCGTCGACCGCCTCATCGCCATCGGCTCCGACGGCATGATGCGCGCCGTCAAAGACGCCCGCCACACCGTCCTCGCCCCCCACCTCAAGCCCGAGCACATCGGCATCGGCTCCATCAACTCCCCGATGCAATGCATGATGAAACAGGTCTGCGCCCAATGCCTCCAGCGCCATGTCGACCCCGCCACGGGCAAAGAGACCTTCATCTTCTCCTGCTTCAACCAGGACCAGCCCCTCGACCACGTCGACTTCAGCAACCTCCGGGCGAGACTGCGCCAGAACACGGTGCTCGAGAAGCTCTCGAACCTCTGGCTGACGAGGGTGCTGGCCGGGGAAAACCGAGGTACGATCGTCGTATGACCATCGTACCTGGCAAAGTCGTGAACGGCCGGATCGAGGTGGAAGACACCGAGCTTCCGGAAGGGGCAGATGTCGCCGTCTACTACAAGCCCGACGTTGAGGAGTACGAGCTCACGGAAGAGCAGGAGGCGGAGCTCGAAGCATCGATCGCCGAAGCGGATCGTGGTGAGACCGTTCCGTGGGAAGAAGTCCGGCGCGAGTTGCAGGAGCAGCGCGAAAACGCCACCAAAAGATATAAGTGAGTCGCGCGGTTCACTTCACACTTCGTGCTCGTAAGCAGATCGCCGCGGCTTCAGCGTGGTGGCTCGAGCACCGTGACAAAGCGCCGGAAGCCTTCCTGGAAGATTTTCAGGAAACACTGGCTTCGATCTCGATGACACCTGGGATTGGAATCCCCGTTCCGTCGCGCAGACCCGGCATACGTCGCGTCTTTCTCGATCGTTTGCGTTACTACCTCTACTATCGCATCCGTCTCGACGGCGACATTGACGTCGTCGCGATCTGGCACGCGTCGCGCGGAGCACAGCCCCGGCTCTAGCGAACCGGGAAGCTGCATTTAGCGATGCAGGTACTCGACCAGCGCGGCTTCGCGAAGACCAGCTACCCCGTAACGATCGTGGAAGACCAGCCGACCGTGACGGAGATTCGCGTGCCGGAGTAGACGCCATGGGAAGCCTACCCTGCTCTGTCGCCCGCTTCGCGGGCTCACGTTCCTGGCTCGCTGAACCCCGGCCTGAAGGCCGGGTCTACAGATCTTTCGCCGGCTTCGCCGACTGACGCATGGCCGAGGTACGATCTTCGGATGAAGAGGGATCAGCGCGACGACGATCTTTCCGATGAGGAATTCGAGCTCACGGAAGAACAGGAAGCTTTCCTCGAGGAATCGGTCGCGCAAATTGAACGCGGCGAGTACATCGACGGTGATGAGGCGATTCGCGAACTGCGGCGCCGCCGCGGCCTGTGAAAAGCGCATCCGCAACCTCCAGGCACGACTGCGGCGGAACACGGTGCTGGAGAGGCTGTCGAACCTCTGGCTGACGAGGGTGCTGGCGGCGGAAAACCGAGGTACGATCGTCGTATGACCATCGTACCTGGCAAGGTCGTGAACGGCCGGATCGAGGTGGAGGGCGTCGAGCTCGACGAGGGCGCCGAGGTTGAAGTGCGAATTCTTGGCGACTATGACCATCTGACCGACGAAGAGGCAGCGGAGTTGGACGCCGCACTGGCTGAAGCCGACAAAGGCGGTGGCATGCCGCTGTCCGAGTTCGTGCGCCAGGTGCGTGAGGGAAGACTGGCACCCACGCGTCGCTGATGCGGGAAGTGGTGATCATGCCGCGCGCACAGCGGCAGTACGATGCGGCCTCGCGATGGTGGCTGACTCATCGCTCGAAGGCGCCGGATGCGTTCCAGGAAGACTTTCTCGACGGTCTAGCGCGCCTTACGGAAAACGCGTCAATCGGCTCGATCGTGGTGCGGAAGAGCCGTTTCACCGTGCGGCGCCTGTATCTCGAGCGCGTCCAATACTTCGTTTATTACAGAGTCCGAGATGAGGCGATCGAGGTCGTTTCGGTCTGGCACGCATCCCGCGGCTCACGTCCTCGTTTTTAGTAGTTCCCCCACCACCCCCTCCGGATCCGAAAACACACATGCATGCGCCCCGGGGACGGTACGCACATCTACGCAGTTCCGATCCGGAATGGGATCGCGCGCCCCGGCGATCATCAGCGAGCCGTCGGGCGGCGTGCACGCAATGTCGCGGGCGACGTGGCGCCAGGTCAGCCACCAGCGCGCGAAGCCGGTGCGCCAGTAGGCGGGGATGAGGTAGCGGTACAGGGCCAACGGCTCGCGCAAGGCGTCGAGCGCGAATTGGGGGAAGATCCGCAGTTGCGGATACCGGGCGCGCGTCCAGAGCGGGCCGACCATCACCGAGGCTCGCACGAGGTCGGGGCGGAGGGCGGACAGATGCGCGACCGGGTTGCAGCCGATCGAGTGGCCGAGCCAGACCGCGTCGCGGATTCCCACCGCGTCCGCCCACTTCGCCAGGATCCGCGCGTGCTCCTCCGGGCCGCTCGCGCGGGCGTTGATGCTCTCGCCAAAGCCGGGGAGGTCGGGGGCGATCGGGTTCCAGCCCGCTTCGAAGAGGGCGCGCGCCAGACGGATGAAGTACGCGCTCGACATGCCGAGGCCGTGGACCAGGACCATGTCGCGCCGAGGACCGGCCTGGCGCCAGGCCACGCCCGCGCTCCAGCCGGAGATCCCCCAGGAGAACGCCGGCGCGCCGGGATCACGCGCCGGTCTGCGCTCGACCTCCTCGAAGAACGAGAGCGCGATCCGGTTGAACTCCTCCGGCGCGTCCCACATCGCCACGTGCGCGGCGCGGGGAATCACCTCCAGCCGCGAGCCCTCGATGAGCTGCTGCATCTCCTCGCCATAATGCAGCGGCACCAGCGGATCGTTCTCCCCCCAGACCAGCAGCGTCGGGACGCGGATGGCGCGCATCGCCCCGCGCGTGTCGCCGAAGACCACCCGCGTCGACGCCACTGCCACCGAGGTCGGCCCGGCGCGCAGAAAGTCGGGCACCAGCACGCGCGCGATGCGTGGCCCGCCGAACGGCGGCTTCGGCAGCGGTCTCAGATGCGGGCGTGGATCGAGCTTGAACGGCATCCCCGTGGCGTCGACCAGCATCAGCGACCGGATGAGATCGGGACGCTCGGCGGCGAGACGAATCGCGATCTGCCCTCCCATCGAATGGCCGACCAGATGCACCGGCTCGCCGAACGTCTCCAGCCACCGCGCGAGCAGCGACGTCACCTCGGAAAACGCCGGCAGGATCTCCGGGACGCCGAAAAACCGCCGGCTCTTCCCGAATCCGGTCAGGTCGACCGCCGCGACGAGATGCCGCGCCGCCAGCGCGTCGATGTTCTTCGACCACCACCGCGACGACCCGCTCAGTCCATGCACCAGCGCCACCGGAGCTCCGGCGCCGGAGCGGGTCTCCCAGAGAGTGTAGGGAGGAAGGTCGAGGCGAGAGTACTCAGGCACGTTGTCGGTTGTCAGTTGTCAGTCAAGTGCACTGCGACGCGAGGCTGTACGTTCCCGGAGAAAGCCAACCGAAGAACGCCGAGGCGCCCTGAACCGACAACCGACAATCGACAACCTTCTCCTACCCCATCCGTCCCTGCTCGACCATCAGACAACGGTCCTGCACCACCTTGATCCCCGCCTCGGCGAGCGCCTGTGCCGCTTCGTCGTTGCGGATGCCGAGCTGGAACCAGACGTACTTCGGCTTCGCCGCGATGATGTCGGCGACATGCGGCGGGATGTCGGTGGGGCGGCGGAAGACGTTCACCATGTCGATCGGGCGGCCGATCGCGGCGAGCGAGCGGTAGACCGGCCGGCCGAGGATCTCCTTCAGGTCGGGAAAGTAGACCGGCACCGGGATGACGTCATAGCCGGCGCGCTGCATGTGGGCGGCGACGTAGAACGCCGCCTGGGACGATTGCGTCTCCGGCTTGATGCCGAGGACGGCGATGGTCTTCGTGCCGCGCAGCATCTCCCGGATGCCGCTCGGGTCGTTGATCAAGTTCTGTTTCCAGTCAGCCATGGGCGCGTACGGTATCAAACGTTGTACTCTTATTTCGAACTTCGTCCTGGGAGATCTCCATGAAACGGACCATCGCCGCGCTCGCGATTCTGCTGTTTGCCACCGCCCTCTCTGCCGCCGACGCCCGGCGTTACCTCGTCGGCACCAGACGGGCCGCGCATACCGGCGCGCTGCAGGCCGTCCGGAACACCATCGAATTCGAGCCCTCCCAGGTCGCACCGTTCCGGATCTTCGACGGATTCGCGGCCACGCTCACCGAGGACGAGGCGGACGAGCTGCGTGCGTCGCGCGAAGTGCGGTGGATCGAGCCGGTGGTCGCGCGGCATGCCTTCATCGAGCAGCGCAACTTCCTCGGCCAGACCCTCCCCTACGGCATCCACGCCATCACAGCACGCCAGGCGGCAGCCGGACGTCGCACCGGCACCGTCAACGTCGTCGTCCTCGACACCGGCATCGACTACATGCACCCCGAGCTCAAGACGTCGTACGCCGGCGGCTACAACGTCTTCAACAACTCGAGCGACCCCCTCGACGACGAAGGCCACGGGACCCACGTCGCCGGCACCATCGCCGCGGCCGACAACACCGAAGGGGTGATCGGCGTCGCGCCCGACATCAACCTCTGGTCGGTGAAGGTGCTCGACGCGTCCGGAACGGGCACGAGCGAGGGAGTACTCGAAGGCATCGACTGGGTGATCGCGCAGAAGCAGGCCCTCGGCGGCAACTGGGTCATCAACCTCTCGCTCGGCTCCAACGAAGAGAGCATCGGGGAGCGCGAGGCGTTCCAGCGCGCCGCCGACGCCGGCATCCTGGTCGTGGCCGCGTCCGGCAACTCCTCGACCCCGAACCGGCCGGCGCCGGTCGCCTTCCCGGCCGCCTTCCCGAGCGTGCTCGCCGTCGGCGCGGTCGACGAGAACCACGAGCTGGCCTACTTCTCCAACCAGGGTCCGGAGCTCGTCCTCGTCGCCCCCGGTCTCTACATCCTCTCCACCCTCCCGATCGGCTCCGACTTCGTCTCCTTCGTCACCGACGGCAACATCGCGTACGAGGCTGCGCCGCTCACCGGCTCGAGGCGGGATACCGTCACGGCCGAATTCGTCGATTGCGGCATCGGCAAGCCGGAAGAGTTCCCGGCCTCGGTCCAGGGGAAGATCGCCCTGATCAAGCGCGGCGGCGAGACCTTTGCGAACAAGGTCCGGGCGGCCAAAGCGGCCGGCGCGATCGCGGTCGCGCTCTACAACTACGATCACAAACCGGTCCCCAGCCAGTGGACACTCATCAGCGACCTCGCCTCGCAGCAGGAAGACTGGCCGGTGGTCCTGCGCCTTACCCTCGCGGATGCCGAGCAGCTTCTGAAGCAGGGACGCCGCACCATCACCCTCTCCTACAGGCCGGACGACTATGGCTACCTGAGCGGCACCTCGATGTCCGCCCCGCACGTGACGGGAGCCGCCGCCCTGCTCTGGACCCTGGCGCCGGGCGCCACCTCCGAACAGATCCGCAACGCCCTCATCCAGACGGCCATCGACCTCGGCGCGCCGGGCGCCGACCCGCAGTACGGTCATGGCCGGATGAACATCTTCGCCGCCGCCAGGCTTCTCGCGCCCAACGCCTTCGTACCGGGTCCGACCACCGGACGGCCGATCGGCAGGCGCGGCCGGGGATGATTGTTCACAACGCCGCGGTTCTAACTGTGTAAAATAACTTCCCTTACACCGTCCGCAGGTTCTGAACCCAGGAGGATAGATGTCCCGACGGAATCACGTCGTCGCTGCCATTGCAGCACTTTGCGTCGCCCCGGTTGTGTTCGCATCGGATGCCGCTTCGGATACCGCTTCGGATCGCATTTGCATCCGCGGCACCTTCGTCCGCACCGCCACGGTGCGCGCGAAACTCGCCGAGGCCTTCGCCCGGAAGCCCGAACCGGCCGTTCCCCAGAATGAATTCATCGCCCCGATGGGACCGATGGAAGTCATCGTGGCCCGCATCGGTGCCGACGGCAAGCCGGTCATGTCCTGCGTCGACAGCCCGGAGGCCGCCGAGAGGTTCTTCGGGTTGGCCATAGAGCAGCTCCCGAAGCCGAAGCACAAAGAGGCGAAGGAAGAGTAGACCGATGCGCCGGACCGTCCTTCTCTCTCTCCTTCTCGCGGCTGCTGTCGACACGTTCGCCGGCACCGGCAGGATCATCATCGTCAACAACGACCAGGCCGGCGTCGGCTTCAACGACACCACGCCGGCCACCCCGGTCGGCGGCAACACCGGCACGACGCTCGGCCAGCAGCGCCTGAACGTCTTCCAGCGGGCCGCGGAACGCTGGTCGACGATGCTCGAGACCAACGTCGACATCCTCGCCCAGGCCTCGTTCGCCTCCATCCCCGGTTGCGACGAGGAGTCGGCCATTCTCGGTCAGGCCGCACCGTTCACCTGGCAGCACAGCTTCGCCGGCGCCCCGCAGAACGACGTCTGGTATCCGATCGCGCTGGCGAACAAGTACGCCGGCGTCGACCTCGACCCGAACAGCCCCGACATCTTCTCCCGCTTCAACGCGGACGTCGACAACGCCACCTGCCTCGGAGAGTCGAACTGGTACTACGGCTTCGACGGGAACAACGGTATCCACAGCGACCTCTACGTCGTGGTGCTGCACGAGCTCGGACACGGCCTCGGCGTCGCCGGTCCGATCCGCGCGCCCGCCTTCCGCCAGAACCGCCCGTCCGTGTTCGACCAGAACATGTACGACTCTCAGGCCGGCCTGCGCTGGACGCAGATGACCGAAGCGGCCCGCAACGTGTCGATGACCAACACCGGCAACCTCGCGTGGCAGGGATCCAACGTCACCGCGAACCTGAGCCGCTTCCTCCAGCCGGTCACGATCCTGACACTCTCCGAGCCGTCTCCCATCGCGAAGAACTACGACGTCGGCTTCGCCGACTTCGGCCGGAACGTCAGCCGCGGCGGCCTCTCCGGCACCATCATCCGCGTCACCGACCCGTCGAATACCGACGGCTCCTCGGTGAATGACGGCTGCAGCCCCTTCACCAACGCGGCGGCCGTCAACGGCAACGTCGCCTTCATCGACCGCGGGAACTGCACGTACGCGATCAAGGCTCGCAACGCCCAGGCCGCCGGCGCGACCGGCGTCATCATCGGCGACCGGTTCGAGTCCTACAACGCCGAGAACCCGGCGACCTGCCTGCCTCCCGGAATGACCGACAACGGCAGCGCTCCCGACGTCACCATCCCGATCGTCAGCGTCGGCATCAACGACGCGAGCTCGATCCGCGCCCAGTACAACATCAACAGCAGCGTCACGGTCAGCGGCCTGCTGCGCATGGACCCAAGCCAGCTCGCCGGCACGACGAAAGAGGGCTACCTCCGCCTCTACGCACCGTGCACGAACGACCCCGGCTCCTCGACGCATCACTGGGATACAGTTGCCACGCCGAACCTGCTCATGGAGCCGGCGGTGAACAGCGACCTTCTCCTCGGCGTCGATCTCACGATTTATCAACTGCTCGACATGGGTTGGTCTCTCCCCGCCAAAACGGGGCGCCGGATTCTCAAGCGCCACTGATTCGGGGTACAAAAGGATTGGAATGACTCGTAGACTACCAGCACTCCTGGGGCTACTCCTCGCGCTGCCGCTCGCGGCAGCGGACACGCAGCGCTACCTGATCGCCTCGCGCGACGGATCTCCGGTACATCGTCTTCGTACCTCTACAAACGCAGCGGGCGGCGTGCTGAAGCACGTCCGCACGTTCGGCACCATCAACGCCTTCGCCGCCGACCTGACGGCCGAGGAAGCCGCGGATCTGCGCAGCGGCGATGTCATCGTCGAACCGGTCCTCGAGCGGGAAGCCTTCGAGCTCGCGCCCCAGAGCTCCCTCCCGAGTGCCAACAGCGAAGTGCCGGCGGCGCAGCAGGTGCCGTGGGGCATCACCGCCATCAACGCCCCGCAGATCTGGCCGGTCACCCGCGGCGAGAACGTCCACGTGGCCGTCCTCGACACCGGCATCGACCCGAACCACGCCGACCTCAAAGCCATCTACGCCGGCGGCTACAACGCCTTCGACGCGAAGCTCGCGCCCCGCGACCAGCACCGTCACGGCACGCACGTCTCCGGCACGATCGCCGCGCAGGACAACGAGATCGGCGTCGTCGGCGTCGCCCCGAACGTCAAGCTGTGGGCCGTGAAGGTCCTCGACGACGACGGCAAAGGAACGAGCGAATCGATCGTTTCCGGCCTGAACTGGGTCATCGAACAGGAGGCAAAGCTCGGCGGCCGCTGGGTCGTCAACTTCTCGCTCGGCTCGACGCTGCCGTCCGAGGTCGAGTCCCTGGTCGTCTCGCGCGCGATCGGTGAAGGCATCGTCATCGTCGCCGCCGCCGGCAACGGCGCCGAGCCAGGCCTCCGCTACCCCGCCCGCTACGACAACGTCATCGCCGTCGGCGCCGTCGACGACACCGACACGCGAGCCGACTTCTCCAGCTACGGCGCCGGCCTGATCCTCATGGCCCCCGGCGTCAACGTCCTCTCGACCATGATCCCGGGCGTCGAAGTGTCGTCCGACGTGAAGAGCCAGGGCGAGACCCTCGCCGCGTGGCGCATCACCGGCTCGCCCTTCAAGTCCGTCACCGCGAAGATCGCCGACTGCGGCTTCGGCGAGCCTCACGAGTATCCGTGGGACGTCGCCGGCAAGGTCGCCCTCGTGCACCGCGGGAAGCTCGTCTTCCGCGAGATCGCGAAAAACGCCAAGGACGCCGGTGCGGCCGCGGTGATCATCGAGACCTACGACACCGACAACAACCCGGTGCCCTGGACGTTCTATCCCTCCGATCCCGATCCGGTCTGGCAGGACTACGACTTTCCCCTCGGCGTCGGCGTCTCCTGGGAGACCGGCCACGCCCTGATCGAGCGCGGCGGCGACGTCACCGTGACCTACCGCACCGCCGAGTACCTGCCGATGAAGGGGACCTCGATGTCCTCGCCGCACGTTGCCGGAACGGCGGCGCTGCTGCTCTCGCTCAACCCGCAGCTCAGCATCGCCCAGGTCACCTACGCCCTCAAAGCGACCGCCCACGACCTCTACACCAGCGGCTGGGACCAGGAAACCGGCTGGGGCCTCCTCGACGCCCTCGCCGCCGCGAAGTTCGCCGCCCCGGAACGCTTCGGCGTCCCGCCCCCGCAGCCGGGTCCGACGCCGCGCCGGCGCTCGGTGCAGTAAAGATTCGCGGCGATAGGAACACCTCTCGCCTGAATCGCGCCCCCTCATCCGCCTTCGGCACCTTCTCCCCCTTAGCGGGGGGAGAAGGGCAACAAATCTCCGTCATCCCCAGAACGCGAAAGCACGACGGGTGTTGCCCCTCTCCCCTCCACAGGGGAGAGGGACGCCCGGCACCTGCGCGCGGCGTGAATACGAACGCTGCCACACTGCACAACCTATCTGAGAAGACCAGGTGCCGGGCTGGGTGAGGGGTCGTGCCTAGAGCGCTGCATGTGCCACACGCCCCCACCGCAAACCTGTATACAATCCGCCGCGACTAACAGCGAAACGGAGACACATCGATGCGGATCGGCGTACCGACCGAGATCAAGAACAACGAATACCGCGTGGGGATGACGCCGGCCGGCGTCCGCGACCTCGTTTCGAACGGCCATGAAGTGCTCGTGCAGAAGGACGCCGGCAACGGCAGCGGCTTCTCCGACGAAGAGTACACGGCCAACGGCGCGACGATCCTGCCGGATGCGGATGCCGTCTTCTCCGAGGCGGAGATGATCGTCAAGGTCAAAGAGCCGATCGAGGCCGACCTCAAGCGCCTCAAGGACGGACAGCTCCTCTTCACCTACCTCCACCTCGCGCCCGTCCCCGACCTCACCGAGGCGCTGCTGAAAAAGAAAATCACCGGCATCGCCTACGAAACCATCACCGACGACCGCAAACGCACCCTCCCCCTGCTCACCCCGATGTCCGAAGTGGCCGGACGCATGTCCGTGCACGTCGGCGCGTACTACCTCCACAAGCCGAACGGCGGACGCGGCGTCCTCCTCGGCGGCGTCCCGGGCGTCCTGCCGGCGGACGTAGTCATCATCGGCGGCGGCGTCGTCGGAACCAACGCCGCCAAGATGGCCGTCGGCCTCGGCGCGCGTGTGACCATCCTTGACGTCAGCCTCGACCGCCTCCGCCAGCTCGACGACATCTTCCTCGGCAGAGTCCAGACCCTCGCCTCCAGCCGCGCCCATCTCGAAGACGCGGTCCGCATCGCCGACCTCCTCATCGGCGGCGTCCTCATCCCCGGCGCCGCGGCCCCGAAACTCGTCACCCGCGACATGATCGGCAAGATGAAAAAGGGCGCCGTCATCGTCGACGTCGCCATCGACCAGGGCGGCTGCGTCGAGACCGCCCATCCGACCACCCACTCCGACCCGGTCTACGAAGTCGACGGCGTCGTCCACTACTGCGTCGCCAACATGCCGGGCGCCGTCCCCCGCACCTCCACCATCGCCCTCACCAACGCCACCCTCCCCTACACCCGCCTGCTCGCCAACCTCGGCTTCGACCGCGCCATCCGCGGAAACGAAGGCCTGGCCGAGGGAGTGAACGTGTACAAGGGCGAGATCACGTACGAGGCCGTGGCCACCAGCCAGTCGCGGAAGTACACGGCACTGGCGGATCTGTTGTAGGCCCTCGGTAGGACTGGTGGGGAACACCGCCCATCAGTCCTGACCATTCCTGCCCAGGGGTTTGCGATAGACCCCGCATCCGCAGGGAATGTTACGATCCCGCGGAAGATGTCTTCTACGACATTACACCCGGCGCAACCCCAACTCGGTCGCCCCATGACGTTCGAGGAATGGGCGACGATGGACGAGGACGAACCTGGCGAGTTGGTCGACGGCCGGCTCGAAGAGGAGGAAGTGCCGGATGTCATCCATGAGCTCGTGGTGACGTGGCTGACCTACGTGCTGCGGATGTGGCTCGGGCGAAATGGGTTCGTTCTCGGTTCGGATGCCAGATACGCCGTTCGAGCGGACCGCGGCCGTAAACCCGACGTTGCCGTGTATCTGCATCCGGAGACCCGGCGACCACCTGCACGAGGCCTCGTGAGCGTTCCGCCGGACATCGTTGTGGAGGTTGTGTCGCCGTCGCCGCGCGACGAGCGGCGCGATCGCATCGAAAAGATGGACGAGTACGCGTCGTTCGGCGTTTCTTATTACTGGATCCTCGATCCCAGCCTGCAGTCTCTCGAGATCTTCGAGCTCACCGGCGGGCGCTACGCGCGTGCCGCACGGGCGACTGAAGGGCGGCTGGAGCCGGTTCCAGGCTGCCCCGGCCTGCAACTCGATCTCGACGACATCTGGGGTGAGATCTCGCGTCTCGAGGCGTCAACGGGACTCTGAAGTGGCTTGTCGCCCAGGTGCGGCGTACACGCGAGTGAGGTCGCGGGTACTTACGCCTGCTCATACGCCGCTCATCATCCCGGTCCACGAGTATGCAGACGCCATGACTCGGACCAATCTTGCCGTCGCGCGCAGCCGGGTCTGGGAGATGTCGCCGAGGCAGGCGAACGGATTGCGCGTCTTCTAGATGCAGTGGACGATCGCCGCGTCGCCGCCTCGTCCCACGTCGGCGAGACAGCGCCGAGGCGATGCAGTCGCAGCAGCGCGAACACGCCGAGAAGCGCAGCGAAGGCAAAGTTGGCGGTGCGAGGTTCACCAAGTCGTCCCTATACTTCTATCACTCCATGGCAGACGTGTTCATCAGCTACGCGCGGGAGGACCGCGACCGCGCCGCCGCTCTCGCCCACGAGATCGCCAAACGCGGCTGGACGGTCTGGTGGGACCGCAAGATCCTCCATGGGACGCAATACCGCAAGGTCATCGGTCGCGAGCTCGACGCCGCGCGCTGCGTGATCGTTCTCTGGTCCGCGCCCGCGATCGACTCCGATTGGGTCCTCGACGAGGCCGGCGAAGGGGCGCGCCGGAGCATTCTCGTTCCCGTGCAGCTCGAGAACGTCACCTTGCCGTTCGGTTTTCGCGGTATCCAGACGGCCGACCTGACGAGGTGGTCGCCGGGCGAGCCGTCACTCGATCTCGATGAGCTGCTGGCATCGGTCGGCGCGATGCTCGGCGGCGAGCCCGCGGTGCCGCCACCCCTACCGCCCAAGGCCGAGGTCGCGGTCTGGTCGACTCCAACGCCGCGCCGCCTCCTCGCCGTCGCCGCAACGACCGTTGCCGCGCTCGCGATCCTCTTCCTCCAGATCCTTGCCAGCGACAAGATCGATGAGCCGATCGACGACAGCGTGACGACATCCAGTGTCGCCGAGACGTCGCCGCCGGTCGCCGACACTGCGACCACTGTAACCGCACCGCTCCTGTCGCCGTCACGCGGCGTGACCGGGCCGATCGTCTACGGCGCTCCGTTTCTCACCGCCGACCGCACCGTGAATGCCGTGCTTGAGATCGATGTGGTCGAGGGGCTGGCTCGTCCGCCGCTCGAAGTGCAAACGTCGCGTGGAACCGTGCGCCTAGTCGACGTCCTCGCGGACAACGGCATCAATGCCACGGTGCACTGGGGCGCGATTCCGGCGTCATACGCCGGTGCAGATTGGAACGGCTCAGAGCTTCGGGATGCGATGCGCGAATATCGCGAGGCCGAGCAGCCCGGCGTCTGGCACTTCTACGTCATCATGGCGCCCGTATCCGACGTGAACGGGATCTATTCGATCATGTTCGATACCGATGCGCGTCGCGGTGCAGCGGTCTTCGTCGAAGGCCGCCAGGACCCGCGCTCCATCATGCTCGACATGCTCCACGAGCTCGGTCACGAGATGAACCTGCCGCACCCGTTCGACGCGTACGGCGACACGCGCTCCGTCATGAGCTATCCGCACCACTGGAAGGACTGGAGCTACGACGACCCGCGCGTCTATCAATATGACTCCATCGCCCGGACGCACATCTCTCGCGGCCCAAACCAGTACGTCCGCCCCGGTGGCTCGAAGTTCTACGACTACGGCGCACAGCAGTCGTGGAAAATCCCGGCGTACCCGAACTGAACATGCTTGAAAACTGCGACTCTCGTGCTTCTTCGCGGGACGTTCTTCTGCGCAACGGATCTCCGTAACCGGGCAGCCCTCCCTGTCCGCCATTCGACCTGGAACACTGCCGGAACACTCGCGCGGATGCTTCGCGGATCGGCGCTCGCGCGTTCTACGCCGTCGTAGAATGATGGCCAGATGGGCTGGGCCAGCGGACACATCGCGAGACTTCAGCGCTGCGAGAGCCGCGGGTCCGCCTAACGAATTGAGAGGATTTATGGAACGAGCGGTGCCTATCCTGTCGGCGGACGATCTCCGCATAGCGAAGGAGTTCTACGTCGAGAAACTCGGCTTCCAGATCTTGTTCGAATCCGAGGAGGGCAGCAAGGATGGCCTTCTCGGACTGCAGCGCGGCTCGATTGAGCTCACGATCGACAATCCCATGTCCGGACACGGAAGAGACGCGTGCGTCTCGCTGCGTGTCGACAGCGCTGACGCGTATTACGACGAGTGGCGCGAGCGTGTCGAAATCCGGCGTCCGCCCACGAACGAGCCGTGGGGCGGGCGCACGTTCGGTCTCATGGATCCTTTCGGGAACACGATTTTCGTGATCGGCCGATCGTGTGACCCTGCGCCGCGGGTCTCCCGCTGTGAACCGCATAGCCTTCGGAACGTTATACTCGCCAGGGCGTGACGCCGTGGCTTCGCTGGTGCACGTGTTGCGCTCGAAGCACATTCATCGCGAGCAGTTCTTCTGTCTCCCGCGTTGCGTCGGCGGTCAGTCAGCAGCGGTCCGAAGCCTCGTATGGGTCGAGTAACCGCAGCGTAGAACTGGATGATTGCCTGATACGCGACGAACAGGGACTGGTCCACGATTCCGGAGCGCAACAGATCGGTCGCGATCTTCTGCTTTCTTCGATCCCGCGAATCGAAGCGGTAGACCAGGACGTTCGTGTCAACGACCGCGGTCACGGTGATGGAGCTCCTCGCGGGTCCACCCGCGGCCAGCCGAAGCGGTTGACGTTGCCGCGCGGCGGTTTCGTGACGCTTGCCGAAGCGTGGAGGCATCGAACATCTGCAGCTTCGCTTCGACGGAGATCGGCTGAGCCGCGGCAGAGCGGGTGATTCGCAGCTCTTCGCCGGCGATGCTCCAATCGATCTCGTCCCCGGGCGCGTTCCGCAACCGCTCAGCAAGGCGCTTGGGAATGCTGACTTGGTACTTGCTTGTCACTTTACCCATAGCCTTACTGTAGCAAGGCGACTTGCCTTGTCAATTCAAATGCCCGAGATCGCCCGACAAAGTCAGAATCCGGAAACCCGGCGACCACCTGCAAGGGGCCTCGTGCGTGTTCCGCCGCGATTTGGGCCAACGGGTTGCTCTCTGACTTAACGCTTCGTTGCAGACAATGCAGCAGAGGGAGCAGTCTGCGGCGTAATCATCGAGTCCAACTTTCGCTGCCACTCCGCTGCCTTCGCGTCATATCCGTGACCCGGGCTCGCCTCGTTCCAGCTCCAGTACAGCGCCGCGAGGCACGGAAACAGCCCTTCTGTCCCGCGGGGGACGCCTTTGGACACCTGAATGCGGTTCGCCTCGAGGAGTGTCTGCTCGGCCTCGGCATAGCGGCCCTCCCCAGTGAGCGCCTCGCCCAGTCTGATGCGGAACCCGCTGCGTCGCGACTCCCGGGTGGTTCCGGTTTGGCCCTCGCGTGCAATGAGGAACCGATCCCGATCCTGCCGCCCTTCAGTATTGCGCGACGACCTCGCGCCGAGTAATCTGGTCCGAGATGACACCCGCTTAGCTCGCCTCGAAGTCTCCGGCCCTCTCGAACTTGTGAGCGGCCCGCTCGGACGGAACCGAACCGTCGTCGGCGTGCGACCCCGTCGACGTGGAAGGTCGGCGCGTTCGGACCCGATCGTTCGGACCACGATCACTAGATCTCTCTTCGAGGAAGCGCCGCGGCGGCTTGCGAGGCGTTGCGTCTCCGCGGCGGGCATCCTTTTGAGTCGTTGTTTGGACTCAAAGACTTCCTGTAGAACCATCGGTTTTCGAGCGCCCGAGTGATCTCGGGCCGGCGGGGCGGCCTCCAGCCGACATCGACGCTTCCGGAAAGGAAGCCTGTCGTGCTCTGCCATCAATGGATTCTTCGTGCACTCGAGTCACCTCGTGTCCTCCGGCGTTGCGGCCGCTGCGAAGAAAAACGACCCTTCCTGTCGAGCGAAAAGTTTCGCGTGAACTCCCAAAAGCGTCGCATCGACGTTTGGCTCATTTATCGTTGCTGCGAGTGTAACGATACGTGGAATTGCGAGGTGATCGAGCGAGCGGCACCGGAACAGATCGGGTCGGAAGCGCTCGACCGCTTCCGTAAGAACGATGCCGGTGAGGCTCGGCGGCGAGCCTTCGACTTTGCCGCGATCACGCGTCTGGGCGTCGAAGTCGAGCGTTCCGTCCCCTACACCATTGAACGCCCGGTGCTCTCACTCGACGACCTCGTTCGAGTCGAGATCGAGCTATTGGATCCGATTCGTGTTCGCCTCGACGCTCTGCTTGCAAAAGCGTTTGCGGTTTCGAGAGGGCGCGCTCTGGAGTGGTTGGAACGTGGCGAAATTCAAGCCGATCCGAGGTATTGGGGCAAGCCCGTCCGGAGCAATCAACACATCCTCTTCGCACCCAGGCAACTGAGATGAGATCGGTTATCGATGGTCGGTGATCAATGAGGTGGCGTCTGGATATGCGCCTCCAAGCCGGGCCGTGCCAGCTTCACACGGAACTGTGTCGTTCTGACACCTATGCGAACGTCGGTGAATGCGCGTATCCTCACTACGGCATCCCGACAGGTAAAACGCACCATCATGCTGCCGAGGCGCTGTTTCAGTCGTCACGGAGGATGTATGCAGCTCAACACCCTCAATCGGGTCATCGCTTTGTTCCTGATAGGTGGCTTTGTTGTCGTCATGATCGCAGTTGCGTTCGAGAAGGAAATCCGCAAGCTTCTCGAGCCGTACGCGAAGATGGATCTGGGTGCACCAGCAGGCGTATTTCTCGCGGTGGCGCTTCTTTCCATAACCGCACTCGCCGGCACGCTTGTCGATGCGCTCGGTAACGTGACCGTGCGCAGGCTGATCCGCAAGTGGGCCGCGAAGCGTCGGTCACGCGCGCTGATATTCGGTTGCGCCGAAGAATTCGATGAGCAAAATCGCTGGCGCGAAAATTTTCGCGCTTTCCTCGAGAAAGACGAGCGGTTCAGGCATCTGGCGCAGGAGGAGATGATCAAAGCTGCGTCCGCCGGCATGTTTTTCCGCACCGCCGAAAAGGAGCACACCGAATGGTTGGTACAACATCACTCGATGTACCATCTCTCTGCAAACTTCGTGATTATCATCCTTGCGGCTGGGGTATGGGCTCTTCGCGAGGCCTCGTACCTATTGGCACTCGGAACTGTCGTCGGTGCGTATCTGCTATTCACTTTCGCACTAGATAACCATTTCTATACATACCAACTTTCCTTCCGAAACGCGTATCTGGCGATGAATGATGCGGCGAACGCAGCGACGAGTGTCGGGAAAGCATCTGAGCAAACTCTCGTTAGGGTAACGCCAGTTCTCGACGCGCAGCCGGAAGCGTCGGCGAACACCAGTGCTTGAGTCGCCGCACGGACTTCAAACTCTCCGGCTGGACTGGGACACTCGATACCACGTCCTGGCGAAGCCAGCGAGTCGGACTGATGGGGCCGATCGAACCTGTGGAACCAATGGGGGCGTAAGATCGCCGGTATGGCTGCCTATATCGTGTCGAGAGTGAACATTCGGGACCGCGAGGCGATGCAGCGGTACATGGCCGAGGCCCCGGCCACGGTGGCGGCGTTCGGCGGACGCTACCTCGTCCGCGGCAACGACGTGCAGGCGCTGGAGGGAGCGTGGGAGCACGAGCGCATGGTGGTCGTGGAGTTTCCCGACAAGAGCGCCGCGCTGGCCTGGTACGAGTCGGATGCGTACCGGCCGCTGCGCGACCTGCGGCACGCCAGCGCGGAGACGGTGATTCTGCTGGCGGGTGGGGTTCCTCTGGCGGTTTAGGACTTCTTCGACGCTGGCTTGAACTGCGGCAGGCGCTCCCCTGGGCGCACACTGACGACGCGAGTCTTCATGTCAAATCCGGCGCGGCTCGGTCGCCCGTTTCAGGCGAGTACCGAGGCCGCACGCCAGCGCTTTGCTATGCGCAAACCGTCAGACGCGCAACCTCGCGTGACCTTCTCGCGCCGCTAATCGCGCTTCGATCCGCGCCCGGCCCCGGTTCATGGATCGTGAATACGAAAGAACGCGGCGAATGGTTCACGCTGGTGAGTTGGGGTCCACGCAGCGGCACTATGCCACTCGGCTCGAGAAGGCGTACCATCATCGTTCGCATCAAAACGGGAGAGGAGAATTCAGCGATGAGGAAGGACTTCGTCCGGGGGTCCCGGTCTTTCTATTTGACGCTCGCGCTTTGCCTGATTTTGGGCGTGAGCACCGATGCTGCGGCGGCGATCGGGTACGTGACGAATGCGCTCGACAACACGGTCTCGGTGATCGACACGTCCACGAATATGGTGGTCGGCACGATTCCTGTCGGGGCAGGGCCGGCAGGGGTTGCGGCCACCGCGACCGGCGCGCTCGTCTATGTGGCCAACAACGACGCCAACTCGGTCTCCGTGATCAGCGGCGCAACCAACAGCGTCATTGCGACCGTGCCGGTCGGGTCGGAGCCGACGATCGTCGCGGTCACGCCGAACGGAGCGTTTGCGTACGTCACGAACTTCGGCAGCAACGACGTCTCGATCATCGCCACGGCCACCAACACGGTCGTGGCCACCGTGCCGGTCGGATCGGGGCCGGTCGGCGTGGCCGTCACTCCGAACGGGGCGTTCGCGTACGTGGCCAGTGACAGCGGCACGATCTCCGTCATCAGCACGGCCTCGAACACCGTGACGGCGACCATCCCGGTGGGAGCCGATCTGAGGCAGGTGGCCATCACGCCGAATGGCGCGTTCGCCTATGTCGGCTCGTCCGTTTCCAGCACGATCTTCGTGATCGACACTGCGGTCAACGCCGTCGTCGACACCATTCCCGGGACCCCGGTGACGGTCGGCATCGTGATCCTTCCGAACGGGCGCGTCGCTTATACGTCGCTGCTCCTTTCGGGCAGCGTCGTCGTGATCAACACGGCGAGCAATAACGTGACCGCCACCGTGCCGACCGGAGCGTTTCCTCTGCTGCTGGCAGCCACTCCGGACGGAGCCTTCGTCTATGTGGCGAATGGCGGCAGCAACAACGTCTCGGTGATCGATACGGCGACGAACCTCGTGACCGCGATCATCCCGGTGGGCAACTTTCCGCAGGGGGTCGCCATCCCGCAGGGACCGACCAGCAAAGACCAGTGCAAGAAGGGCGGCTGGATGACGTTTGTCAATCCGAGGTTCAAGAATCAGGGGGACTGCGTCTCGTACACGAACCACCTGTTCAAGTAGGAACGGAACGGGACGTCGGGTCGCCTGCCACGTCACCCCAGGACTGAATCCGACCGCGACCGGAGTGAAACGCGCTGATTCCGACGTCAAAACCGTTCGCCTGATCGTGGCGTCGGCGTCCCGGATCTCCATCCGACCGGCGTACGAATGAATGCCATCCATGGACATCATGCAGCCGATCGCGGATCACACATGAAAGTGATCCTTGGACACTTGCAGATGACCGCCGATCATTTGAAAGTGATCCATGGACATTTGCAGATGATCTCCGATCATTTAAAAGTGATCCATGGACACATGCGGATGATCCCCGATCATTTAAAAATGATCCATGGACATTTGCAGATGATCTCCGATCATTTAAAAATGATCCATGGACACATGCAGATGATCCCCGATCATTAAAAAGTGACCCATGGACACATGCAGCCGATCTCGGGCGGATTGCCTGCGATGCGCGAGGGGGTGCGATCGAGCTACCATGCACGGATGCCGCGCTCGCGGGTGATCGATAGGGATGCGGCCGTTTTCGGCGCGATCGTAGCGCGCTTACGGATGGAGCGCGGGTGGACGCTTGCCGATTTTGCGCGGTTCACCGGGATGAATGCGACCTGGCTGGGCGTGCTGGAGCACGGCAGGAACGTGCCGAGCCTCACGACGATCCTGCGCCTGGCGGCCGTCTTCGGCATCGAGGCGTCGGAGTTGATGCGGCAGATGGAGCACGCCCGGCGGAAAACGCCCGCCGGTGGCGGCGATGCGGCGGCGGAGTAGCCGCCCGACCGGTTGCTGGTTCCTGCGGAGCTACACGATTTGCGGGAAGGCGCCACGGATCGAGCCCGCGTGAAAGTGAATCTCGCCATGGGCGAGGGCCGCGCGGAGATCGGGGCCGTCGCCACGAAACAGCTCGCCGTCGCGAAGGACGCATTGACCGACATTTTCGTACGGCAGCGCCGCCACGACTTCCGCGGCCTTCTCGAGGATCGCGCGCCACTGGAGGGACAGCGCGGCGGCATCGGGCGGAGGTCCGTCGAACGCGAGCGCAGCGATCTCGACGTTCGAATATCGCGCGGATCGCCGCGCCTCCATCAGGATTGCATCGGGTGCAAGTCCCGGATCTTTTCCCGTCGCCGCCCAGGCGAGATATCCGAGCGGCTGGACTGCGGAGTCGCATTGCAGGATGTCGATCCAGTCGCGCGCCTCGACGCGGCCGACGAGAGCGAGCACCTTGTTCGTGGCAAGGTCGAAGGGGTGAAGCGTGAGGCCGAGATCAGGATGTTCGACGAGCGGGAAAAATCGGAACGCGCTGTCCTGCGTCCACTGCAGAATCACCGCCTCCGCCGCACGCCGCACGATCGCCTCGGCGAACGTCGGCCGTTCGCGTACGATCTCGATCTCGTAACCGGCTTCGAGAAGCGCTTCACGATCGACGTTCCATGTAGTCGCCAATGCCGCCGCCGTGTCATGAAAAAGGTCGAGGTCCTGCGAGATGCGGGGTGCTTCGAGGAGCGTGTTCAGTGCGGCGCCGCCGGCGACATAACTTTCACCCGAGGCAATCCGCTGCCTCGCTAGGAGGCGGCAGACGTCTCGCTGGATGTTCGTGAGAGCCATCGCTCGATCTTCCCTGCGCGCTGAAAGGCTTTCCTGTCACCCCGGGCGCGAATCCACCGTAAGACGCGCAGCACCTCGTCGGAGGAGGATGGATAGTAATCCGAGCGGACAAACCAAAGGCAACGTTCCCTGTAATCATCGATGAGGGAACGCACCTCCGAGTCGAGCGCCGGATCGAGTGCCATCGCCTTCGCAAGGTAACACGGGTTACCGGTCTCGCTGCGCTGGTGGACGACCTGGCTCCGCCGATCACCGTCGGCCAACCTCCGAATGTTCGAGAGTCGCCGCCCGGACCTCAGGCGATGCTTCACAAGAAACCACCAACCGGTAACCAGCAACCCCACGCTAAACTCTCCTCCGTCAGATGACGAAGATCCGCGTCTCCCTCCTCCAGAACGGCGCCCTCCGTCAGGGGAACACCGACCTCATCGACGATTGGCGCCGGGACAGCGACGACGCGCTCTGGGTCGACATCCAGGAACCGGAGCAGGAGATCATCGAGCCGCTGCTCGAGGAGCGCTTCGGGTTCCACGAGCTGGCCGCGGAAGACTCGCTCTCCGCCACCACCCTGCCGAAGTACGACTCCTTCACCGACTACGACTTCTTCATCTTCCGCACCGTCGACGTCAACATCTCCGAGCACGCCTCCGAGACTTTCAAGATCGCGGCGTTCCTCGGCCGGAACTTCCTCTTCACCGTCCACCGGCGTCCCCTCCGCGCGATCGACGACGTCGCCAGCCGCCTGCCCGGCGACCGGCGGATGATCCAGCGCGGCGTCGATTTCCTGCTTTATTCGATCGTCGACGCGATGGTCGATGCCTACTTTCCGATGCTCGAACAGATCGAGGAAGCGCTCGACACTCTCCAGGACCAGATCTTCGACCACGCCGACGACGCCCATCTCAACGAGCTCCTGCACCTCAAGCGCGACGTTAACGTGCTGCGCCGCCACTCCCTCCCCCAACGCGAGCTGCTCAACCAGATCTCCCGCAGCGACGCGAAATTCGTCCAGCAGCAGCACCTCATCTACTTCCGCGACGTGTACGACCACATGTTCCGCATCAGCGAGACCATCGACGTCGACCGCGACCAGATGACCGGCACCATGGACGCCTACCTCTCGGTCGTCGCGAACCGGACCAACGAGATCATGAAGGTGCTGACCATCTTCTCGGCGGTCATGCTGCCGCTCAGCCTCATCGCCGGCGTCTACGGCATGAACTTCGAGCACATGCCGGAGCTGAAGTGGCTGCACGGCTACCCCTTCGCTCTCCTCCTGATGTCCGTCACCGCAGGCGTCATGCTGTTCTGGTTCTGGTGGCGCGGCTGGATCAACTGGCCGCGGAAACGCCCCAGCCGCCGGGACCTCTGAGCCGCTTCCTCCTTCCGCCCCGCGCCCCCTTGACAGAATTTTCAGACGGCCATATTGTTAGCACTCCACGAGGCTGAGTGCTAAACACTCAATCTCCCAACCCTCAACACATCAATCGCGGGATTCCCGCTGAACTCATTACCACGAAAGGAGATACACACACATGGCAACAGCAACCGAAACGAAGCTCCGCCCGCTGTACGACCGCATCGTCGTCCGGCGCAAAGACACCAAGGAGCAAGTCCGCGGCGGCATCATCATCCCCGACACGGCCAAGGAAAAGCCGCAGGAGGCCGAGGTCATCGCGGTCGGCGAAGGAAAGTTCAACGAGGCGGGCAACCGCATCAAGCTCGACGTCCAGAAGGGCGACACCGTCCTCATCGGCAAGTACTCCGGCACCGAGATCAAGATCGATGACGTCGAGTACACGATCCTGCGCGAAGACGAAGTCCTCGCCATCGTCGAAGCATAAGGAGAACACATCATGGCTAAGCGCATTACTTACAGTGAAGAAGCGCGTCAGGCGATCCTGCGCGGCGTCAACAAGCTCGCCGACGCGGTGAAGGTCACCCTCGGCCCCAAAGGCCGTAACGTCGTCATCGAGAAGAAGTTCGGCTCGCCGACGATCACCAAGGACGGCGTGACCGTCGCCAAGGAGATCGAGCTCAAGGACGAGCTCGAGAACGCCGGCGCCCAGATGGTCCGCGAGGTTGCTTCCAAGACCTCCGACATCGCCGGTGACGGCACCACCACGGCGACCGTGCTCGCCCAGGCGATCTTCCGCGAGGGCGTCAAGAACGTCACCGCCGGCGCCAACCCGATGGAGATCAAGCGCGGCATCGAGCTCGCCGTCCGCGCGGCCGTCGAGCACATCGAGAAGATGGCCCGCCCGGTCGAAGGGAAGGACATCCAGCACATCGGCACCATCTCCGCCAACAACGACGAAGAGATCGGCAGCATCATCGCCGAGGCGATGGGCAAGGTCGGCAAAGACGGCGTCATCACCGTCGAAGAAGCCCGCGGCCTCGACACCGTCCTCGAAGTCGTCGAGGGCATGCAGTTCGACCGCGGCTACCTCTCGCCGTACTTCGTGACCGATCCGGAGCGGATGGAAGCGGTCCTCGAGAACGTCAAGATCCTCATCTACGAGAAGAAGATCTCCTCGATGAAGGACCTCCTGCCGATCCTCGAGCAGGTCGCCCGTCAGGGCAAGCCCCTCCTCATCATCGCTGAAGACGTCGAGGGCGAGGCCCTGGCCACCCTCGTGGTCAACAAGCTCCGCGGCACCCTCAACGTGGCCGCCGTCAAGGCGCCCGGCTTCGGCGACCGCCGCAAGGCCATGCTCGAAGACATCGCCATCCTGTCGGGCGGCCGCCTCATCTCCGAGGACATCGGCGTCAAGCTCGAGAGCGTGAAGTGGGAAGACCTCGGCGATGCGAAGCGCGTTGCCATCGACAAGGACAACACCACCCTGGTCACCGACACGGACGACAAGGCTCGCAAGGAGCAGCTCTCCGGCCGCGTCAAGCAGATCCGCTCGCAGATCGAGGACACCACCTCGGACTACGACCGTGAGAAGCTCCAGGAGCGCCTGGCCAAGCTCGTCGGCGGCGTCGCCGTCATCAAGGTCGGTGCTGCCACCGAGACCGAGATGAAGGAAAAGAAGGCCCGCGTCGAAGACGCCATGCACGCCACCAAGGCTGCAGTCGAAGAGGGCATCGTCCCGGGCGGCGGCGTGGCCCTGCTGCGCGCGATCGAAGCGGTCGATGCGCTCAAGCTCGAGGGTGATGCGCGGGTTGGCGTCAACGTCATCAAGCGCGCGCTCGAAGAGCCGTTCCGCCAGATCGTCTACAACGCCGGTCTGGAAGGCTCGGTCCTGCTCAACGAAGTCCGTCTCAAGGGCGGCACGTGGGGCTTCGACGCCCGCAGCGAGAAGCTGGTCGACATGATGGACGCCGGCATCATCGACCCGGCCAAGGTCACCAAGCAGGCCCTCCAGAACGCCTCCTCGATCGCCGGCCTGATGCTCACCACCGAAGCCCTCGTCTCCGAGATCAAGGAAGACGAGAAGGGTGGCGGCGGCAACGCCAACGCCGGTATGGGCGGCGGCGGCATGGGCGGCATGTACTAAGCTCAACCCCACGCAAGTGGAACGAAAGGCGAGCCGGCAACGGCTCGCCTTTTTGTTGAACCTCACCGGATATCATGTCGGCCGATGTTGCGCTTGATCTGGCTGGCACTCGTCGCGGTCCTGGTGACGATCCCGTGCTCGATCGCGACGATCGTCGTCGCCATCGTCCGATCCACCTCCCCGCTGATCGACCGGATCGTCCGGTTCTGGGGCGCTTCGATCGTGCGGGCGGCGGGGATCGACCTGCACGCGGAGAACCTCGAGCACATCGATCCGAACCAGCGCTACATCCTGGTCTCGAACCACTACAGCTACCTCGACATCCCCTGCATCGTCGCGGCGATCCCGCAGCCGATCCGCTTCATGGCCAAGGTGAGCCTGTTCAAGATCCCGATCTTCGGCTGGGCCATCGGGCGCGCCGGCTTCATCCCCATCGACCGGAAGAACCGCCGCTCCGCGGTCAAGTCATTCGACCTCGCCGCCGACCGGATCCGCAAAGGGAACACCATCGTCGTTTTCCCCGAGGAAGGTCGCTCGCGGAACCGGGAGATGCGGCCGTTCCAGCGCGGCGCGTTCCTGCTGGCGCTCAAGTCCGAGAAGACGATCGTCCCGATCGCCATCGACAGCACGTACGACGTCTTCCCGGTCGGCGCAAGGAAAGTGACGCCGGCCCGGGTGACCGTGCGCCTCGGCAACCCGATCGCCACCGCAAACCTGACGCTACGCGACAAAGAGCGCCTGCTGACGGAGTCGCGCGGTCAGATCGAGACCATGCTGTTCGGGGGGCCCTCGGTGGGGGGCTAGCCTCCGAGCGCGCTCACTTCCGGCAGGTGGCACGGCCCCTCACCCCGTCCGGCACCTGGTCTTCTAACCTCGCTCACTAAAGATCGGACGTAAACCGCCATCGCCACACGCAGGTGCGGAGTCGAGGGACTCGAACACACCACGCGCTCCCGTAGAAGACCAGGTGCCGAACGGGGTGAGGGGCCGTGCCACTTGCGTAAAGTGAACAACCACCTTCCACCGCTTCGTCCCTTATTGCGGCCCCGGCGACTGCACGAGCACGCCGTTCTGGAGAATGATATCGGCCTCCGGGGTCGCGCCCTGGCGCCGCTCCATCGAAGTTCCGATCTTCGCGGACTCGTCGTCGACCTGCTTGTCCGCGCCGCCACTGATCAGGCGGTAGCTCGTGCCGTCGGTGACGTAGACGAACGCCTGCCCCCACACATCCTTCTCCGGGAGCGTGGCGCTGTACTCCGGCGTGACGAGGCTCTTCATCCCCGCGAAGTCGCCGGCCGGATAGCCGTTGTTCTCGATGGCGAACGTGTCGAGCACGCTCGCGATGGCGCGCATGTCGTCGACGGTGACTTTCCACGGATTCTTCTTCCGGTCTTCGCGCATCATCTCGGCGGAGAGACGCCGCAGGTCGGCGTGAAGCATCGGCGCGGCCTTGGCGGCCGTGGCATTCGAGACCTCCGGGATCAGGCGTGCGACCTTGGCCCCGGCCGGTGTCTTCATGAACGCCAGGAGTTGCTGGAGCTCCTCGGTGCTGAAGGCTTTGGAGAGCAGCGGCGCGTAGACCTCGCGGGCGTAGCGCTGATGGTCGAGGCGCTCCAGGATCATGGTCCGGTACGTGCGGCGGTCGGCCTGCGCCTGCAGCCGCGACTGCTCGGCGGCGACGCGCTCTTCCGGCGTCATCTGCGATTCGGAAAGCAACTCGGCGTCCTGGTCGGACACGACGATGTCGTAGGCGGTAGCGGTCAGCGCCTTCAGGTCGAGCAACTGGAGCACTTCTTCGACGAGACGCGCCTTGGCGTCGGATTCCTGGGCGAGCGCCGGCAGGGCCAGCGCGAGGACGAGCAGAAGCGTGAGGATCTGTTTCATGGGCCAATCATACGAAGGGCCGCTGCAACAGTCGACAAATCGGTTTCCAGCAGAGTCCGCATGTCGATCAGGAACCGGCCGTCGGAGATCCGCCCGACGATCGGTGGATCGTTGCCCAGGAAGCGTGCGTGCAGGGAGGTCGCATCGCCCGCGACCTCGATCGCCAGCGACGGCACCGTCTCGGTCGGCGTCGTCCCGCCGCCGAGCGCGCAGCGGCTCTCCACGATCCTGGCGCCAGTGCCGCCGGCGACGTGCTCCGCCCGCAGCCGCAGCACCTCCAGCGGCGTGGCCAGCATCCGGTAGATCGGAATCCGCTCCTCATGCTTGCCGGTGACGAACGCGCGCAGCGTCGCTGCGACGACGGCATAGGTCTCCTTCCCGACCCGCAGCGCGCGCATCAGCGGATGGCGCCTGCATTTGGCGATCAGCTCTTCGCGCCCGAGGATCAGCCCCCCCTGGGTGGCGCCGAGGAGCTTGTCGGTCGAGCAGGTGACGACGTCGACTCCCGCCGCGATCAGCTCGCGGATCGTCTCTCCCGTGTTGAACCCGTAGCGATGGAGGTCGACCACGCGGCCGGAGCCCTCGTCGTACAGCAGCGGGATGCGCTTCGCCCGGGCGACGTCCACCAGCTCCGAGATCCGGGGAGTCTCGGTGAAGCCGACGATATCGAAGTTCGACCGATGGACCCGCAGGAACGCCGCGGTCCTGCGGGAGACGGCGTCGGCATAGTCGCGGGCGCGGGTCCGGTTCGTCGTACCCACCTCCCGCAGCTTCGCCCCACCCTGCTGGATGACGTCGGGGACACGGAACGAGCCGCCGATCTCCACCAGCTCGCCGCGCGAGACGACCACTTCCTTCCCCGCGGCGACGGCAGCCAGGAGGAGCATCGTTCCGGCGGCGTTGTTGTTCGTCAGGACCGCGGCCTCGCACCCGAAGAGCGCGCTGCAGAGAGCGCCGAGGTGCTCGTCGCGCGCACCGCGGGCGCCGGTGTCGAGGTCGAGCTCGAGGTTCGAGTAGCCGCTGACGATCTCCGCCGCCTCGGCCCAGATGGCCGGGTCGACCGGCGAGCGGCCGAGGTTCGTGTGGATGATCACTCCGCTGCCGTTGACCGTGCGGCGGAGCGTGGAGCCGGTGGAGAGAGCGAGCGAGGCTGAAGCGGCCTCGATCGCTTCCTGCTCGTCATACACCCCGCTCCGCGCCCGCAGCGTGGCCAGATGCTCGACGACCGCGTCTTTCACCCGGTCGCGGCCGTACTCGGAGACGAGCGGCGTAAACGATGCAGCGGACAGAATCCGCTCGACCGAGGGTATGCTGCGGCGGGAGGAATCAACGGCCCGGCCGGGCGTATTCACCATGGTTGAGTTAGTTTATTCCGAGCCAGTGTGATCAAACAGGACGACGAGCTGGATAAGCTCGAGGAAGACATCCGCCGCCTGAAGAGCAGGTACGACCAGTTCTTCACCGGCATCACCAAAGTGCCGCCGTCGTTCGAGCGGCACCAGGTGGAGGCTTACATCCACGAGATCAGCAAGCAGAAGATGCGCGACAACACGCGCCGCTTCCGCTTCAACACCATCCTCTCCCGGTACAACCAGTTCCGCGAGATGTGGGGCCGGAAGATGCGCGAGCGGGAGGAAGGACCCCTCGATTTCCGCCGCCGCCAGGCCCTGATGTCCGCCGCCCCTCCCCCGCCGCCGCCACCTTCTTCAGCCCCCCGCGTAACGTCTCAGCCTGCCGATCCGTATGTAAAGATGGCGCCGGGCGCGAACGGCGACCAGATTCGCAAGCTGTACGACGAAATCGAGCGGGAGCACGTCAAGATGGGGAAGCTCCCCACGGTCACGCTCGACCAGTTGACCGCGATGGTGCAGAAGCAGAGCGATCTCGTCCGCGAGAAATATCACGTAAAGACCGTCGCCTTCCGGGTCGAGACCATCGACGGGAAGGTGAAGTTGAAAGCCAAACCACTTCAGGACTGATGATGAAACGACTCCTCAGCATTGCCGCCGTCGTATTGACGGCCACCGCCTGCACCGCGATCCGCGACCTGCGCAGCGACGACAACCCGTACGAAGAGCCGCCGTTCTACGCCAAGTACCTCAACACCGGCAGCACGCTCGACGCGAACATCACCCGCACGCTGGACGCGGTCCGCCAGGACCCGAAGTCGGCCGAGCTGCACAACACCCTCGGCGCGCTGCTGGTGGAGAAGCGTTTCCCCGCCGACGCCGAGCGCGAGTTCGAGCGCGCCGTCAACGCCGACGGCCGCTATTACCCGGCCTGGTACAACCTCGGCCTGGTCCGCGCCGGCCGTGGCGACGAGATCGGCGCCCGCCGCGCCTTCTCGAAGACCGTCGACCTGCGGCCCGGACACGCTCCGGCGCTCTTCCAGCTCGGCCTCATCCAAGAGCAGCGGAAACACAAGGACCGCGCCATCGAGCTGTACGCGAAGGCGTACTCGATCAACCCGGCACTCCTCGAGGTACAGGTCAACCCGCGAATCGTCGACACGAAGCTGATCCACCTGGCGCTGCTGAAGATGTATCCGGACGATCACACCCGCCGGAGCATGCAGTTCCAGGGCATGCAGGCACCGATGCCGGCCCCGACGACGCCTCCCCCGGCGGCAACGCCGGTTCCGGCCTCGAAGGCCCGCGGCCCGAATATCGCCCCGACGACTCCGGTCACCGATCCGCTGACACCGGACCCGGCACCGGCGATCACTCCGCCGACGACGACGCCGGGACCGGCTGCAACCTCGCGCCGCCGCCGCCCGACCCCACCCCCCGCGACCGAAACGCCGGCCCCCCCGCCGCCAGCAACGACCACCGCGCCTCCGGGACAGGGGTGAAAAAACTACTGTCATCCTGAGCCGCAGGAATCTCCCCACGAAGGGGGAAGCATGGCGGCGAAGGACCCCCTTCATGGAACGATTCGCGTCCACTTGGAGGGGGTCCTTCGCCGCCATGCTCTTGTTCTATCGGACGGTCTCTGCGGCTCACGATGACATTCTTGTTCTGACAGGCCCATATAATCCGCGCGCTTGAACGTCGCCAACCGCGCCTCTCTCCTCGGCTTCTCCGACATCGTCAAGATCCGCAACCGCGTGCTGGACATGCGCAACCGCGGGCATCGGGTCCTTCAGCTCGAAGGGGGAGAGCCGTTCATCAACACCCCCGACTTCGTGAAGGACGCCATGAAGACGGCGCTGGACGAGAACCAGACCCGCTATGCCCCTTCGTCCGGCATCCCGCCGCTGCTCGAGGCTCTGCGCGACAAGCTGGCCCGCAGGAACGGCGTGCGGGTGTCGACGAACGACATCATCGTCACCTCCGGCGGCGCGCACGGGCTCTTCTGCTCGTTCCAGGCGAGCGTCAGCCCCGATGACGAGGTGATGTTCTTCGCCCCTTACTGGACCCCGATCCACGACCAGGTGCGCTTCGCCGGCGGGATCGAGGTGCGGGTCCCGTGGGACGAGGTCCGCGGGGTCAGCGACATCCGCGAGGCGCTGGAGTCGCGCTACACGCCGAAGCTCCGGGTGATCTACATCAACAGTCCCGCGAATCCCTCGGGGGACATGCTCACGCGCGAGCAGCTCGCCTCGATCGCCGCCTTCGCGATCGCACACGACCTGACCGTCATCTCCGACGAGGCCTACGAGGATCTCCTCTATGACGGCGACCACGTCTCGATCGCCTCCATGCCGGGGATGCTCGAGCGGACCATCAGCGTCTACACCTTCTCGAAGAGCTTCTCGATGACCGGCTGGCGCATCGGCTACGTCGTCGCGCCGCCGCAGTTCATGGAGTTCCTGCGCAAGCTGGTGCTGAACAGCGTCAACGGCGTCTCGACGCCGACACAGTTCGCCGCCCTCGCCGCGGTCACTCACGACCCGCACTTTTTCGACTCCATCCGCGACGAGTACCGCCGCCGCCGCGACCTGCTCGTGAATGGCTTCCGCGAGGCCGGCTTCGACTGCCTCACCCCTCCGGGCGCCTTTTACACCTTCCCCGACGTCCGCAAGCGCCTCGGCCACGATTCCTGGATGGCGATGGAAACCCTCCTCAACCGCACCTCCATCGCCTCCGTCCCCGGCGTCGTCTTCGGCCCCGAAGGGGAAGGGCATCTGCGGATGTCGTTCTCCACCAAGGAAGAGACGCTGGAGGAAGCGGTGGAGGCGCTGAAGAATCTTTGAGAATCAGGGCCGAGGGCCAAGGGCCGAGGGCCGAGACGGAGCCACGAGCTCCCTCGGCCCTGAGCCCTCGGCCCTCGGCCCTCTAAAAAATGGCTATCGAGAACCGGATCGCCCGCCGTTATCTCTGGTCCGCGCGCAAGCGGGCGCATACGGCGTTCCTTTCGGGTCTCAGCATGCTCGGGCTGGCGGTCGGCGTGGCCGCGCTGCTGATCTCGATCGCCCTCCTCTCCGGACTGCAGGGACAGATCAAGTCGCGGCTGATCTCGTCCAGCCCGCAGATCCTGGTCGAGCCGGCCGGGCAGAACACCATCGAAGGGGCTGCCGAAGTCGCCGCCGCCGCGCGCCGGCTGGGAATGCGCGAGGTGCGCGTCACGATCACCGGCATCGCCTGGGGAGCGAACGAGGACCAGCAGGCCGGCCGCCCGATGCGCGTCCGTTCGTACGACCGCGGCCAGGAACCGCCGGCCGACACCACCATCTCCGGACGGAAGCGCGTCTCGGACGGCGACGGGAATCCGATCTTCCTCTCCCGCGGCTTCGCCGCCTCCCTCTCCCTCAACGCCGGAGATTCTCTGACCGTCGTCGCCCCGCGTACGCGGCTCACTCCCTTCGGTCCGGTGCCGGTGATGAAACGCTACCGGATCGCCCGCATCGTCTCGCCGCGCGCCGAGGACGACCAGACCGAGGCCTGGCTCGAGACGGAAGAGGCGTCGAGCCTCTTCGCGACCGAAGGGAAGCCGACGTCGATCGAGATGTACGGCGACGCCGATCGCGCCGAAGCGTTGCAGGCGTCCCTCGCCGCGCAGTTCCCGAAGCTCCAGTTCAAGACCTGGAAGGAGATCAACCGCCCGCTCTTCCTGGCGCTGCGGCTGGAGAAGCTGGTGATGTTCGCCACGATCTCGCTGGTCATCTTCGTGGCCGCGCTGAACCTCGTCTCGTCGCTCTCGATGCTGATCCTGGAGAAGCGCCCCTCGGTCGGCGTACTGCGGACGCTCGGCGCGACGGAAGGGAACATCCGCTCGCTCTTCATGCAGCTCGGCCTCCTCATCGGCATCACCGGGACGGTCCTCGGCAACGTGATCGGCCTCGGCTTCTCGTGGGCCGCCAACCGCTATCAGCTCGTCCCGCTCCCCGCCGACATCTACTTCGTCAGTTACCTCCCGTTCACCCTCGACGTCCAAGACGTCGTCGGCGTGAACGTGGTGGCAGTCTTCCTCTCGGTCGTCGCCACCTGGTATCCCGCCCGCGTGGCATCGCGGCTCGACCCGATCGCCGCCATCAAGGAGGAGTGATGACGAAACGGATCGCCGCCGTCGCCGCGCTCGTGCTGCTCGCCGCCTGCGCGCCGCAGCCGCCGGTGCAGGACGAAGTGACGGTGGAGTTCGTGAAGGACGACCGGGTGGTGGTGACGGCCGAGACGACCTTCGACCTCACCCCCGACAGCGACGAAGCCCGCCTTCGCGTCGACACGGCCCGCTCCGCCGCCATCAGCGACACCGACATCTGGTCGGTCCGTTTCGCCCGCCTCTCGCCGGAAGCGGAGCGGCTGATTCTCGACAAGGATCACGGGGACCTCGAGCGCGTCAGCCGCTCCGTCCGCATCCCGACCCGCGACCTGCAACAGGTCTTCTCCGACGCGAACATCACCGTCCATGTCCTGCAGGGCGAAGGGTGGAAGGAGCTGACGTTCTATCCCGGCGGCAGCTCCCGCGCCTCCCGCGAGCAACAGGCTCGCTTCCGCGACGATCTCGAGACCTGGAGCGGATCGGTCGCACGCTATTTCGGCGCCGTGCATCGGATGTACGCGTACATGGACCGCAATCCCACCCGGGCGGAAGTGCTCTTCGACGAACTGCTGGAAACGAACCCGGACGACATCGTCGAGGTACTTCTCGCCGAGGAAGAACAGCCGCTGATCGACGACCTGCTGGGAGCGATGGAAGACATCGCCAGCCGCATGGACCAGCAGAACGGCCGCGCCGCCACGATCTCCGAAGACGCCGACATGATCTACAACCCCTTCCCCGGCCGCGTGACCGTGGAGCTCCCGGGCGAGATCGTGTCGAGCGAAGGCTTCGAGATCCGCGACAAACGCGCCGTGATCGAGCCCGTCAGCCTCTTCGACGCCATCACCAGGCTCGAAGGCCGCTGGATCTCCCCCGACCCCCTCGCCGCCCTCCTCCGCGACCAGACCCCGAAGGCGGAAGAGCTGGCCCGCAAGGAACGGCGCTCCACCTCCGGCATCGACGCCACGGAAGTGGCGAACGCGCTCCGCGAGCAGCTGGTGCGGCCGAAGACGTACGTGGTGCGTTGGCGCGACTGAGGCGTTGCCTCACATCTCCCGCGTCATCACCACCGCCGCCTCGCCATCCGGGTAATACCGCGGCCTCACGTACGAGTCCTGAAAATCGAGGTGCCGGTAAAAGTCCTGGGCGCCTTTGTTCGACTGGCGGACTTCCAGTGTGATCAGCTCCACCTCGTGCTCGCGGGCGAAGTCGAAGCAGCGGTCCATCAGGGCGTCGGCGATGCCCCGCCTCCGCTCTTCCGGCACCACGGCGATCTTGTTCACGTGCAGCTCTTCGAAAATCCACATCGAGAAGAGGTAGCCAATCACGACGCCGTTCCGCTTGGCTACGACGTTGAAGCGGCCCTTGGCGAGCAGCTCGCTGGCGAAGAACTCGATCCGCCACGGCGCGGGGAAGGAGATCTGTTCAATGTCGTGGACCGTGGTGAGGTCCGCCGGCATCGCGGGCTCGATCGTCAGCTTGTCAGGCATTCTCGAGGATGAGCATGCGACTACCGCGGCTCGACGGGAGCGGGCATGCCGAGGTCGACGAGGGTGATGCCGATCTTCTCGGCGGTCTGGCGCGTGCGCTCCTCGCGATAGAACTCGCCGAAGTAGATGGTTCGGATGCCGGCGTTGGCGATCAGCTTGAAGCAGTTCCAGCAGGGCGAAGCGGTCGTGTAGAGCTCCGCGCCGTCCACCGAAACCCCATTCTTCGCCGCCTGCAAGATGGCGTTTGCCTCGGCGTGGACGGTGGTGATGCAGTGCCCGTCCTCCATGATGCAGCCGCCGTCCTCGCAGTGCGGGAGCCCTCGAATCGAGCCGTTGTAGCCGGTCGAAAGGACCGTCCGGTCGCGGACGATCACCGCCCCGACGTGCTTCCGCGGACAGGTTGCCCGGGTCGCCGCCTGGTGGGCGATCCCCATGAAGTAAGTGTTCCAGTCTGCTCGTGCCATATCGATGTGCAGTATGTCAGCACCGGGGACTGTGATCCAGATCACATCGTCCGCCGCGCGTTCCCGACAGTTATTCGTGATTATGGACGAACACATCACGGTTCGCGGACGTAATATGCGGAATCATCATAAACGTAGGCTGGAAGTGCTGAGTTTCCGTGGGTTTAGGTTCTTCGTCACATGTTCCAATAATGCGCGTTTATGAGTGAGTTTTTCGTTGACTCGCCCCACCCCTTTCACGAAAATACGCCCTCACGGAACGGCCCAGTTCACAATTTATTGACTCGGGGAGTAAGCATGGAAAAGCGCTATTCAACAATCATCTTCGTCCCGCACGCGCGGGCAAAGTTCCGAAAGTTGAAGGTCTCGCATCGCCTGCTGTTCTCCCTGATCTCCCTCGTCACCTCCTCTCTCTGCCTGTCGACGTTCTTCTCGGTCCAGTACTTCACCTCTCTCTCCCAGACGCACGAGCTCTCGAAGCTGCGGCGCGAAAACAAGGAGCTCCAGAGCGCGAACGAGCAGTTCGGAAAGTCGGTCGAGTCGCTGCGCAACCAACTGACCACCGTGGAAGACCGTACCCGGAAGCTGGCCATCATCGCCGGCATCACCACTCTCGACGAATCAGCCCAGGGCGGCTCGGGCGGTCTCCGCACCGACGAGATGAGCGCCAACCCCTATCGTGACGACATCGACAAGATGAGCTTCCGCTCGCACCGGGTGAACAAGGACCTGAACGTGCTGGAGCAGAAGTTCGTAGCGCAGTCGCGCCTCCTCTCCTCGACCCCTTCGATCGTGCCGGTCCGCGGCGTCCTCACCGACGGCTTCGGCGGCCGCTCCGATCCGTTCACCGGAGAGTCGGGCCAGCACAACGCCATCGACATTTCCTCCGCCGTCGGACAGCCGGTCCGCTCGCCGGCCGACGGAATCGTAGTCAAGGCCGAATGGGCCAACGGCTACGGCAACGTCATCTTCGTCTCCCACGGCTACGGCTACTCGACCCGCTACGGCCACCTCTCGAACTTCGCCGCCCGCCCCGGCCAGCGCGTCAAGCGCGGCGACGTCATCGGCTACGTCGGCTCCACCGGCCGCTCCACCGGCCCGCACCTCCACTACGAGGTCCGCGTGAACAACAACCCGGTCAACCCCCTCGAGTACATCCACAACGCCTTCTAAAGACACGCTTCACGCAAGGAGCGGGCGCCGCGCGAAAGCGCGGCGTTTTTGTTTTTGGGGTGTAACCGGATAGGACCGATGGGACGAATGGGACCTATAGGACCGATGGGAACCGAGCGCAGCTCATAGGACCTATAGGTCCCATTCGTCCTATAGGTCCCATCGGTCCCACAGCCTACGCCTCGAGCCGCTCTTCCTCGCCCTTCGGGAGGCCCCACCGTTCCGTGATGCGCTCGTGGGTGAGCCAGCGTTCGCAGTCGAGGGCGGCCATGCAGCCGCTTCCGGCGGCGGTGATGGCCTGGCGGTAGATGTGGTCGACGACGTCGCCGCAGGCGAAGACGCCCTGGATGTTCGTCACCGTGGAGTTGCGATGCGGCAGGCACAGGTAGCCGGCCTGGTCGAGGTCGAGCTGGCCGACGTACGGCTGGGTGTTGGGCGTATGGCCGATGGCGACGAACAGCCCCTGAGTCGCCATCTCGCTGACTTCGCTCGTCTGCAGGTTGCGCAGCTTCAGCGCCTTGACGCCGGTCTCTTTCGCGCCGATGACCTCGTCCACCGTGGTGTTGAAGATGAAGTTGATCTTCGGGTTCGCCAGCGCGCGGTCCTGCATGATCTTCGACGCGCGGAGCTCTTCGCGCCGGTGGATGACCGTCACCTTCGTCGCAAACTTGGTGAGGAACGTCGCCTCTTCCATCGCCGAGTCGCCGCCGCCGACGACGGCGATTTCCTTCCCCTTGAAGAAGAAGCCATCACAAGTCGCACACGAGGAAACGCCGAAGCCCATCAGCGCCTTCTCGGAGGGCAATCCGATCTGCTTCGCCGAGGCGCCGGAGGCGACGATCACCGCCGGGGAGATGAAGACCTTGTCCTCGGTGTACACCTCGAACGGATGGCCGAGGAAGTTCACCTTCTCGACCGGCTCGATGGGGATGAAGACAGCCCCGAAGCGCTCCGCCTGCTTGCGCATCTGGTCCATGAGCGTCGGCCCGAGTATCCCTTCCGGGAAGCCGGGGTAATTCTCGACTTCGGTAGTGATGGTGAGCTGCCCCCCGGGCTGCAAGCCCTCGAGGACGACACACTTGATGTTCGCGCGGGAGAGGTAGAGCGCGGCCGTGCAGCCGGCCGGGCCCGACCCGATGATGACGACCTGGTAATCGGTAATGCGTTCCATGGAGGCGGGATTGTATCTCTGAGGCGGTTGTCAGTTGTCGGAACAAGCCAGGCCTTGCTTGTCATCCTGAGCCACGGGAATCTCCCCACGGAGCTAAAACACGGCGGCGAAGGACCTGGGGGGAGGGGGAGCGATGCACGCTCTTCCCACCCCCAACCGCCCAGGTCCTTCGCCGCCATGCTTGCTGCTCATGGGATAAAGCCCTGCGGCTCAGGACGACAAACGCTTCGCGCCTAAAACAGCTTCTTCTCCGGCTCCAGCGCCTTCAGCAGCGCCTCCCCCATCACCTTCTTCTGCCACTCCCGCATGTTGGGCACATCCAGGGAGTTGGCCGTCGCCACGGCCGAGAGCACGTGCCGCGCGCCCAGCACGGCCGGGTCGATCTTCAGCTCTTTGGCGTAGCGGTCGCGGATGGTCTTGAGGCGGTTGATCCGGTTTTCCAGCGCCTTGTCGCGGATCCAGGCCTTCGGCTCGTTCCGGTCGGGCAACTGTTCCTCGGGGATCTCCATCGCCTTGCGGATGATGGCCACGATGTCGCGGCCGTAGCGGTCGGAGTGGTAACGCGAGACGGCCGTTACCTGGGCGAGGTCGCGCGCCGTCGGCGGCTTTGCTTTCGCGATCTCGACCAGCGAGTCGTTCCCGATGATCTTGAACGGCGGACGGTCGGCCTTCCGCGCGAGCTGGTCGCGCCAGGCGTGGACGTCGCGGAGGATGGCCAGCGAGCGGCGGTCGAGGTTGCCGATGTTCTTCAGCTTCCTCCAGGTCTCCGCCTCCTCGTCGATCTCGCGGTAGCGGATATTCTCCATGCGGGAGAACTCCTCGACCGCCCACGCCCAGCGGCCGAGCGCCTCCAGCTCCTCGCGCAGCTTCGCGGCGAGCTGGATCAGGTAATGCGTATCGGTCGCCGCGTACTCGAGCATGTCGGGCGGCAGCGGGCGCATCGACCAGTCGGCACGCTGGTGGGTCTTGTTCAGCTTCACCCCGAAATGGCGGTCGAGCAGCGCCGCCAGCCCGATCCCCTCATAGCCGAGGAGCTGCGCGCAGACGGACGTGTCGATCAGATTCCGCACCGTGTAGCCGAAATCGCGGTTCATGATCCGGAGGTCGTAGTCGCCGCCGTGCAGCACCTTGTTGACGGCGGGATTGTCGAGCAGCGCGCCGAAGCCCGCCAGGTCGACGCGCGTCAGCGGGTCGACGATCAGATCTTCGTCCGCGACGGAGATCTGGATCAGGCAGACCTTGTCGAAGTACGAGTGCAGCGAGTCGGCCTCGGTGTCGACGGCGATCTGGGACTCGGTCCCGAGCCGCGCCATCGCCTCGTCGAGCGCATCCTGCCGGTCGATCCACCTCATGCGCCCGCCACCTCCGCGCCGAGTCCGATCGAGCGGAGGCGCTCGCGGAACGCGGGAAGGTCGAACTCCGGAAGCGCGGTCAGATGGCGCACGGCCTCTTCATCTTCTGCCATCAGCAGCAGAAGCGCGAGGTCCTCGGCGCGCGGGACGCGGAGGACGCGCTCCAAGTCGCCGAGCGTCGTCCCCTGCGCCGAGGCGACCATCCGGCCGTAGAGCGCGTTCGAGGCGAGGAGCACGTGGACGCGCACCTCCTCCCCCTCGGGGTCGACGAAGTTCAGCGGCACCAGGTCGAGCTCCTCGGTGGCCTCGAGCTCCTCCCGGTCGACGCGGTATCCGCGGTTGCCGGCCATCATGGCGAGCTGGTTTTTCTGCGGAGAGTTCATCAGCGCGATCACGTCGATCGCGCCGGTGCCGACTTCCACGTCCATATACGCCGCGCGGGCCACGCCGCCGACGAACATCGCCTCGATTTTCAGCTTCTGGAGGAGCTCGGCCGTGGCGTCGATGGCTCGGGTAAAGCGCGCCGAAGCGCGGATGGGGTGCATGCGCGACGCGAGAGATAACACAGATGCGATAATCGGCACCAGCACGGCGACGTGCCCGACGAATGCGCGCCCGCCTCCTCGAGGTCATCCGGAAACTGTGGGGTTACTCCTCGCTCCGTCCTTTACAGGAGGAGGCGATGCTGGCCGCGCTCTCGGCGCAGGACTCCCTGGTGGTCATGCCGACCGGCGGCGGCAAGTCGCTCTGCTACCAGGCCCCGGCGGTCCTCGGCGAGACCACCACGGTGGTCGTCTCTCCCCTGATCTCCCTGATGAAAGACCAGGTGGACGGCCTCCGCGCCAACGGCATCGCCGCGGCGCAACTCAACAGCTCGCAGGCCTTATCCGACGTCAGGGAGACGGAGCGCGAGCTGTTCGCCAAACGCCTGAAGCTCCTTTTCGTCTCGCCCGAGCGCCTCGCCCTCCCCGGCTTCCGGGACATGCTCCGCCGCGCCGGCATCAAGACCTTCGCCATCGACGAAGCCCACTGCATCAGCCACTGGGGCCACGACTTCCGCCCGGAGTACCGGCAGCTCCGGACCATCCGCGAAGAGTTCCCCGACGCGTCGATGCATGCGTACACCGCGACCGCAACCCCCGAGGTACGGGAAGACATCGCCCGGCAACTCGGACTGCGCGACGCCGCCGTGCTGGTCGGCGACTTCGACCGGCCCAACCTCACCTATCGCGTCCTCCCGCGGCAGGACGAGGCGAAACAAGTCCTCGACGTCATCGAGCGCCACCGCGGCGAGGCCGGCATCATCTACTGCACCCGCCGTAAAGACGTCGACTCGCTCGCCGAAAAGCTGCGCCGGCGCGGCGAGAACGTCGTCGCCTACCACGCCGGCCTCTCGCAGGAAGAGCGGCGCGAGGCACAGGAGAAGTTCTCGACCGAAAAGTGCGACCTGGTCGTCGCCACGGTGGCGTTCGGGATGGGCATCGACCGCTCGAACGTCCGCTTCGTGCTGCACACCGCCATGCCGAAGTCGATCGAGCACTACCAGCAGGAGTCGGGACGCGCCGGCCGCGACGGACTGGAAGCCGAATGCGTCCTCCTCTACTCCGGCGCCGACTTCATGACCTGGAAGTCGATGATCACCGAGACCGCCACCGACCCGGAGTACATCCAGTCGGCGATCCGCCACCTCAACGACATCGACCGCTACTGCTCCGGCGCCTCCTGCCGCCACAAAGCGCTGGTCGAATACTTCGGCCAACCGTTCACCGCCGCCTGCAACGCCTGCGACATCTGCCTCGGCGAGACGGAAGAGGTCGCGGACGCGCTGATCGTCGCCCAGAAGATCGTCTCCTGCGTCGTCCGGGTGCGCGAATCCTTCGGCGTCAGCCACGTCGCCGGCGTCCTCCGCGGCGAAGACACGGAACGCATCCGCGACCGCCGCCACGACCAGCTCTCGACCTACGGCCTGCTCAAAGGCCACTCCCGCCACGACGTCCGCGAATGGATCTACCAACTCATCGCCCAGGACTTCCTCGCCCAGACCTCGGACGAATACCCGGTCCTCCGCGTCGGCCCCCGCGGCCGCGAAGTCCTCCGCGGCTACGCCGAGGTGAAACTACGGCAGCCGGCGATCCGGAAGAAGGATGCACGAGCGTCTACCTCCTCCGCCCCTGCCCGCCGCCAGGCCGTCGACGACGGCCCATACGATCGCGATCTCTTCCAGGCCCTCCGCGCCTGGCGCCGCGAGGAGGCGCAGGAGCGAGGCGTCCCGCCGTATGTGATTTTCAACGACAAGACCCTGAGGGAGCTGGCCCGTAAGCGGCCAACCACGCTGTACGAGCTGCGCGATATCTACGGAATTGGGGATGCCAAGCTCGAAGCCTTTGGCGCAGCTCTGATCGGCGTGATTACGAGAACTTGAGATAGCCGCGCTTACGGCGCCTCGGTCTAACGGAGCGCCGGTCTTCGACCGGCCGGTCCGCCGGCCTTCGGCCGGCAGTCTTCGGGATACGTTTCCGCACACTGCCGGCCGAAGGCCGGCGGACCGGCCGACGGAACGTCGGCGCTCCACAGGCTGGTCTCACACCATCCCCAGAATCGCCTCCACGTGGCGCCACTCCGTGGCACCGTTGCCGATGGCCACGCGCACCGCGTAATGACCGCCCAGCTTCGTATGCGACACAAACAGCGTCCCGCTCGCATTCATCCGCTCCAGCAGCGCCGCCGTCGCCTCATCGCCCGCCGTCAGCCGGAACACCACCACACTGAACGACTGCGACAACACCTCCACGTCATCCCGCTTCCGCAGCTCCTCCGCCAGCCGCACCGCGAAGCCGACATGACCGCGGATCACCTCGCGCATCCGCTCCAGCCCGTAGTGCTCCATCACCATCCAGAGCTTCAACGCCCGGAACCGGCGGCCCAGCTGCAGCCCGTAATCCATGTAATTGATCTCCGCCGTATCCGTCGTCGTCAGATACTCCGGCACCAGCGAAAACGTCTCCCGCAGGACCTCGGGTCGCGTCGTATAGAGCACACTGCAATCGATCGGCGTAAACAGCCACTTGTGCGGATTCGTCACGATCGAATCCGCCAGCTCGATCCCATCCCAGAGGAAGCGATACTCCGGCACGATCGTCGCCGACCCGGCGTACGCGGCATCGACATGGAACCAGCAATTCTCCCGCTTCGCGATCTCCCCAAGCGCACGGACCGGATCGACCGCCCCCGTCGACGTCGTCCCCGCCGTCGCCACTACCGCGCAAGGCAACGCCCCGGCCGCCCGGTCGCGTGCAATCGCCGCCTCCAGCGCCTCCGGCCGCATCCGGAAAGCATCGTCCGCCGCGACCTTGATCACCCCGCTCTGCCCGAACCCGAGCGCCAGCGCCCCCTTCTCCACCGACGAGTGCGCATGCTCCGAACAGTAAATCCGCAGCGCCGGCAGATCGCGGCCCGCAATCCCCAGCCGCCGGATATCCAGCCCCAGCGCCTCCCGTGCCGCCGCCAGCGCCAGAAAGACATTGATCGACGCCGTGTCGTTGATGATCCCGAACAGATTCGACGGCAACCCCAGCGCGTCGCGCAGCCAGCGCAGTGCCAGCGTCTCCAGCTCCGTCAACGCCGGCGACGTCTTCCAAAGCATCCCATTCGCGTTGATCGCCGCCGAAAGCAGCTCCGCGATCACCCCCGCCTGCGACCCGGTGATGCTGAAGTAGGCGAAAAAGGAGGGATGATTCCAGTGCGTGATCCCGGGAAGAATCTTCTGTTCGAATTCGGCGAACAGCTCGTCGTACGACTTGCCGCTGTTCGACGGTCCGGCTTCGAACTGCCTCTCGATATCTCCAGGCTGCACGCGCGAGAGGACCGGGAAGCTGTCGATGTTGTCAAAGTAGTCGGCGATCCAGTCGACCGCCTTGTGCGCCGCCGCGCGGAACTCGGAAGTGGTGGGATCGAGCTTCGGCATAGCCGAAGTGTATCGACTGGCGACGCAGGTCGAAAATGAACCTTCGGGGAAAGGTCGAAAATGAACCTTCGGGGAAAGGTCGCGAACCTTCGGGGAAAGGTCGCGCACCTTCGAGGGAAGGTTGCAAACCTTCGAGGGAAGGTTACGAACCTTCCGGGAAGGTTACGAACCTTCGGGGGAAGGTTACGAACCTTCGGGGGAAGGTTACGAACCTTCGGGGGAAGGTTACGAACCTTCCGAGGAAGGTTACGAACCTTCCGAGGAAGCTAGCGAACCTTCCGAGGAAGCTAGCGAACCTTCCGAGGAAGCTAGCGAACCTTCCGAGGAAGCTAGCGAACCTTCCGAGGAAGCTAGCGAACCTTCCGGGGAAGGTTACGAACCCTCCGGGGAAGCTAACAAACCTTCCGGGGAAGGCTGCGAACGCTTCCGGGGAAGCCTCTCGTCTGTCGCCCGCCATGCGGGCTCGAAGATCCGTCCGCGCTTTACCCGGCCTAAAGGCCGGGCCTACAGGTCTTTAGCTGCCTGCGGCAGCAGAGAGGCAGGAGCGGATTTTCGTTTGGTCTCAGGGTTCGTCAGCGATCGATAAGGGAACCCGTCAGCCGCAAACGGTTCGGACAACCGACAACTGACAACCAACAACAAATTTACGAAGCGCCCTTCCCAGTCAGCACCGCTGGAATGGTCCGCAACAGGATCTTCAGATCCAAAGCCGGGGACCAGTTGTCGATGTACTGGAGGTCGAGCTTCATCCAGTGGTCGAAGTCCTGGATGTCGTTGCGGCCGCTGATCTGCCAGAGGCAGGTCAGGCCCGGCTTCATCGAGAGGCGGCGGCGGTGCCAGCGGTGGTAGGAGGCGACTTCCTCGGGGATGGGGGGACGGGGGCCGACGAGGCTCATGTCGCCTTTGAGGACGTTCCAGAGCTGGGGGATCTCGTCGAGGGAGAAGCGGCGGAGCCAGCGGCCGACCGGGGTGACGCGGGGGTCGTCTTTCATCTTGAAGACCGGGCCGTTCATTTCGTTGAGGTGGGCGACTTCTTCGCGGCGCGCGTGGGCGTCGGCGATCATCGTGCGGAATTTGTAGAGGGTGAACATCCGGCCGTTGAGGCCGATCCGTTCCTGCTTGAAGAGAACGGAGCCGGGGGAGGTCAGTTTGATGGCCAGGGCGGCGATGCCGATGGCCGGGCCGGCGACGGAGAGGAGGAGGAGCGAGACGGCGACGTCGAGGGCACGCTTGAGGGCGAGGTGGGTCTCGTTCGACGGAGTGGTGGTGAACGTGAGGAACGGGACGCCTTCCAGCTCTTCGATCTCCATCCGCGCGACGCGGTTCTGGAGGAAGTTCATGGCCACGCGGGTACGGATGCCGAGCTCTTCGCACATGAGGAAGATCTGCTTCATCTCGTCGAGCTTCTTCCGGGTGACGGCGAAGACGATCTCGTCGATCGGCTCGTCGATCTCGTGGTTCTCGAGGATGCGCTTGAGGTCGGGGACGTTGCCATAGATGCGGTAGCTCGCCCAGCCGTTCGACAGGCGATGGCCGTCGGAGACGAAGCCGAGGATCTTGTAGCCCCAGTATTTGTGGCCGACGATCAGCTTGGCGATGTCGGTGGCGCGGTGGCCGGTGCCGACGATGACGACGGTGCGGTAGTTGAGGCCCTTGGAGCGCACCCAGCGCGCCAGGCCGCGGACGAGGATCTTCTCGGCGACCAGCAGCACGGCGGCGATGGCGGCGAAGAGGACGAACCAGGTGCGGGAGAGGTGGCGGAGCGGGAGGAGGTAGGCGAGCGTCGCCAGGAGGACGTTGCCGACGGCGACGACGCGGATGGTGGTCAGGGCCTCCCGCGTGAGCGGGACGGTGCGGTGGGAGTGGTAGCTGTTGTAGCTGAAGAGGAGCGCGGACCAGATCACCAGCACGAGCGGGTAGATCTTGAGGTACTCCTGCAGGGGGAAGAGGCCGGTGGGGTATTGGGCGGGGAAGAGGACGGGCAGGAGCAGGTCGCGGATGAAGAACGCCGCGAAAAAGGCGACGGAGGTCAACGCCAGGTCGACTCCGAATACGATTCGCGCTACCAGTCGCGCCTTCTGCTTGAGCATTGAGTTGATCTTTTACCGAACCAGATACGGACGATTCAAGTGTTGCGTCTAGGGCAGTTACCGGTTTTCTGCGGTCCGCTTCCGGAGGACGTCCAGATAACTGTCAGCGAGCGCCGGATATGGCCTCGAAGAGGCTCTCGTATGCGTCCGTCACGTTTTCCCATGAGTACCGGCCGGCCGCCCTCCGCCGGGCACGGAGGCGGTAGTCCTCCCGGGTCTGCGGTTCGGAAAGCCATTCGCGAAGCATGCCGGAGAGGGTTTCTGCAGGCCTGAGTTGGAAATAACCTACGGCGTCGCCTCCGACTTCCCGGTTCTCGGAAGTGTCGTGGGCCAGGACGCGGCCTCCCGAGGCCATCGCTTCGATGAGCGCGGGGTGGGTGCCGCCGACTTCGGTGGCCTGGATGTAGATGAGGGCGTTGCGCTGGAGGGTCCGGTAGTCGCGGTCGTAGAGGGCGCCGGGGAATCGGATCTGGTTACTGGCGTGGCGGTGCAGGGTTTCGACTAAGTCTTTGGCGTAGAGGCCTTTGCCGAGCATGATCAACGGGAGGAGGGCCGAGGGCTGAGGGCCGAGGGCCGAGGGGGAGATCGGGGATTGAGGATTGAGGATTGAGGATTGAGGATTGGGGGGGTGTGACCCCACAGGTCCCATTTGTCCCATAGGTCCCATCGCTTTCTCGTAGGCCAGCACCACTTCCAGGGGGTTGTTCTCCGGTTCGAAGCGGCTCACGTAGAGGATGTACTCGCCGGGGCGGACGCCGAGTCGTGGCAGAACGTCGGAGTCTTCCTCATCCGGAAACTCCGCGCCGTAGGGGATGACCACCGGGGAGGCGGCGTAGTGTTCGCGGTAGTACTCGGCGATGACTTCGGCGTCGGCGATTACGGCGTTGGCGAAGCTGACGGACAGGGCTTCTCCGGCGGCGTAGACGGCGCGGCCGAGGACGTTCCACTTGCGGCGCTTGCGCTCGATGCCGTCGACGTTGATCGCTACCGGGATGCCGGCGGCCCTCAAAAGAGGGAGGACGAAGGCGTTGGCGGCGTTGCAGACCAGGATAGCGTCGAAGTCGCGGCGGAGGGCATCGACGGCGGAGAGGAAGGCGTGGCTGACGGTCTCTAGGTATTTGTGGCCGGCGGCCGGGAGGACGATCCGCTGGACGCCGTTCCAAACAGGCGCCCCGGTTTCCCGGCAATAGACGCTCACCTGATGGCCGCGCCGGACCAGCCGCGTGCTCAGCTCGGCGGCGAAGGTCTCGAAGCCGCCGTAGTTCGGCGGGACGCCGCGGGTGCCGAGAATGGCCAGTTTCAACGAAACCATTCTCGCAATTCTCGGTCACTGACCTTGCGCCGGCGCTGGACTTCACGCCGTTTGGCGAGGATGCGGGCGCGGTTGTGCCAGAGCCAGGAGAAGGCGGGAAGGGAGGTGCGCTCGATCGTGAGGGCGGCGAGGAGGACGACGAGGTCACGGAAGAGCTCGAAGGGGGCGTTGCGGAGAGCCAGGTAGGGGCCCTGATTTTTGAGCCGCAGCAGGAAGCGGTTCTTGACGGAGTGCATGTTGACGTCGGGCGGCAGTTCCCGCCGGGCTTCGGGGGTGACGCGGCGGACGTGGTACGCGACGGCCGCCGGCTCGCAGAGGGAGCGCCAGCCGAACAGGCGGCCGCGCCAGGCGACGTCGGCGTCTTCACGATAGGCGAAGAAATCTTCGTCGAGCGCCTCGCCGCCGATGGCCACGTCTTGCAGGAACGACCTCCGGAACATTGCCGCGGCGCCACTGACGCCGAAGACTTCGGTCCGCCCCGCCGGCCGGACGTCGATGTCGAGATGGCGGCCGTTGCGCGTCATCCGCATGCCGGCGGAGTCGATCTCCGTCGTCGGTTCGATGTCGTAGCCGCGGGCGCGGATCAGCAGGCCGGTCGCGGAGCCCCAGTCGTCGGCCGACCGCAGAGCTTCGACCAGCCGCTCGACGTACTCCGGGAGGAGATAGCAGTCGGGATTGACGACCAGGACGAACTCGCCGCGGGCGACGGCGATGGCCTGGTTGACCGCGGCGCTGAAGCCGCGGTTGGTGTCGTTCCGGATCAGGCGCGCCGCCTCCCCCGCCACCAGTTCGGCCGAGGCATCGGCCGACGCGTTGTCGACGGCGATGAATTCACGGCTCCGGTGCGTCTGCTGCCGGATGCCGTCCAGGCAGCGGCGCAGGTACGGCGCGCTGTTCCAGGTTACGAGGACGATGGAGACGAGCTCGGACTCCATCTCGCGAACGCCTTCCTCATCACTCGAACGTAGGCATGGAACGCTTCCCGCCGGCCGACGCCGCGCGGCTTGAGGCCGACGAACCACACCATGGCGCGCAGCAGCATGCCGGCGATGATCATCCAGCGCAGCGTTTCCGCCTGCCTCGGCCGCATCCACTTCTGCGCGTAGCGCCACATGTTGCGGTACCAGATCTCGGCGAAGCCGGAGAAGCCGATGTGCTCGAGGCTCGCGCCGCCGAAGTGGCGCGCCTGCGCCGCCGGGACGACCCAGATCTCTTTCTTCTTCTCGGCCAGCCGGCGGCAGTAGTCGACGTCTTCGAACCACGCCGGCGCGAACTGCTCGTCGAGCGGACCGATCTCGTCGACCACCTCGCGGCGCAGCAGCAGCGCGGCGCCGGCCGGCTGTTCGATGCGCTGCGGCTGGGTGAGGTCGAGGTCGCGGTAGCGGTAGCGCGCGGTGGTGGCGTTTTTCGGCAGGACTTTGTCGAGCATCAGGACCTCGGCGGCCAGGGTCCGGAAGCTCGGCAGGCGCCGCAACTGGAACTCGCGCTGCGACGCGCCCCCCTCGTCGATCAGCAGCGGCGCCGCGGCGGCGATCTGCGGGTGGGTCTGGAGGAAGTCGAACAGCACCGTGAGCGCGCGCGGGGCGAGCTCGCAGTCGGGGTTGAGGAGGAAGACGTACCGGCCGCGCGACTGGGCGAAGGCGCGATTGGTTCCTGTGGCGAAGCCGTCGTTGGAGTCGCTGCGGATGACCTGGGTGTCGCCGAGATGGGCGATCGTCGCATCGGAAGAAGCGTTGTCGTGGACCAGCACCTCGTACTCCAGCCCCGCGCAGGCGGCCGGGATGGAGCGGAGGCAGCGGTCGATGAAGCGCTCGCTGTTCCAGGTGACGATCAGGATCGACAGGTCGAGGGGCCTGAGCCGGGGCGTAGGCGCGGGGCTTTCTCCGCGCTGGGGATCGCGTCGGATCGGGGCGAGGCCCGCTTCGAACATCACGTTTGCCATTGCATGATCGCGCTGACCAGCGGCCGTGTCACGACTTCCCACGAAAACCGCGGCCTGAGGCGCTCGAGACTTTCTACGCAGGTGGAATGGATTCCGTCGTCCGTCAACAGCCGGCGGATTGCCTCCGCGACCCCGTCCACGTCGCCGGGCCGGACGACATAACCGAGGTTCTCCTGCTCGACCAGCTCCGCGGCGAACCCTCCCGCCGTGGCAATGACCGGAATTCCGGCCGCAATCGCGTCGAACAGACGCGTGCGGATCGAGTAGTCGGCTTCCGCCGTACGACGGTGGAGCATGATAGCGATTTTGCCCGCCCGCAGCCATGCAAGCCGTTCCCGGTACGGCACCCACTGGTCATTCGCTGACACGTTCGGCCCGCCGCGGAGGAGCAATTCCTCGAAGCGGTCGTCCCGCCGCCGGTCGATCAGGGTGCGATTGGGACGGGTGCGGCCGAGGAAGAGAAGGCGCGCTTTGACGCCCTCGGCATTGACCTGGTTGACGGCGTCGACGGCGGTGGCGGGGTCGAGCCACTCCCAGAGGCCGCCGCCCCAGATGACGATGTTGTCCTTCGATTTCTCGCACTTTTTGATCTCGGCGGGGTCGATCCCGAAGGGGACTTCGATCCAGCCGGTGTCGCTGCTCTGGAGCTTTCCGTAGAACTCCCGCTGCTTTCTGGCGGCGCACATGAGGAGGTCAGCCCGCATGAGGGCCTCGGAGAGCCGCCACCATTCGGCGGCGAGGTGGATTCTCTGCCGCAGGGAGGGGCGGCTGCCATACAGCTCCCGGAGCTCGAGGACGGTGGGGTCGAAGAGGTCGTAGACGATTTTCTGCCCGTGGCGGCGTTTGCCGAAGCCGCGGGCGGGCTGGCCGACGAGGACGTCGGCTTGCTTAAGGGCTTTCCGCGCCTCGGCGGAGCCGTGAGGGATGAGGGTGAGGCCCTCCGGGGCGTTTCCTTCGCGTTTGGCGATGAGGGTGGTCTGGAAGTGCTTGCCCAGCTCCTCGGCGAGGTGCCAGGCGCGGATCCCCGGACCGGCCATGCGGTCGCCAACGACGTCGGGGGTGTGCACCACAACTGAAAGCATCGAGCGATGAACGATGAACGATGAACGATGAACTGTCGAGCCTTCGTTCATCGCTCATCGTTTATCGCTCGCACCAATCCCTGTACGATCCCCCTGAGCGACGCGCGCCCCCTCAGGAGGAGTTTGGCGTCTTCCCAGAGCAGCGCCCCCACCCGCCCTACCCCGGGGTGCATGCGCGCCACGAAGTAACGGTTGCGGGTGCGCAGCCGCAGGGCGTCGCCGCCGAGAACCGAGGCGCTTTGGGAGCCGCGGTGGGTGGCTTTGACGACCGGGAGTACCGCCGTCCGCCAGCCCGCGGCCTTCAGGCGGGCGCTGAGCTCGACGTCTTCGTAGTAGGCGAAGAAGTGTTCGTTGAAGAGGGAGTCGCCCCCTGCTGAAACAACGCCGGCACGGCGGTAGAGGGTGGCGGTAGCGGAGACGCCCCATGCGACGGCGAGCGGCGAGCCGACCGGGAGGCCGTGGCCGATCTGGCGGAAGGTGCCGTCGCTGATGTCGATGCCGGCGCCGTCGATCAGGCCGTCGGTGCGGCGGATGATCGTCTGGACGGCGGCGAGGTGCTCGTCGCGGTCGAGGGCGGCGCGGACGTGGGTCAGCCAGTCGGGCTGCAGGACGACGTCATTGTTGACCAAGGCGACGTAAGGGGCGGTGGTGAGGCGCCAGGCGGCGTTGGCGCCGCCGGCGAAGCCGAGGTTGGTCTCGCTGCGGATCACGTCGGCCCCTTCGACGCGGACCGGCTGGCGGGAGCCGTTGTCGAAGACGACGATGCGCGCGCTGACGGTCTGGGAGCGGAGGGAGGCGATGCACTCTTCGAGCATCGGACCGCCGTCGATGTCGAGGACGATGATCTCGATCTCACTCATTGCGAGCCATCCGATCGAGGTTCACCGCGCCGCTGAGGCAGCGGAGCGTCACCCGTCCACTTTCCGGGATGGTGACGCGGACCGCCTGATAGCGCTCGTCCGGCGCGATGGTGTAGGCGTGGCCGGCGAGCTCGAACGTGGCGCCGAGGCCGGTGATTGCTTCGAGGCGCCACGTGCCGGCGCCGGCGAGGAAGGAGAGCGACTCGCCCGTTTCCAGCACGTAGCCGCCGCGATAGGCGACGCGCATGACCTGGTAGACCTGCGGGTAGAGCTCTCCCCCTTCGCGGACGACGTGCGCGTCCTCGAATTCGACGTGCGACGCGGGCTGCCTGGCGTACGAAAAGCCGGCGGCGAGGGCGAGCGACGCCAGCGGGATGGCAAGATCGAGCTTCCAGCGACGCACTCCGGCGAGCACGATCAACACCACGACGGCGGCGCCGATCCAGGCGGCGCTGTTCTCGCGGATGAAGCTAGGGAAGAGACGGGAGAAGTCGGCGCGGTAGGCGTGAGAGAGCCACTCGCCGATCGGGTTCTCGCCGTTGGAGATGTGGAAGAGCCGCCACGGGTAGGCGATCCCGTGGATCACCAGCCCGACGGTCCAGGCGGAGATGAGAGCGATGGCGCCACGGGAAATGCGGTCCCAGACGGACGCCGCGCCGAGGGCCAGGACCGGCATCAGGAAGACGAGATAGCGCAGCGGCGGAGCCCATCCGCCGAACCATTCCATCCGCGGCAATAGATAGAGGATGTAGAGCAGCGAGGCGAGCATGCCGGCGCGGAAGCCGCGCGGCGTCGCTTTCCATTGCGTAAGCGCAAAGAGGCCGAGGAGATAGAACGGCGCGCGGAAGGCGATGCCGCTCATCCCGTCGGCGAGGAGGCCGAAGAAGCCGATCGCGTAGCGCCGCGGCTCGCCCGGCAGGATCTCGCGCCACGTGTGCACGCTGGTGGGACTGCCGCTGACGAGCCACATCACGAAGAGCGGCGCCGCGACGACGGCGATGGCGAGCGCGATGGTCCGGCGCGACGCCCTCCGCCCGGCCAGCATGGTCGCAACGACGCCGATCGCCACCAGCACGAAGCGGAGCTTCAACAGCACCAGTCCGAACAGCGCCGGCAGCCAGCGTTTCAGCCGGTGGGCGCGGGCGCCCCGCAGGGCCTCGACGAAGAAGAACGCCGCCGGCACCTCCGGCCAGATGCGCGTCGCGTAGAACAGCACCGGCGGGGCGAAGGCGAAGAACGGGAAGACCGCGCGGGAAGCTTCCTCGCTGATCCCTTCGTCTTCCATCCAGCGAACGGTCGAGCGGATCAGGAGGACGCCGAACAGCGCCACCGTAGCGATCGCGCCGTGCAGTCCGGCGAGGGCGTAGCCCGGCACCAGCAGCAGCGGCAGGAACGGCTCGTGACGCGAGTACTGCTCGCCGTTCGGGCCGGTGGGGTCGCCGAGCTGCGGGACGAGGTCCTTTCGCCCGGTCTCGCTCTGGTCGAGCGTGCGGTACTGGTTGGCGAGATCGAGATCGCCGTCGTGGACGAGCGACTCCGTGACCAGCAGATAAAACGGCTCGTCGCCGTCGATCACCGCCGTCCGCAGCGTGGTCGGGATCACCACCGCGTAAACGATCGCCGCGACTGCCGCTGCATGATTCGCCGACCAGCGGACGTCGCGGCCGCGGGCGAGGAAGAGCGAGAACGTCGTGACCTTCAGCACCGCCAGCGCGACGCCGCCGAGGTACGGGTCGAAGGAGGGGAAACGTCGCCAGAGCAGCCAGGCGAAGAGCCACGTCGCCGCGTCGACCGCCAGGTATGCCGCCAGCGTCCGCCGCCGCAGGACGACCAGCGGAAGGGCGAGGAGGGCCGCGACGGTCGCAACGATCATCGCGGCGTCAGCTCGAATGCTTCGACCTGCAATGACGATCCCGGCGGCAGCGCCGGATCGCCGGTCACGCGGATGACGCGCGTATTTTCCGGCAGCGCGATCCGGCCCGCGCCGTCGACCCAGGCGCCGTAGCCGTAGCCGCGGATCTTCCCCACCGGATCGCGCGGCAACGGATTGCGCGAGCCGTGAAAGGCCTCGCGGCGCAGATAACCCCAGTCGGCGGCGTCGCCGATGCGGACGTCGATGCCGCCCGGCTCGATGCGGCCGAGGAGCTTCCCGCGTTTGAACCCCGCGACGTTGGCTCCGGAGACGATGATTGCTTTCGCGTGCTCCGGCACTTCGATCTCCGCGGTGCGGTTTGCCGCGAGGGCGTAGCCGACGGTGTGTCTCTCGCCGACGACCGGCGCAGGCTTCAAAAAGTAGGGAAAAGCGCGGGCGACGATGCCGCTCCAGGGGAAGAAGAGCGTCACGAAGGCGATGGTTACGGCGGAGGGCCAGGTCAGGCGGAGGCGCGGCATGCCGAAGAAGCGCGCCAGGGCGACGACAAACAGCACGCTCACCGGCAGCCAGAGCGTGCTCCGCGGAATGGCCGGCGTGAACAGCGCCGTGCCTACCGCGACCGCCACCGCAAACGGCGTCCGCCCGAGGACGAGCACAATCCCGAGGCAGAGCGCCAGCAGCAGCACCTCAGGCGTACGCCGCATGCCGGCGAAGGGGATCCACCGGAGGAGGGTGATGAGGGTGATGGTGAGAGCCAGTGCGGCAAAGTGAGTCCCATAGGTCCCATTTGTCCCATAGGTCCCATTGGTCCCATGGGACGAATGGGACGTATGGGACGAATGGGACCTATGCGACCCCCCACCCACCCGGACCAGCGCCACCACCGCACCTGCCCCCACCACCACCCCGAACAACGCGAGCCGCAGCCCCTCGTCCGGAATCGCGATCTCCGCGAGAATCAACAACGGTACGGCCAGCATGACTGAGGGATACGAAACGGCGGCAAGAACCGTCACCGCGACGGCGATCGCGGGCAGCGCGGCATCGATCGGCGTCGCGTGCTGGACGGCGAGATGGCAGGCGTACGCCGACAGGGCGGCGCTCACGATCCAGGAAAGCAGTCTCACGAACCGACCGTGACTCCCGAAGCAGGCTCGCGGACGAACTCCGGATCGAACCCTTCGAGAGTCTCGGGCGTGATGGTAGCGCGATAGATCAGCCGGGCGTCACCGCGGAGGCGGACCTGCTCGGCATAGCCGTCCCGCAGTTCGAACGACACTTCCAGCGTGATCCCGCTCCGGGTCAGCACCGACACAGGCGACTTCGCCCGGCCGAAAAGCGCGCTCGTCACCGCCGAGGCGACGACGCCGGAGCCGCAGGCGAGCGTCTCCGCTTCCACGCCGCGCTCGTAGGTCCGCACTTCGATCGAGTGGGGGTCGCGCACGACCACGAAGTTCGCATTCGCCCCATCCGGCTGGAGATCGGGATGCGTGCGGATGGCGCGGCCGAGGGGGGCGATGTCGTGCGACCAGAGATCGTCGCGGAGAAAGACGACGTAATGCGGCACGCCGACCACGATCGAGCTGCCGCGGATGGTCTTGTCGCCGGCCTGAAGCCGGCGGTCGGGCCGGAAGGCATGCGGGGGCGGCAGCGACAGGGTGACCTGCCCCCCCTCCCCCATCTCCGCGCCGACGATCCCGGCGTCGGTCTCGACGGTCATCTTCTTCCCGGCAATGACGTTCAGGAAGGCGAAGCGGGCCGCGCAACGGGTGCCGTTCCCGCAGAACGCCCCGAGGGAGCCGTCGCGGTTGAAATACCTCATCCGGAAGGTCGCCCGGGCCGAGCTTTCGATCAGGATCAGCCCGTCGGCGCCGACCGAAAGAGCACGGGTGCAGATGCGCCGGGTCAGCTCGGCGGCGTCGCCGATCCTGGCAGTCCGGTTGTCGATGACCACGAAGTCGTTTCCGCCGCCCGCCATCTTGGAGAAGCTGACCGGATCTTGTTTGCTCTGTTGCACTTGTGTCATGGGCGGCATCGGAATTTTCGACCGGTGGCGGGGTTTCCCTCCGGCGGTCCGTATTCTCGCACGGAGCGCGCCACGGGTCTCGTGTAACGCGAGCGCCCGCCGCTTCGTCTAAGGGCCAGACTTGCCCCGGGAGGATTCCGTTTGAAACGCACGCTGACCCTGTTCCTCGGCCTGGCCCTGTCGTTGCCCCTCGCCGCCCAACGAAAAGCCCCGGCCGAGCCCGAGTTGCCGAAGCTCGTCGAGAACATCGACATCCGGATCATCGACGTCGACGTCGTCGTCCAGGACCGCCGAGGGAACTTCGTCTCCGGCCTCACCAGGGACGACTTCGAGATCCTCGAGAACGGCGTCCCGAAGGCCATCTCGAACTTCTACGAGGTCGAGGGCGCCCGCGCCAAGGGGCTCACGGCCGGTGAAGTCGGCGGCAAGGTCGACGAGACCGCCCCGGTGGTCAACGACGAAGCGATGAAGCGGCGCATCGTCTTCTATATCGACAACCTCTCCCTCGCCCCCTTCAACCGCAACCGCGTCTTCACCCAGATGAAGGAGTTCCTGAAGACGGTCATGCGCCCCGGCGACGAGGCGATGGTGGCGACGTACAACCGGAGCATGAAGGTGCGCGTGCCGTTCACGCGCGACCCGGCCCAGATCGAGTCGATGCTCGAGTCGCTGGCCCGTGAGACGGGTCTCGGCCTGGCGAACCGCAGCGAGCGCAAGTCCACCGAAGACCGCATCCGCGACGCCACGTCGCTCCAGGACGCGATCACCACCGCCCGCACGTACGCCTCCTCGGTAGAGCACGATCTGCGGCAGGGCGTTTCTTCGATCAATGCCCTGATGTCGACGCTGGCCGGCGTCGAGGGGAAGAAAGTCCTGGTCCTCACCAGCGAAGGCTTCCCGATCCAGCCCGGCCGCGAGGTCTTCCAGTTCGTCGACGACATCGCCCGCGAGAAGAACTGGCAGGGCACCGGCTCGACCGTGCTCGAGGCGATGCACTACGACGGTACGCAGCTGATCCAGTCGGTGGCGAAGACCGCCAACGCGAACGACATCACCCTCTACACCATCCACGCCGCCGGCCTCTCGGGCAACAATGAGATGTCCGCCGAGAACGCGCGGCCGGTGTCGCAGCTGGTCGTGCAGGCGGCGATGCAGAACTCGACCGAGTCGATGCACATGATGGCGCAGATGACGGGCGGCCTGGCCTCGGTCAACACGAACAATTTCGAGGACGCGTTCAAGAGGATCCAGCGCGATCTCGAGGCTTACTACTCCCTCGGCTACCGCGCCGGCACGGAGCGCGTCGACCGGCAGCGCTATCTGCAGGTCCGCGTCAAGAACAAGGACTACCGCGTCCGCGCGCGGCAGACGTTCGTCGAGAAGTCGGTCTACGCCGAGATGAGCGACCGCGTCGTCGCCAACCTCCTCTACCGCGTCAAAGACAACGACATCGGCATCCTGGCCCGTGTCGGCCAGCCGGTGCCGATCGACGACGGTCTGTTCCGCGTCGCGATCGACATCCAGATCCCGATCTCCGGCCTCACATTCCTGCCGCAGGGCGACACGGAATGGGCGGGCGGCTTCGACGTCTACGTGGTGGTCGGCAACAAGGACAACGACATGTCCGACGTCGCCCGCAAGTCGCACCAGGTGCGGATCCCGGCGTCCGACTACAAGTCGGCGCAAGGGAAGTTCTATACGTACACGCTGGAGTTGCTGATCGAGCGCGGTCTGAACAAAATCTCCCTCGGCGTGGTCGACCACATCTCGAACGTGAGCGGCTTCGGCAGGGAACAGATCATCGCGCAGAACTGATAGTGCGCCTCCTCTTCACCCTGCAGTACCTCGGCACCCGCTACGGTGGGTGGCAGTTGCAGAACAACGCAACGTCGGTACAGCAGGCGGTGGAGGAGGCGCTCGAAAAGACGTTCGGCCAGCCGGTGCGGCTTCACGGCGCCGGCCGGACCGACGCCGGAGTCCACGCCGCCGCGCAACGCGCCCACGCCGACGTCCCGTTCGACATCCCGGCGCGCGGGCTGATGCTCGGCCTCAACCAGACCCTCCCGCCGGACATCCGGATCACGCACGTCGAGCCGGTCGCGGACGACTTCCACGCCCGCTTTTCCGCCAGGTCGAAGACCTACGAGTACCGCATCTGGAACGCGGAGGCCGCCGACGTCTTCGCCGCCGAGACCCACGCGCACGTCGCCCGGCAGCTCGACGACGTGGCCATGAAGACCGCGGCACAGGCGCTGGTAGGGACGCACGACTTCAAGGTCTTTACCGTCGCCGACCCGGAGGTCAGCTCCACCACTCGGACGATCGAGTCGATCGACGTAAAGCGCGACGGCCAGGCCATCCGTATCACCGTCACGGCCGACGGGTTTCTTCGGTACATGGTGCGGCGGATTGCGGGGTCGCTGATCGAGATCGGCCGCGGAAAGCTTGCCCCCGACTGCCTGTTCGACGAAGCGCGCTGGACCGCGCCCGCCAAAGGGCTGGTACTGCGGGAGATTCGGTACTGAGCAGCAGGGGACGACGAAGGGCCTCCGGCGGGCGGGCCCGGCCCGCGGCGTTTGTTTTCGCCTGGACCGCGTTCCATGCCAGAGCCGTGCGTTCAGCCTATGGCAACCAACGCTGCGGGCCGGGCTCGCCCGCCGGAGGCCCCCTCGTCGTCCCCTGCCGCGCGCACTGTCCACCAAGTGCGTTAACATCCGCGCTCGAATGATCGACGTCCGCAAGCTGGTCGAGCCAGGCTCGGTCGAGGAGACCATCCTCGACAAGATCGATCTCAAACGCCTGCCGCGGCACATCGCCGTGATCATGGACGGCAACGGACGGTGGGCCCGGGCGCGCAAGCTGCCGCGCGTCGAGGGTCACCGCGCCGGCATCGCCTCGGTGCGCGAGATCGTCGAGACCGCGGCGCGCCTCGAGCTGCGGGTCATGACGCTCTACGCCTTCTCCGTCGAAAACTGGAAACGCCCCCGCTACGAAGTGGCGACGCTGATGATGCTGCTCAAGGAGTACCTCCGCAAAGAGCTGCAGACGCTGATGGAGAACAACATCCGCTTCCAGCCGATCGGCCGCGTGGACGGGCTCGACCCGTCGGTCCAGCGCGAGCTGCGCTACGCGCAGGAAAAGACGGCCGAAAACACCGGCCTCCTCTTCCAGATCGCGCTCAACTACGGCGGCCGGGCTGAGATCGTCGACACCTGCAACCGGATCATGGCCACGCTGCGGGAGAAGGAGATGACGGACGCGGTGATCGACGAGGCCTTCTTCTCCGATCACCTCTACACGGCCAACGTGGACGACCCCGACCTCCTGATCCGCACCAGCGGGGAGTTGCGGGTCTCGAACTTCCTCCTCTGGCAGATCGCGTACGCGGAGATCCACGTCACCAAAGTGCTGTGGCCCGATTTCCGCCGCCGCGACCTGTTCGAGGCCATCATCGACTTCCAGTCACGCGAGAGACGGTACGGAGGAGTCGAGCCGGCCGACGCCGAGATGTTCGTCGAAGCGGACGACGCAGCCTCCTCTTAACATGCGTTTCAGCCGCGAGATTACTGCCGCTGTCGGTGCGCCGATCATCATCTGGATCATCGGCTGGAGTCACGAGTACGTCTTCGACGCCGCCATCGCGATCATCTGCGTCGTGGCGATGTACGAGTTCCTGGCCCTCGGCAAGGCCAAAGGGTACGAGGTCCCGGTCCCCCTCTGCATCGCGATCATGCTCATCCTGATTGCCGCCTTCGTCGTCGAGCATCTTTCCGTCGAGCTGGGGATGTTCGCCGCGCTGCTCTTCATCCCGGCGTCATACGTCTTCAGCAAGAAGTCGCTGGAAGACGCCCTCCCCTCGAGCGCAGTGGCGGTGCTGGGCACGACGTACGTCGGCATGCTCGGCGGGTCGCTGATCCGCCTCCGCAACGACTTTCCGGTCGGCTGGAAGCTGGTGTTCTTCCTCATGCTCGTGGTCTGGCTCGGCGACTCCGGCGCCTATTACGTCGGCAAGCGGTTCGGAAAGCGAAAGCTCTCCCCCCTCATCAGCCCGAAAAAGACCGTCGAGGGTCTGATGGGCGGGATGGGGGCGTCGATCATCACCGCCGTCGTCATCCACTTCACCTTCTTCCCCGAGTTCCCGCTGCTGCACGCAATCATCGCCGGCGTCCTCCTCTCGGTCGCCGGTGTCATCGGCGACCTGGCCGAGTCGATGTGGAAGCGTTCCGCGGCGGTCAAAGACTCAGGGACGCTGCTCCCCGGACACGGCGGCTTTCTCGACCGTTTCGATTCGATCCTTTTCACCGCCCCGATCCTCTACTGCTACTGGACCCTGATCGTGCACGAGTTCCGCACGCTCAACATCATGTCCGGATAGCGCTGCACCAACCCCATGTCACGAAACATCTCAATTCTCGGAAGCACCGGCAGCGTCGGCAAGAGCACGCTGGCCGTCGTCGATGCTTTTCCCGATGAACTGCGCGTCGTCGGCCTTGCGGCCGGGGCGAACGTCGAGCTGCTGGCCGAGCAGGTGGAGCGCTACCGCCCCGAGGTCGTCTCGGTGCGGAGCGTCGAAGACGCGGAACGGCTGCGCGGCCTGCTGCGGCACCGGGCGGAGATCATCCCCGGCATCGAAGGCGCCTGCGCCGTCGCCTCGCTGCCGTCGGCGAACGCCGTCATCGCCGCCATCGTCGGCGCGGCCGGCATCCCGCCGGTCTATGAGGCTCTGCGGGCCGGAAAGCGGGTCGGGATCGCCAACAAGGAAGTGCTCGTCGCCGCCGGCGACGTCATGACCCGGGCGGCCCGGGAGTTCGGCGGGGAGATCCTGCCGGTCGACTCCGAGCACAACGCCGTCCACCAGGCCATCCGCTGCGGGACCCACGAGGAGGTGCAGCGCATCATCCTCACCGCCTCCGGCGGACCGTTCCTCACCCGCGAGCTGTCCACGTTCGGCGACATCAGCATCGAGGCGGCGCTCGCCCACCCGACCTGGCGCATGGGGAACAAGATCTCCATCGACTCAGCCACGATGATGAACAAGGGGCTGGAGGTCATCGAGGCCCATCACCTCTTCTCCATGCCGGCGGACCGGATCGACATCGCCATCCATCCCCAGTCGATCGTCCACTCCATGGTCGAGTACGTCGACGGCTCGATCATCGCCCAGCTCTCGACGACCGACATGAAGTTCCCCATCCAGTACGCGCTCTTTTTCCCGGACCGCCTCCCGGCGCCGTTCGCCCGGCTGGACCTGACCCGGATGCGCACCCTGGAGTTCTTCCCGGTCGACGCCCGCCGCTTTCCCGCGGTCGAGCTCGCATATCAGGCTTGCCGCGAGGGAGGCTCCATGCCCGCCGTCCTCAATGCCGCCAACGAGATCGCGGTGGAGCGTTTCCTGGCCGGAGAACTTCCGTTCACCGGAATCGTAGACATTGTCAGGCAGGTGCTGGAGCGCCATGCCGGCCACGTCAGTGCCATCCGATCCGTCGGGGAAGCGCTGGAGTGGGACTCCTGGGCACGGCATGAAGCCCGCGGAACCTGTGTTGCAGTCGGACGCTGATCGTTCGGTTTCTGGTTACTGGTTGCTGGTTGCTTGCGATTTGTCGCCTGTGCCTCAGGCGCAGCTTCACAAGCAGCCGGCAACCAGGAACTAGCAACCTCTTATGGCCGAAAACTTCGCCTTCAACCTCCTCGCCTTCATCATCGTCCTCGGCTTCCTGATCTTCGCCCACGAGGCGGGTCACTTCACCGTGGCGAAGCTGTTCCGCGTGCGCGTGCTGGTCTTCTCGTTCGGCTTCGGCAAGCGGCTGTTCGGCTTCCGGAAGGGCGACACCGATTACCGCGTCTCGCTCGTCCCCCTCGGCGGGTACGTGCGCATGGCCGGCGACTCCCCCGAGGAGAATGTGGCCGGGAACTCGGACGAGTTCCTCTCCAAGCCGAAGTGGCAGCGCTTCTTGATCCTCTTCGCCGGCCCGTTCATGAACATCCTCATCGCCATCGCCTTCATCGCGGCGCTGGCCATGGTCGGGACGGAGACCCTGGTCACGAAGCCGGTGGTCGGAGAGGTAACGCCCGGCAAGGCGGCAGCGAAAGCAGGCCTGAAAACCGGCGACCGGATCGTCAGCATCAAGGGCGAGCCGGTGAACGACTTCGACGACGTCCGCCTGATCGTCTCCATGAACGCCGGCACGGCGCTGCCCGTCGAGTTCGTACGAAACGGGCAGGCGATGAAGACCACCCTCACGCCGGAGGCCGAGGAAAGCGCCTACGGTCCGGTCGGCCGGGCCGGCATTTCCTACGGCCTCGAGCCGGTCGTCGGGCGGGTCGAACCGGGCTCCCCAGCCGCGGCGGCGGGCCTCCGCGCCGGCGACCGGATCCTCTCCGTCAACGGCGCCCCGGTCGCCGACATGGTCGACTTCGGCAACGCTGCGGAGAAGGTGAAGACCCAGCCGGTGGCGCTCGGGATCGCCCGCGGCGGCCAGCAACTGACCGTCAACGTCGCCCCGACCACCGAAGAGCGCCTCGGCTCCGGCCGCGGCGTCGTCCCCCAGACCCAGATCCTCAAGCTCTCGTTCATCCCGGCGCTCAAGTACAGCGTCGAAGAGAACTGGAAGATGCTGAAGTACGCCATGGCCGCCCTGCGCCGGATGTTCCGCACCGAGGGAAGCGTCAAAGAGCTCAGCGGCCCGATCAACATCGCCCGCATCTCCGGCGAAATGCTCCGCCGCGGCTGGGCCCCCCTCCTCGGCCTCATGGCCATGATCTCCCTCCAGCTCGGAGTCATGAACCTCCTGCCGATTCCCGTGCTGGACGGCGGCCACATCATGATCCTGCTCATCGAAGGAGTGGCGCGGCGGGATCTGTCGCTGGCGGTAAAGGAACGCATCCAGCAGGTCGGGTTTGCGGCGCTGGCGACGTTGATGATCGTGGTGCTTTACAACGACGTGATCACGAATGTGTTGAGGTTGAAGAACGGCTAGGGGCGAATGAGCTCAAGCGGCACGATCCGCGCGATATGATCGAAGTCATCGTCGTCGTGCAATAGCGGAATGCCATTGGCCATCGCGCAAGCAGCGATCAGGGAATCGACACTCGACGGTGTCACCCCGCTATCCCGGCAACGTAAGTAAAGCCCGGCGGCTTCTTCAAAACGACTCAATGGCGTCGGATCATCGAGCATCTCCGCGCGCATGAGCATGCGCCGCAAATATGCATACCGCTGGAAATTGCGTGCACCACGCAAGACCTCCTGCACGACAATTGGGCAGACGGCGGGAGGAATATCCGGCGGAAGGACATCGCGCAAGTCGAGCCTCTCATGCTCGACCAGGATCCACACGCTCGAATCAACGAGCACCACGACTAGTTGCGCTTCCGGGACAGGCGATGCTCATCGGCCGAGACGCGCCGCTTCCGTGGCTTCTCAGCAGATTGCGGATAATTTTCAGCCAGCCATTGCGGATCGAAGATCGGCCCTTCTTTCGCCAGTTCCTTGAGCTCGTCGTACGCAGCCCAGAAGTCGGCTTGGCGCACTACCTTCTCTAGCGCCTTCGTGATGGTTGCCGAGTAGGTCTTCTCACCCAATACCTTCCGTGCCCTCTCCAGCAGCTTCTCATCCAGAACCACGTTCGTCCGCTTCATCCACACAATGTGCGCTATTCGTGTGCATCGCGCAAGATGCTTCGCCGCAGCAGATCCAGCGCCTGCTGCGTGGAGTACCACTTCACGATCGTCCTCGGTCCTTGCCAGAGCAGCTTGCGGTGCTTTTCGCCGTGCGGGCCGGCGACGGCGACGTGGACGGTGCCGACCGGTTTGTCCGGCGAGCCGCCGGTGGGACCGGCGATGCCGGTGATGCCGACGCCCCAGGTAGTGCCGAAGCGCTCGCGGATTCCTTTTGCAAGCGCCGTCGCCACTTCTTCCGATACCTCGCCGTGCGCCGCAATCAACTCTGGATCGACGCCGGCGATGGCCGTCTTTGCGGCTGCGGTGTAGCAGACGCCTCCGCCGAGGTAATAGGCGGAGCTGCCGGAGATATCGGTGATGCGCGAGCCGAGCAGGCCGCCGGTGCACGACTCCGCGGTCGACACGGTCTGGCCGCGCGCCGTCAGCAGCGCGCCGACGACGCTCTCCAGCGAGTCGTCGTCCACACCGAAGAGCTTCTCGGCGAAGATCTCGCGGATCTCCGCTTCCCGGGTGGTGATGAATTCCGGCGCGTCGGAGCTGAGATGGACCTCGATCTGCCCGCCGCTGGCGAGGATCGTCACCAGCTCTCCCGGATGCCGCTCGTAATACGGCCTGAGCTTCTCCTCGACTCCCGACTCGGTCATCCCCGCGATCTTCAGCACGCGCCGCTGCCGGGGACGCCCGCCGCAGACTTCCGCCAGCCACGGCGTGAAGTACTTCCCGAGCATCCATTCCAGCTCGTGCGGCACGCCGGGAAAGACCCAGACGTGCCTGCCGCCGGTCTCGATGTGGAACCCCGGCGCGGTGCCGCGGTCGTTGAGCAGCGTCGTCTGGCCGGCGAACACGTTCCCCTGCTTCCGGTTCACCTCCGGCATGACCCAGCCGCGCGCGGCAAACCGGGCCGCGATGGTGTCGACGATCGCCTGGTCGAGCTGCATCGTCAGCCCGAACGTCTCCGCCAGCGCCTCGCGTGTCAGGTCATCCTCCGTCGGCCCGAGGCCGCCGGTGATGACGAGGATGTCCGCGCGGTCGAATCCGTAGCGGATCTCCGCGACGAGGTCAGCGAGTAGATCGCCCACCACGGACTTGCGCACCACAGGGATGCCGAAGCTCTCCAACGCGGCGGTGATCTTCAGGGAGTTCGTGTCGACACGAATGGGCCCCAGCATCTCGGACCCGATGGCGATGATGGAAGCCTGCCTTTGCTCCTCCATCACTGTTTCTACTTTCGAACCGCGCGGCTCTTGGGTCGCTTTGGTTCGATGGTGATCGTCACTTCGGTTTCCCCCGGCGGCCATAGCGTGCCGCCTGAATAGATGGCGCGCACATGCCACGTCCCCGCGGAACCGTTGATGGCCGGAAACGTCGCCACACCTCCGGAGACGGGCGCCTTGAATCCATAGGGCACGCCGTTGAATACGAGAGTCACCTCACCCGAGGAGGCGCCGTAGGCAGGACTGTCGGGCGGGCCGTCGACTCGGACGCGCCACATCGAATCCGTATCGGCCCGAACGGCGGAGGCGTCGATCGAGAGTGTCGACGGGCCGGAGTAGACGCGGAAACGCATGGCAGCCGTGTCATCTTCACTGCCGGATTCGTGGTGGACGGCGGTCACGACGTAGTCGCCCGGATGGGCGAACGCGGTCGTCAGCCGGTAAGGAAACATGAAATCAGCGTCGACGCCGAGCACCATGTCTCCGGCGCGGAACGTGACGGTCCCTTCGGAGGAAGAGTGCAGGTACTCGAACACGATCTCCCGACCGGCAAAGCTCGAAAGGTGTGAAGACATCAGGGAGCCCACCGAACCGCCACAGCGGTTGAAGTACACCTGGAGCCGCTGCGATGCGGAGATCAGATCCGGAACCCCGTCACCGTTCCTGTCTGCCAACGCGATGAAAGGCGAAAGCGGCATTCCCTCTGCCACGACCGGGGCGGTCCAATCGCCACCGGGGCCGGCGTGGATGATCGCCGACCGCGACAGGATCACATCCGGCGTGCCGTCACGGTCTATGTCACCGATCGCAATCCCGCCTGCCTGCCGTCCGACGGAAGCAGCCTTCTCCATCGTGCCGTTCGCCCCGGCGAGATAGATCGAAACCCCTGCAGCATCGCCCGCAACGATGTCGGCGCGGCCGTCGCCGTTCAGATCCCCTGCCGCGAATGGGGTGGACGGTGCGGCCGGTGCCGGGAGAAACGGGATTGCCGTCGCGAACGATCCCTCCCCGTTGCCCAGCAGCACACCGCCCGCGACGGCTGCATCGACCAGGCCGTCCCCGTTAAAGTCCGCCACGGCGAGGAACCGTGTGTCGTTCGTCCCGACTGCCGCCGGCATCGCGCGAAACGTTCCGTCACCGTTGCTGATGAACGCCCCCACGACGTCGGCGGAGCCCGCGACCACGAGGTCTGGTATCCCGTCGCGATTGACGTCGGCGGTACGAACCGCGCGGGTGAAGAACGTCGTCGCCCGGTCGGACTGCGTGAACGTGGCATCGCCGCGGTTCATGAAGATCTGGAGAAACTGCTTCTGCGTGGTGACGGCGACGTCCGGCCAGCCGTCCCCGTTGAAGTCCGCCGCGGCCACGCTGAGCGACCCGCCGGCGGTTGCGTACGAGGCGCTCGCCTGAAAGGAGCCGAACGGCGTCCCCATGGCAATGGTGAGTCTTCCACCGGCAATTGCTGCAGCGTCGACGATCTCGTCACGATTGAAATCGGCGAGCGCGAAATCGAACGCCGTATAGAAATTGCCGATGGGTTGCGCCGGGTCGAAGTTCGACGCCAGTTGCGCGCACTCCGCCGAGGCCGCGGGACCGCCGAAGAGAGTGACACCGAGCAGGAGGAGGCAAACCAGGACGCGCACCATCCCGCGAGTATGCCACGTCACGTCGTCGCCATCTCCAGCTCTTCCTTCTCCTTCGCCAGCACTTCCCACTTGCCGTACAGCAGATCGATCATCGCCTTCAGGTCGTGGTTCTGCTGCTGGATCTTCTTCGAGCGGTCGCCGTCGCGGAAGACTTCCTGGGAGCAGAGCAGCAGGTCGTTGCGCTCGCGCTCTCCTTCTGCGGCGGCGATGCGCGCCTCGAGGGCGGCGATCTCTTCGTCGATCTTCCTGATCCGCTTCGCGCGCTGCTTCTGCTCGGTGCGGTCGACGATGACTTTCGGCGGCGGGTCTTCCTTCTTCGGCAGCACCGGCTGGGCGCGGGCGATCTCCACCTTCTCGGGGACGGCCGCCCCTTCCTTGAAGCGCGCCACCAGCTCGCTGTAATTGCCGGCGTAGGCGTCGGCCTGGCCGTCTTCGACGACGAGGATGTTCTCGGCGACGCGGTCGACGAAGTAGCGGTCGTGCGAGACCACGATCAGCGCGCCGGTGAAGTTCTCCAGCGCCTCCTCCAGCGCCTCGCGGGTGTAGACGTCGAGGTGGTTGGTCGGCTCGTCGAGCAGCATCACGTTGCCGCCGACGTACATGATCTTCGCCAGCGCCAGCCGTCCCTTCTCGCCGCCCGAAAGGTCGCGCGTCTTCTTGAAGACGTCATCGTTGAAGAAGGAGAACCGCGCCAGGTAGGACCGCGCTTCTTCCTCGGTCTGCATGGTGTTGAGATCCCACACCTCGTCGATCACCCGGCCGTTCGGCTTCAGGTCGCCGAGGGTCTGATCGTAGTAGCCGACCTGCACGTTGTGCCCGTACGTCACCGAGCCGGCCAGCGGCGCGATCCGGCCGGCGAACGTCTTCAGCAAGGTCGACTTGCCGGAACCGTTCGGCCCCATGATCGCGTAACGCTCGCCGCGGCGGATCTGGATGCTGAAGTTCTCCACGACGCGCCTGGCCGCGTAGCCGGCGGCGACGCGATCCGCGGTCAGGGCGATCGCGCCGGAGCGTGCACCGCCGTCGAGATTGAACTTCGCCAGCGTCTCGTCCGTCTCCGGCCGCTCGAACTCGTCCAGCTTGTCCAGCATCTTCCGGCGCGACTTCGCCTGCTTCGTCTTCTGGCCGGCCAGGTTGCGGCGGATGAAGTCCTGCGTCTCGGCGATGTACTCCTGCTGCCGCTCGTAGTCCTTGGCCATCTTCTCCAGCCGCTCGCCGCGGAGCTGGAGGAACTTTTCGTAGTTGCCGTGGTACTCGACCAGCTTCCCGTGCGCCAGCTCGACGATCTTCGAGACGGTGCGGTTGAGGAACGTCCGGTCGTGGGAGATCAGCAGGTAGCTCCCCTTGAAGTCCTGCAGGAACTCTTCGAGGAACTCGATCCCCTTGAGGTCGAGATGGTTCGTCGGCTCGTCGAGGAGCAGCAGGTCGACCTTCGTCAGCAGCACCCGCGCGAGCATGGCCCGGTTCTGCTGACCACCGCTGAACTCCGCGATCGGGCGGTCCCACTCGTTCTTGTCGTGGAAGCCGACCCCGCCGAGGACCCGCTCGACTTCCGCGTGCAGCGTGTAGCCGTCCGCGTGCTCGTAGTCGTGCTGCAGCTCCGCGTACTTTTCGAGCAGCCGCTCGTGCTCAGCCTCGCTCTTCGAGGTGTCGGCCAGGTCGTGCTCGATGGTCCGCATCTTTTTCTCGATGCGCAGCACCTCGGCGAATGCGGTCTCGACGAACTCGAACAGCGTCGCGCCCGGCTCGGCATTCAGATGCTGGCCGACGTGCCCGAAGGTCAGCCCCGACGAGCGGATGATCTGACCCCGGTCGACCTCCTCCTGCTTGAGGAGCAGGCGGAAAAGGGTCGTCTTCCCGGCGCCGTTGCGGCCGACCAGGCCGACGTGCTCCCCGGGATTGTGCTGCCACGTCGCCCCTTTCAGGACATCGTGCGGACCGTAGCTTTTTTCAACGTTTTCAAAACGGTAGAGCATGGGATGAGCGCAAAGAGCGCGGAACGAGAACGAGTAACGGCTGAGATTCGTTCCCGGGGGCAGGCGCGGCTCAGGCCGTTCCGTTACCCCGGTCCAGGCCGCCTCCGACTGGCACCGATATCCGGAAAGGTGTAGTCTTTTTCTGAGGTCAGACACCCATGAGCGCCCTGCACAAGTATGTGGGGACGATTCGCCCGTACCGGAGGCTGGGTAAGGGGCAGGGATGGGGCGACTACTACGTCCATAACGAGAAGCGAAGCGGCCGCAAGCACCCTCTTCACCCGGGCAGCTGCCCCTTCTGCGGCATGGCCGCCGGCAACGCCGTACGGCGGCTGACCTTCCAGGGCGAGCAGTACCTCGTCATCCGCAACAACAACCCCATCGTCGAGGGACAACTGCTGTTCACCCCTGCCCCGAAGCGGGAGCACCGTCTCGACGTCAGCGCGAACGACGTGCTGCTGGCCCTGAGCATGGCGCGCTCCGGCTTCTCCAAGTTGCGCATGCGCAGGGCGGAAGACGTCGTACCGGCCGGAACGGCCGAGACCCCGTGGGCGTGCTACGTCAATGCCTTTCCCGGAACCGGCCGCTCCGTGGCGCACCTCCACATCAACTGCGTGCCGGCGCACCACGTCCCCCTTCCTCCCGACGCGGTCGCTCCGTGGCAGATCGGCACCGCGAAAAACGGCACCGCCATTTCGCGGCACGCGGGAGTGGGGTTCTATGCCCTGGTGGTGGAGAACGACAACGAGAAGGCGCTGGCCACGACGATCGCCGACCTCCACCGGCGGATGAACGAGTGGCAGCAGCCGTACAACCTGCTCGTCTATCCGGCCGCGTGCGGGCCGCGGGTGGTGATGGTTCCGCGCGACAGCGAGTACTGCGAGGCCGCAGACCAGCGCGTCGCCGGCCTCGAGTTCCTCACCGGCATCCTGATCCCGGGGACTGCCCGCCTGGCGGTGATGGACACCACCCTGCGCGACCGGGCCTTGGCCCAGGCGACGCTCGGACCCGGCCGGCAGCTCACCCTCGAGCGGATGCTCCGCGGCGTCTACGGTCTTCCGGAGGCCGGGCAAGTGGTGCAGGCGCAGGCCGTGAGGGGACAGAAAGAGTTCCAGCCCATGGTGCGTCCGAACACGATTCTCTCCTCACCGCCGAAGAGGCCGAGAAAGGACACCACGGGGAAAAAGCGCGTCTTCGGAAAGATCGATCCGCGCTTCTGGGTGTTGCCACAGCAGAAGACTCCGAAGACCAGCTTTCACGACCGGCGGGTCGACGCCAACGTGCTCGTCCGGATCACCCGGGCCAGCATCTGCCAGTCCGACCGCCGCGTGCTGGCGAAGAAGAAGCACGCCACCCTCTCCGGTTACGCCCTCGGCCACGAGGGGGGCGGGTACATCGTCGATCCCGGTCCCTGGTCCGCGGAACTGGCGGCGGGCGAGAAAGTGGTGGTGCTCCCGCATCTGAGTTGCGGCGGCTGCTCCGACTGTCAACGTTATATGTCCAACCTCTGCGGCAACATGGAGCATCTCGGGTTTCACCTGCACGGGAGCATGGCCAATCTGATGGCCTTCCCCTACCAGTGCGTACTCCCCGCCGGACCCGACTTCCCGGACGACGCCCTGCCGCTGGTCGAGCCGCTCGCCTGCGTGCTGCGTGCGCTCTTCCGTATCCGAATCGAGCTGCGCCGGCTCGAGGACGCGCCGGCCGGCTCCGCGCTGCCGAAGGGAGCGTTCACGATCTATGGGGCCGGACCGATGGGCATGCTGACCGCACTCGCCGTGCGGCGCAACTGGAAGACGCTGCCGATCCGCATCGTCGAGCCGAATGCCAGCCGTCGCGCGATCGTGGAGCGCTGGCCGGGCTTCGAGGTCGTCGAGAAGCTGCCGCCCGGCTGCTCCAACGCCGTCACCTTCGTCGCCTCCAGCAACTTCCAGGCGGCGATGGACGCCATCCGCGCCACCGACTACGGCGGCACGCTGCTGCTGTTCTCCGGGATCAATACCAGCGAACAGGAAGGGAAGGACCCGGAGTTTCAGGCGAAGGACCTCGAGCTGATCCACCGGCGAGAGCAGTCGGTCCTCAAAGACTACGACTCCGGGAACGGCCGCATCCACCTGATCGGCTCGAGCGGCTATATCCTGGATGACGTCATGCGCTCGATCCGGGAGCTGCGGCTCCACTACGCGAGCCACTACCGGCGCGTACAGAACGTCCGGATCGAGGGACTCCACGGCACGACCGCGCGCCTCGAGCCACCTCGCGAGACGACACTGCGATATCCGGGTCCGGCCGTCGAGACGCTCCTGTCGCCCGGCGGCGTGAACCATCCGGACGTCGCCCAGACACTGAAGGTGCTCATCCGCCTGTAGGAGGCTCATTTGGAGCGACGCGGGATTGCGTTCATCGGCGCGGGAGGAGTGGCGGCGTATCAAGCCTACGCGCTGCGCGCCCTGCCCTCGTTCTACCGCGACGCGCCGCCGGTCGAGCTCGTGGCCGTGACCTCGCCGACCGAGGAGCACAGGACGTCGTTTGCCGCACGCCACGGATTCGCCGCGGCGGTGCCGATCGAGGCCCTCGCGGCCCGCACCGACGTCGACACGCTCTACATCCTCAGCCCGAACGCCCGGCACTTCGCCCACCTGCAACTCGCGGCGTCGATGCCCGGCCTGCGCCGGGTCTACATCGAAAAACCTCTCTGCGTCACGGAAGAGGAAGAGCGCGCCATCGCCGCCGGGGAGCTTTCCTTCGCGCCGGGCGTGCGTATCACCGCCGGCTTCCAGTTCCTGCGGAGCAGCCCGGCGCGGTATGCGCACCAGCTGTGGCGCGAGCGCGACTTCGGCCCTCCGGTCCACTTTCAGGCGCGCTATCTCCACTCCGGCTATCTCGACGCCGGCTACCGCGGCGCGCGCGCCGTACGGCTCCGTCCCGCGCCGGAAGGCGGGGCGATGATCGACCTCGGCTCGCACGCCCTGAGCCTGATCGCGGCGTTTCTCGGCGAGGAGCTGGAAGTCGTCGAGGCCCGGCAGAGCCGCGGGTTCGACGGCGTCGCGTCCGATCTCTGCACCATCGCCCTCTGCCGCGACCGGGCCAGTGGCGCCGTCGGCAGCGTCACCGCCAGCCGGATCTCTGCCGGCGCGGCCGAGCTGCTGGAGCTCGAGATCCGCTGCGAGCGCGGCGGCCTGCGCTTCTCGACCGATGAGCCGGAGACGGTCGAAGTCTTCTCCTCCACCGCGGGCGAGAGCACGATCGTCCGCACCCGCGGCGACTTCTCCCCGTACAGCGAATTTCCGAAAGGCGGGACCATCGGCGGCTGGCTGCGATCGTTCGTACACGCCGCCTATCTCTTCCTGAACGACCTCGACGAGCCGCCGCAGACCGGGCTGCGGCACGCGCTCACCGTTCAACGTCTGTTGCGCGAGGCGACCCAGCGCCTCCGAGGATAGGAGTCTGTCATGGCCGAACGTTCCTACGAACCGGCGGACCTGCAGAAGGCCGCGGCGCTCTACTGCGAGGGATGGCTGCCGCAGGACATCGCCGAGGTGATGTCGCTTCCGACGAGCAGCGTGCAGAGGATGCTCGAGCATGCGGAGCAATACCGCTACATCGAGTACCGCCCCCATCTCACGGTCGACCCGTTGCTGCAGGAGGCGCGCGACTTCGTCCACGACGAAACGCTGACCGCTGCCCTCCGCAAGGTGCTCACCGAGAGCCTGGAGCTCGACCTCCTCTCCCTGCACATCACCCCCTCGCCGCGGGCGATGTTCGAGCGCTACTCCACCCGGGCCGCCGAAGACAGCGCCGAGCACCGGCAGTACCGCGACGCCGAATACGTCTCGCTGCGCGCCGCCGCCTCCCGCGCCGCGGATGAGCTTTGCCGCTGCCTTTTCGACGGCGCCGATCACACCATCGGCGTGAACTGGGGCACCAGCGTGAAGCTCACCATCGACGCCATGCGTCCCCTGCCGGCCGAGCTCACGGACGCCCGGCTGTCGGTGATCAGCCTCTTCGGCGACATCGACTTCCATCCGCAGGACTCCCGCCGTCACCGGCTCGGCTCGGCCTACGTCAACAGCAACCGCCACGTGACTCAGCTCGCGTCGCGTCTCGGCGGCCGCGCCGAGCAGGTTCCGCTCAACGTTCCGGGCTTCGTCCCGGCGGAGTTCGCGAACGATCCGGAGGTCTTCCGCGGCATCCGGACGTTCCTCGGCCGGCACGCGTCGTATCTCCAGATTTTCGGCGAGCTCCCGAGCGACGACCCCACCAAGCCGCGCAAGTACAACGGCATCATCGACGTACACAGCGACGCGCGCATCACGAAGATGGACACCATCATCACCGGCTTCGGCTCGGCCGATTCGTACACCGACACCTTCCACTTCCTCGGCGTCTGGCTCAACGACGCGGAAAATCAGACCCTGCTCCGCTACTGCGCCAACGGCATGGTGGTTGGAGACATCGCCGGTCACCTCATCGCCTCGCTCGAGGGAAAGGACGACGCGCAGCTGCAGCAGTTCCTGCGGCGGATCAATCAGCGGATCCTGGCGGCCCAGCCGAGCGACTTCGCCGACGTCGCCAGCCGCCACCGCAAGACCAGAGCGGGTGCCGGCGTCGTCGGCGTCACGGTCGGTGCGCGGAAGGCGAAAGTCGTCGCCCGGCTCCTCTCCCTCACCCCCTGCCCGATCTCGGCGCTGTTCATCGACACGCACTGCGCGCTGGCACTGCTGGCCGAGCTGAGCACGACAGAGTTCCACCGCTTCGTCACCGAGTCTGGAGCGCGCCTGACCAGCGACGTCCGGCGCTGGTCGAAAGACACCCGGCGGCTGATTCCGGTAGGCGCGAAACGGCCGGCTAGGGTGCCGATTTCGAGATCGGCTTCACCTTCGCCTTCGACCAGCCGGTAACGTCGACCGAGGCGTTCGACTCGGAGGTGACGGGGAAAGGGACGAGCGCGGCTTTGACGGTGCGGTAGAGTTCTCCGGCCCAGCGCGGGGCGTCTTCGTGGAAGATCGGGCCGGCGGTGCGGAGATCGTTCGGGGCGATCACGAGATGGACGCGCGGGTGGCCTGTCTCGGCGACGAGGGTGAAGAGCTCTTCGATCGCCGGGTCCCCGACCGCCACGCAGCCGATCGAGACGCGGTTGCCGTGGATGAAGATATCGCCGCCGAGGCGCGTGCGGCCGTCGAGCTTCGCCTTCTGGCGGTCGAATTCGTTCGGGTAGCTGACCTTCATCGACAGGTGGTAGCTGCTGTTCGGGTTGAGATGCTCGATGCGGTAGACGCCTTCCGGCACCTGGTAGTCCCCTTCGCGCAGTTTCGGGCCGGCGTGGCCGCTGGCGGCGAGAATCGGATAGTGCCGAATGAATCGCCACCGGCCGTCGGCGTTTGCGGCCCACAGCGTAAGGCGGCGCTCCTCTTTGAACACGAGTATCGCAATGCGCTTCGGCGGGTACGACACTCCGGCGCGCCGGAAATGCGGCGCGAGCCGCTTGCGCGCGTCGGGGCCGTAGATGGTGAGGACGTCGGCAACCGTCCGCACGCCGCGGATCTGCAGGAACAGCGGGTACCAGATCCCGCGGCCGTAGACGACGAACGATCCGGCGGCGATCAACACCACCGCGATCGCTGCTATGACACCCCGCCTATGACGCTGCTGCACCCTGCTAACCTTAACCCATGCGCCTGGCAGTCAACATCGACCACATCGCCACGATCCGTGAAGCGCGGAAGGCGGACGAGCCGGATCCGGTGGCGGCGGCGATCCTCTGCGAGCTCGCCGGCGCGCAGGGCATCACCGTCCACCTGCGCGGCGACCGGCGCCACATCCAGGACCGCGACCTCGAGCTGCTCCGGAAGACCGTCACCACCCACCTGAACGTCGAGATGGCCGGCACGACCGAGATGGTCCGCATAGCCCAGACGATCAAGCCGCACCAGGTGACGCTCGTCCCGGAGCGGAAGGACGAGATCACGACCGAGGGGGGCCTCGACGTGGTGCTGCACTCGGGGAACGTCGAGAAGGTCGTGGCCCAGTTGGTCGACGCCCGCATCGACGTCTCGATCTTCGTCGACCCCGACCTCGAGCAGATCCGCCAGTGCCACAAGCTCCGCGCCCCGAAGATCGAGATCAACACCGGCAAATTCGCCGACGCCTTCGCCCAGCGGACCTCCGGCGGCAACTGGCAGAACGAGCTCGAAAAGATCGCCACCGCCGCCCGCGCCGGCAAGAAACTCGGTCTCGTCGTCCTGGCCGGCCACGGCCTCACCTACCGGAACATCGACGCCATCGCCACCGTCCCCGAGATCGAGGAGCTGAACATCGGCCACTCGATCATCTCCCGGGCGGCGCTGGTGGGATTGGAGCGGGCGGTGCGGGAGATGGTGGAGTTGATGAGAAATCCGAGGCGATTGCCGGGGGTGAAGTAGAGGCAGTTCTCTTCTCTGTCGCCCGCTTCGCGGACTCGAATTCAGGCGTCGCCGTACCTCGGCCTGAAGGCCGAGGCTACAGATCTTCTGCTGCCTGCGGCAGCACGGGACCCCAGCCGCCGAAGGCGGCGAAAGATCTGTAGGCCCGGCGTTTACGCCGGGTTTATGAGCGAGCCAGGATGTAAGCCCGCGTAGCGGGTGACAGAACAGAGTCCCCTCACACCTTCAACTCCGCCAACCGCTGCCGGATCACCCTCGCCCTCTTCCTATCGACCCTCGCCGAGAACCGCTCCTCCTCGAGCGCGGTCTGGCATCCAGGCGCGCGAAAACTTCCTCAGAGGCGATCGCCGTCGCGGTGCCTGCTTTGAGCTGCTGATAGCGTCGAGCGGCCTCCTCGACCCATAGCCGCTGGGTCTCCTCGGGTGTCAAGTCGTCGAGGCTGTCGAGCAGACGCTTTGCAAGCGCCGCGCGTGACTCCACGCTCATCCGGAGCACTTCCGAGGCGACTTCTTCCAGGCTGCGTTCCATATGCGCCTATTCTACGCGGGGCTCACCCTCACCCCTTCAACTCCGCCAACCGCTGCCGGATCACTCTCGCCCGCTTCCGATCTACCCTCGCCGAGAACCGCTCCTCCTCGTACAGTGCGGCCAGCGGTTCGAGCTCGCGCGCGGCCTCGGGGTGGGTATCGCGGAGGGTGCGAAGTGCTTCTTCGATCGTCATCGACTCGTTCACCCTGATCCCGTGCCGCTCGAGGTGGCGGGCCAGGGTGTCGAAGAGGGGACGGCGGCGGCGGGTGAAGAACATCGCCACGGCGCCGAGGGCGAGGAGCACGGCCAGCATGCTCAGGTACGCCGGGGAGCCAATCTCGCTGAAATCCTGGGCGGTGGCCGTGCGCAGCCGGGCGAAGCGGACGCGGACGCCAGCGATGATGTCCTCGAACAGCGAAAGCTGGTCGGCAAGGCCGAACGTGAGGATGTAGCGGTCCCAGATGAAGTTCAGCGAGTCGGCGATCGCCGCGAAATACTCGCGCAACAGGCTGACGCCGCGCGCCCCCGGACGCTCCGAAGCAGGAGTGGCGTCGAACGTCTGCCAGCGCGACCCGTCCCACACTTCCGTCCAGGCGTGCGCGTCCTCGCGGCGGATCGTGTAGTAGCCGGTCAGCGGATTCAGGCGCCCGGCATAGAAGCCGCCGGCGATGCGGGCCGGCACTTCGAGAGTGCTCAGCAGCGCGACCATGCCGGCCGCAAAGTACTGGCAATCGCCCTTCCGCTCGCGGAGCAGGAACTCGTCGATCGACATCGCCTTCCCGAGATCGGCAGGATTGGCGACGTATCTGTAATTGCGGAGCAGGTACTGCTCGACCATCTGCGCCCGCACCTCCGGACGCTGCTCATTGCCGACGATCCGCTGCGCGAGCGCGATCACCTCCGGGCTGGCCGGGTAGTCGATCGGCGTCACGCGCCGGAGCTGCAGAGGCTCCGCGGACCAGGCCATGCGCACGCGCAGGTTCATCGCCCCTTCGTGATACGCAAAGTACGCCTCGCGCGACGGCCCCTCATACAGGCGCGTCGGGAGGTTGCTGACCGCATAGGTACCCACCGGCAGGAAGATCTTCCCGCGCATGGTCCGTTGCTGGACGATGGCCTCGCGCTCCACCCCGCCCGGCTTGGCCAGTTCCGCGGAGCCGAAGCTCGACGGCACTTCGCGCAGGCCGCGCAGCGTTTGCTCCCACTGACCGTCGCGGTACCTGTCGTAGATCACGCCGCGCAAGCGGATGGGAGCGAAAAACGAGCGCGCCTCCTGGTCCATCCAGACGCGCGCGACGACCGTCGTGTCGCCCGTGCTCCCGGTGCGCGGCGCGTTCAGGTCGATGGTCTCCGTGAGCGACGTGGAGCTGCCCGCCAGGTCGCCGGAGAAGCCGTGAATCATCGGAGTGCGGAGGCGCGGCAGCAGCGGGAAGAGCATCCCGCCGATGGCGATCGCGCCGGCGAGGTAGAACGCCGCGGCGCGTCCGGACGGCGGTTCCGCGTACGGCTGCGCGATCGAGCGCACCGTCTCGATGTGGCTCACGTACATCATCTGCCGGAACATCAGGAATGCGAAGAGGACCACGAAGATCATCACCGTGATGTGCGTCGACGTCGCCAGGCTGGCGACGAAGATCAGGGTCGTGGTCAGCATCCGCTGCGCCTGATTCGGCCGCTGCATCGCCTCGGTCGGCTGATAGATGGCGATGAACAGCACCAGGTGCGTCGAGGCCTCGATGGCCGTACCGGAGAGCATCCGCCAGTCGATGAAGTAGAACGGCATGTACGCGATGGCGAGCCACCGTATTACCCGCCCGGGGATCAGGTCCGGCCCTTTTCCGAGCGCCACCCGCAGGATGATCGCCGCCAGGAAGGTGTGGAAGGCGGCGACCGGCATCCAGCTGATGGCCTGCGTGACGTACAGCGGCACGGCGGCGAAGCCGGTCAGCAGCAGCGTCTCGATCTCACGCGCTTTTCGCGTCATGGCGTCTCCCCAAGACCGAAAAGACGACGGCGTGGCGGTCGAACACCTGGTGCAGCGGCTCGAAGGCCGGCTCGAGCAGTGCCAGCGCCCGGAAGATCGGCGCGGCCGACTCCGACTCGCGCGCCCGGATCGTCACCCGCGGCAGCGACAGCGTGACGTCCAGCCCGCGGCGGGCGGCGTCGTAGATGAACGTCGCGGCGGTGGCGATCATCTGCTCGAACTCGTCGTCCGTCGTCTCGCGCGGCTTGTACGGATCGACGACGACATGCACCGACTGGTCGGCGTCCGCCTCGTGCTGCTTCATGATCCAGCGGCCGAGGCTCGCCGACTTCTTCCAATGCACCTGGCGGAGCGAGTCGCCCGGCGCGTACTCGCGGAACGAGTGGATCTCGCTCCCCGGACCCGGACGCGTCGACGTGCTCTGCTCCCCCGTCACCGGACGGAAGCGCTCCCGCGCGACCTCCTCCGGCAGCAGGTGCGGATAAACCACCACTTCGCTGCTCACCCGCAGGCGCCGCTTCTTGAGAAAGAAACCGAACGGATAGCGGGTGTACGAGTCGACGGCGTTGACGTGCGCCAGCCCGCGCCGCGGGAAGAGGAACCGCGCCGAGATCAGCACGTCGCTCTTCCGGGCGATCATCGCGACCAGCACCGGCGACGCGAACGCTTCCGAAGTCAGCACCACGTCGCGCACGTTCCAGATCCGCGAATGATTCCGCAGGCGCAACATCCCGCCGGCCGGCTTCCCCGCCCAGGCGTCGTCGATGTCGCGGATCTCCACCTCGAGATGCTTCAGCCCCCCCTTCGAGGCGATCCCCGAGAGCAGCAGGCAGCCGAGCATCAGCGACACCGCGAGATAGATCGCGTTATTGCCGGTATTGATCGCCGCCACGGCCAGAATCACCGTCGCGAAGATGTACGTCATCCCGACCTTCGTCAGCCGTACGACGCCGTTGAATTCAAATGAAGCCATGTCTGCGGTTAAAGGGGTATGAGGTACGAGGTATGAGGCATGAGTGAGTGCATGCCCGGCCACCTACTCATGCCTCATACCCCATACCTCGTTCCTCACCTCGGCACTGCGATCTCGTTGACCATCCGCTGGATGAACCGCGCTTCCGGGGTGTGGTCGGCGTGGGTCATGCGGCGGTCCTTCATCACGATACGGTGGGACAGGACGGGAGCGGCGAGGCGCTTCACGTCCTCCGGGATCACGAAATCGCGGCCGCAGACCATCGCCAGCGCCTGGCAGGCCTTGAAGTACGTCAACGCACCACGGGTCGAGACGCCGAGGGCCACCTCCGGATGCATGCGGGTCGTCTGCACGACCAGCATCAGATACTCGACCAGCGCGTCGCTCACGTGCACGTCCGACACGCGCGCCTGCAGGTCGCGCACTTCGTCGCCGTCGAGCACCGGCTCGAGATGATCGAGCGCATCCTGCCCGCCGCCCGTGCGCAGGAGCTGCTTCTCGTCGCTCGCGCTCGGGTAGCCGATGGTCAGCTTCATCAGGAAGCGGTCGAGCTGCGATTCCGGCAGCGGGTACGTGCCGACGTGCTCGATCGGGTTCTGCGTGGCGATGACCAGGAACGGGTCGGGCAGCGCCATGCGCCGCTTCTCGATGGTGATCGTCCCCTCACTCATCGCCTCCAGCAGCGCCGACTGCGACTTCGGGGTGGCGCGGTTGATCTCGTCGGCCAGCAGGACGTGCGTAAAGATCGGCCCGGAGACGAACTCGAACTCCTGGTGGTCCTGGTTGTAGATCGTCACCCCGACGATGTCCGAAGGGAGGAGGTCGCTGGTGAACTGGATGCGCTGGAACGAGAGCGACATCGAGCGCGCCAGGGCGTGCGCGAGCGTCGTCTTGCCGACTCCCGGGATGTCTTCGAGCAGGATGTGCCCTTTGGCCAGCAGCGCGGCGATGCAGAACTGCACCACCTCGGACTTGCCGCGGATGACTTTCTCGACGTTGTTCTGCAGCGTCGCGATGCGGTCGATGGAGCGCGGTACGGGAAGCGGTTGCGTTGCCATGCTTTCAGCTCTACGTCAGGCGTCCCCGAAAAGTTCGCCTCCGTCCTTTCATCTAACGAAAAACGTGCCCGCTCCAACAGCGGCTGGGCACGGCTCATTCTCAGGTGGCTTCATCTTCGCGCGCCAGCGGCAACTCGAACGAGAATGTGGCCCCTTTGCCGAGGCCCTCACTCGCCCCGCGGACCGTCCCGCCATGCAGCTCGACCAGGTGCCGCACGACCGCCAGGCCGAGGCCCAGCCCTCCATAAACGCGCGAAGTACTGCTGTCGGCCTGCCGGAAGCGGTCGAACACATAGGGAAGAAACGACGGTTCGATCCCGCGGCCGGTATCGACCACGTCGACGCACGCGCGCGCCGTCCCGCGGGAGATCGCCACCTTCACGCTGCCGTCCGGCTCCGTGAACTTCACCGCATTCGAGAGCAGGTTCCAGACGATCTGGCGCAGGCGCCGCTCGTCCCCGCGGACAAAGATCTTCTCCGGCGGGCGATCGATCGAGACGGCGATGCCCTTCGCGTCGGCCGCCGGATGCACCGCGTCGCTCACCTCTTCGATCACTTTCGTCAGGTCGACGCTGACGATGTCCATGTGGAGATTGCCGGCCACGACCCTGGAGAGATCGAGCAGGTCGTCGATCAGCTCCCCCTGCGTTTTCGCGCTGCTGAGGATCGTTCCTACAGCCAGCGCCCGCGTGTCCTCGTCCTGGATTCCGACCTGGAGCATGTGCGCCCATCCCGAGATCGCCGTCAGCGGCGTGCGGAGCTCGTGCGACAGGGTGGCCAGGAACTCGTCCTTGGCGCGGTTCGCCGCCTCGGCGGTCTCGAAGAGGCGGGCGTTGTCGAGCGCCATCGCTGCGCGGCGGGCCAGTTCCTCGACCAGCGTCACGTCTTCGGTCGTATACCGCCGGCTCGAATCGTTGTAGACCACCATCAGCGCCCCGATCGTCCTTCCGCGCGCCTTCAGCGGGGCGACGAGGAGCGAGTGCAGCCGGAGCTCGCGCGCCATCTGCACTGCCTCGGGATCTGCCTCGGCGGGTAAAGCCGAGGCGTCTTCGATGAGCTGCGGCTGTCCGCTCTCGAGGGCCTTGACGACCGGATTTCCCGGCAGCGTACGCACCCGGCGATCGAGCTCCCGGATCAGCTCCACGCGCGAGCGATCGACGTGCTCGATGAAAATGCGCTCGTAGTTCTCGTCCGTGCCGAGATCGACCGCGCACGAATCGGCGATGGCGGGGATGCACAGCTGCGCGAGATTGCGCATCGTGGCCTCGGTGCCGAGCGACGAAGAGAGCGCCTCGCTGGCCCGGTTGATGAACGCCGCCCGGTCCGCCAGGGCGGCCGCGCGCTGCTCCGCCTTCCGCCGCGCCGCGACCGCGTAGCTGATCGCACCCGAAAACGCCGCGAACATCGTCATCCGCAGGATGTCCACGGGATTCGCCACGCGGATCGAGCCGATCGGCTCGAAGATCAGCACCGCCGACCCGATCAACGACAACGCCACCGCCAGCAGCGCCGGCCCGCTCCCCCCGATCACCGCCGCCGCCAGCACCGCACACCAGAAGAAAAACAGCCGCATCGGAGCCATCAGCTCCGCCAGCGCCGCCGTCAGCAGAAACGCAATGACCGTCCCCAGGACGGCGATCGAATAACGGCCGGCAGTGCGCATCTGCAGGAGGAGGATACGACGTATGTGCCATGGGCGGTGTCGGCGAACACCCGCAGAACTGCACTCAGCACGGCACTCATCGTGAAACCGTCCCGCGCGTGGCGAAAAAAGAAGGGTTCGTGCACGTTCGCGGCGCGCGCGAGCACAACCTCAAGAACCTCGACGTCGACATCCCCCGCGACGCGCTGGTCGTCTTCACCGGCGTCTCCGGCTCGGGCAAATCGTCGCTGGCGTTCGGGACACTGTACGCCGAGGCCCAGCGGCGGTACCTCGAATCGGTCGCGCCATACGCGCGGCGGCTGTTCGACCAGATGGGCATCCCCGACGTCGACGACATCACCGGCCTCCCGCCCGCGGTCGCCCTCCAGCAGCAGCGCGGTACCCCCACCACCCGCTCCTCCGTTGGCAGCGTGACCACGCTCTCCAACCTCCTGCGCATGCTCTACTCGCGCGCCGGCGACTATCCGCCCGGCCAGACGATCCTCTACGCCGAGTCGTTCTCGCCGAACACCCCCGAGGGAGCCTGTCCCGAGTGCCACGGCGTCGGCCGCGTCTTCACCGTCACCGAGCAGTCGATGGTGCCCGACCACTCGCTCACCATCCGCGAGCGCGCAGTCGCCGCCTGGCCGCCGGCGTGGCACGGACAGAACCTGCGCGACATCCTGGTGACCCTCGGCTACGACGTCGACCGCCCCTGGCGCGACCTGCCGAAGAAAGAGCGCGACTGGATCCTCTTCACCGAAGACCAGCCGACCGTGCCCGTCTATCCCGGCTACACGCCTGAGGAGACGAAACGCGCACTGAAACGCAAAGAAGAGCCGAATTACATGGGCACGTTCACGAGCGCGAAGCGTTACGTCCTCCATGCGTTCGCCACGACACAGAGCGCGCTGATTCGCAAGCGCGTGTCGCAGTATCTGATCAGCGCCGACTGCCCGAACTGTCACGGCAAGCGCCTGCGGCCGGAAGCACTCTCCATCAAGTTCGCCGGCTTCGACATCGCCGAGATGTCCGCGCTGCCGATGAAGCGGCTCGCCTCGATCCTCCGTCCGTACGCCGCCGGGACGTCGCCCGCGGAGAAGAAGATGGTCAAGGACCATCATCCGGAGAAGGCCCTCGTCGCCGAGCGGATCGCCGAGGACTTCATCGCCCGCCTCGACGTCGCCCTCGACCTCGGCCTCGGCTATCTGTCGCTCGAGCGCAGCACACCGACTCTCTCGCCCGGCGAGTTGCAACGACTCCGGCTGGCGACGGCGGTGCGCTCGAACCTCTTCGGCGTCGTCTACGTGCTCGACGAGCCGTCGGCGGGCCTGCATCCCGCCGACACCGAGGCGCTGCTCAACGCACTCGACCGGCTGAAGGCCTCGGGGAACTCGCTCTTCGTCGTCGAGCACGACCTCGACGTCATCCGCCGCGCCGACTGGATCGTCGACGTCGGCCCCGCAGCCGGAGAAGGGGGCGGAGAGATTCTCTACAGCGGCCCGCCCGAAGGTCTGCGCGACGTGCAGGGATCGCAGACGCGCATCCACCTCTTCGCGGACGACCACGTTCCACCGCGCGAGCCGCGCGCTCCCACGGGGTGGCTGCGTCTGGAGGGTGTGACGCGCAACAACCTGCACAACCTCGCCGTCGACTTTCCCCTCGGCGTCCTCACCACCGTCACCGGCGTCTCCGGCTCCGGCAAGTCGAGCCTCGTCAGCCAGTCGCTCGTCGAGCTCGTCGCCGGACACCTCGGCCACGAGCTCGACGCCGAGGAAGATGCCGACGACGTCGTCCCGACTGAAGGCCGGATCGTCGCCGGGATCGAAGCGATCAAGCGGCTCGTGCGCGTCGACCAGCGACCCATCGGACGCACCCCGCGCTCCAACCTCGCCACCTACACCGGCCTCTTCGACCACGTGCGCAAACTCTTCGCCGCCACCAAGACCGCCCGCGCCCGCCGCTACGACGCCGGCCGCTTCTCCTTCAACGTCGCCAAAGGACGCTGCGAGACGTGCGAGGGAGAAGGCTTCGTCATGGTCGAGCTGCTCTTCCTCCCCAGCGTCTACTCCCCCTGCCCCACCTGCCACGGCTCCCGCTACAATGTCAAAACATTGGAGATCGACTACCGCGGCAAAAACATCGCCCAGGTCCTCGCCCTCACCGTCGACGCCGCCTCCGACTTCTTCGCAGAAGAGCCCCCCGTTCGCCGCGCCCTCGACGTCCTCCGCGAAGTCGGCCTCGGCTATCTCCGCCTCGGCCAGCCCGCCACCGAGCTCTCCGGCGGCGAAGCCCAGCGCATCAAACTCGCCACCGAGCTCCAACGCATGCAACGCGGCAACACGCTGTACGTCCTCGACGAGCCCACCACCGGCCTCCACCCGGCCGACGTCGTCAAACTCATGGCCCAACTCGACCGCCTCGTCGCCGCCGGCAACACCGTCATCCTCGTCGAACACGAAATGCGGGTGGTGGCCAACTCCGACTGGGTCCTGGACATCGGCCCCGGCGCGGGGGACGAGGGCGGGCGGGTGGTGGCGGCAGGGCCGCCGTGCGACGTGGCGAAGGTGGGGAAGAGCAGGACGGCGGCGTATCTGAAGAGGTGCGTGTAGGCGGACCGGCGGGGACTCGAAGCGTCGCAGTGGCAGTCATAGCGCGCCGAGCAAGTCTTCCGATGGTGTTCTAACATTTCACGCATGTCGCACCCGTTCGGAGACGACGTCACGTGGACGCTCAAACCGGGGCTTGCTCGCGACGACGTCCTGAGGCGCGTTGCCGCGCTTGCTGCCGATGTGCAGACGCGCGTCGATGACAAAATTTTTCGTGATCGCGCCGTCGAAATTGCCCGCGACACCTTTCTCGATCCGACGATCTCAGTTGCTCTCCGGACCGCCTCTCTCAACACGACCTTGCCACTGTTGGCCGAGAAGGCCGGCGAAGCTACGCCGGCAGGCGAGACCAAAACAGCCGCATGCCGTCGGACACCGTCCACCCCGGGCAGCGTCTCCTCCACTTCCTCATCGTGAAGAGGCTTCGCGGCGGCGGGATGGGTGACGTCCTTCTCGCGTGGGACGAACATCTCGACCGTCATGTGGTGCTCAAACGCCTCTCCGCGGGACGCAACGATGCGGCCGGGCAGCAACGCCTCGAGCGGGAAGCGCGCTCGGCGGCGCGGCTGCGGAGCGCGAATATCGTCATCATTCACGACCTGCAGTACGTCGACGGCGCGCCGATGCTGATCCAGGACTACGTCGAAGGGAATGATCTCGACGCGCTCGTTGGGAAACTGCCGCTCACCCGTTCGATCGACATCGCAGGACAGATCGCCTCCGGTCTTTCGGCGGCGCACGCAGCCGGGATCGTGCATCGCGATCTGAAGCCTCACAACATCAGGGTCCGTCCCGACGGCGTTGCTGTCATTCTCGATTTCGGTCTTGGAAAGGCATTTCTCGCACAACCGGAAGACCGGACGCAGCTCGCCCTCACCAAGGAGGGGACACTGCTCGGCACGCCGAGCTACATGGCTCCCGAGCAGTTGACCGGAGGGGCGCTCTCGCCGGCCACCGACGTCTTCGCGTTCGGAGTGCTGTTCTACGAGATGCTGACCGGCGTACGACCGTTCTCGGGCGAGACGCAACCGGCGCTCTTCGCTGCCATTCTGCAGTCGGAGCCGAAACCGCTCGCGGGGGTGATGGCCATTCCGGTGCATGTTTCCGACCTCGTCGAGGAGTGCCTGCGCAAGGATCCCGCCTCCCGGCCGACGGCCGAGCATCTGCATGTACGCCTGTCGGCGGCGGTCTCGATGGTGGCCTCGGTCGATGCCGCCGGCTCAGGGCCTGCTCGCCCGGACACGACGGCCATTCGTTTCGTCGAAAACGTGAATCGGTACCAGGCCCACATCCGCGACAACTACACGTCGTCTTGGGCAGCGCTTCACCGGAAGCGCGCTCTTTCCGCCGCCGGTAAGGAAGCCGTCTGTTTCGAGCTATGCGCGGCAATCGGCTTTCCATTGCCGGAGTTTCCCGCCGCCAGCCTCAAGACGTTGCTCCAGAAAGCGGAGATCGCCGGTCTCGACTCGAACATCGGCCGCATTCCGGATGGCGAACGGTTTCGATTGAACCGCGAAGCGCCGGGCAGCGTCTGGACCGAGTTTTCGGAGACCAGCGGCTATTCGTACTGGGCTGCCTCGAATCAAACCGAGTTCTACTACCTGACAACCCTCCCGACGTTGAAGCGGGGCGGCATTTCCATCGAAGTCCTTCTCGGCGAAACGATCCGGTCACTCGCGTATCTCCGCAGCTATGCTCCCGTGGTGGGCGCTCCGAAAGAGAACTGGACCGTACGCGTCCAGATCGTGCTCCACAACGCGAAGGGACGACCCCTCGGCGGAGCCGACTGGTCGAACCGGTGGTTGGCCGTCCTCGACCTGCTGAGCAAACCCGCGGGCGATCACGTCGCCAGCACGATGGAGGTGGCTCTCCCATTTCTGCGGAGTGAGCTGCCCACTGCGGTGAAGGTCCTCTTCGATGACCTCGTCTCGTACTTCGATTTCGTTCATGTGCCGCTAGCGTTCTATGAGCAGACGCTTGCGCACGTCTTCGGCACGATCAGAATCTAGTCGTCATCGCGGAGTTCACCCCGAAGGGGGGCTGGCGACATTGTCTCAGGTTCAGCGCCCCGCGCTGTGAAAGCGCTCAGGATGACAAATCGGCGCGTGTCGGGGACAGGCACTCAGCTCATCGCGACCGCGGCAACACGAGTTATCCTTTGAAGTTGCGATGACAGCCTCTCTGCCGCAGTCGCATCACGATTACACCTTCGGGGACTACCTCGCCCTCGAGCGCGAGAGCGAGATCAAACACGAGTTCGATGGCGGCGAGATTCTGGCGATGTCGGGCGGCACGGCGCGGCACAGCGCGCTCGCGGCAAACATCGTCATCGCACTCGGAACGACTCGTGGGCCCGGCTGCACGGTTTTCAAATCGGACATGAGAGTCCGCGTCGTCGCGACCGGCCGCGCCACGTATCCGGACGCGTCCATGGTGTGCGGTCCGCTCGAATACGACCCCGACGACGCCGCACACACCACGATCACGAACCCTTCGCTCATCGTCGAGGTTCTTTCCGTGACGACGGAGAAAGGCGATCGCGGAAACAAGTGGATGCACTATCAGGAGCGGCAGCGGCATGGGGTCAGAGCTTCGTTCTTCGCAGAAAAGCGAAGCCCTGACCCCTGCCCTGCTCCCCGTAACAACTTTATTGTGATTGATGTCGTCTGTAACAACGCCGACGGGCGGCTGGCCACCAATAGTGGTGAAGACGGTCAGAAACGAACAACTTGTATCCTTCCGCGAGGTCAGGCTTGGAGCAATAGGCGCAGTCTGAACGACAACGGTGGCAAGAGTTGCCACTCCGATGGCAGCACTTGCCACTCGCGTGGCGCAGGTGTCCCGCTTCAGTGGCAGGAGTTGCCACTCGATCGCGAGAAGTAGCCACTGAGTTGGCTCGATCTCCCACACCGTTGATAAACATTGCCACTTGAATGCGAGAACCAGCCACTTCGTTGGCTCGATCGCACACTTCGGTGGCAAGAGCTGCCACTCGAGTGGCAGGAGTTGCCACTGAAGTGGCGACTTTCGCCATTCGAGTGGGAGCACACGCCATTGCGGTGGGACTTTCACGCACTGGAGTGGCCCGATTTTCCACGGGAGCGCGACTGCAAGCCATCGCTGTGGCAGAAGGAGCCACTCTGGTGGGCTGGACTGCCATGCGGGTGGAAGCAACCGGCATCAAGGCGCGTGAGGATGCCACCTGAATGGCGCCACCGGCCATCGCAGCGCGATCGACACCCGTCCGGATCGCGGATCTCGTCATGACCATACGGCCGGATGCCGAGCCGACGGGAGCCATCGTCGCCGCAGTCGTAGTGCGGACCACGGCCGAGGAAGGACGAAGCACCGGACCCGGGAGGGCGGCCGCGATGACGGGCGCGTATCCGACACGTCCCGTCTTGGAGCGTTTTGCGTTTCGAGACACTCTACTTCCTGCCCGGGAGCACTCCGTAGGGTCTACCATCGGATTTGTGAGGAGACTGCCGATGAATGGATCCAGAAGCGAGTCAGTGAGCGGCGGCCGGGGTCGAGGGCCCGCCGGGCCCGATCGGGTGCGGCTGCTGGCCGTGTGGTTTGTGGTCTCTTCAGGTCTTTCTTCGTCTCTGGTAGCAGGCCCTGTGGGAAAGCGGGAAACGCGCTTTTTGCGTTTTCCGCTTTTCCATAGGGCGGTTCTCGTTTCTTTCTTTTTTGCGCACTTTTTTCTTTCTTTGCGAATAACCCATGATTCCGCAGGCTTTTCCGCAGCCCGCCAGAAACAAGCCACAGATTCGCGCGAGCATCCGATAGGATGTGCCGCGTGGGGGTGTGGCTCATTGGGTCCGCGATCGCTGGTCGATCGCTCGGTCTGAAATGCCGCCCCCACATTGTTTTCCTTTCATCCAGGGCGTCTGCCGGGATGGTGCTCTGCGGCCTCTGCGCAGCAGGTAGCTCTGCCAGTAGACATGACGCGGGATGAGCCGGGCCTGACCCGTTCCCCATAAAAATCGAATGCGAGAGGTGTGAGGATGAGTGTGCACGAGCTTCGTGTCGCGTTGGATATTGGTTCCAGGAAGCATCGCGTCGGGATTGCCACGGACGATGGAAGGATCGTCGAGGAGTTCGACATCACGCACGACAAGGCAGGATTCGAGCTCTTCTTCAGGCGTGTCGAGGCACGAAGGAACGACCTGCCGGTCGTGGTGGCGATGGAGGGTCTGAATGGCTGGGCACGGCCGCTCGACCGCATGATTCAGAAGCGCGACTACGAACTGCTGAACGTGAATAACGTCAAGCTGGCGAGATTCAAGGAGATCTTTCCCGGACCAGCAAAGACCGACAAGATCGACACACGGAAGACTCTCGAGTTGATGCACATGCGCAAGGTCCTTCCCCTGGCCAAGACCGTCCTGCATCGCGTCGGTGACACCCCTGTTGAGAACGAGCAGCTCAAGCGATACACGCGCCGGCGGCGACAACTTGTCGATGACAAAGTCCGTGTGCTCAACCGCCTCCAGTCCGATGTGCAAGCCGTCTCGCCGGGTCTGCTCGAGATCACGGGCGAGGCCGGCAATCTGTGGTTCCTCCATCTGCTCACTTGTCGGGAGGATCTGAGCAAGATCGCCGGGATGCGGCGTCCCAGCCTGCTCAAAATCCCCGGTGTCGGTCAGACGTATGCGACCAAGATCGAGGCGTGGCAAGGTACGGCCACGTTCTCGGACGAGGTCGAGTGGGTCGGCCCGATGATCATTGCCGACGCCCAGCGTGTGTTGGACTTGATCCGCCAGGTTCAGGCCATCGAAAAACAGATCGTCACCATCGGCGCGAGCTCGACCATCGCCAGCAGAATCGTGACCATCCCTGGCTTCGGCCCTCTCTCGGCGGCAACCCTCGCGGGCGAGATCGGCAACCTCGAACGCTTCGAAGCAGAAACGAGTCTCGCGCTCTACAGCGGCATGACGCGACTCGATAACAGTTCCGGTCAATTCACGGGTTCAAAGAACACCCGTCAGGTCAATACCCATGCAAAAGCGGCCATGATGGTCGCCGTCGCTCGTCACATCGACAACGTCCCGGAATCGAAGGTCTACTACGACAAGAAGAAGGCCGAAGGCAAAACCCACAACCAAGCCGTCCGGGCTCTCGGACGTCACCTCATCCGCGTCATCTGGTCGATGCTCAAGAACGATCGCGACTACGTTCCGAAGCCGGATCGCCTTGCAAAAATCGCTTGAAATTTCCACCGGGATGTTCAGAGCTTCGATTTGCGCGGAAGAAGAACGAAGCTCGGACCCCTCTCGCGCCGCGTGAAACGAAGAACGAAGCTCTGACCCCCTACCGGTACCCGGCCGCCTGCAACTCGAACAGCTCCGCGTACCGGCCTGCCTGGGCGAGCAGTTCCTCATGCGTTCCGGCGGCCTCGAGCTCTCCTTCGGCCAGCACCAGGATGCGATTCGCCATGCGCACGCTGGAAAAGCGATGGGAGATGATCACGGCCGTTTTGCCGTGGCTCAACTCCTTGAAGCGCTGGAAGATCTCGAACTCCGCGCGGGCGTCGAGGGCGGCGGTCGGCTCGTCGAGGATCAGCACCTGCGCGTCCCTCATGTAGGCGCGGCCGATCGCGACCTTCTGCCATTCGCCGCCGGACAGCTCGACCCCGGATTTGAAGCGCTTGCCGAGCCATTGATCGTAGCCGCGCGGTAAGCGCCGGATGACATCGTCCGCCATGCTGCTTTCCGCGGCGGCGACGATGCGCGGGCGGTCTTCACGCGCTTCGATCCGCCCGACCGCGATGTTCTCCGCCGCGGTCATCTGATAGCGGACGAAATCCTGAAAGATCACTCCGATGCTGGAGCGCAGCTCGCCGAGGTCGTACTCGCGCAAGTCGCGGCCATCGAGGAGGATGCGCCCCTCGTCGGGGTCGTAGAGCCGCGCCAGCAGCTTCACCAGCGTCGTCTTTCCCGCGCCATTCTCGCCGACCAGCGCCAGCACCTCACCTGCGCGCAGGGTGAAGCTGAGATTCCGCACCGCCCAACGCTCGGCGCCGGGATAGCGGAAGCCGACGTTGTCGAACGTGAATCCCTCCGCAATCGGAGAAGGGAATGGCCGCGGATTCGGAGGGGACACGATCTCGGGCTCGATCTGAAAGAACGAGAAAAGATCGTCGAGATAGAGCGCCTGCCCCGCCACCTGCGAGAAGCTGATCAGCAGTCCTTCGAGCAGGTTGCGCAGGCGCCGGAACGCGCCCGACAGGAAGGTCAGGTCGCCGATGGTGAACTCGCCGCGCAACGTCCGCCAGGCGATGAACGCGTAGGCGAGGTAGTACCCGAGGGTTCCGACCGCGGTCAGCAGTGCGCCCCAGAGCGCGCGGCGCACGGCCAGCCGTCGATTGGCCTCGTAGAAGCGGGCGGCGAGCAGCCGGTATCGCTCGAGCAGAAATCCGTGCAGGCCGAAGATCTTTACTTCCTTCGCCGTCTCGACGCTCGCTCCGGTCTGCCGCAGATAGTCCAGCTCGCGGCGTTCCGGTGTTCGCTTGTAATCGAGCGAATAGCTCTGCGCGTTGAAATGAGCCTCGCCGAGAAACGCCGGGACGAGCGCGACGAGCAGCAGGACGATCAGCCACGGTGCGTAGGCCAGCAGGCCGATGGAGAAGCTGACGATTGTGACCACGTCCTGGGCCTGTCCGAAGATCTGGCTCATGAGGGCCATTCGCCCGGTGGTCTGGCGGCGGGCGCGCTCGAGCTGGTCCTGTAGCTCGCTGTCCTCGAAGTCCTCGAGGTCGAGCTTCGCCGCGTGCTCCATCAGCTCGACGCTGGTCGCATTGGTGAATCGCTCGGAGAGGAGTGCGTCGATGAGTGAGACTACACGCCCCAGCACGTCGGCGAGGATGGCCAGCGTGAGCTCGACGAGCAGAAGCGCCCCGAGGTGGTCGAACAACCCGCTCGCCAGCCAGGCTGAGAGATTTGCGGGGACCGCCCCGGAGCCGGCCAAGCGGATCACCTCGTCGATGATCAGCTTGCCGACGTAGAGCATCGCCACCGGCAGGAGGGCGCGCAGGAGCCGCAGCAGCAGGTCGCTCGCGGTCAGCGCGGGACTGGTCTTCCAGATCAGCTTCAGGAATGGCGGAACGTTGCGCATTGCACCGAAGCGCTCCGTCCACGACTTCGTCGGAGGTGCTCCTCCGCCGGACGGCGATCCGGCCATTGCGCGTCCCCCCGCGTGGTAACTCTTCGGCACGCCCGGTCAGTGTGCAGAGGGCGGACCACGAAGCGAACTCCTGAGAAGGGGGACGAGGAGTGGGGTCAGAGCTTCTTTCGTAAAGCCGGAGGAGTGGGGTGGGGTCAGAGCTTCGGTTTTCGGAGGAGTGGGGTCAGAGCTTCGTTTTTCGTAAAGCCGAAAGAACGAAGCTCTGACCCCGCGTCTCGACCCCACGTCTCGCCTGATCTCTAAACTTTCCTCCGTCCGATCCACTCGAACATCAGGGGACTGGAGACCCAGAGCACGCCGGAGCGGTGTTTGGCCTCCTCGAGCTCGCGATCGAGGTACGCGATCTCTTCCTCGCCGGCCAACCCATGCTCGGCCAGCGCGGGGCGGAGGGAGTTGAGTGCGATGCGGGGGATCTCGTAGCCGGTTGCGGGCGGGTAGTGGACGGCATATGCGCTTTGACTCTCGACCGCGAAGCCTGCTTCGAGGTAAGCCTTCCCCCTTCGGCCGAAGTCGGTCTGCGCGCCGCGGGCGCGCGCGGCCGCGATGACCAGCTCCCAGACCCGCGTCATTGCCGGGACGTGCGGCTCGGATGCGGGTGCATGCGCCGGCTGGTCCGACGGCTCGTGTGCGATCACCACCCCTCCGGGCTGC
>DASPHC010000110.1:0-40021 GCA_035629865.1 Thermoanaerobaculia bacterium | reverse complement strand
AACGCGCTCAATATCGGCCAGCGGAAATACCGTAGTCAGCGCATCGAGATCGAGATGGAGCTCTTCCCGTCTGGGTCTTCCCATCACACCCTCCCACCTACAAGTTTGCGCCTCGAATGGCCTTAAGTTAAGGCCATTGGGTCGGTCCGCCGGACGGATCGGTCGGCGTTCCTTCGCGCTGCGTGACGATGATCTGGATCGCTTTCTCGCGATCGCCCTCTAACGCACGTCCCGCCCCGCCGATGAGAGAGCATTAGATTGCCGGTGCCGACGGGACTCGAACCCGCGACCTCCGGCGTTGACAGGCCGGAGGCCTAACCCCGGTCGAACCGCCTTCACTCGGGGAGCGCGCGATGGCGGAATTGCTCGACTGCGATACCGCAGGCGGGCAGGCGCCGCTACACTGGTGTCCGATGCCGAATGCGATCTTCGCCGCGCCCATCCTGTCGGAAAACGCTGCGCGGGTGATCGGTGCGGCGGCACGGCTCGAGGGTGTGCGGTTGGGGGTGGTCACGCAGGATCCGATCGAGAGGCTGCCCGAGCCGCTGCGCGGCGGCGTGGCGCAGCATTGGCGGGTCGCGGACGTGCTCGACCTCGAACAGCTGGCCGGCGCCGTCGAGGCGGTGGCGGAAAGGCTCGGCGGGGTGGATTGCCTGTTCGCCGCGTACGAGCAGCTCCAGGTTCCGATCGCGCTGGTACGGGAGCGTTTGGGCGTCGAGGGGATGAGTGCGGACGCGGCGCGGAACTTCCGCGACAAGGCGCGGATGAAGGAGCTGTTCGATGCCGCGGGACTGCCGTGCGCGCGGCACGCGCGCGTCACCAGCGCGGACGACGCGTGGCGGTTCGTGGAAGCGAACGGCTATCCGGTGGTGATCAAGCCGCTCGAAGGCGCGGGGGCGAAGTCGACGTTCCGGGTCGACACGGCGGAGCAACTCGCGGATGCGCTGCGCGTCGCACCGCCGCCTCTCCTCATCGAGGAGCACATCGTCGGCGAAGAGCATTCGTTCGAAGGCGTCATGGTTGACGGGAGCCTGATCTGGCATTCGCTGACGCATTACCGTCCGACGCCGCTGGAGGTGCTTCGGAACGGCTGGATCCAATGGTGCATCCACCTGCCGCGCGAGACGGACGCGTCGCGTTACGACGACATCCGCGCTGCCGCCGCCCGCGCGCTCGAGGTCCTGGGCATGAAGACGGGGCTGTGTCACCTCGAATGGTTCCGCCGCCGCGACGGGTCGATCGCCATCTCCGAGGTCGCGGCGCGGCCGCCGGGAGCGCAGATCATGGACCTGGTGTCGTACGCGCACGACATCGACTTCGATGCCGCCTGGGTCCGGCTGATGATCCTCGGCACGTTCGAGCCGACGGTGCCGCAATGGTCGGCCGGCATCGCCTTTCTCCGCGGGCAGGGCCAGGGCCTTGTCAACGCCCGCGTGAAGGCTCTCCATCGCGTGGAAGAAGCGGCGGCCGCGGTCGGATCGCTCGTCGTCGCGGCCAGGCTTCCGTCGATCGGACAGCCGCCGAGTGGCAGCTACGAGGGTGAAGGGTTCATCATTGTCCGCGACCGCGAGACTGCCGTGGTCGGCCGGGCCCTGGAAACGATCATCAACCTCATTCACGTGGAGCTTGGATGAAAACCGTCCTCCTGCTCGGCTGCGCATGGCCGACCGAGCTTTCCTTCTTCGCCCGCGGACTGGCGCGGGTCGGCGCGCGGGTGCTCGGCGTCGACTCGCACCCGGAGAGCCATCTCCCGCCGGACTTGCGGGAAAGCCTGAGCGGGTACCTGCAGGTGACGTCGCTGTTCGACGGGCAGGCCGCGTTCGATGCCATACGCCGATGGGCGGGACCGGTGACGATCGACCAGGTCGAGACGCTGTGGGAGCCGGCCGTGCTCCTCGCGGCCCGCGTGCGCGAGGCTTTCGGGGCGCCGGGCCTGAGTTACGACGAGGCACTCTGTTTCCGCGACAAGGACCGGATGAAGCAGGCCGTCAGCGCCGCGGGACTGCGCACACCGCGCCACCAGCGCGGGTCGTCGGCGCGGGAGTGCGCCGAAGCCGCGGAGCGGGTCGGCTTTCCGATCTGCCTCAAGCCGGTCGCCGGCGCGGGCTCGGAGAACACGTTCCGGTGCGACTCGATGGCAGAGCTCGAGGCGGCGCTGAACAAGGCCGGCCGGGATCGCGAGTACAACATCGAGGAGTTCATCGACGGCGAGGAGTTCACGTTCGACACGATCTCGGTCGAAGGCCGGGTCGTGTACGAGAGCCTCTCCTGGTACCGGCCTCGCCCGCTGATCGGGCGGAGCGTGGAGTGGATCAGTCCGCAGACGGTGACCCTGCGCGAATACGACGCGCCCCAGTTCGACGAGGGGCGCGAGCTGGGACGCAACGTGCTGCGGGCGCTGAAGCACCAGAGCGGCTTCGCGCACATGGAGTGGTATCGCAAGAGCGACGGCGAGGTCGTGTTCGGCGAGATCGCCGCCCGGCCGCCCGGCGCGCACACCGTCGACACGATGAACTTCGCCAGCGACATCGACCTCTTTACCGGATGGGCCGAGGCCATCGTGCATGGAACGTTCGACGTCCCGTTCGAACGACTCTACAACTGCGCCATCGTGTTCAAGCGCGCGTCGGGGCAGGGACGGATCCGGCGCATCGAAGGGCTCGAGCGCATCCTGGCATCGTTCGGCGAGCACATCCCCTGCATCGACCTCCTTCCCATCGGCGCCTCCCGCCGCGACTGGGTAAAGACGCTGCTCTCGGACGGCTACGTCTTCGTGCGGCATCCCGATCTCGAGACGGTGTGCGAGATGGCCGATCGGATCGGGACGGATCTGCAGTTGTACGCGGAGTGAGGGAACCGGAAGACAGTCACCCCGCCGAATCGATCGCTTTGTCGCCCGCCTCGCGCTCTTTCTGGCGCTCCTCCTCCTCGAGGACTTCGCTCGTGACCAGGGCCCCGGCGCGGGCGGTGTCCTGCCGGCGCTCGCGACGGGCGACATACATTTCCTCGAAAATCACCTGCACGATGGCGGCGATCGGTGCGGCGAGGACGGCCCCGATGATCCCGAGCAATGACGCTCCGATCATGAACCCGACGAAGATCCCCAGCGGCGACACATGGAGCTTGTTCGCCATCAGACGCGGCACGAGCACGAGATTCTCGAACTGCTGGATGACGATGGCGGCAATCAGGACCGACCAGAACTGCCAGGGCGACTGGAAGAGGGCAACGACGAGTGCCGGCACCGCTCCCACGATCGGCCCGATGACAGGGATCATCTCCCCGATCGCTGCCAGCAGTGCAAGCGGCAATGCGTACGGCACGCGCAGAGCGACCAGCACTGCGAAGGTGAGTCCGCCGATGACTCCGGCGAGGATGAGCTGGGCCGACAGCCACGCACTCATGCGCCGCGCCATCCGGCGGACCAGCGTCTTCTTGCCGGCCCGCTGCTCCGAAGGATAGGCAAGGAGAAACAGATTCTTCAGGCGTTCGGCGTCGATGAGCATGTAGAAGATCACGAACAGCACGGCGACCCCGGACGCGACAACCGTCGCCGCACCGCGAACGTATTTGAGGATCGGCTCGCCCTCGCTTCCCGTCGCGGTCTTGCGCAGGAGCTCGCGAAAGTCCCCGATCGGTATGTACGCCTGCAGCGGCGTGAAAATGCGCTCGTCGAGCAGCCGCGGAAGATCGGCGGCAAGACCCTTCGACTGATCGAGCAGGAACGGGAGGCCGAACAGGAGCAGGGCGGCGGCGACCAGGAAGAAGGGCAGATAGATGAGCAAGACCGCGGTGCTTCTGCGAACGCGCCTGTGCAGATAGCGGCGAACCAGCACCTGCACGCGCGCGACCGCCGGAGCGATCCCGGCCGCGAGCACGCCGGCCACGAGCAGGAGCACGACGATCCCGCGAATGTGCCAGGCCAGAAGAAGAGCGAGCAGCAGTGCAACCTTCTTCGCGAAGATGCGCATCTGGTCGTGATCCGTACGGGGGTTCATCTCACGCGGTTCTCACAACTGCGACCGGAGGATCTGGGCCACGGCAGGCCCTTCGAGCCGGAAATGGGAATCCCGCCATTCGTCGGGATTCCGCGCGCTGCCACGCCACTTGTCCGCGATCCCCACACCGCCCGTGAACCCCACACGGCCGTCGACCACCAGCAGCTTGCGATGGGTGCGATTGTTCACCCGGCCGAGGTTGTACCAGCGCAGCGGGTGATACTTCTCGATCTCCACGCCCGCGTCCCGCATGAGCGAGAGCGCTTCTTCGTCCAGTTTGTTCGCACCGACCCAGTCCAGCAGGACGTGCACCTTCACCCCGGCCCGCGCCCTCTCAGCGAGCGCTTTGGAAAATTCGCGCCCGATCTCGCCGGACTAGTAGATGTAGGTCTCGAACGTCACCGACTTCTGCGCACCCCGAATCGCCGCCAGCATCGCGGGAAAGATCTGGTCGCCGTTGAGCAGTTCCTGCACGCCGTTCCCGCCGACGACGGGAGGCCCGAGCAGACTGCCCATCGACCGGAGAAACTGAGGATCGCCGACGCCGTAGAGGTGCGTGATCCGGTGCTCGATCTTCTTCTCCGCGGTGGTGAGATTGAGGGCAAGGAAGGTAACGAACACCGTTGCCAGGATCACCAGCACAATCGTCATGAGTCGTTTCCGTGCCCTCACTGCATGCACCGCTCCGCAGGTGCGCGTGTGCTCTTCGTCGCCGCGGCCGGTCTCGGGACTCGCTTACGACTCATTCATTCCAGAGATGCACGAGCTGCGCCCCCGAGCTCGGTAGAACATGCGACGTCCATTTCAGGCCCCCAACCGCGCGGGAAGCGCGGCTCGCTCGAAGGGAGCGGAAGGCCGGACAGAAGAACGCCCGCCTTGCGGCGGGCGTTCTTGGCGGAGTTCAGTCAGTGGAAGGTCATGGTTCAGGCTGGACTACGTAGAAATGGACGGAGTCGACCGTCGCCTCCATCGTGCCGGTGTCGTCCAGTTTGAACTGCGGGAGGATGTACTGGAGCTGGCGGTCCTCGGTGTCGAGCTCGAGGTAGACGTTGACGGTGTTGTCTTCATCGACCGGATAGCTCTGGCACTCCTGGGACGGATTCGAGCTGCCGAAGAAGTAGGCGATCGTACAGGCGGTCAGTTCCCTGCCGGACAGGGTCGAGCTGTCCACGCGAAGTTTTGCGGACAGCGTGACCGAGCGTGCGAACGGCCCCGCTCCATATCCATACGGAATCCACGCGAAGACACGGCCGTAGCTGTTGACGGTGATCTTCAGGCTTCCGTCACCGATGATCGGGTTTTCGTCGGTATGCGCGACGGAGCCGTCGTAGGAGCTGTACGGCTCGAACCCGAGGTCAGCCAGGGGATTCTCGAAACCATGGTTGGCGATGACGTCGACCCGCTCGAAGCCCTCCGGCACCTCCGGCAACTGCGCCTCTTCGACGAGGTAATGGACGTCGTCGACGGTCGCTTCGATCGTGCCGGTATCGTCCAGTTTGAACTGCGGGAAGATGTAGTTGAGCTGCCGGTCGTTGGTGTCCAGGGCGATACGGATGTCGACGACGTTCTCGTCGTCGACCGGGAAGTTCCGGCAGTACTGGGACGGCTCCGAGCTGTCCATGAAATACGCGACCGCGCAGGCGGTCAGTTGCCGGCCGGGGATGGTCGTGCTGTCGACGCGCAGCTTCGCGGTGAGGGTGACCGAGCTGGCGTTCGGGCCCGAGCCGTATCCGTACGCGTAATAGTGGATGACGCGCCCGTAGTTGTTGACCGTGATCTTGAGGCTTCCGGTCCCGGCGATCGGGTTCACGGTGGTCTGCTCGACGGAGCCGTCGTTGGAGCTGATGGCCGCGAAGCCGAGCGCCTCGTAGGGATCCTCGAAGTCGTTGTTCGTGATGATGTCGACTGGTTGGGCATGGGCGATGGGGACCGGGAGAGCGACGATGCTGAGGATGAGGGCAAGAAGCAGGGTTCTGCGTGAATGCCACACCGATTTCAAGCCGAAATCGGCCGAAAGCGTGGCCCTGGTGTCTGAGGACATTCTGAGTGATTCTCCTTTTCGTTCTGTTGAGTCGATTGTTGGAACGCGACCCAACTTACACGCGGGACGGCCGGCGGGCCTGGTGGAAATATGGGGAATTACTGGGGATGGGCCGCACGCCCCCGCACGGTCAGGATGTCAGCGGCTCGCGGCCATGTAGGATGCTCCCGTGACTTTCGTCCGGGCCCTGCGCCATCTTGCGGTCATCGAAGGAATCTCGACGCTGGTCCTCTTCGGGATCGCGATGCCGCTCAAGTACTTCGCCGGCATGCCGCTGGCGGTGCGGATCGTCGGATCGCTGCACGGAGCCCTCTTCGTCGCGCTCGTGCTGATGCTGCTCCTCGCCATCCGCAAAGTGCCGATCTCCCCCGCCCTGGCCGCGGCAGGAATCGCCGCAGCGATCGTCCCCGGCGGCCCGTTTCTCCTCGACCGGCACCTCGCGCCGTTCGACGCGAAGTGAAGGACGCGGGGACGAGGAGGAGTGGAAACTTCAGGCCTGTGGCACGGCCCCTCACCCCGTCCGGCGCCTGGACTTCTGACAAACGCACTCCGATTTGATCCTTGACGCACCCGCCTCGCGCAGGCGCCGAACATCCCTCTCCCCGGCTCGGCGGGGAGAGGGTGACAAAGCCAGGGCGCGGGACCATCCTGTTTCAGGTGATCTCCCACTTTCTCGCGACACGGCGCGCGATGAACGTGAAGAGAATCGCCGTCCCGACGAGGACCGCGACTTCCGGCCAGAGTCGCGCGGTCGGCTCTTCGCGCCAGAAGACCTTCAGATAGCCTTCCAGCGCCCACGAGTTGAACGCGATGAGGCTGAAACGCTGCACGGCCTCGGGCATGAGGAAGCGCGGAAACATGCTCCCTCCCAGGGCCGAGATGATCAGAATGACGAGCGTGGAGAGCGCACCCAGTTGCGCGCGAGTCCTGCAGACCGATGCGAGCAACAGGCCGAACGCGGAGGCGGCAAGCGCGGTTGCAATCGTCACCACGTAAAAGCCGCCGAGGTGGGAAAACAGCTCGAGGCCGAACACGGCCGCCCCCCAGAGAAACATCACGGTGAGCTGCACGACGCCGACGATCGTCAGAAACAGCAGCTTCCCGAGCAGAAGCGTGGTCATCGTGACCCGCGTCGACAGAAGGCGGTCCAGCGTACCGCTCTCCGACTCCTCGAGGAGCGTCCCGCCGGCGCTGGAGGCGCTGAAGAGGAGAAACATCACACCGGTGCCCGCGGCGTAGAAGGCGATGAGCGGCGCTTTCTTCGACTCCCCGAGAATGTCGCGGACGTCGACCTCGATGAGCGCCCCGGATACTGCGCTGCCCGTTCCGGCGGCCGAATCGCGTCGCATGCGATCGAGACCCGCGGCGAGCCGTCCCTTCTGTTCCGCAGTCAGCCCGCCGCTCCAGCGATCGACCTCCCCGATTCCCGCTTCGGCCATGGTCGTGGGAGAGCTGGTCATGGCCACCTTCTGGAGCAACCCGGTCACCATCTGCGGCGCGATCGGATCGGACGAATCGGCGAGAAGAAGCATCCGCGGACGATTCGTCGAGCTGAAGGCGAACGCCGACTCGCCGAACCCTTTCGGAATGACGATCGCAACCGGTGCGCGTCCCGCTTTCACCGCGGCCTCGGCGGATGCGCGATCGTAAGCGGTGACAGGAGCTCGCTTGTCGGCCGTCTCCTTCATGACGTTCAACCCGGACTCTTTGCCGAGAGCGGCCACGAGCGCCGCGGAGTGATCGCTCCGGTCTTCGTCGACGACGATCAGTCGAATTCGCGGTGTCCGCGAGTCGCCTCGCGCGCCGAAAACGCCCGCGAAAATCGAGAAGAACGCGATCGGCAGCACGAACGTCAGCACGAGCGCGGCGCGATCGCGGCGGAGATTCATCGCCGAGTTGCGAATCACATGGAAGATCATTCGCGCAGGCCCCTTCCCGTCAGATGGAGGAACACCGCCTCCAGGTTCGGTTTCCGGAACGACAGGTCGTCCACGGCGATCTTTTCGGCATCGAGAAGCTGGAGGAGCGCTTCCATCTCGCGCCTGGTGTCGCGCACCGGCAGCCTGACGCGTTGCCCCTCGACGGTTGCTCCCCGCGCGGAAAGAAGCGTCCGCACCGGCTCCGGGATCGCGCTGCCGCAGTCGACGGTCAGCTCCCGCTCCAGGCCGATCGTCGACCGGAGCAACTCGTCGCGCGAGCCGTCTGCGATGATCTTCCCCCGATCGATGATGGCGATCCGATCGCAGAGCCGCTCGGCCTCTTCCATGTAGTGCGTGGTGTAGATGATGGACACCCCGCCGCGCCGCAGCTCCTCGATCATCGCGTAGATCTTTTCGCGGGACTGCGGATCGACTCCGACCGTCGGCTCATCCATGAGGATGAGGGCCGGCCGGTGAATCACACCGGCAGCCATGTTGAGCCTTCTCTTCATTCCGCCCGAGAGATTCTTCGTCCGGTCGCCAGCCCGATCCGCGAGCCCGGACCAGTGGAGAGCCTCGTCGATTGCCGCGTCGAGGTCCGGCCCGAGAAGACCGTGAAACCGGCCGAAGCTCTGTAGGTTCTCGCGGACGGAGAGCAGCGGGTACAGCGCGATCTCCTGAGGGACCCAGCCGAGCTTCTGTCGCGATCCCGAATCGCCTGGAGCCGCCGCGACGCCGAACAGCGAGACGGATCCGGCCTCGGGGATGACCCGCCCCGCGATCGCGCGAACGAGGGTGGTCTTTCCGGCGCCGTTCGGCCCGAGGAGGCCGAGAATCTCGCCTTCCGAGAGCTCCAGCGAAACTCCATCGAGCGCGGTCAACGAACCGAAGTGCTTGACCAGATCTGCGACGCGGAGCGGAATCGGAGGCATCCCACATCGTACGCGATTCGCGCGGCGAGTTGCGAATTCGTGGACGCTTCGCCGTCACTCCGCGCCGCACGCGACCCGGAAGCCGTAATCGGTGTAGCGCAGGCCGGGAGGAAGACTGGAGCGCGCGGCACAGCGGCTCATTTTGACGTGATGGCGCCACGATCCACCGCGCGAGACGCGGCGCACGCCGGCCTCCGGCCCGCGAGGATTCCGCTGCGGAGACACGGCGTAATAGTCCGGCGCGTACCAGTCGCTGCACCACTCGTGGACGTTCTCGCAGATGTCGTACAGACCGTACCCGTTCGGCGCGCCGCTCCCGCAAGCCTCCGGCCCGTGGATCCAGCGGGTGTCGTAATCGGGTCGTGACTGAGGCGGGTCATCGCCCCACGGATAGAGCGCACCGGCCACCCCTCCACGCGCGGCACACTCCCACTCGGCCTCGGCCGGCAGGCGAAATCGTTGCCCCGTTTCACTGCTCAGCCATTCGCAATAGCTCACCGCGTCAAACCACGAAACCGCGACCACCGGCTGCCGCGGATCGTTGAATTGCGGCTCTTCCCGATGAGGGAGCGGCGAACGGCCCGTGCACTGCACGAAGAAGTCATACTCGGCGTTCGTCACCTGATAGAGCCCGATCGAGAACGCGTCGAGGTCGACGCGATGCACCGGACCCTCGTTGTCCTGCCCCACGTGCGGCCGCAATTGCGATCCCATCAGGAACGACGCAGCCTCGATCCGAACGAGCGGTACGACCGTGAACGCGTCGCTCGTCCCGTCCTTCCCGATTCGGTTCACGTTCTGATGATACGCACGCTTCGACGCGGCGGTGCCGAAGGCGGAGCGCCGGGCCGCCGCAGGCGATGTCGGCAGGGACGGGTTGAACCATGGGCTACACTCCCGGGATGCGCACACGGAACGCACTCGGGATCGTCATGTTCGCCTTACTGTCAGCTCTTCCGGCTGTGGCCCAGGTTCCCGGACCGGGCGAGGTCTGGCCGGTCATGAAAATCTCTCCGGCGTGGGCGACGAAAACGGCCACGGCGAGGGAGTCCTACTGCTCGGCGGGGTACGACTACAGGCTTCGCATCGGGTACTACGCGGCCACCCCCTACAACCCGACAGGTGACTATCTCGGGTATGGTCGATACGCCTCCTTCCGTGCTGGGGCGACGCTCACGTTCGATGCGAACGGCGTCCCTCAGCAGGTGCGCGCGGACGGGACCTATTACAACCCGATCACGGTCATTCAATTTCTGCTCATGCACCACGGGCGGATGCTGAACAGCGGCGCGACGGTCATGCCTGGGCCGATGGCCGCGGCGGTAGCGAAGCTGCTGGAGATGCAGAGCGATGACGGGGCGCTCCGATATCCATTCGATTTCCCGTATCACAGTCCCACCACTCCGAAGCTCTACGCCGGGTGGGTGTCCGGCATGACTCAGGGGCAGGCGTTGAGCCTGTTCGCGCGGCTGTACGCACTGACCGCGGACCCACGCTACCTCGACGCCGGGCGGCGCGCTCTCAACTTCATGGTGATCCCGATCGAGCAGGGCGGCACGCGCGGAACGCTGAAGGATCTCCACCCGTCACTGTCGGATTACGTCACGTTCGAAGAGTACGTGGCCAACCCGATGACGTACACGCTGAACGGGTTCATGTACGCTGCAGTCGGGCTGCATGACTGGTCGCAGGTGCCGCAGGCTCACGGCGTCGGGCAGGCGATGGCGGCAGAGTATTACCGGGAGTCCGTGAAGAGTCTCCGGCAAATCCTCCCGTACGCGGAGGTCGGCGGGTTCTCGGCCTACGATCTCTCGCACGTCACCTATCCGGGCCGCGCTCCACACTTCGGAGTGTCCTACCACCGGAACCATGTCGAGCTGCTGACGGTTTTGCACGTCCTGTCGGGTGACAACGTCTTCAAGCACTACTCCGACTCTTGGGCGTACGTCGCGGACACTGCATGCTATCTGCCTAAAACGCCTGCGAGATCGCACGCACCCCGACCCATCAGGTGACGGGCGGGAGGAGACGAGGGCCCGCGGTAGGGGTCAGAGCTTTCTTTTTCTGTTTCAGGCCGGGAAGAACGAAGGTGTGACCCCGCCACGTCTTCTACACCCTCCCTGCGCTGGCGGCTGGTATCGCCGCGACCTGAAGAGCGCCTGAGTCGAGCCCTCACTCTCCGCGCCCCCATCCCCGAGACTTCAGCCGGAAGACCTTCGGCCTCGCAGGCGAGGGGTGAAGGATGAAATGCCAGGGTGTCGGCGACGAAATGCGAGGGTGCAGGGATGAAATCTGAGGTCTCAGGGGTCGAATTTGATGGTCTCAGGGATCAAACCTGAGGTGTCAGGGGTCGAGTCTGAGGTGTCATGGTGAGGTCGAAGCAGGTGGCGATGGTGTCCGGTCGCCATCCGCGAGTACCGGTTAAGATTGTTCTCCATCCACCCCCGCGGAGGCATTCGATGAGTGCAAAGGCCTGTCACGAAGCGTTATGTGCTGCCGGCGAACGGCTCGATCCCATCCTGGCGCCGCTTGGATACGTGTTCGAGCCCGATGAGATGATTCCCGGAGTGCCTCTTGCCACGGCCCTGTTCGTCCGGGGCAAGCAGGCGATCAACATCAATTACTCGCGGAGCGGTACCAGGTTGGGGGTAGTGATGTACGTGAATGCCGGGGGAGGCATGCACCACGATCAGTTGATGCGCGCCCTGGGCCTGGCGGACCGGCAGTTGCTCGCCTTCGAAGAGGCCGAGCTCCGGTCTTTCTCGCACGTCGGGGGAGATCCGATCGACGCGCTGATCGCCGACCTGACTCTGGCCGCCCCGGCCTTGCAGGATCCAGCAAGGATGGATGAGCTCATCGCCCGGAACATGGAACGACACGCCAGGGAGCACCCGAAACACGCCGCGCATAACCATTCCGACCGAAAGCGCTCCGGGCGCGGCCGTTTCGGGAAGCGCGTCCCCCGGGATCATTAGGGTCAGCGATGCAGAGGCCGGAGCGCGTCGATGACGCGCTCCACTTCGGAGGCGTCGTTGTAAAAGTGGGGAGAGAAGCGGAGCATCCCTTCCCGGGGGGCGCAGACGATGCTCTGTTCTTCGAGCTTGCGGTGCCACCAGAGGAGTGACTTCTCTCCCGGCGGAGGCGTGGCGCCGACGATGGGGGCGCGGATCGGATGGGGGGAGCCGATGCTCCAGCCGATGCTTTCGAGGGCGCCGGCGAGGGTGGTGGCGACGGTGACGGCGCGATCGGCGATGAGGTGGATGCCGATCTCGAGCAGGAAGTCGAGGGCGGCGCGGAGGCCGTAGATGCCGTTGGTGTTGAGGGAGCCGGCTTCGAAGCGGCGGGCGTCGGGGAGGAGGTCGATGGGGCAGCCGATGAATTTTCCCTGGCGGTCGATGTTGGTCCAGCCGTTCTCCAGCACTTCGAGCAGGTCCCGCTTGTCGGCGGCGACGTAGAAGAGCGCCGCTCCTTCCGGGCCGCACATCCATTTGTGGCCGTCGGCGGCGAGGAAGTGGATCTTCGCGCGGTGGACGTCGATCGGGAGGACGCCGATGCTCTGGATGGCGTCGACGCAGAACAGGACGTCGCGCGAGGCGCACAGTTCGCCGATGGCTTCGAGGTCGGCGACGTAGCCGTTGTGGAAGGCGACCGATGACACGGTCACGAGGCGGGTCCGGCCGTCGATGAGCGCGTCGAGGTGCTCGACGTCGGGCAGTTCCGCGATGCGGCACTCGACGCCGCGCGATTCGAGCCGCTTCCACGGCGTCCAGTTCGAAGGGAACTCGAGGGCGGTGGTGACGACGTTGTCCCCGGCCTCCCACGCCAGTCCCTGGGCCACGAACGACAGTCCCTCGGAGGTGTTTTTGAGGAGTGCGATCTCTTCCGGCTGCGCCCCGATCAGCCGCCCGGCCGCCTCGCGCAACCGGTCGTACTCCGCCAGCCAGTCGCGCCAGTGCAGCGCCCCATGGTCCCGCTGATCCCGCGCATGCCTCTCCATCGCGTCACACGCCCGCGTGGAGAGCGGGCCGACGGCGGCGTGGTTGAAGTAGATCAGGTTGCGGGTGACGGGGAAGAGGTCTCTGAACGATGAGAGATGAGTGATGAGAGATGAACTGGCGGGCTGGGTGCGTGCGTCGGTCATCGGTTCAGAACTCGCGCAGGCGCGCCTGGTAGGCATCGTACGCTCTCCGCATGTCGTCGAGGCTGTCCCCCCCGAACTTCTCCCGCATCGCGCCGGCCAGGACGAGGGCGAGCATGGCTTCACAGACGACGCCACAGGCGGGGACGGCGGTGACGTCGCTGCGCTCCCACTGGGAGCGGTGGGGCTCGTGGGTTTCGGTGTCGACGCTCGGGAGGCCGCGGCGGAGGGTGGAGATCGGTTTCATGTAGGCGCGGACGATGACGTCTTCGCCGTTGGTGACGCCGCCTTCGAGGCCGCCGGCGCGGTTGGTGGTGCGGTGGTAGCGGCGCTCGTCGTCGAAGTAGATGGGGTCGTGGACGTCGGAGCCGGTGCGCTGGGCGGCGGCGACGCCGTCGCCGAGGGCCACGGCTTTGACGGCGTGGATGGAGAGGATGGCCTGGGCGATGCGGCCGTCGAGTTTCTCGTTCCATTGGACGTAGGAGCCGAGGCCGACCGGGACGCCGCGTGCGCCGGCGACGATGGTTCCGCCGAGGGTCTCGCCGGCTTCGCGGGCTTTGTCGACGTGCTCGATCATGGCCGGCTCGTCTTCGCGGCGGATGGCGCGGAGGGGGGATTCGTCGTCGACGGCGGCGAGGTCGTCCCAGGTGACGGAGAGGTTCGGGTCGCCGGCCGCGCCGACGCTGGCGACGCCGGAGCGGAGCTCGATGCCGAAGGCGCGCAGGAGCTCTTTGGCGATGGCGCCGGCGGCGACGCGCGCGGCGGTCTCGCGGGCGGAGGCACGCTCGAGGATGTCGCGGAGGTCGGTGCGGCCGTATTTCATCCCACCGGGAAGGTCGACGTGGCCGGGACGCGGCGCGTGGACGCGGCGTTTGTGGGTCTCTTTTTCGTCGAGCTCCCACGGGTCCATGGCTTCACGCCAGTTGTCGAAGTCACGGTTACGGATGTTGACGGCGATCGGCGAGCCGAGGGTCTCCCCGCCGCGCACGCCGGAGGTGATCTCGGCCTCGTCGGTCTCGATCTTCATCCGGCCGCCGCGTCCGTAGCCGTGCTGGCGGCGGCGGAGGTCGTCGTTGATGTTCTCTCTGTGGAGGCGCAGACCGGCAGGCACGCCCTGCACGATGACGGTGAGTTGCGGGCCGTGGGATTCGCCGGCCGTGGTGAACTTCATGCGGGGAGTTTAGTTGAGGCGTCGGATTGGGGAGAGGTGCGCAGAAACAAGGTTGTCATCCTGAGCCGCAGGAACTGCCCCTCGAAGCAGAGCACACGACGGCGAAGGACCCCCTCCGATTGAACGAGCAGCGTGCAGACGGAGGGGGTCCTTCGCCGCCATGCTTCGTGCCCGAGGGACGTTCCTGTGGCTCAGGATGACAATCAAAATCGGTTGTTACACGCGAACGCTTTCGGCCGGTCTGGCTCGCACGCAAAACGCCAGCCCCGCGATAACCAGCAGCACCGAGATCAACTGCGCCACGGTGAACGCCCCGAGGAAACGGTCGTCCTTGGCGCGGACGATCTCCACCAGGAAGCGTTCGATGCCGAGCATGATCAGGAAGAGGCCCCAGGCGAGGCCGCGGCGGTGGGGGCGGCGGTTGAGCCACATGAGGACGGCGAACATGAGAAGGGCAGCGCCGGTCTCGTAGAGTTGCGTGGGGTGGACGCGGAGCACCTGGTAGTCGGGGATGGACGGGTCGACGGCGGCACCGAACTGGCGGAGCTCGTAAGCGGTTGTCGGGGGGGCGCCTTTGGGGAAGGCGACGCCGTACCAGGCGTCGGTGGGACGGCCGTAGTCGTCGCCGACGAGGAAGCAGCCGATGCGGCCGAGGGCGTAGCCGATCGAGAGGGCAGGAGCGGCGGCGTCGGCGGCGGTGAGGAAGGGGATCTTGTGGCGCCGGACGATCCACCAGCAGACCAGGAAGCCGCCGATCATTCCCCCGTACCAGACCAGGCCCGCACGCTCGATGAGGGCGCTCAGGTCGCGGGTGAGGATGGCGTAATAGACCTTCGCCCCGATGATGCCGCCGAACGCGGCGCCGACGACGATGGTCGACGCGACCTCTTCATCGAGGCCGTATTTGCGGAACTGGCGCGCCAGCACCCATCCGGAGACGATGAACGCGAGGAACATCATCAACCCGAAGGTGGTGATCTCGAAATTGCCTACTTTGAGGAGGGTTGGCCACATGCGGGCGGGAGAATATCAACAACTATCAGAGAAACGCCTTCTCCAACGAAGCCTTCTGGTCGGAGATGAACCGGAAGACGTCCACTTTCCCGGCCTGATCGAGATGCTGTGACACCTCGAAGAGCTGCACCGACAGCAGCGTGTTCAGGCCTTCGTCCAGCACGGCCTTCCGCTTTTCGAAGGGCAGCTCGGAGATGTTGGCGATGAGCATGTTTTCGTCGAAGCGGCCGTATTGGTCGAAGAAGACGCCGGACCAGAGCTCGTCGGTCTCGGCGTTCTGGAGGATGGTCATGAAGATGTCGCGGGCCTGGTCTTCGCCGACTTTCTTTTCCAGCGCTTCGAAGAGGCGGCCGAACATGTCGTTGTAGGTGGAGATGACTTTCAACAGCTCGGGGGAGTCTTCGACGTCGAGGAAGACCGGGCGGAAGCCTTTTTCCTCGGGGGCCTGCTCGATGAGGCGCGCGGAGAGGAGCTGGAAGAGGATGCGGGTGACTTCGAATTCGGTGAGCTCGGAGCGGCCGGTGAGCTCGCGGACGTTGAGCTTGCCGTCGATGTTGTTGTAGATGGCGACTTCGCTCTCGCTCATGTCGAGCTCGGCGAAGTTGGGGACGCCGCCGGGGATTTTGGCAAAGGCGACGTCGAGGGTGGGGATCTTTTCGCGGATCCGCTCCGACTCGTCGAGCCGGCGGATGCCTTCCATGATGACGCTGGAGGTGTTGATGTGCAGGACGATCCGCTCCTGGGCGAGGTCGTCGGAGCTGTCGTAGAAGGCGAAGTCGCCGTCTTTCCAGCCGAAGAGGGAGTAGAGGATCTCCAGGACCTGGTTCTTGACGCCCCACCAGAGGTCTTTGGGGGAGAGGGCGCCCATCTGGACGAGGAGCTTGCCATGGCGGAGCTGCGCGGTGACGCGGCGTTTGGATTCTTCGTACTGGTCTTCGGTGATCTTGCCGTTCCGGAGGAGGAACTGGCCGAGGGAGTGCTCGGGGGAGCTGGAGGTGGCGAAGATGATTTCGCCGTTGTTCCAGTGGATGGCCCGGTCGAGGGTGCCGCGGCGGACCACGAGCTTTCCGCTCTCGCGGATCATGGCCATGAAGCTCAGGACGTCGGGCAGCTGGATCTTCGAGAGATCGCCCTGGAGGATTGGTTTTTCCTGCATTGGACCCAAATCGGAGGGAACTTTGACACGGTGAACCCGGCGGGTTCAAGCGTTATTCGGGGGAGGGGCACGGGATTGAGGATTGAGGATTGTGGATTGTGGATGACGGGAGAAACCAATCCTCAATCCTCAATTCTCAATCCTCAATCCCGTCTCTCCTGCGTGCATCTCGGCACCAACTCCATAAGCAGCTCCCCTACCCGATCCACCTCTTCCACCGTGGTGAAGCGGGAGAGGGAGAAGCGGACGGTGGAGCGGGCCTGGTCGGGGGTGAGGGCCATGGCGAGGAGGACGGGGCTGGGCTCGACGCGGCCGGAGGAGCAGGCGGAGCCGGTGGAGACGGCGACGCCGGAGAGGTCGAGGGCGATGACGATGCCTTCGCCGTCGGCGCCGTGGAAGGTGACGTTGCTGGTGTTCGGGAGGCGCGGTACATCGGCGCCGTTGATGGTGACGTCAAGGGTGGAGAGGTGCGACTCGAGGCGGTCGCGCATCGCGGCGATCTCCTCCGAGGGGTACGTGAGGCCGGCGGCGGTGCTGAAAGCGGCGGCGAGGGGGACGTTCTCGGTCCCGGCCCGGCGGCGCCGCTCCTGGGCTCCGCCGACGATGTGGGCGGCCATGGTGACGCCGCGCCGGACGTAGAGCGCGCCGATCCCCTTCGGGGCGTGCAGTTTGTGGGCGGAGATCGCGAGGGTGTCGCAGGAGAGGGCGCTCACGTCGATGGGGATCTTCCCCGCCGCCTGGACGGCATCGACGTGGAAGTGGACGCCTCGCTCGCGGCACGCCGGCCCGATCGCCTCGACCGGCTGGATGACCCCGGTCTCGTTGTTGGCCATCATGACCGTGACGAGCTTCGTCTCCGGCCGGATCGCCGCGAGGACCTCCTCGGCGGAGACGTCGCCGCTGCGCGAGGGGGCGACCCGGGTCACCGGGCAGCCGCGGCGCTCGAGCTCGCGAACTGCTTCAGCCACCGAGGGATGCTCGATCGAGGTCGTTACGATGTGGCAACGAAGGTCATCGCCGACCGCACCAAAAATGGCAGCGTTGTTAGACTCGGTCCCGCCGCTGGTGAAAATGACCTCCCGGGCGGTCGCGCCGAGCAGCTTCGCGACCGACTCCCGGGCGTTCTCGATCACCCGCCGGGCTGTCTGGCCTTCGTTATGAATGGAAGAGGCGTTTCCGAAGACGTCGCGCAGCGAGGTCTGGAGAACGTCGAGGACGTCCGGGTGAATCGCGGTGGTGGCGTTGTTGTCGAGGTAGATCCGCATCACAAAGGAAATCGATGATCCCGAAAGCGGTGGCCGTCGTATTGACGTTGGCGTTCGCTACAAACATTCTGGGACAGGATCCCACTCCACCGAAACAAGACCCGAAGCAAGAGTCCAAGCCGGACCGCTCTGAAACGATCCGCAAGCTGTCGCGCCGGGAGCGGAAAGCGCGCACGGCGAAGCTCGAAGCGCGCCACCAGGACTTCGTGGCCGACGTCACTCCGATCATCCTGCCGGCGGAGCTCGACCTCTTCCTCTCCCTCGAATCCGACCAGGCCCGCGACGCTTTCAGCGACGAGTTCTGGCGCCGCCGCGATCACATGAACCGCACCACCGGCGTGTTCCGCGACATGTACTACCGCCGCCTGGAGCTGGCGAAGGACCAGTTCAAGCGGGTCGAGAACGACCAGGCCCGCATGTTCCTGCTGCACGGCGTGCCCGACGAGGTGGTGCGCTCGAACTGTCAGCGTTTCCTGCAGCCGACCGAGATCTGGAAGTACGAGCATCTCCCGCTCCTGGGCCGCGACGTGCGGCTGCTCTTCTACAAGCCGCGCCACCAGGGCGACTACCGGCTCTGGAATCCGGTCGGCGGCGCGTCGGCGCTGAACGAGCTGATGACCGCCGCGGACGCCATCACTCAACAATCGGCGGAAGACTCGCGCCGGCCCGCCCAGGTGGCACCGAACACCCAGAACGTCGCCTCGGCCAGCCCGTATGCGTTCATCAACCGCATCCAGCTCGAGTGCGCCGAGGGGAACGAGATCATGCTGGCGGTGTCGCAGATGATCCAGAGTCGGGTCGACCTGGTGAAGCTGTTCGAGCCGCCGGAGCTCGACGCCGAGGACGTGCAGAAGATCATGCGCTCGGCGGTGGTGGCGAACCCGAATGCGCCGCAGTTGAACACCGAATTCAGCGTCCGCTTCCCGACCAAGGACGGCAGCCGGACGGACGTGCAGATGACGCTCCTCGTGCCGCGCGACCAGCTTTCGCCGGCTGAAGCAGGCGGCGCCGAGGTCTACACGCTCGACGTCGCGGGCGAGGTACTGAAGGACGGCCAGCTCTGGGAGAAGTACCGCTACCGCTTCGATTTCCCCGCCGAAGTGGAGGCCCGGAAGCTGCCGATCGTCATCGACCGGCTGCTGCGCCCGAACGAGTATGTCTCGCGCATCAAGGTCACCGACGCGAATACCGGCGCCGAGGCGCTGGTCGAGAACACGATCTCCGTGCCGGAGATCTTCCTCCCCGAGCCGGAGGAAGCGGCGCCGACCGTGAATCCCGCGGCCACGACGACGGTCGCGGAGCTGAAGAAGGAAGTGACTGACCCGAGCGAGACCCGGCTGCGGATCGTCCCGCCGGGGACGGAGATCGTGAGCGGGCTGCAGACCATCGAGACGCTCGCAACCGGGAAGTCGATCAAGGCGGTGGAGTTCTGGCTGGATGGGAAGAAGATCGCGGTGCGCCGCTCGCCGCCGTTCACGCTCGATCTCGATTTCGGCGAGGTGCCTCGCATGCGGCGCATCCGCGCGGTGGCTCTCGGCGCGGACGACAAGGCGATCACCGGCGATGAGCTGGAGGTGAACACCGGCACCGATCCGTTCGGCATCCGCATCGTCTCGCCGCGCTTCGCCCCGCAACTGGCCGGTCCGGCGCGGGTGGAGATGGACGTACGCGTCCCGGACCACGAGAAGCTTGCCTCGGTGGAGCTGTTCTGGAACGAGACCCGGATGGCGACGCTTTACGACGCCCCATTCGTGCAGACGGTGGTGATCCCGGCCGACGAAGGTGCGGGCTACCTGCGCGCCGTGGCGCATCTCGAGGGGGACGCGCCGCCGGTCGAGGATGTGGTGATGGTGAACACTCCGGCCTACATGGAGGAGCTGAACGTGCACCTCGTCGAGCTCCCGACGACGGTGCTGGTCGGCGGGAAGCCGACCGACAAGCTCACCGAGAAGTCGTTCAAGGTGCTCGACGACGGGAAGCCGGTACCGATCTCGAAGTTCGAGTATGTCCGCAATCTGCCGCTCTCGGTCGGGATGGCGATCGACTCTTCGGGCTCGATGGGGAACCGGATGGAGGAAGCGGTGAAGGCGGGGGCGCAGTTTTTCCAGAAGGTGCTGCGCAAAGGCGACAAGGCGTTCCTGGTGGCGTTCGACAACGAGCCGCGGCTGATGCAGAAGTGGTCGGCGAAGGCGGCGGATGTGCTGGCCGGCCTCGCCAAAGTGCGCGCCGAGGATAAGACCTCGCTGTACGACGCGGTGGTCTATTCGCTCTACAACTTTCACGGCATCCGCGGGCAGCGGGCGCTGGTGGTGATCAGCGACGGCAAGGACACGGCCTCGAAGTTCACCTACGACCAGTCGCTCGAGTACGCACGGCGCAGCGGCGTGCCGATCTACGGGATCGGGATCGGGATCCGGTCGAACGACGCGGACGTGAAGTTCAAGCTCGACAAGCTCTGCCGCGAGACCGGCGGCTCGACGTACTACATCGACCAGGCCCGCGACCTCCAGCGGGTGTATGACGACATCCAGTCCGAGCTCCGCTCCCAGTACATCCTCGGTTTCTACCCCTCCCCCGACATCAAGCCCGGAAGCAAGTGGCGTGAAGTGACGGTGCAGGCGAGCGAGGGGAAGGTGAAGACGATCAAGGGGTATTTTCCGTGAGGGGCGGGGAGCTGTTGTCGGTTGTCGGTTGTCGGTTATCTGCCAGGCATGGTTTACAACTGACGAATCCCGAGCGCCACGCATTCAGACGACTCTCTGCTGCCGTAGGCAGCAATAGATCTGTAGGCCCGGCCTTCAGGCCGGGTAAAGCGTGGGTGGAATTGCGAGCCCGCGTAGCGGGCGACAGCCAAGGAATGTGCGGACAGTCTTTTCTGTCGCCCGCTACGCGGGCTCGCCTGACGCACGCTCGTTGTACCCGGCCTGAAGGGCGGGCCTACAGATCTGTCGCCGCCTTCGGCAACTCCCGGAGGGTTCTTCCGATCGTTCGCCGCGAACCTCACGGGTTCGGACAACTGACAACCGACAACTGACAACTAAAACCATGCGCCGCGTACTGCTGATCCTCCTCGCACTCACCCTCGCCAGCCCGCTGACCGCGGCCGACCAGCAACCTCTCACAAAACGGGAGCGCAAGGACGCCGTCGCCAAGCTGGGCGAGCGGCATCGCCAGTTTCTGATGGACGTCGAGCCGATCATGGTGCCGACGGAGCGGGATACGTTTCTGCGGCTGGAGACCGATCCGCAGCGCGATGCGTTCATCGACGATTTCTGGCGCCGGCGCGATCAGGCCAAGGGGACGACGAACTTCGCCACGCGCGATGAGTATTACGACTGGCTGGAGTTCGTGAAGGAGAATTTCGGGCAGGTCTCTTCCGACCGGGGCCGCATCTATCTCACCCAGGGACCGCCGCTCGCCATCACCGACGTCAAGTGTCCGCGGTTCTACCAGCCGACGCAGGTGTGGCGTTACGAGCGGCTGACGAACTTCGGCAGCGATTACCGGATCCTCTTCTACATCCCCCACTTCCAGACCGAGTACCGGCTCTGGAATCCGATGGACCCGAATGCCTACAACGAGTTGATCAGCAAAGACATCGAGGCCAGCGGCCAGCGATCGTCGAACCCGGCCCTCGATTGCCCGAAGGGGGACGAGCTGATGGCGGCGATGTCGATGATGCAGATGGACTCGCTGCGTATCACCAAGCTGTTCGAGCCGCCGCCGGTGAACGGCGAGGACGTGAACCGCATCCTTCGCTCGGTGGTCCTGGCCGACCCGAACGCGCCGAAGCTGACGGCGGAGATCAGCGTCGCCTATCCGAGCGGCGACGGGAAGAAGACCGACGCACAGCTCACGATCCTCGTGCCGAAGGGGCAACTGAAGACCACCACCGCCGGCGAGGCGACGGTCTACACCCTCGACGTCGTCGGCGAGGTGCTGCGCGATGAGAAGCTGTGGGAGAAGTACCGCTACCGCTTCGACTTCCCGGTCGAGACCCAGGCCGAGAAGCTGCCGATCGTGATCGACCGGCTGCTGCGGCCGTCGCAGTATCTGTCGCGCATCAAGATCTCCGACCCGGTCTCCAAAGCCGAGGCCATTCTGGAGACGCCGATCGTCGTCCCCGAGATCGACACGACCAGGTCCTTCACGCCGACGACGGAAGAGACGAAGGCGCTGGGCACGATCCAGGACGACCTGCAGTCGACGCGGGCCACGCTGCGCATCGTCCCGCTGAACACCGAGGAGAACGGCGGCGTCACCAGCGGCGTGCAGACCATCCAGACGCTGGCCAGCGGCAGCGGCATCAAGTCGGTCGAGTTCTGGCTCGACGGGAAGAAGATCGCCACCCGCCGCAACCCGCCGTACACGCTCGACCTCGACTTCGGGACGGTCCCGCGCTTGCGGCGCATCCGCGTGGTCGCCCTCGACTCGCACGGCCAGACCGTGACCGGGGACGAGATCGTGGTCAACACCGGCACCGACCCGTTCCGCGTCCGCATCGCCGCGCCGCGCGTGGCGCCGAAGGTGACCGGGCCGACGAAAGTGGAGATCGACGTCCGCGTCCCCGAGGGGAAGGAGCTGAACGCGGTCGAGCTGTACTGGAACGAGACCCGCGTAGCGACGATGTACGACCCGCCGTTCATCCACACCGTCCAGGTACCGAAGACCGAGGGGGTCGGCTACCTGCGCGCGGTGGCGTCGCTGAAGGAAGAGGGCACCGATCCGGTCGAAGACGTGGTGATGGTGAACTCGCCCGACTACATGGAGACGATCGACGTCCACCTGGTCGAGCTGCCGACGACGGTGCTGCGCGACGGGAAGCCGGTGAACGACCTGACCGAGGCCGCGTTCCAGGTGCTGGACGACGGGAAGCCGGTGAAGCTGGCGAAGTTCGAGTACGTGAAGAATCTGCCGCTGTCGATCGGCATGGCGGTCGACACGTCGGGCTCGATGGACGAGCGGATGGCCACCGCGCGCGACACAGGGGCGGCCTTCTTCCAGAACGTGCTGCGCAAGGGGGACAAGGCATTCCTGGTGGCGTTCGACTCGCAGCCGCACATGATCCAGAAGTGGTCGGGCGAGCTGCATGACATCCACTCCGGCCTGGCCCGCCTCCGCCCTGAGGAGTCGACGGCGCTCTACGACGCGGTCGTCTATTCGCTCTACAACTTCCTCGGCATGAAGGGGCAGAAGGCGCTGGTGCTCCTCACCGACGGGAAGGACACGATCTCGAAGTTCACCTACGAGCAGGCTCTCGAGTACGCCCAGCGCGCCGCTGTCCCGATCTATGCCATCGGCCTCGGCATCCGGACCACCGACATCGACGTCAAGCACAAGCTCAACAAGCTCTGCGCCGAGACCGGCGGCACCGCCTACTACATCGACGACGCCAAAGACCTCACCCGCATCTACACCGACATCGAGAACGAGCTCCGCTCCCAGTACATCCTCGGCTTCTACCCGCCCTCGGACGTGAAGAGCGGCGGAAAGTGGCGGGAGGTTTCGGTGGATGTGGCGGAGGGGAAGGTGAAGACGATCAGGGGGTACTATCCTTGAGTTGTCGGTTGTCGGTTATCAGTTGTCTGCGCCTCGGCGGCACTTGGACGGTCATGACATGTTGAAAGCGTTCTTCTCTGTGTTCGTGACCGTGTTTCTGGCGGAGATCGGGGATAAGACCCAGCTCGCCACCATGCTCTTCGCCGCCGAGGCGAAGACGAGCAAGTGGGTGATCTTTGCGGGCTCCGCGCTCGCGCTGGTGCTGGCGGCGGCGATCGGGGTGATGGTGGGGGCTCAGATCGAGAAGTTCGTCTCGCCGCGGACGTTGAAGATCGTGGCGGGGGTAGGGTTCATCGCGATCGGGATCTGGACGATCGCGAGCAAATAATCGTCCCTAATGGCTGCTGCTCTTCCTCTCCAGCGCCATTCGCTCCCTCTCCGCCGCCCGTTCCACCCGCCGCTGATTCGCTTCTTCCTTCAGCCGGAGGGCGATGGCGGTGCCGGTTTCGGTGGTGGCGAGGCCGCCCTCGGCGGTTTCGCGGAGGCCGCGGGGCAATGACCGGCCGATGCGGACCATGGCTTCGACGATCTCGTCCATCGGGATGACGGACTCCACGCCCGCCAGCGCGAGCTGGGCGGCGGTGAGGCCGTGGACGGCGAAGAGGGCGTTGCGTTTGACGCAGGGGACTTCGACCAGGCCGCCGACCGGATCGCAGACCAGGCCGAGGGTGTTCTTGAGGGCCATCGCGGCGGCGTGGATGCAGGTGCGCGTGTTGCCGCCCATCATGTAGGCCACGCCCGCGGCACCCATCGAGGAAGCGACGCCGACTTCGTTCTGGCAGCCGCCGGCCGCGCCGCTGATGTTGGCCGAGAGGGCGATGATCGAGCCGATGCCGCCGGCCACGACCATCGAGCGTACGGTCTTTTCGGGATCGACGTGCCGTTCTTCTTCGAGCGCCAGCAGCATGCCTGGGACGACGCCGCCGGCGCCCGCGGTCGGGGCGGCGACGATGACGCCCATGCGGGCGTTCTCTCCCATCACCGCGAGCGCGTAGAGCTCAGCCTTGACGGTGAGCGGGTCGAGGAAGGTCTTGCCGCTCTGGAAGGCTTCGTTGAGCAGGCGCGCCTCGTTGCCGACGAGGCGGCCCATCGACTCCCCGCCCCCCTTGCCGCGCTCGACGCAGTCGCGCATCACCGCACGCCGCTTGCGCAGCGCTTCCAGGATCTGTTCGGCCGGAACCGCATGCTCCTGCTCGTCGGTCTGCAGAAAGACTTCGGCAAGGTCGCGGCCGGCGGCAAGTTCTTCGAGGTGTTTGAAGGATTCGATCATGGTTTTTTCACAGGGCAGAGGGCCGAGGGCCGAGGGCCGAGAGCCCACCCTTCCTCGGCCCTCGGCCCTCTGCCCTTCTCAAGGTATGCGATCCAGATACCGGGCGTCGGTGACGTCTTCGAGCGAGCAGATCCTTTGGAGGGCTTCGCGCGAGAGCGGCGAGTCGACGTCGACCTGCATGAAGGCGTCTTTTCCCCGCTGCTTCCTTGAACAGTAGAGGGAGGCGATATTGATCCCTTCGTCCGCGATGATGTTCGCGACCTCGGCGATCATGCCGGGGCGATCGCGGTAGAAGAGCAGCAGCGTCGGCGAGTCGCCTTTGAAACGGGTCTGGAAGCCGTTGATCTGGAAGACCTCGATGACTCCGCCGCCGATGGACGAGCCGACGATCTCGGTCTCCCGCGTCGTCCCTTCGATCTGGATGCGCACCGTGTTGGGATGCACCTCGCCGAGGTCCTCCTCGGAGAACTCGATGTTGACGCCCATCTGCTCGGCGATGCGGATGGCCTCGGGGATGCGTGGATCGTCGACGTTGAGCCCGATCGAGCCGCCGGCCAGCGCAAAGTCCGACCCGTGCCCGCGATAGGTCGCGGCCAGCGGGGGGTGGAGGTAGAAGTGGACGGACACCGGCTCCTCGTCCAGGATCTCCCGCGCGACGCGCCCCAGCCGCGCCGTCCCCGCCGTGTGCGAGCTCGAAGGCCCGACCATCACTGGGCCCATAACATCGAGAATGCTGACTGCGCGGGCGTGTCTGACGGGCATGTCCGTAGTCTATCCCTCGTGCCTGCCGGCACCATAGCGGACGCGTGCGCAGTTTGCCGATCAGCTTTCGCCGCGCTTGCACGGGGTGCAATACGGTCTGCTACACTCGCGGCGCCGTCCAATGACACCACGTCCCGTCATTCTCGTCGTCGACGACGACGCGCCGATTCTCCTTCTCATGCGCAACCTGCTGCGTGAGTTCGGCTTTGCCCCCGTGACTGCAGGCGGCGGTCCGCAGGCCCTGGAGGAAGCGCGCCGCAGCAATCCCGACCTGATCCTCCTCGACCGCAACATGCCGGGGATGACGGGCGATGAGGTGTTGCAGAAGCTCCGTTCGGACGGCTTCGAGTCGACCCCGATCCTGATCGTCAGCGGCGAGCCCCTCGCCCCCGACGAAGTCCGCCGCCTCGGCGCCACCGGCGCCGTGCTCAAGCCGTTCGACGTCCCGTCGCTCGTGGAGACGATTCGAGGGCATGTGGTCGCGGCGCGGGCGTAGGTCACGGTTCCCTGCGCGTGAATTTTGCTAAAGTCCGCCATCGTGATGATTCACGACAACACCAACGCTCTCCGCACTGCCACGATCGACGATCTCGTCTTCACCGCCGTCTTCAGTTCGGACAGTGCAACGAAGAACGAGGCCCGCAAGGAGATCCACCTGCGCGCGCGCCGTGCCGGGGCGGTGCCGTCCTCGATCCTCCCGCTGTACCGGGCCATCGGCCGCGGGGAGGTTGCCCGCAAGTTCACCGTGCCGGCCTTCAATATCCGGGCGCTCACCTACGACGTCGCCCGCGCGCTCTTCCGCGCCGCGATGAGGCACGACGTCGGGCCGTTCATCTTCGAGATCGCCCGCTCCGAGATCGGCTACACCGAGCAGCGGCCGGGTGAGTACGCGGCCTGCGTCCTGGCGGCCGCGGTCGCGGAGAACTACAAGGGACCGGTGTTCATCCAGGGCGATCACTTCCAGGCCAGCGCGAAGAAGTGGGCCACTCCGGAAGGGAAGGCGTCGGAGATCAAGGCGCTCGAGTCGCTGATCGACGAGGCCATCGCCGCGGAGTTCTACAACATCGACATCGACACCTCGACGCTGGTCGACCTCGACTTTCCGACCCGCGACGAGCAGCAGCGCGAGAACTACACCTACACCGCGCATTTGACGAAGTACATCCGCGCGCGGCAGCCGCAGGGGATCGAGATCTCGATCGGCGGCGAGATCGGCGAGGTCGGCAAGTACAACACCCAGCCGGACGAGGTGCGCGCCTACATCGACGGCGTGAAGCGCGAGCTCGGTGATCCGGGGATGGCCAAGATCTCGGTGCAGACCGGGACGTCGCACGGCGGCGTCCCGAATGCAGACGGCTCGCTCGCCGAGGCGAAGATCGACTTCGACGTCCTGCGGGAGACCACCCGCATCTGCCGCGAGGAGTACGGCATCGCCGGCTCGGTGCAGCACGGCGCGTCGACGCTTCCCGAAGAGGTGTTCAACCAGTTCCCGGAGAACGACGCGGTGGAGATCCACCTCGCCACCGGTTTCCAGAACATGGTCCTCGACGCCGAGACGTTGCCGCAGGAGATGAAGGACGGGATCCGGACGTTCTGCTTCGAGAACTGCGCGGACGAGCGGAAGAGCGGCGAGACCGAGGAGCAGTTCGTTTACAAGACCCGCAAGAAAGCCATCGGCCCGTTCAAGCGCCGGATGTGGGAGCTGCCGGCGGAGAGCAAGGACCCGATCATCGACGCCATCGAGAAGAAGTTCGAGTTCCTGATGGACAAGCTGGGGGTCTACGGTACGCGCGATCTCGCCCTGCAGTACGTGCCGGCGACGGGGTCGGAACTGCCGGAGTATGCGGCGGCCTCCGAGGAGCTGACGGCGGCGGCGACGGTGGATCCGAACGAAGGGGAGTGATCAGGGCCGGACGATCCCGAGCGCGGTCATCTTCTCGTGCAGGTGCGTCCGCTGGACGTCGAGTAACTGGGCGGCCTTGCTGACGTTCCAGCCGGTGCGGCGGAGGACGGCTTCGATGTACTCCTTCTCGCACTGTGCCCTGAACTCGCGCAGGGGGATCACCGGGGCGGCTTCGACGATCCGCACCAGGCCGGTCTCGGTGGCAGCGCCGCGGGTGGTGACGGACGACGGAAGCTGGTCGAGGGTAACGGGGTCGGCGCCGAAGACGCTCAGCCGCTCCGCCACGTTGCGCAGCTCGCGGACGTTGCCCGGCCAATCGTAGGCCGCCAGCGCTTCGTAGACCGCACCGTCGACAGAGAGCTGGATGCGCTGGTTGCGCGCGCAGAACTGCTGCAGGAACGTCGTGAAGAGCAGCGGGACGTCGCTCCGCCGCTCGCGCAGGGCCGGGACGTCGATCGGGACGGTGGCCAGCCGGAAGAAGAGGTCTTCGCGGAAACGGCCGTCGCCGGTCATCTCTTCGAGCCGGCGGTGCGTGGCGGCGAGGATGCGGACGTTCACGGCGCGGTCGCTGTTCTCGCCGATGCGCCGCACCCGCCCGTCTTCGAGTACGCGCAGGAGGCGCGACTGCAGCGCCGCGTCCATGTCGCCGATCTCGTCGAGAAACAGCGTGCCGCCGTCGGCTTCTTCGAACAATCCCCGCTTGGCGGTCTTGGCGTCGGTGAAGGCGCCGCGGGCGTGGCCGAAGAGCTCATCTTCGATGAGGTGTGCCGGGATGGCCGCGCAATTGAGCTTGATGAACGGCCGCTGCGCGCGCCGGCTGCCGCGGTGGATGGCGTTGGCGACCAGCTCTTTCCCCGTCCCGCTCTCCCCTCGAATGAGGACGCGCGCCTCGGTCGGCGCGACTTTCTCGATCACCGTCCGCAGCGTCTGCACCGCCTCCGACTGGCCGACGATCTGCTGATCGCGCGAGCGCAGCTCCCCCACCTGCCGCCGCAGGGCGGACGATTCGAGGCAGTTGCGAACCGAGCGCAGGAGGCGCTCGCGGCTGAACGGTTTGTCGATGAAGTCGTGCACGCCGAGGCGGATCGCCTCTACGGTCTCGGCCATCGAAGCCTCGCCCGAGATCACGATCGCCGGAGGCATGGCGTCCCCCATGATCCGCACCAGGTCGATCCCGCTCATCCCCGGCAGCCGCACGTCGACCATGGCCATGTCGGGCTGGACGCGGCTGGTATCGCGCAGATGCGCCAGCGCCTCCTCGGCGTTGCGAAAGGCGACCACGCCGAAGCCTTCTTCACGCAGGCGCAGGGTGATGTTGGCGGCAATCTTGTCGTCGTCTTCGACGACGAGGATCAGTTGCATGGGGAGGCTCCGGGATGGGATCGATGGGACCTATGGGACGAATAGGACCTATGGGGCGGGTGGGGTCCTATAGGTCCCATAGGTCCCATCACCATCAACACTCTTCCCCCCCGAACGTCACGCGAAACGTCGTTCCCGCGCTGGAGCTCTCCACCAGTTGCAAATCCCCCCCATGATCGAGCATCACCTTCCGGGCGATCGACAGGCCCAGCCCCATCCCCTCCCCGATCTTGCGGGTGGTGACGTAGGGGTCGAAGATGCGGGGGCGGAGGTGTTCGGGGATGCCGGTGCCGTTGTCGCGCACGTCCAGCGTCACCCGGCCGCTGTTCTTCACGATCGTGAGCGCCACCGTCTTCGCCCCCGCGCCGGCGGCGTTCGAACAGAGGTTGACCAGCACCTGGCGGAGCATGTCGCGGTCGACGCAGACGATGGCGTCGAGGCCGCCGTCTCGCAGCTCGACGCCGGGCCAGGCGTTGGTGAAGGTCACGCAGAACTGCTCGACGATCTCGCCGAGCGACTCGCGGCGGAGGGCAGGCTTTCCGACACCGGCGAACGACGAGAACTCGCGCGTGTAGCGGGCCAGCCGTTCCAGTTCCTCCGACACGCTCTCCGCCGCATGCGCGAGCTCGCTCTCGCTCGCATTACCGCGCACCAGGTCGGCGTAGCGCTCCAGTTCCAGCCGCGCCGCGGTGAGCGGGCCTTTGATCTCGTGCGCGTGGCGGCGGGCCGTCTCCTGCAGCGATCCCATTCGCTCGAGATATTCACGCCGCTCGCGCTCCTGCGCGCGGCGATAGCGGAACCAGAGCATCACCGAGGCGGACGTCGCGGCGACGACGAACAGCGCCAGCAGCGAGAGCTCGAAGCGCCGCAGCATCGCCTCGCGGCTCATCCGGATGACTTCGATGCGGTTGAGGAGCTTCTGGTTCTCGTCGAACCGCTGCCGGTAGCCGGCGCGGCGTTGCGGGTCGAGCCGGCGCAGCGTGCGCTGGTCTTCCATCGACCGCTCCAGCGACTGCCGCACCTCGGGGCGCAGGGCGACGTCGAGCCACATGCTCGACACTTCGTGCAGGAAAATCCAGAACAGCAGCGTCGCGGCCGCGATGGTAATCAGCACCGCCAGCAGCGAAGGCGCCCGCCTCACTTCAGAGACAACTCCACGCTCCAACGATAGGACATGATCGGTTTGGCTGCGATGGTAGTCCCGATCAGGGCGTCGACGAGGCCCGTTCCGCCTCCCGCGGTGCCGACGCCACCCGATTTCGAGATCCACTGCCGCGCGTCTTCCCGTTCGGCCGCGGAGAAAGGGAGCACGGTCAGGTCGATCTGCAGCGGGGCGCGCGGAGCTCCCGTCGCCAGGAGCCGCAGGGGTGTCTTCCACCACTTCTCCAGCGCCTCGAACGAGGCGATGCGCTGCTGCTCCTGTTTGCGGTCGAACTCGATCTTCCGCACCAGCCACACTTCGTCCCAGAGGTCGTAGCGGATCTCGATCCGCGCGCCGGAGAGGTCCTGGGTGACGCGGTTCCGCGCCGCGACGACGAAGGTGGCGGTGAGGCCGCTGCTGAGCTGCTTGCGCACGTCGGTGTCGGAGAGGATCGAGGCCGGCAGCACCGCCGCCACGACCCCTCCGGGCTGGACCTGGAAGGTGAGACGCTGCGGCTGCGCCGACGCGAGCAGTGGCAGCAGGAAAAGCACGACTGCCAGCGCCGGCCTTACCACGCGTACCCCGCGCCGAGGCGGAACGTCCCCCATGAGCTGCGGCGGACCCAGCTCGCCGAGGCCTGAATCACGTCCTGCTGGTAAGAGAAGAACTGCCGGCGCTCGCCGCCGTTGCGGTTCGTGTAGCGCAGCGTGGCTTCGAGGCGGGAGTCGCCATGCTTCTGCCGGTTGCGGTCCCACAGGCTGTGCGAGTAGCCGCCGTGCACGACCCAGTACGTGGAGTCGTACGACGCGAGGTGGCGGAGGTTGTTGCTGCGGACGATGACGTCCGCCCATCCCCCTTCGACGCCGCCGACGACGGAATCGCGCTCGTTCAGCTCGTACCAGTGGGCGGCCGAGAGGTCGACGCCCCGGCTGTTCATGTGCAGCGAATACGCATCCACCCGCACGACCGGCGGGACGTTCGGTCCGCCGGCGACTCCGTAATAGTTGTAGTCGGCGATGTCGCGCCACGCCACCACGGGGGTGACGCTGAACAGCGTGCCGGTGGTCGGGACGAACGGGTCGTTGGTGGTGTTGTAGGACCAGCGTGCGCTGACCAGCCGCTCCTCGTCGCGTTCCTCGACCATTGTGCCGAACGCGTCCACCTCGTCGGGGGAGCCGAAGCGGGTCTCGTCGTAGGTGACGGTGACGGTCTGGTTCGGCGAGACCGGAATCCCGGCCACGACCTGGGGCGACACGACGGCGGTGCTCACACCGCCGATGGGCCGCTTGAGGTTGATGGTGGCAAAGGCCCGGGTGCCGAAGATGTCGTACTGCGTGTAGCCGGCCACCAGTGCGCTGTAGTCGCGCGTGTACTCGCGGTTGTCGTCGCGGGTGATCAGGCCGAGGTGGGTCATGCCGCGGCGGCCGACGAACCAGCGGAACCCGAGTGCGGCGTTGTTGTCGGCGCCGCCGAGGCGATCGGTGTAATCGAGGTCGACGATGTTGTTGTTGGAGGAGAGGATCGGCCGCGCGTCGATCACGAAGAAGAACGGCCTGGTCTCCTTGATGGAGATGACCAGCACGTACTGCCCCCGCTCTACCCCCTTGTCGAGGGAGAACTCGGCGGAAAGGAGGAAGGGCAGGCGGTTGAGCCGGGCCGCGGCGTCGCTGAGGTCGGCCTCGGTGTATTCGTTCCCTTCCCGCAGGCGCGATTCGTAGATGACGACGTCCGGAGAGACGCGTTTGGCGTTGCGGACTTCGACGCGCTCGATGAAGAACTTCGGCTCCACCGGGTCCTGTGCGGCGGCGGAGAGGGTCAGGACTGCGGCGATGACGGCTGTGAGAAGAATACGGGTCACGTGGGCCTCCTGCGCCTCTTCAGGGCGAGCGGAGTGCCATGGGCGGCAAGACCGCTGTATCCACGGAAGCCTCTCAAACGAAGTCACTTCCCGTCATGAGTGAGTGTCGGTGCGAGGCGCCAGTGTATGCGAATCCCGACAGCAGGCGTATGTCCGAACGGACACAAGTGGCTGGCCAGCGGGGAAGACCGACCAGGGGGCCTCCGGCGGGGCGGCCCGGCCGGCTGCGTTGGTTTCCGCGTAACCCGCGTTTCGTACGAGAGCGTGCGTTCAGCCTATGGCAACAAACGCAGCCGGCCGGGCCGGCCCGCCGGAGGCCTCCCGTCGGTCTTCCCCGTTGGCCAACTAATCCGCGCAGGCTGCGCGGCGCTCGACCTGTCCGGGCTGGGCGGCCGGCGCGCACCGGGTTGCATCGCGGCGGCGCTCCATCTCCACGCGGTTCCGGCCCCTCGCCTTGGCGCGGTAAAGGGCCTGGTCGGCGGCGGAGTAGAGCTCGGAGGGAGAGGCAAAGCGGGAATGGGGCATGTTTGCGATGCCGACGCTGATCGTCACTGGGTGCGGCACATTACCGATCTTCAGTGTCGCCGCCGCGACGCACGAACGGATCTTCTCGCCGAACTGCAGCGCCTCGAACAGCGGCGTCTCCGGCAGGAGAATCCCGAACTCCTCGCCCCCGACGCGCGCCACGAAATCGGTCTGGCGCGTACAGGCGGAAATCAGCTCGGCGACCCTCCGCAGCACGGCGTCGCCGCTGTCGTGGCCGTAGGTGTCGTTGATCGCCTTGAAATGATCGACATCGACGACCGCCAGCGAGAGCGGGCGGTCATAACGGCGCGAGTGCTCGTAGGACGGCGTGAGACGTTCGTCGAAGGCGCGCCGGTTGCGGACGCCGGTGAGGGCGTCGGTCAGCGACAGCTCCTCGAGCTGCCGGTTGGTCTCGATCAGCGCCCCCTGCAGCCGCACGATCCGCACCCCGGCACGCACGCGCGCGAGCAACTCCTCGAGCGGAAACGGCTTCGTGACGTAATCGTCCGCACCGCGGGCGAAGCCTTCCAGCTTGGCCTCCGGACTGCCCACGCCCGTGAGCATGATGATGTAGCCGTGCGGCGAGCCGGCGCGAAGCTCGCCGGCAAAGTCGAGGCCGTCGCCGTCCGGCAGTCCCCGGTCCAGGATCGCCAGATCCCAGCCGTCACGGACGAGCTCGCGTCCCGTCGCGATCGTCGGCGAATGCCGCACCGAGTATCCAGCCCGCTCCAATTGAAGAGTCACAAGCTTCGATACGTTGAGGTCGTCCTCGACCAGGATGATGTTCGGCATCACCCGCTTTCATTGCAAATAATATGACCGATCGAGGAAGGCAGAGGGGCAGAAGGCGGAAAACAGAAGGAAAAAGCGGGAACCGGTCATTCCTTACTGCCTTTTGCCTTCGGCTTCGTCTTTCCACCATGGAAGAGGTCTTGCACAGCCCGGTACCCATGGGCAATCTGCTTTGGTTGATCATCGTCGTCCTGTTCGTCCTCTGGATCGCCGGCTTCGCCTTCAAAGTCGGTGGTGCCTTGGTCCACCTGCTGATCGTGATCGCGGTGATCCTCGTGATCTACCGGCTGGTGACGGGACGCAGAGTGATATAGCGTCGGGGGGATGACGGCCCCCGATGTCGCACGCCTCGTAGTCGCGCTCGCGGTCGCGGTGGCGCTCGCGGTCCTGGGTGCGCACCCGCGCGTCCTCCGCTGGGAGCGCCGCTTCGGACTGACCGTCCTGGCGACGTCGGGATTCCCTTTCCTGATCCTCGGCCTCCTGTTCCGGGAGCTGGGCGTGCTCACCCCCGGCGTCCTGGCCGATCTCCGCCCGTTGTTCGAGTTCGGCCTCGGCTGGGTCGGCCTGACGATCGGGACGAACCTCGATCTCCGCCGCTTCGACCGCCTGCCGCCCGCGCTCGGCCCGGTGATCGCCCTGGCCTCCCTCCTGCCGATCCTCTTCGCCGCGGTCGCGTGCGGGCTGACGCTGGCGTGGGTCGGCGTCCTCCCCGGCAAGGGACTGATCCGCGACGCGCTGATCCTCATGGCCTGCGCCGCGGTGAGCGCGCCGGCGAATCTGGAGCTGCTGCTGCGGCGCTGGAAGTCGTCGACCCGGCTCGTGCTCGAGGTGACACGGATCGACCAGCTCGCCGCGCTGGCCATCCTCGGCTTCGTGGCGATCATGTTCCGGCCCGACCGGACGGTCACGCTCTGGCATCTCCCGCGGAGCGGCTGGTTCCTGATGACCCTCGGCCTCGGCGCGCTTCTCGGCATCGTCATCTACTTCCTCGTGCGCAACGTCCGCGACCCGAAGGAAGAACTGGCCCTGCTGATGGGCGGCGTCGCGCTCGCATCGGGGATGGCCGGCTACCTCGCACTGGCCGTGGCGGTGGTGTGCGCCCTGGCCGGGGCGGTGCTGATCAACTTCCCGATGCGAGGGCGGGAGCGGATCGTCGGCACGCTCCGCGAGTTCGAGCGGCCGCTGTACTTCCTCTTCCTCTTCGTCGTCGGCGCGGCATGGCGTCCCGACGAATGGCAGGGATGGCTCCTCGGCGCCGTCTTCGCCGTGTCGCGCGCCTACGGCAAGATCGTCGCGGCACGCCTGTCGACCTGGATGGAGCCGGCGCTGCCGGAGTGGAAGCCGTTCGCCGTGGCGCTGCTGCCCGAGAGCACGATCGCCATCGTGGTCCTCTTCAGCGCCACCGCGCTCGACGGCGCCGGGGGAAGCGCGCAGGTGCGCTGGGCCATCAATGCAGTGATCGTCGGCAGCGTCCTGACCGAGATCGCCGTGCAGGCCTTCCAGCGCCGCGAGCGCCGCCTGGCCGGGGAGGAGACCGCGGCATGATCACCCGCGCCCTCCTGACCATTGCCGCGGTGGTCGCCCTCACCTACGCGACGCGCTCGTTCGTCCCGCGTGGCGCGACCATCACCGGCTCCGGCGCCGCGCTCGCCTTCGGATTCCTGCTGATCGTGGCCGTGCAGGCGGCGCACATCTGCGACCGCCTCCGGATGCCGCGGCTGACCGGCTACATTCTGGTGGGAATGCTCTTCGGGCCGGAGTTGCTCCGGATCGTCTCCGCGAAGATGCTCCCCGACCTGGCGCTGGTGAAAGGGACGGCCGTAGCGCTGATCGCCTTTCTTGCCGGCTGCGAGCTGAACCTGCGCCGTCTCCGCCCGCGCCTGCGCGCCATCGGGACGACGGCCCTGCTGACCATGTTCGCCGCCGCGGTGCTGCTCTTCGTACTCTTCTTCGGACTGACCTACGTCATCCCGATCACGGCGCAGTTCACGCTGCTGCAGCGGGTGGTGGTGGCGCTGATCGCCGCAAACATCCTGGCGGCGTATTCACCCGCGGTCGTGGTCGGAATCCTTTCCGAGACGAAGGCTCGCGGCCCGCTGAGCGAGACGGCGCTCTCAATTGTCGTCCTGGCCGATCTGGTCATCGTCGTCACCTACGCCCTGTCGAGCACCCTCGGGCACGTCGTCTTTCCGGCGGAAGGGAGCGGCGGCGGACTGCTCCTGCTGCTGCCGCACATCTTCGGCTCGATCGTCGCCGGAATGGTCGCCGGCAGCGTGCTCGCCCTCTACGTCTGGCGCATCTCCGCCCGCAGCGGCATCTTCATCTTCGCGCTCCTCTTCATCGCCGCCGAAGCGGGAACGGCACTGCATCTCAACCCCCTGCTGATCGGACTCACCGCCGGATTGCTGCTCGAGAACCTGACCCCGATCGGCGGCGAGCAGCTCGCACATGCCGCCGAGGGAGTGGCCCTGCCGACCTTCGCAATCTTCTTCGCGGTCGTCGGAGCGGAAGTGCAGTTGCAGGCATTCCTCCACACCGCGCCGCTGGCCATCGGCGCGGCGGTGGTGCGGGCCGCCGGCATCTACGCCGGCGCACGCCTGGCCGGACGGATCGTGGGGCTCGACCGTCTGTTCACGACCCGCGTCACCCTCGGCCTCCTGCCCCAGGCCGGAGTGGCCATCGCCCTCGTGGCGTTGCTGCTCGCCGACTTTCCGCCATGGGGACCGATCGTCGGCACCATCGTCCTCGGCACCATCATCGTCAACCAGCTCATCGGCCCGGTGCTGTTCCGGAACGCGATCGTCCAGGCCGGCGAGGCGGCAGTTGTCGAATCTGCATCGCTTCCGGACGGGAGGATTGCCGATGAAGATCCCATGGCGTGAATCCCATAGACCCCATTCGTCCTATGCGTCCCATCCGTCCCATTCAGCTCTTGAACGCCTCCACCACCGCCCTCACCCGCCCCGCATCCACCCGCCCGTCCACCTTCAATGACGTCCCCACGATGGCGCCGTCGGCCTCGAACAGGTGGGCGTTATCCGCGGTCAACCCTGAGCCGAGGAGCAGCGGCGCGTCCACCGCGGCCCGTACTTCGCGCAGCCGTGAGGGATCGGCGGCGGCCCCGGTGGCCGTGCCGGTGACGATGATGGCGTCGGCGAGGCCGCGCTCTCGGAGGTCGTGGACCGAGACCTCCCCCATCGGCGTGGCGTGCTTGACGAGGTAGTCGGCGAAGATCAGGACCTCGGGAGCGAGCGCGGCGCGCCTGCGGAGCGTGGTGTAGGCGTCCCCCTCGATGATCCCCTGGTCCGTGACCATGGCGCCCGTGTGGACGTTGACGCGGATGAACGCCGCCCCCGTCGCGGCGGCGATGGCGAGGGCCGAGAGGGCGTCGTTGCGCAGCACGTTCACGCCGAAGGGGATGCGCACTTCCCGCGCGACTTCGGCGATCACGCGCGTCATCGCCGCCACCGTCTCCGCCTCGACCCGTCCGCGGGTAAACGGCCTGTCGCCATAGTTCTCCAGCACGAACCCGTCGCAGCCGCCGTCGCGGATCGCGCGGGCATCATCCAGCGCCGCGGCGGTCACCGCATCGAGCGAGCGGAAGAGCGGCGAGCCCGGGAGCGCGCCGAGGTGGATCATCCCGAACACCGCGCGGCGTCCGAAACGGGTGGAGAAGGACTCAGGAGTCAGCACTCCGCCCTTATATACTCGCTTTCGCATGTCCGACCTGAAGCTCTTCAACACATTGTCGCGCGAGAAAGAGACGTTCATTCCTCTCACCCCGGGCGAGGTGCGGATGTACTCGTGCGGACCGACGGTCTACGGCCACCCGCACATCGGCAACCTCCGGACCTTCCTCTGGAGCGACCTGCTCCGGCGCTATCTCGAATACCGCGGGCTGCGCGTGACGCAGGTCATGAACATCACCGACGTCGAGGACAAGATCATCCGCAACGCCAATGCGGCCGGCCAGGACATCCGCACCTACGTCGCACCCTACATCGACGCCTTCCACGACTCGCTGAAGAAGCTGCGCGTCAAGGCGGCCGACCACTATCCGCGCGCCACCGAGTACATCCCGCAGATGGTGTCGCTGGTGGACCAGCTCACCGCACGCGGGCACACTTACGTCGCGGAAGGATCGACGTACTTCCGTGTCTCGACGATGGCCGACTACGGCAAGCTGGCCCGGATCGAGATCGACACGAGCAGTGAGTTCAGCCGCATCGAGTCCGACGAGTACGAGAAGGAGTCGGCGCGCGATTTCGTGCTCTGGAAGGCGAAGAAGGAGAGCGAGCCGTCCTGGCCGACGTCTCTCGGCGAGGGGCGTCCCGGCTGGCACCTCGAGTGCTCGGCGATGGCGATGGATCTCCTCGGCGAGACCTTCGACATCCACACCGGCGCGGTCGACCTGATCTTCCCGCACCACGAGAACGAGATTGCCCAGAGCGAAGGGGCCACCGGCCACCCGTTCGTCCGCTACTGGGTGCACGGCGAGCACCTCAACATCGACCAGCAGAAGATGTCGAAGTCGCTCGGCAACATCTACAACATGCGCGAGATCGAGGAGATGGGCTACGACCCGCTGACGCTCCGCTACGCGCTGCTCTCGGTGCCGCACCGGACGAAGCTGAACTTCACCACACAGTCGCTCGACGACGCCAGGCACGCCCTCTCGCGCATCGAGTCGTTCCTGCTGCGCCTCGAGGACGTCGTCAACTCCGGCCCGAAAGACGCCGCGCACGCCAGCGAAGAGGGGGACGCGCCGATCGGCAAGTTCCTCGGCGAGTTCCAGGAGGCGATGGACGACGACCTCAACACCGCCGGCGCCCTCGGCGCGCTCTTCACCTTCATCCGCGACTGCAACACGGCCATCGACTCCGGCCGCCTCTCCCCCGGCGACGCCGCCGGGATGAAGGCCGCGCTGCAGAAGATCGACCCAGTCTTCGACATCTTCCCGAGACGCGAAGCCAACCTCGACGCCGAGATCGAGTCCCTCATCGCCGCCCGCAACGCCGCCCGCAAAGCACGCAACTTCGCCGAATCCGACCGGATCCGCGATGAGCTCCTCGCCCGCGGGATCATCCTGGAAGACACGCCGGGCGGTGTGCGGTGGCGAAGGAAGTAACCGGATTGAGAATTGAGGATTGAGAATTGAGGATTAGAAGCTTGAGACGAATCGACAGCCGCCGTTTACGACTTCATCCTCAATCCTCAATCCTCAATCCTCAATCCCGCTCCCAAAGGAGCGGAAAATGATCGGTTCCCTCGAAGGCCGCCTCCGGCAGCTCGACGCCACGCGCGCCCTCATCGTCGCCGGCGGCGTCGGCTACGAAGTGCACATCTCCCTCTCGACTTACTACAAGCTCGAAGGACGGAGCGACGTCGCCATCGACATCTACACCCACGTCCGCGAGGACGCGCTGTCGCTGTATGGCTTCGCGTCGGGGGACGAGAAGCACGCGTTCGAGAAGCTGATCGCCATCTCCGGGATCGGTCCGACGCTGGCCCAGAAGATCCTCTCCGGCATCGACCCGGCCGACCTCGCCGAGGCGATCGCCGGCAACGACGTGCGCAAACTCTCGTCCATCCCCGGGGTGGGAAAGAAGACCGCCGAACGAATCTGCCTCGAGCTGCGCGACAAGCTGGCGCTTTCCGCGACGACCACCACTCCGGTGGCGCCGACGCGCCTCTCCGTCGACGACGACGTCCAATCTGCGCTGGTGAACCTCGGCTATCGCCCGAAAGACGCCGAGATCGCCCTCGGCAAGGCCCGCGGAGAGCTCGGCGGCGAAGCGGAGTTCTCGGCGGTGCTCAAACGGTCGTTGCGGTTCTTGACGAAGTAAGGCCCAACTGTCGTGACTCGCGCCGCGTGCGCATAACTCCTGCACCGGCATCTCCGGCAGGAGGCACGATGACACTCAAGCCCGCCACGGTCGCGATCCTTCTCCTTCTCGGTTGCACCACCGGGCAGACACCGGCGCCCGCTGCACCGCAATCGGAGTTCAAGAACCTCCGGATCCTCCCCCACACCATCACCCGTCCCGAGCTGATTGCGACGATGCGCAGTTTCACGCGCGCCCTCGGCGTCCGCTGCAATCACTGCCACGTCGTGACCGCCACCGAGCCGCGCGAGCAGCACGACTTCCCCTCCGACGCGAAGGAGGAGAAGCGCGTGGCGAGGGTGATGATGCAGATGACCGGTCAGATCAACGGCGCCTGGATGGAGCGCGTCGAGGAGGCCGAAGGGCATGAGGAGGAAGCCGCCCCCTCCGCGGCACCGCAGCAGCGCGTCGGATGCTGGACCTGCCACCGCGGAAAAACGGAGCCCGAGCTGCCTCCACCCCCACCGCCCGATCCGGCTCCGGGGCGGTAGGGGGAAATGGGACGAATGGGACGAATGGGACCTATAGACAGATGGGACGCACATCAGTCCCATTTGTCCTATAGGTCCTATAGGTCCCATAGGTCCCATCAGTCCTAATCGACTACGCCGGTGCCACAACCGCCGCGCCGACGCCGGCGTTGCCTCGAGGAACAGAAGCATTCCCGAGAATGCGCCCGATCACAGGGATCCGTCCGAGGAGCGCGCTCAGGGTCCAGCTCAGAAGGAGGGCGCCGAGAAACACGAGCGAGCCCTTTCCGGCGCCGGACAACGGCGCGTCGAGGAGCGCCAGCTGGAGCCAGCTCACACAGACGTAGTGAAACAGGTAGATGCCGTACGCATTCGCGCTGAGGCTGTCTCCGACGCGGTTCGGCCTTGTGGCGAAGCGGCTGAAGGCGGACAGGCAGGCAAAGGACGTCGCGGCGCAGGAGAGGACGAAGGTGAGGTTCCCGAACGTACCGAGGATCGGTCCGGGACCGCCCTTCGCGTAAGTCGACAGGACGATCAGGAACGTTACGACGGCGAGGACGAACGCACCGAGGGATGCCCCGATCCAGAGCGGCCAGCGGCGGGCGAGTTTTCCCTCGGCCGCGAGCAGGCCGCAGTCGAGGCCGAAGACGCCGATGGCAATCCCGATGAAGAAGTAGGCCGCGTAGTGCAGGATCCGGCTGACCTGGACGAAGAACGGACCGGCGCTCACCCAATCGATCGGTCCGAACGCCGCGGCCATCGGCAGGTAGACGAGCGCGGAGAGCGCGACGACGGCTCCGAGGAATGCGATCGGACGGTTGCCGAGACGTCCCGCGAGCCGGCCCAGGAGGCTGAAGGTT
>DASPHC010000109.1:0-10553 GCA_035629865.1 Thermoanaerobaculia bacterium | reverse complement strand
TTCGCGAAGTGAGTGGGGACGAGTCGGCCCACAAGAGACGACGAGGAGGCCTCCGGCGGGCCGGCACGGCCGGCAGCGCTTGTCGAAGCACGTGCTGACGCGAGGCGGGTGATTGAGGCGACAGGCGTGCGTTCAGGCTAGTGTCGTGTCACGCTTGTTTCCGTGGGTGCTTTGCGGCGGCGGCGGACCGTCTGCTTCGTCGCCGCTCCTCGACGATGTCCCGGCATCGCCTCGTCGCGGCGACTCGCATCCGGCCCACCGGCGCTCGCAAATCACCCACGGAAACAAGCGTGACACGACACCGCCAACCAGCGCTGCCGCCCGCGCCGGCCCGGAGGCCCCCCGTCGTCTCTTCCGTTGGCTGATTGAAACCCTACCGCACCGCCCGCCGCCGCGGCGCTTCCACGAAAAACCGCCGCATGTCCGACCGGCGCGTGCCGCACACGCCGAGGTCGGCTTCGACCCACCAGTGGATAGAACCGCTCAGGTTCACCGCGAGTGACGTGTCGGTGGTCGTGCCGATCAGGCGCGGCTTGCCGAGGTTCGCCGCGGCGTAGACGCGGTACGCGGTCGCGCCGGGAACGCTTCTCCACGTCAGGTTCAACGCGGGTCCGCCTGGCCGCGCGTCCCATGCCGGACCGGTGAGCTCGGGCCCCTCGCTGTTGCAGGCGCGGCCGACGACAAGGTCGTGATCGGCGAAGTCGGTCCTGCCGCCCCAGTAGGCGATGTTGAAGAGGCGCGACTCGAGATAGCCGTAGGCCACCGTCTCCGCCGTCGCCACGCGGACGATCGCCACGCCGTTCGTGAGGCCGACCGTGTGCACGACCTGGCCGTCCGCCGCGAAGGGCGCGCGGCCGACCAGCACCTGCCCGTTCTCATCCGTGCGCAGCTTCAGGTCCGGCACGTTGTCGTAGTGCGTCGAGTACCACACCGCGCCGTTGGCCATCGAGTAATAGAACCAGATGTCGGCGTTGCGCATCAGGTTCCCGTCGCCGTCGCGGACGGTCAGCCGGTTCTGCGCCGGAAAGTCGTTGAGGAACTTCGCGAAATTGCGCGGCTCGTTGTAGTTCCCCATCACCGCGCGCGCGCCGGCGATGTGGTTCCAGGTGATCGCGCCGTAGCGGTCGAGGAACGTGTACTGCGCGTTCATCAGCCCCTGCTCGGGCGTGCGGTGCGTGGAGGGGAGATACGGCCCGACGATCGACGCGCCATTCTCCCTGATCTCGATCTGGAACTCCGACGACTGCCGGTGCGTGACGTCCCACGCGTAGATGTCGACCAGATAGCGCGCGTGCCCCATCTCGTGCAGCGCGGCGTAACCGACGTAGAAATCATTCTGCGGGACGGGGCGGAAATCGTCGCGGTAGCGGCTCAGCGTCCCGGTGCGGAAGCCCCACATCAGGTCGACGCTGTGGTCGAGATGGTCGGGATGCGTCCCGCCGGTCGCGCCGAGGGACGTGCCGTCGGGGAACCCGCTCAGCGGCAGCGCCTGGTCCGGCACGACGACGATCTTCTGCAGGCGGAGCCGGTCCAGCACTCCCTCCGGCGTCTCCGGATAGACCGCCAGCGCGGCCATCTCGTTGAAGTACGTCATCGTCTGCTGCGCCCAGTCCTCGAACGACGTCGAGCCGGTACCGAGCTTGTGCTGGTTTTCGCGGAAGTAGTCGTAGAACGACTGCTCGACCCAGAACCCGACCGCCAGCGCGTCGCTGAACACGGTCAGCGTGTTGTTGACCTCCGACTCCTCGGCCATGACGTTGGCGGTGTCGATCGAGAACCCGATGCGGTGCCGCTCGAACGACCACTTCGACGGCAGGTCCACGGTCGTGACCGCATTCGGCGCCAGCGTGACCGCGCCGCCGAGCGTCGGCGCGCCGTCGAGGGTCCAGCGATACCGGACCGTCTGCGGCGCATCGCTCCAGGTCCGCACATGCGCCCGCCAAGTGATGTCCTGGCCGGCGGCCGGCCATCCTTCGACCGTGGGATTCGTGCTCCCCCAGACGTAATCGATCTCGGGGGAGCGGCTGATCCAGCCGACGGTCAGGTCGTCCGCGGCCAGGGGGAGGGCGAGGAGCACGAGCAGGGAAAGGGCAACGATAGGGATCCGGGGCACGGGCGGTGGAACAGCGGATCTTGACGCCGCCATTTCGCGGACCTATGTCTTGAACGTGTTCAGTTCCTTCGAGCTCGCGCTTCTCCTGGCCGGGATCGCCCAGCTGGCGATCGCCGGCACCAGTCTCCTGATCCCCCGTCTCCTCGGATGGCGCGAGGAGACGGCCCGGCTCAAACCATTGACCCGTCAGGTGTTCTGGACCTACTCGTACTACATCTGTGCCACCAACGTCGCCTTCGGACTCCTCTCCCTCCTCGCGCCCCACACGCTGCTGGACGGCTCGACCCTGGCGAGGGCGGTCTGCGGCTTCATCGCGGCGTACTGGACGGGACGCATTGCGGTTCAGTTCGCCGTCTACGACCGCAGCGTCGCCATCGGAAACCTGCGGCTCCGCGCGGCCGAGGTGGCGTACGTCTCCGCGTTCGCCTACCTGGCGCTGGTGTACGCGGCGGTCGCGGTCGCGACGGTGCCGCGATGATCGCGTGGTCTGGTCGCTGGCGGATTGATTCGTCACTACCCTTACGGCGAGACGCCGCCGCCGGCGAGGACGCCGCCGGACCAGCCGACGCGACGTCGGCGCTCCCACGCGGACGCTCGATTTGCGATACGCGGTCGTTCCGTTCGAGAAGCCGTACGTCCTGCGTTGGACGCGGGTGCTCGCGCGTTCGAGCGTGACGTCTCCCTTCGCGAAGACCGTAGTCACGCGTTCGAGCGTCGACGGTTCAGTTCACGACGACTGCGGTCACGCGTGGGAGCGCCGACGTCGCGTCGGCTGGTCCGGCGGCGTCCTCGCCGGCGGCGGCGTCCCGCCGTAAGGGCGTACCGCGCTCTCATTGATATGAAAATCGCCCCCCCTACAACCTCCCCTTGATCCTCTCGATCTGCGCCAAGTGCTTCAGATCGTGCCGTTCCATCCTCCCGTACGCCTCGCGGACGGTCAGGGGCCCGTATTGGGGGTGGATGCCGCTGCGGTTCAGCTCTTCTTCATTCAACCGGGAGAGGAGGATGAGGTTGATGCGGCGGAGGTAGCCGAATTGTTCGAGGAGCTCGGCGACCGGCTCGCGGCGGTGGACGCGCTCGACCCACTGGTTCTGGGGGAGGGCCTGCAGGGGGGTGTCGCCGGCGCCGGCGAGGATGGCGCGGATGCGGACGGCGTAGACGAGCTCGAGGTCGGCGAGGTGGGCGACGACGTCGGCGACCGACCACTTTCCTTCGCTTTCGAGTTTGGTGAGCTGGGTGTCGCTGAGTCCCTCCACGGCGGCGGCGAGGCGCGGCGCGAACGCGCGCATGTTGGTGAGGGTCTCCATCATGATGGCTCCCAAGTCTATCCCCCGCCAAAAAGCGGCGGGGGATAGACTCGAAAAAGATGAAGGTTCGGCAGCCATTCGACTGGGACGGGATCCTGGCGTGGCTCGGGGCGCGGGCGATTCCCGGGGTCGAGACGGTCGACGGCCGCGTCTACGCGCGCGGGGATGTGCGGGTTTGGTTTTCCGATGAGGTCCACACGAACGGTGACGAAGCCCGCGTACGCCGTCTCTTCGATCTCGACACCGATCCGGCCGCGATCCACGCCACCCTCGGCCGCGACCGGATGCTCGGGCCGTTGCTGCGCAAATGTCCGGGTATCCGCGTTCCCGGTGCCTGGGATCCGTTCGAGCTGGCGGTGCGGGCGATCGTCGGGCAGCAGGTGAGCGTCGCCGGCGCGCGGACGATCCTCGGCCGCATCGCCGCGGCGCACGGGATCCGCCCGGAAGTGCTGTCCGAGGTGACGGTGGAGGGGATGCCGCGCAAGCGGGCCGAGACGATCCGCACCCTCGCCCGTGCCGTGGTCGCGGGGGAGATCGTCCTCGGCCGAGACGACCTGACCCGCCTCCCCGGGATCGGTCCCTGGACCTCGAATTACATCGCCATGCGCCTCGGCGACCGCGACGCCTTCCCGGCCGGGGATCTGGTCCTGCGCCGCAACGCCGGCGACCTGAACGAGCGCGAACTGCTGCGAAGGGCGGAGAAGTGGCGCCCGTTCCGCGCGTACGCGGCGATGTTGCTCTGGACGAAGGGGTGAGACGGAGGCTAAGTACAGCTCCCCGGAAATAGGTGGCTGCTCGCTGACGCAAGAATCCGACGGGAGCCGCCGAAGGCGGCGAAAGATCTGTAGGCCCGGCCTTTAGGCCGGGTTCCACAACGCGGCCTAAGCGAGCCCGCGTAGCGGGCGACAGAACAGAAGGTCTGCGCGGGGTCGTGTTCTGTCGCCCGCTACGCGGGCTCGAACAATTGCCCACGCGTGACCCGGCCTAAAGTCCGGGCCTACAGATCTTTCGCCGCCTTCGGGCGGCTCCCCGAAGGTCAGCGGCCACCTATTTCCGGGAGCTGTAACGGAGCGCCGCCGTTCCGTCGGCCGGTCCGCCGGCATTCTGCCGGCAGTCTCTCGGGATGCCTTTCCGCAGACTGCCGGCCGAAGGCCGGCGGACCGGCCGGTCGAAGACCGGCGCTCCGTAGGTCGGCCATCACCCTTCTGGATAGAAGACCAGCAACCGGCAGCCATTTTCCGATCTCGGAGAGTGCGAGCTGCCCGCCGGGTGGTGGAGGAACGTCCCGGCGACATGGACGCTCGCTCCGTCATCAAAGTCGCCGTCGAGCACGTAGACCTCCTCGGGGCCGGGGACGTGGTGGTCGAGGCCGGGCCATTGGGCGCCGCGGTCGAACCGGACTTCGAGGGCGCGGCGGAGGCCGTCGCTCCAGAGGGTGCGGATCTGGATGCCGTCGCCGGGGCTGCGGCTGTCGCCGTTGGCGTGGCCGGCGACGACGCCGCTGACGTCGGGGGTCTGCGTGGCGAGGAGGCCGTGGGTGGTCTTGATGCGCTCGATCTGGGCGAGATGCTTGTCGTCGTGCTTGCACAAACGCTCGACGACCTGGCGGATCGTCACCGGACCGAGCACCGGGTGGACGCCGCCGCGGGAGAGCTGCTCGTCGTCGAGGCGGGACAGGAGGGCGGCGTTGTTGCGGCGCTGGAACCAGAACTGTTCGAAGAGCTCCGCGAGCGGCTCGTCGTGCGGGACGCGGGCGATCCAGCGGTCCTGGTCGAGCGGCGGCAGCGGCGGGTTGGCGTCGTGGGCGAGCATGGTGCGGATGCGCACGGCGGTGATCAGCTCGATCTGGCCGAAGTGGGCGACGATGCCGGCGATCGACCATCGCCCTTCGCCCTCGGGACGCCGGAGGTCGGATTCGGGGATGCCGTGCAGTGCCAGCAGCAGGCGTGATTGGAATGCGAGAAGGGCGTCGATGGTCTCTTGCATGACCCCATCGTGGGTCCGTCTCGACGATTCATCCAGCTCATCCTTCGTATAGAATCCATGAGCAGCGATCATGAAGCTCGAAATACGTCATCTGCAGCTCATGCAGGCCATCACCGAGGAAGGGACCGTTACCGCGGCGGCCGAGCGCCTGAACGTGACGCAGTCGGCGCTCAGCCATCAGCTCCGCGAAGTCGAAGACCGTCTCGGCACGCCGCTGTTCCTGCGCGTCAACCGGCGGCTGGCGCTCGCGCCGGCGGGGCAGCGGCTGCTCGAGTCGGCGAAGCGGGTGCTCGACGACCTGCGGCGTGCCGAGGAGGATATCGGACGGCTGGCGGCGTATCAGGACGGCGTCATCCGCGTCAGCACCTCCTGCTACACCTGCTATCAGTGGTTGCCGCCGCTCCTGGCGCCGTTCCACCAGCGCTTCCCGAGCGTCGACGTGGAGATCGTGCCGGAAGCGGGGAAGCGGGCCGTCGAGGCGCTGCTCGACCGGACGATCGACTTCGCCCTGGTCCACGAAGTGCGGCGCGACCCGCGGCTGCGGCTGGTGCCGCTGTTCGAGGACGAGATGGTGGTCATCACCGCGCCCGGCCACCGGCTCGCGGCGAAGCCGCACCTCGTCTCCGCCGATCTGGCGGGCGAGAGCCTGATCCTGATGTCGCGCGCCGAGGAGAGCTACTTTGCCCGGACGCTGCTGCGCGACGGCGTCCGGCCGCGCAAGGTGTCGCAGGTGCAGTTGACCGAGGCGATCGTGGAGCTCGTCAGGGCGGGGGTGGGGGTGTCGGCGGTCCCGCGCTGGACGGTCGCACGCGAGCTGGCTCGCGGGGACCTCGCCGCCGTGCGCTTCTCGAAGAAAGGGCTGTGGCGGAAGTGGTCTGCGGCGACGCTGCGATCCGCGGATACGCCGGCGCCGATCGCGGCATTGATCGAGTTGATTCGAGGTGTGAAACTGTAGGCGCTCCCGCTCGTTCCACGCCGCGCCTCGTTGTACAATCTTTCCCTCATCCAAAATGGAATATCCCCTCCCCCCAAGTGACTCCATCCCCTGGAACATAAGGAGAACGCAGTGTCCGAGACCCTGATCGCGGCGGATATCGCCGAAGGTGTTATGGGCGCGGGCTCGGAACCGGTCGTCAACGACCTGACCATTCACGTCGCAACGGTCAACGGTTCCGGCTCGCAGTCGTCCAACAATGTTCTGATGCGCTCGATCTTCCAGATGGGCGTGCCGGTCAGCGGGAAGAACATGTTCCCGTCGAACATCGCCGGCCTTCCGACGTGGTTCACCATCCGCGCGAACAAGGACGGATGGATCGGGCGCAAAAAAGAAGTCGACCTGATGGTCTGCATGAACGCGCAGACCGCGCGCGAGGACGTCGAGGCGCTGGACGCCGGCTCCCTCGTCATCTACGACGCGCCGCTCAACTGCAAAGCCATCCGCAACGACCTGGTCTACTTCGAAGTCCCCTTCGCGAAGCTCGCCCAGCCGCTCTCCGAGGACTCCAAGCTGCGCAAGCTGCTGACGAACATGGTCTACGTCGGCATCATCGCGGAGCTGATCGGCATCGACCGCGCCGAGATCGTGAACGCGCTCGACAAGCAGTTCAAGGGGAAGCAGAAAGCGATCTCCGCGAACGTGGCCGCCATCGACGCCGGCATCGAGTACGCGAAGGCGAACCTGCCGCGCCAGAACAAGTGGCGCGTCGAACGGATGAACGCCACCGAGGGGAAGATCATCATCGACGGCAACGCCGCGGCGGCGATCGGCTCGGTCTTCGCCGGCGTCACGGTTGTCACCTGGTATCCGATCACCCCATCCTCGTCGCTTTGCGAGTCGATCATCGACTACGCGCGGCAGACGCGCATCGACGAAAACGGCAAGGCGACCTTCGCCATCGTGCAGGCCGAGGATGAACTGGCGGCCGTCGGCATGGTCCTCGGCGCCGGCTGGGCTGGCGCACGGTCGATGACCTCCACCGCCGGTCCCGGCATCTCCCTGATGGCTGAGTTCATCGGCCTCGGCTACTTCGCCGAGCTCCCCGGCGTGATCTGGGACATCCAGCGCGTCGGCCCTTCGACCGGACTGCCCACGCGGACCGCGCAGGGCGACATCAACCAGGTCGCCTCCCTCTCCCACGGCGACACGCAGCACATCGTGCTGATCCCGTCGAGCGTCGGCGAGTGCTTCGAGTTCGCCGGCGAGGCGCTCGACCTGGCCGAGCAGTTCCAGACCCCGATCTTCGTCCTGAGCGACCTCGATCTCGGGATGAACAACTGGATGTCGGATCCGTTCGAGTATCCGACCAAGCCGATCCTGCGCGGCAAGGTCCTCTCCGCCGAGCAGCTCACCGCGCTCGAAGGAAAGTGGGGCCGCTATGCCGACGTCGACGGCGACGGCATCCCGTGGCGCACGCTCCCCGGCACCGACCATCCGTTCGCGTCGTACTTCACGCGCGGCTCGGGGCACAACGCCCAGGCGAGCTATTCGGAGAAGCCGCAGGACTACAAGGACACGGTCGACCGTCTCCAGAAAAAGTACGAGACGGCGAAGCTCTTCGTGCCGCGGCCGGTGGTCGACACCCGCGACGGCGCGAAGATCGGGTTCATCGCCTTCGGCACGACCACCTGGGCGCTCGAAGAGTCGCGCGACCAGTTGCGCCTCGAGCGCGGCGTCGAGACGAGCTACTTCCGCCTCCGCGCGCTGCCGTTCACCGAGGAACTGAAGGAGTTCGTGGCCACGCACGACCGGGTCTACATCGTCGAGCAGAACCGCGACGGCCAGATGGCGGACCTGATCCGTCTCGAAGTCGGCGAGGACCAGCGCAAGCTGCGCAAGATCCTGCATTACACCGGACTGCCGTGCGACGCGCGGACGATCACCGACGCGGTGCTGCAGATGGAGGCGACGGCCGGGCAGGCGCAGCCGCTGCTGCTCGTCCGCGCCGAGGCGAAGGCGACCGGCGCCAGCGCGGTGGCATTCGTCGCCGGCGCGCCGGCGCGTCCCGAAATGCGGGCGGAGGACTAACCCATGGCTGACAGCACACTGAAGATCGGTACTGAAGCTCCGAAAGAGAACCGCCTCGGCCTGAAGTCGGCCGACTACCAGGGCGGCAAGTCGACCCTCTGCGCCGGCTGCGGCCACGACGCCATCAGCAACCAGATCGTCCGCGCGTTCCATGAGATGAGCGTGAAGCCGGAGGGGGTGGCGAAGTTCTCCGGCATCGGCTGCTCGTCGAAGACGCCGGCCTACTTCCTCCAGCGCTCGCACGGCTTCAACTCCGTGCACGGCCGCATGCCGGCCGTGGCGACAGGGGCGATGCTGGCGAACCACAAGCTCCTCAGCATCGGCGTCTCCGGCGACGGCGACACGGCCTCGATCGGCCTCGGCCAGTTCATGCACATGGTCCGGCGCAACGTGCCGATCATCTACATCATCGAGAACAACGGCGTGTACGGCCTGACTAAGGGCCAGTTCTCCGCGACCGCGGACGAGGGCTCGAAGCTCAAGACCGGCGTGATCAACGACCTGCCGCCGATGGACCTCTGCGCGCTGGCCGTCGAGCTGGGCTGCGGCTTCGTGGCCCGCGGCTTCGCCGGCGACCCGAAGCAGATGGTGAACATCCTCAAGGCCGCCATCGCCCACAACGGCACCGCCGTCCTCGACGTGATCTCTCCCTGCGTGACGTTCAACAACCACGAGGGGTCGACCAAGGGCTACACCTACTCGAAGGAACATCAGGAGCTGCTGCACCAGATCGGCTTCGTCCCCGAGTACGAGCAGATCGAGATCGACTACGAGGCCGGCACGGTGCGTACCGTGGAGATGCACGACGGCTCGAAGATCGTCCTCCGCAAGCTCGAAGAAGACTACGACCCGAGCGACGACGTCATGGCCCTCCAGCGCCTGCACCGGGCCACGAGGGACGGCCAGATGCTGACCGGCATCGTCCACCTCCGCCCGCAGAAAAAGAGCTTCATCGACCTGCTCAACATCATCGACGAGCCGCTGGCGACGCTGCCGCAGGAGAAGATCCGTCCTTCGAAGGAGAAGCTGGAGAAGATCATGCGGGATCTGATGTAGGTCGCGCGGATTCGCTTGCTATGCAAAGGCGCCCGAAAGGGCGCTTTTTCATTCGAGCCGCCGAAGGCGGCTTTACGGAGCGCCGGTCTTCGACCGGCCGGTCCGCCGGCCTTCGGCCGGCAGTGTGAGTGGGGAAGAGTGGCGCGAGAGACTGCCGACGGAACGTCGGCGGACCGGCCGGTCGAAGACCGGCGCTCCGTAAAACCGCCCAAAAACAAGTTGGCCCCGGGATCCCTGCATCCCGGGGCCTTTTTCTCGGCGCGTTGACAGCTTACAAGGAGCATTCGCGCCAATCATGCCCGGGCAGCCCATCGCGCCACCCTGACCAGAACCGGCACGTTGACATCCGCGATGAAGCGTTCGTGCCGATCCCTCTTGCCCCGTTGGCTCATCGCGCCACCGCGGCCCGGCCTCGACACGTTGACATCTGCGATGAAGCATTCGTGTCGAACCCGTTTTGCGTCGACGGCTTATCGCGCCGCCGCTGCCCGTTCCCGACACGTTGACATCTGCGATAAAGCGTCCGTGCCGAGCCCGTTGCCCCGTTGGTCCATCGCACCACCGCGGCGCCCTCGACCCGTTGACATCTGCGATGAAGCATCCGGGTTGAGGTGACGTCAACGTAGGTCCGAGAATCGCTTCGCGCCACACTTTTCGCTGTTACATTTTCGATTGTTTTCCACAGCCATCCACAACCACGGTGCACACGTTTCTAAGCAAGAAACGGGAAGGCGTGTTGGTGCAATGGGATTGGGTGAGAGTGGTTGTGGACGCTCGGTCGGTGCGCCTCCGGCGCGCCGCCACCGGACCGCCGACGTCGCGTCGGCCGGTCCGCCCGCGTCGCGCGGGCACGCTCTCGCGCGACACTTCCCCAACGCCACACGGCGGCGAGACGCCGCCGTGCCCACGAGACGTGGGCGGACCGGCCCAATGGCCTTAACTTAAGAGCTCCGGAGGCGCAAACTTGTAGGTGGGAGGGTGTGATGGGAAGACCCAGACGGGAAGAGCTTCATCTGGATCTCGATGCGCTGACCACGGTATTTCCGCTGGCGGAGATCGAGCGCAT
>DASPHC010000108.1:0-4448 GCA_035629865.1 Thermoanaerobaculia bacterium | reverse complement strand
CCACCGACCCCGAGCTCCTCCCTCCCGCCCTCACCTTCCACGCCCCGCTCACCATCGGCGAAGCGCTCGAAGTCGTCGTGACCGAAGGAGACAACGCGCCATTGCCGATCACCACCGTCCAGCTATTGCTCCCATCCGCCGCCCTGCGCTTCCACCACCCCGGCACCCCCCTCACCCTCCTCTACGGAAACCGCGAAGCCGCAGCCCCTCGCTACGACCTCGCGTTACTCGCGCCGCGCCTCTTCGGCCAGCCGGCCCGCGAACTGACGCTGCCGCCGGTGACTGGCGTGGCACCGGACGAGACCGAACACCGCGAACGCAACTTCTTCTGGATCGCCATGGTCATCGTCGCCGTCGCGCTGCTCCTGCTGCTGGCGAGGCTGCTCGTGCCAAAGGCGCAGGCAGTCAGCGAATAGATGCCCTTGCGGCGAGACGCCACAAGCGCCGGCCTGCGACCTCTCATCCTTGTGCCGGTGGATCGTCCTTCCTGAGTAGCGACAGCACAAACCCGGTGACCGTCAGAAACGTGAGGATCAGAGCCATCGTGCCCGCGCTCGACCTCCCGGCCGCGGCGATTGGTTTCGCGGAAGCGATGGCTTTGAGCGCGATGTAGTGCGTTACCGCCACCAGATACATGAGTGGAATCATGGCGCGATAGCGAAACAGCACCAGAACGAAGAGCAGGCCGAGGATGAGCTGATCCACCCCCATACGCGCGTAAAGCGCGACCACATTCTGTGTTGCGCCGGCCGGATAGGCGTCGAGGGGCATCTTGGAGATGGATTGCCCCCCGCCGTCGGCGTAAAAGATGTGGACCATACTGATCCCGATTTTCATCAGGGTGACCGGAACGAAAAACCAGAGCGCCAGTTTGTGGCCGCGATAGTGATTGTCGATGCGTTCAGGGAAGATCCGGTTCAGCATGCGCTTCAGTCGCCGCCCGTGTAGCCGCAGACTCCCATGCGCGGTGAATTGACCACCGGGAGCATCGTTTCCTCACCGCATTCGTGATCGGCGCCGTGTGCGTCGCAGAAGAATGCGTCGCGCTCGTAAGAACACTCGACGCACAGGGCGGTGGCAGCGCCGCCGCATTCTTCGCACGCCCACACCGGTGCCTCGTTCCTCGCGAGCAGCCGGACGGCGTCGCGCCGGCTCGGCGCCTGATGCTGGGCCACGACCTTGAGGCGAAGCCGCGTCGTGGAGCCGAAGTCGTATTCGTAGGCAAACAGGGTCCCGGCCGGAGGGACGGCCGCCGACACACGCGTGCTCATGCTTCGCTGGTGCGGGTATCGCCCGAAGAAATCGTCCGCCATCACCACTACATAACTGGTGCCGCCCACTTCGAACGAACTGAGATGGCCGCAGCATTCGAGCCAGATGCCGCGCAGGAACTCGTCGAGTTGCTGCAGCGGGGCATTCGACTTCACGTCCAGGTCCAGCCAGTACGGACTGCCCGGCACGTCCACCCGAATCTGGGTCACAGCCGCGACATTCTTTCCAGCAGGGTAGGCACACTGCGCTAAATGACGGCTGCTCTGACGCTTCGAGAAAGTCGTACCGCAGATCTCGCATTTACCGAGCGATTCGCTTGTGGTGGCCACGTTCGTCCCTCAAACCCGAGGCCTGCGATTCTAACGGACTTCGGCAGCCGTGACGTGGCCTGCGTCTTGTAGCAGGCCACGGGCATGAACTGGCTCGTCTGGGTTGGCCTCGCCGTCGTCGTTGCCGCCATTGCCGCGGTGACAGGGATCAAGCCGAAGGGAACGCGGCCGGTCGCGAACACGCGCCTGATGGGGGTGGGCCGCATCGCCCTCTTCATCATCGTCGCGATCTTCGTGTATCTCGCCTATCGGGCGCGCGGTTAGCGCCCGGGGCGGCGGCGCCGGCTCGAGCTCCATTCGAGCACGTTCCGGAGATCGAGATCCGGCGATTCGGTGATGTCGGCCTTCAGCACCGTTCGGATCTGCTCCAGTGCGTGCCGGTTCTCCTCCGCGGTGTTGGAGGCGACACAGTCGGCCGGGACGATGACGTTGAAGTCGCGCATGTAAGCGTCGTTCGCGCTGAAGAGGATGCAGATGTTGCCGGCGACCCCGGTGAGGATCACCGTCGCCGCACCCAGGTAGGTGAGCAGGGTGTCGAGCGTGGTGGCGTAGAAGGCGGAGTGCTTTGGCTTGAGGACGAAGTAATCGTCGTCTTCCGGCTCCAGGATACGGGCCACTTCCTCCCCGCGCACCCCGTCGGTGAGGCAATGCTCGACCACCTTCCGGAAGTCCGACTTCCAGCGGCCGAAGTTGTCGTTCACGTAGATGACCGGGATGCCGGCCTGCTTCGCCTTTCGTTTGAGCTCCGCGATCCGGTGCGCCATCGGGATGGCCTGCTCGACCAGCGCTTCCGCCCCTTCGAACTCCATGTCGTTGATGACGTCGATGAGCAGCAGGGCCACCGCGCAGTTTTCAGGGACGCTCCCGTGAAGGTCTTCGTTGTTCGCAGGCACGCGCGCCTTCGAAAGCACGCGCCGCGCCACGCGAGGTCAGCGGGTGAAGCGTTCGCGCTCGGTGCGGCTCCAGGTGCCGGCGATGCGTCTGGCCCACCATTTCGGGAGGGCGCGGGTGAGCCAGAGGTCGGCGACGGCGACGACGTTGACGGCTCGGAGGAGGGCGAGGGAGCTGTCGCGATCGAGGAAGGGGATCCGCGAGTCGGGCCAGTGGACGAAGAGGTAGTCGACGGCGATCAGGAGGGTGATCTGGATACCGTCGCGCAGGTAGGCACGGCGTTTCGCAGCGCGGATGGCGGCGTGGGCGTCGCAGACGACGCGCGGCGGACAGGAGCGTGTGGTCACGCCCGGGAGGAGATCTCTGACCGGCATGTCCGATTCGACAAACTGGTGAGAATAACTATTCCGCATAGCGAGGGGTAGTGCACGATTGAGACCGGGGGAACGATAGGACTGGACTCATAGGTCCTATTGGTCCTATGAGTCCTATTGGTCCTATTTCTTTGATGCCTCAGCGGTTGCGCAGTCTCACCGTCTGGGCGATGAGGTTGCCGCTGGTGTCGCGGAAGGCCTGGATGACGGCTGTGTCGTTGACTTTCAGTGATTCGGCGGTGGTGTAGGTGGTGCCTTTGGTCCGGACGACAAAGGTTTCGCTGACCCAGATCCGGAGGACGCGGTTGGAGTCGCGGTCGCGGAAGCCGATGGTGGCACCGTCTTCGAGGGTTTCGGTGACGGTTCCGGTGATGGTCACGAGGCCGTAGCGCAGCGGCTCGGGCTCCGGCTCGGCGATCGGGTCGTCGGTGCCGCCGCTGGTGAAGCGGACGGTGGAGGCCTGGAACATGTCGCCGGTGCGGTTGTAGCTGCCGCTGATCTCGAGCCGGTCGCCGGCACGGACGTCTCTGGCGCGGATGATCTCGCCCCGCGCGTCTTCGGCGCTGCGCATGTCGACGCGCACTTCGCCACGGCCGGAGTCGACGTAGACGTAGTCGAGGCCGGGCTCGGTGCGGAGGACGCGGCCCTCGAGGACGGTCACGGTGGCGCCCGAGCCGGCGGCGGTGCCGGTTTCCTGGACGGAGGCCGTGACGTCGATCCGCCGGGCGGTGATCTCGTCGGTCTGGGCGTCCCGGGGCTCGGCTTCGACGCGGATGCGGTCGCCGAGCTCGAGGCTGGTGACGCGGTAGACCTCGCCGCGGTAGTAGACCGGGGTGTTGCGCCCCGTTCGGACGGTGATCATCCGGCGGTCGCTGGTCTGGATGACGAGCCGTCCCTCTCTTTCGTTGATCTGCCGGATGGTGCCTTCGACGCGGCCTCCGGTGCCGTAGGTGCCGGAGGTGCGGTCGTCCATCGGAGTGGTGCCGCTGGTGGCGGGGTCACGGGTGGAGCCGACGCCGGTCGGCGCGGCGGGTACGCTGCGGCCGAGGAGGGTGACCTGGGTGCCGCGGTAGACGCCTTCGCTACGCTGGAAGCCACGGATCTCGACGCGGTCGTCGACCCGGATGTTGGAGAGGCCGCGGGAGCCGGTGAAGATTTCGGGCTTCCCAGCGATCATGGTGCCGAAGCCGTGGTAGGTGGTGGAGATGGCGTCGGTCTCGACGCTGACGCGGGTCTGGGCTGCGTCGTCGAGCTCGATCTGCAGGCGGTTGCGCCCTTCGTCGATGTCGATGACCGTCCCCACCATGGGACGTTCTTGCGCGTATGTGGACGCCCCCACCAGCACGACGAGCGCGCAAAGCGCTGCAAAGCGCACGTTTTTTGTCATAAAGCCTCCTAATCCACTCAATCCCGGCGCAAACCGCGCGCCTATCGGGTGGGCGTTCTCTTTGCCCCACCCGGGGGACGACGAGGGGCCTCCGGCGGGCGGGCCCGGCCCGCGGCGTTTGTTTTCGCCTGGACCGCGTTCAGCGGGACCAGCGCGCGTTCAGCCTATGGCAACAAACGCTGCGGGCCGGGCCCG
>DASPHC010000107.1:0-38986 GCA_035629865.1 Thermoanaerobaculia bacterium | reverse complement strand
GGACCCTCTGGATCGAGGCGAAGTGCCGGGTCATGGAGCCGAGGATGAGAAACACGAACGAGACGTCGAGCTCGGGAAGTGTCAACGAAACTGACTCGGATAGCGGAACTACAAGAGGGTGCGAGACGGGGTGGTCTGACCACTCGCAGCGAAACCATGGCTCGAGGAGCCGGATGCGGGAAACCTGCACGTCCGGATCTGAGGGGGGCCGGGAGGAGTAATCCTCCGGCCTACCCGACCCGCCATGCTTCGCGTTCCAGCGGCAATTCCTCTGGCTCAGGATGACAAGTGGCTCATCGCACCGCTCGTCTCTTCGGACTGCGCGCTGCGTTCGTCAGCGTCCGGACGAAGACGCGCGTGATGCCGCGGACGGGGTGGCCGATGTTGCGGGCGTAGACGACCGCCGCGCCGGAAGCGCCGAGGGGTGAGCGGAAGTCGCCCACGGTCCCGGCGATCACCTGCGGGCCTTCGGTGAGCACGCCCTGCGACGAGATCCGGGTGACGCTCAACTCCGTCTCCGCGGACGCGGTTGCCCCACGGTCGGCGGTGTAGAGCAGGAAGCCCTCCTCGAACGGCTCGAGCTCGAGCGCCGGCCAGCCGGTGCCGGAGGTGCGGAGCGCCGGCCAGGCGGAGAGCGGGGTCTGCACGACGCCGGTGGGGCTGACGAGGTACCAGCGCGCTTCCGTTCCGAATGGCCCGGTATGCGGCGCGGCGACGAGGAACGTGCCTGAATTCCACGCCACCGCCGGGCGCGGGCTGATCGCGAAGAGGTTGGGCAGTTCGACGGTCGCCGGCGTTCCGCCGGTCGAGAGCAGCGCCGCGTTGACGCGCAGGTCGGTGCGCCAGACGACGAGGGAGCCGTTCGCCGGGCTGCTGGCGATGGCCACCGCCTCGTGGGCGCCGGTCTGGTTGAGCGGGATCTCCGGACCCTGCACGGCGCCGCTCGGGAGCACCCGCGTGGCGATGACCCGGACCTGCAGGCCGCGCAGGAAGATGCCGCGCGTGAAGACGACCACGTACTGCTGGCCGTCCCAGCTCACCGCCGCGTCGCCGAAGGCGTCGTCGGCGATGAGGAACGGGGCCGGGTCGAGCCGCGTGCCGTCGCGCGCGATCCGCATCCCGTAAACCTTCTTGTTCTCCCACCACGCCACCAGCCAGCCGGTGCCGTTCGAGGCCACGCGCGGCGAGAGGACCTGGTTCATGGTCATGCCGAGGTCGATCCCGTCCGGGTCGAGCGTCCGGCCGGCCGCGTCGATCCGCGTGGCCATGAAGGTCATCCTCCGTTCCGCCCCGCGGTGCTCGGACCAGACCGCGAGCCGGACGTCCCCAGCCGCGGCGATGTCGGGCGCGGTCTGGTGGCGCGGCGCGAGGGAGAGCGGCTCCAGCGCCGGCGTGTCGAGACGCTGAAGATAGAGATCGTTCGCCAGCGGCGCGCTGCTGCCGGCGGGTGGAATGGCGCGCGCGAGGAGGAGCATCCGCTCGCCGTTGCCGGCCGCGTCGTCGATCGTCATCGGCGGCAGCGGCACCGCCAGCGTGCTCTCCGCCGTACTGCCGGCATAGCGCGCGCGGCGTTCGGTCTCGTTGCCGTAGACCAGGAGGAACCCGGCCGCGAACGAGTCGGCGATGACGTCGTGCAGGCGCAGCAGACCCGTGGGGAACGTCTCCACCGGCCCCGCTCCCGCGCTCGTGGTCCGCACCGACGAGATCGTGCCGTTCGCGCTGAAGAACGCGCTGCTCCACGCCACGACGATGTTGCCGCCGCGCTCGTCCGCCCGCAGGTTGTACGTCGGGGTGGAGGCGGGAGAGAGGACGACCGGCGCGCCGACGGTGCCGTCCTCGCCGACTGAGACCAGATGCACGGCCGCCGGATTGCCTTCTCCGGTCACCGGCGCGCTGACGTCGATCCGGCCGATGGCGAAATAGAACGTGTTGCCGGAGGCGACCAGCGGGATGTCCGGGTAGGTCAGCTCCGCCGTGGCGATCTGGAACGTCCGCACCAGCTCGCCGTTGAAGCGCACCACCGCCCCGCGCAGGCGCAGGTCGGGCGCGAGCCACATCACCAGAAAGTTCGTCCCGTTGAACGCGATCCGGGGGCGGCCGCGCTGATCGCTCTCGCCGAGGTCGAGCATTGTCCCCATCGGACTGTTCGCGAAGACCATCCGTGCCTGCATCCGGCCCGGCGCTCCTCCCGGCGAATGCGTCGACCAGGCCACGAGATAGCCCCCGCCGCCGGCGTCGATCGCCGGCGCGTCGTCGAGGCTGGCCCCGGTGGCGATGCGCAGCGGCGCAGGGAACAGCCGCTCCCCGAGGGGTGAGATCGCCGTCCCGTGCACTTCCTCGCTCCCGTCTTTCCAGACCGCGAAGAACTCACTGCCATTGGTCGCGATCCGGCCATGGTTCTGGTCGAAGCCGGCGAGATCGAGCGGCGCGTTCGTGACGGCCGACTCGGCGCCGGCGATCACGATCGCGTGCAGCGGAAAGGAAAGAGAGAGAAGGAGCGCGAGGAGGGAGATCGTTCGAGTCATCGGTCAGCGTGTGGCGACGGCGCGGCGGCGCGTCGCTTCGGGTGAGATGGTACGCGTGAACAGGCGCCAGCGATCGGGCGGCATGGTTCCGAGCTCGCGTTTGTAGAGCAGCAACGCCGCGTTGCCGCCCGCCAGCACCGGCTCTCCGGCGCGCTCCGTGCCGCTGGTGAGGTCGAACGGAACGCCGAGGAGTCCGCCGGTCGCGCTCAGCTCCGCTGCCCGCAGCCGGCCGGCCGTGGTGAACGCCAGCAGGTAGTGCTGCCCCAGCGAGGCGAGCGAGTAGGTGTTCTCAGTGAGTGGCGGCGCTGCCGCGATCGCCGGTTCGTCGACCGGCACAACGCTCCCCGCGGCGGTCACGATCGCGCGCCGGATCCCCTCCTCCGCGTACCACGCCACGGCGAAGTTATGCCCGTTGGTCGCCACCACCGGCGCCTTGCCGGCCGCGCCGAGCGACACCGGCACGGCCCCGCCGCTCGAGACCAGCGCGGTCTCGATTTTCTCGTCCTGCTCCCACGCCAAAAGCACACGGCCGTTCCCGCCGGTGCAGACGAGACCGCGCGGCTGCCCCGACGTTCCGGCCGCCTGGAACAGCCCGAGCGCGCCGTCCGGGCCGAGGCGCGCGAAGCGCACTTCCGTAGTTTGTCTCGCCACCGGAAACTGGACGCCGATGACGTACTCGCTGCCGCTCCAGGCGACGCAGCCCGTGCCGGCGTAGGGGAGAAGGATCGGTGCCCCGACGCGGGTGCCGTCGGCGGCGAAACGCTGGCCGAACGGGCTGAATTGGTTCTGCGCGATCGCCAGGTAGCCGCTGCCGTCGGACGCGACCCAGGCGCGCGAGGTCGCATAAACAAGCCCGAAGAGCGTCACCGGTTCCCCAATGACGCGCCCGTCGCGGTCGAGGCGCGCGGTCACGACGCGCGGGGCCGGCTCGTGCGGCCATTCCGTCCAGACCGCGAACGACTCCCCGTTCGCGCCGCGCGCGATCGCCGGATGCTCCTGCACGCGCGGATCGGGGACGAAGAGCCGCAGCGGCGTCTCTTCGGAGAACGGGTCGTCCGCGGCGGCGGTGAAGACGTCGAGCTGCAGCCCGTGGGTCACGCTCCACGGCGAGACCACCGAAGCGGCGAGGAGGAACCGGCCGCCGGCCGACGCCGCCACTGCGTTCTCGACGCGGCTCGACGTTACCCACATCCGCTCCGGTCCGTCGTTGAATGGAACGAGGCGGAGGCGATCCTTGTCGGCCACCACGGCCGTCCAGCGCCCGTCGATCTGCACGAGATCGAACGGCACCGGTTTCTCGATCACATGCAGCGGCGGGATCTCGAACAGCGGCTCGTTCGTGCGCGTGTACAGCACCTTGTGGTTGCCGGTCAGGCCGGTCGCCCAGACCGCCAGGAGCGAGTCTCCCTCGGTGGCCGTGTGGACCGAGAAGATCGGCACGTTCGTATGATCCATCGTCTCCAGTGCGGCGAAGCGTCCGGCCGCGTCGAGGCGCACCGTCTGGAGGGTGTATGTCTGATCGGTTTCCACGGTCGCGAAGGTGACCCCGAAACCGCCCCCTTCGAACGCGGCAACGTCGAGGGAGTAGGCGTATGCAAGTCGTCCCTCGTCGAGGGCCGCGGGATTGCTGATCCGGTTGCCGCTCCTGTCGACCCGGAACGTCTCCAGGCGCTGATAGCTGCCGCGGGCGATGAGAAACGACGTCCCGTCGAACGCCGCCCGCAGCAGTGCGTAGTCGTCGTCGAACCCGGTGGCCAGGACGCGGGGCTCGCCGAGCTGGCCGTCGTCTGAGACGAACACGCCATGGACGGCGCCCGGGCTCAGCCACGCCACCAGCCAGTTCCCGGCGCCGCGCACCACGATCGGTGAGGCGGCGCCGTCGATCCGCAGCGGTTGCGGATCGACCTGCCGTCCCTCGCCGTCCAGCCGCACGACGAACGCATGCCCGCCATCGTTCCAGGCCAGCAGCGCGGTGTCGCCGCCTGCCGAGATTCCGGTAGCGAGCTGGGTATACGGCGAGGCATCGGCAACGGCTGGGATCAGGGGGCGTTCCGGACCGGCATGAAGCGTGGATGCAAGCAGGAGGAGAGAGCCAAGGATCACACGTTTGTTACGTCCAGGCAGGCATTCGCGTCTACTGTAGAATCCCCGGCCTCATCAATGAAGAAATGGATGGAAACCCCATGAAAAGAGCATGGATCATTCTCGCAACGGCGATCCTTTCGGTCGCGTTCATCGGCTGCCCCCCGAAGACGGAGAGCACCGGCGCGGCTTCCGGCGGCACGGAAGGGGAGATCGTCATCGGCGAGTACGGCTCGATGACCGGCGGTCAGGCGACCTTCGGCGATTCGACCCATAAAGGCATCATGCTGGCGGTCGACGAGATCAACACCGCTGGCGGCGTCAACGGACGCAAGATCCGGGTGATCACCGAAGACGACCAGTCGAAGGCCGAAGAGGCCGCGAACGCGGTCACGAAGCTGATCTCGCAGAACAACGTCATCGCCGTCCTCGGCGAGGTGGCCTCGTCGAACTCGCTCGCCGCGGCGCCGATCTGCCAGTCGAACAAGGTCCCGATGATCACCCCCTCGTCGACCAACCCCGACGTCACGAAGAAGGGCGACTACATCTTCCGCATGTGCTTCATCGACCCCTACCAGGGCGAGGCCATGGCCAACTACCTCACCAAAGAGGTGGGGCTGAAGACCGCGGCGGTCCTGATCGACGTGAAGAGCGATTACTCGACCGGACTGGCCGCGTTCTTCGAGCGGACCTTCATCGCCAACGGCGGCAGGATCGTCGGCAAGCAGAGCTACGCGCAGGGCGACAGCGACTTCCGCTCGCAGCTCACCGCCATCAAGAGCACGAACCCGGACGTGATCTGGGTTCCCGGCTATTACAACGACATCGGCCAGATCGCCATCCAGGCCCGCGACCTCGGCATGAAGCAGCCGCTCGCCGGAGGTGACGGCTGGGAGTCGCCGAAGCTGATCGAGATCGGCGGCAAGGCCCTGGAAGGCTGCTTCTACTCGAACCACTACCACGTCGACGACCCGTCGCCGGCGGTGAAGGATTTCGTGCAGAAGTACCAGCAGCGCTACGGCGCGAAGCCCGATTCGCTGGCGGCCCTCGGCTATGACAGCACCAAGGTCCTCGCCGACGCCATCCAGCGCGCCGGCACCACCGAAGGCCCGGCCCTCCGCGACGCCATCGCCGCCACCAAAGGCTTCAGCGGCGTCACCGGAAACATCACCCTCGGTCCCGACCGCAACCCGATCGGCAAGAAGCTGGTCGTCCTCGAGATCAAGAACGGCCAGCTCGCGCTGAAGTCCGTCGTCGATCCGACCGCCGGCGCCACCCCCGCGACCGACACCACGGCCACCAACGCCCCGGCCGGCACCACCGGCACCACCGACAGCAGCACCACCGGCACCGCCCCCAGCACCGCGACCAGCCGGACGCAGTAGGTCTTTGCGTTGCGTCTCCCCGCGAAAGCGGGGAGACGCCGCGTCATGGGACCCATGGGACAAATGGGACCTATAGGACGAATAGGACGGATGAGCCCCTGCGTCCCATGAGTCCCATCCGTCCCATGAGTCCCATCCGTCCCATGAGCCCCATCGGCGCCACGCCGCCCACCACTCCCGACAAAAAGCCTTTACAACTCAGCCGCCGCCGAGTAGTTTTCGCCGGACCTTTTCAGCCTACGAATGGAGACTCTTCTTCAGAACCTGCTCAACGGGATTGCGGCCGGATCCATCTATGCGCTGATCGCGCTCGGGTACACGATGGTGTACGGCATCCTGAAGCTGATCAACTTCGCCCATGGCGACATCTTCATGGTCGGCTCCTTCGTCGGGTTCTACGCCGGCGGGTATTTCGCCGCGAAGATCGCGCCGGAGCAGGCGGGGGGCGGGTCGCCGATCTACGCGGCGCTGGTGATGCTGATCTCGATCATCATCTGCGGCCTGCTCGGGTACCTCAACGAGCGCGTCGCCTACCGGCCGCTCCGCAACGCACCGCGCATCGCTTCGCTGATCACGGCCATCGGCGTGTCGTTCCTTCTCGAATACGGCGGGCAGTTCGTCTTCGGTCCCGATCCGAAGTTTTTCCCGACGCTGATCGAGAAGCACGTGATCAACTTCGGCGGCGTGGTCACCACGAACTACCAGTTGATCGTTCTCGGAGTGGCCATCGTCTTCATGGCCCTGCTGCAGTTCATCGTCTACGGGACGAAGTTCGGCCGGGCCATGCGCGCGGTGTCGTTCAACTTCGAGACTGCCTCGCTGATGGGCATCCCGACCGACCGGGTCATCTCCACGACCTTCGTCCTCGGCTCGATGCTGGCCGCCGTCGCCGGCATTCTCTACGGCCTCTCCTATCCGAAGATCGACCCGCTGATGGGAATCATGCCGGGGCTGAAGGCCTTCGTGGCCGCGGTCCTGGGGGGCATCGGCAATGTGCCGGGCGCCGTCGTCGGCGGGCTGGTCATCGGCATCATCGAGTCGTTCGTCGGCGGCTCCGACTATTCGAACTACCGCGACGCGATCGCCTTCGTGATTCTCATCGTCATCCTGCTCTTCAGGCCGAGCGGCCTGTTCGGGAAGTACGAGCCGGAGAAAGTCTGATGGGAGCGATCCGCTGATGCCGAAGCGCTGGTGGCTCCGCGACCTCATCTACCTCGTCCTCTTCGTCGGCGTGGTGTACGGGGCGTGGATCGCGCTCGAGTACGCGACGATCTACTGGCCGGCGATGCGTTACTACAACCGCATCCTGGTGATCATGGGCATCAACATCACCATGGCGGTGTCGCTGAACATCATCAACGGCCACGCGGGGCAGTTCTCTCTCGGCCATGCCGGCTTCATGGCCATCGGCGCGTACTCGGCGGCGTATCTCACCGTCACGTATTTCGGGCCGTACGTCGAGAAGATGACCGAGGGGAGCGCGCAGCAGGTCGTCTGGCAGAACATCCTCCTGCTCGTCGCAATCGTCGCCGGGGCGCTGACGTCGGCCATCGCCGGATACATCGTCGGACTGCCGTCGCTGCGGTTGCGCGGCGATTACCTCGCCATCGTGACCCTCGGCTTCGGCGAGATCATCCGCGTCCTGATCCTGAACATCGAGGCCATCGGTGCCGCGCGCGGCCTCACCGGCATCCCCGCCTGGGCGAACTTCTTCTGGGTCTTCTTCTTCACCGGCCTGACCATCCTGATCTCGCACCGGCTGGTGAGCTCCGCGGTCGGCCGCGCCTTCCTCGCCGTCCGTGAGGACCAGATTGCCGCCGAGGCAATGGGCGTCGACACCACGAAATACAAGGTCAAGGCCTTCATCATCGGTTCCTGCCTGGCGGGCGTGGCCGGCGCGCTGTACGCGCACTACACCCCCGCGTACCTCAACCCCACCATGTTCACCTTCATCCGCTCGTTCGAAGTGGTGGCGATGGTGGTTCTCGGCGGACTCGGGTCGATCTCCGGCTCGATCCTCTCGGCGATCGTGCTGACCTTCCTCCCCGAGGGGCTGCGGCTGGTGAAAGACTACATCCCGGAAAACGCGCCGGAGATGCTCAAGCGCGATCCCCGCATGGTCATCTACTCGATCATGCTCATCGTGCTGATGCGCAGCCGGCCGCAGGGCCTGTTCGGCCGCCGCGAGCTGTGGGAGTTCCTCCCGCGCCGCAAAGACTCGATTGCGAAGGAAGGACGCGACAAGGGCGATTCCGACGACAAGCTCGATCGCGATTCCGGCCCCCCGGTAACGTAGACAGCGAATCTAAGCCATGGCCAATGACGCACTGCTGGAGGCGAAAAACGTCACCATCCGCTTCGGCGGACTGACCGCCGTTTCGGACCTGAACCTCAGCATCCGCCCGCACGAGCTGGTGGGGCTGATCGGACCGAACGGCGCCGGCAAGACGACCATCTTCAACATGCTCACCGGCGTCTACAAGCCGACCGAGGGAGAGATCATCATCGGCGGCACCTCGACGCGGGACATGAAGCCGTACCAGATCACCAGCCTCGGCGTGGCGCGCACGTTCCAGAACATCCGCCTCTTCAAAGAGCTCACCGTCCTCGACAACGTCAAGATCGGCGGGCATATCCACTACAAGTACTCCGGCACCTCGGCGGTGCTGCACACGAACCGCTTCCACGAGGCCGAACGGCTGGCGGAAGTGGAGGCGATGAAGCTGCTCGAGATCTTCGGCCTCAGCAGCCGCGCCGAGAACGAGGCCAAGAACCTCCCGTACGGCGACCAGCGCCGCCTGGAGATCGCCCGGGCGCTCGCCGCGAAGCCGAAGCTGCTGCTGCTCGACGAGCCGGCCGCGGGCCTCAACGACAGCGAGACCCTCGCCCTGATGGAGACCATCCACGACATCCGCGACCGCTTCGACATCGCCATCCTCCTCATCGAGCACAACATGGAGCTGGTGATGGGGATCTGCGAGCGGATCGTGGTCCTGAACTTCGGCAAGACCATCGCCACCGGCACGCCGGAAGAGATCCGCTCCAACGACGCGGTGATCGAGGCGTACCTCGGCGAGCCGGCCGCGGAGGCAGGCCTGTGAGCATGCTGGCTATCCGCGGTCTGGAAGTCGGCTACGGTGCCATCTCGGCGCTGCACGGCATCGACCTCGAAGTGAAGCAGGGAGAGATCGTCACCCTCATCGGCGCCAACGGCGCCGGCAAGACCACCACCCTGCGGACGGTCTCCGGCCTGCTCAAGCCCCGCAAGGGAGACATCTCCTTCCAGGGGAAGGACATCACCGGCATCAAGCCCCACGTCATCACCGCCCGCGGCATCTCGCACGTACCGGAAGGCCGCGGCATCTTCGCGAACCTCACCGTACAGGACAACCTGGAGCTTGGCGCCTACCTGCGCAAGGACAAGATCTCCAACGCCGAGTACGAGCGCGTCTTCACCCTCTTCCCGGTGCTGAAACAGCGCATCAAACAAAACGCCGGCACCCTCTCCGGCGGCGAGCAGCAGATGCTCGCCATCTCCCGCGCCCTCATGGCCAAGCCGGTGCTGCTGTTGCTGGACGAACCGTCGCTGGGACTGGCGCCCCAGATGGTCCAGACCATCTTCCGCGTCATCCGCGAGATCAACGCCGAGGGCACGACCATCCTCCTCGTCGAACAAAACGCCCACATGGCCCTCGTCACCGCCCACCGCGGGTACGTCATGGAGACCGGCCGGATCACGCTCACGGACGACACGAAGGCGCTGCTCGCAAGCGACCGGATCAAGAAGGCGTATCTCGGGGGGTAGGGTGGTGGCCCCATTTGTCCCATCAGTCCTATAAGTCCCATGGGACAAATGGGACAAATGAGACAAATGAGACCTATGGGACGCATGCTCTCCCAGCCGCCGAAGGCGGCGAAAGACCTGTAGACCCGGCCTTCAGGCCGGGTACAAGCGCCGCCAAAAAGCAAGCCTGCGAAGCGGGCGACAGAGTAGCCATCCAACGAGATCTTTGCTGTCGCCCGTTTCGCAGGCTCAAAATGATGGGTGCGTCGAGGTACCCGGCGTGAACGCCGAGCCTACAGATCTTGCGCTGCTTACGGCAGCGGCAGTTGGCGCGACACCGGGCGAGTTCTTACACGTGAAGGTCGACGAACTATGACGGCAATCCCCGTTCCGGTAGATCCGCAGGTCCAGCGTCTGTATGAAGTGGCCCGCGACTATCGCGCCAAGGGCTACCGGGTAGTGGTTGGGCCGTCGCAGAACGAAGTGCCGGCGTTTCTCCGTGGCACCCAGCCGGATGTCCTTGCCTTCAGCGAAGGAGACAACGCGGTCGTCGAAGTGAAGCGGAGGGAAAGCCTCATCGGGACGAACGAATTGGAGGAGATCGCCAGACGGATTGAAGCTCAGCCGGGTTGGCGTCTCGAGCTTGTTCTTCTTGCCTCCCGGAACGCTGCCGAAGACCCCCTTCCGCCTCGAGCCAGCATCAATCGAGTCGACGCTCTGCTCACACGCGCGCGGGAGCTGTCACGGTCAGCCGAGGCGGTGGTTCCGGCGTGGCTGGCAGTCGAACACGCAATGCTCATCGCTGCGGAACGTTCCGGGTTAGAGCTTCCATCGCGTTCTCCCACCGCAGCGCTGAAGACCCTCTTCGCGTACGGCTTGCTGTCGAAAGAGGCCTACGACCAACTCACCGCCGCGATGCGGGTCCGCAATGACGTTGTCACCGGACGCGCTGAAGACGTGGACGCTGGCGCAATCGTCGAAACAATCGCAACCATCGTCCACGAGCTTCTGAACGTGTCGTGATAACGCGATAGGCCGCTACCTTGCGTAACGCCGCTGTTGCTGCTGCGGCCGTCCGTGCGAGGGGCGCGGGTGATGGGACAGGATGGTCGAGGCGACCTCGCTGTAGTCGAACCCTTCCATCCGCTTGCGCGGCACGGCCTTCCGGGTCAGCTTCTCCAGGTCGCGCACGTACGGCTCGTCGTCGGGGGTGACGAAGCTGATGGCGTCGCCGATGGCGTCGGCGCGGCCGGTGCGGCCGATGCGGTGGACGTAGTCCTCGGGGTGCATCGGGAAGTCGAAGTTGATGACGTGGGAGATGCCTTCGACGTCGATCCCGCGGGAGGCGATGTCGGTGGCGACGAGCACGCGGGCGCTGCCGTTCTTGAACGCGTCGAGGGCGGCGATGCGCTGTCCCTGGCTGCGGTTCGAGTGGAGGGCCACGGTGCTGATCCGCGCCGCGCTCAGCTTGCGGGCGATCTTGTCGGCGCCGTGCTTGGTGCGCGAGAAGACGAGCACCGAGTCGAGCGCCTGGTCTCGCAGAAGGTGAATCAGCAGGTCGATCTTGCGGCTCTTGGGAACCGGGTAGACGAACTGCGTGACCGAGTCGGCGGGGTTGGCGCGGCGGCCGATCTCGACCGTCTCCGGGTTGCGCTGGAACTCGGCCGTCACTTTCTCGATGTCCTTCGAGAGGGTGGCGGAGAAGAGGAGGGTCTGCCGCTGTTTCGGCAGCGCGTTGACGACGCGGCGGATCTGCGGGAGGAAGCCCATGTCCAGCATCCTGTCGGCCTCGTCGAGGATGGCGATCTCAACGCCGGCGAGGGAGATGTGGCCGGAGCCCATGAGGTCGAGCAGGCGGCCGGGAGTGGCGACCAGGACGTCGACGCCGCGGCGGACCGCAGCGATCTGCGGCCGCTCCCCGACGCCGCCGAAGATGGTGGCACAGCGGATGTTCATGCTCTTGCCGAGCATGCGGACGTGTTCGTCGATCTGCGCCGCCAGTTCGCGCGTCGGGGCGACGACGAGCATGCGCGGATGACGCGATTGCGACGGACGCTGCGCCAGACGCTCCAGGGCAGGCAGGACGAACGCGGCCGTCTTGCCGGTGCCGGTCTGCGCGATCCCGATCAGGTCGCGACCGGCCAGAATCGGCGGGATGGCCGCCGTCTGAATCGGTGTCGGCGTGGTGTAGCCGACGTCAGTGATGGATTGCAATAGCTTCGGGCCGAGCCCGAGTGAAGAAAATGACATGCTCCGGGCACAACCGGCTGAGTGTGGCGATTATTCTCGATTTATCAGAGACTTACGAGAGATGGGCTAGTCTTGGACCATGATTCGCGCCATCATCGCCATCCTCATGCTGACCTCATCCTTACACGCGCAGCCGAAGCCCCGCGCCCGCGACCTCGGCGTTCCGTTCGACGGCATGCCCGGCCCGCTCAACGCCATTACGGACGTAGCCGGCGTCGAAGTGGGGCATGTGACCCTGAACAGCGGCAGCGGGAAGAAGGCGATCCGCACCGGCGTCACGTCGGTCTTCCCGCTGGGGAAGGCGAAGCTCGAGCGCGTCTTCGCGGCCTGGTGGACCCTCAACGGCAACGGCGAGATGACCGGGACGGCCTGGGTCAAAGAGTCCGGCCACCTCGGTACGCCGATCCTCATCACCAATACGCACAGCGTCGGCGTGGTGCGCGACGCGGTGATCGAGTGGAACGTCCGCCGCGGCGCGGGCGATGGCTACTCAGGCGATTTCAGCCTGCCGGTCGTGACCGAGACCTGGGACGGCTTCCTGAACGACATCAACGGCTTCCATGTGAAGAAAGAGCACGTGTTTCAGGTGCTCGACGGCGCGAAAGGCGGCCCGGTCGCGGAAGGGAACGTCGGCGGCGGCACCGGCATGGTCGCGCACCGCTTCAAGGGCGGGATCGGGACGTCATCGCGCGTTCTGGCGAAGGACGATGGCGGCTTCACCGTCGGCGTGCTCGTGCAGGCAAACTATGGCCGCCGCGACCTGCTGCACATCGCCGGCGTCCCGGTCGGCAGGGAGATCCCCGACCTCCTTCCGAAGCAGGGCCACGCCGATGGCGCCGGCTCGATCATCATCATCGTCGCGACCGACGCTCCGCTGCTGCCGCATCAGCTCGAGCGGGTGGTGAAGCGCACCGCCCTTGGCCTCGGCGTCGTGGGCGGCCGCGGCGAGAACTCCTCCGGCGATATCTTCCTGGCCTTCTCCACCGCCAACCCGGAGAACGCCAAATCGGAAGGAATCGCGCACCTGGAGATGCTGCCCAACGAGCGCATCGACGCCCTCTTCCGCGCCACGGCCGATGCCACCGAGGAAGCGATCGTGAACGCGCTCGTGGCGGCGGAGACGATGGAAGGATTCAACGGCAACGTTGTCTACGCACTGCCGCACGACCGGTTGCAGGACGTGTTGCGGAAGTACAACCGGCTGGCTGAAGTTCTCGCGTCTCCGCAACCGTGATCATTCCGACGGACACGGTGGCCCTGGGGCCAACTTCAGGCACGCGGCACGACCCCTCACCCCGCCGGGCATCTGGTCTTCTAACGCAGCGTGGTCTTGAATCGCTACAGTGATGAATCAGCCACGCGCAGATGCCCAGCATCCCTCTCCCCTACGAGAGGGGAGAGGGGCAACAAGTCAAAAGCAACCCATCGTAGGTCGGGGAGCGTACGGTTTTGTTGCCCCTCTCCCCGCCGAGCCGGGGAGAGGGATGTTCGGCGCCTGCGCGGGGCAAATGCGACGATCAGTCAAATCCGAGCACTTTTGTTAGAAGTTCAGGCGCCGGACGGGGTGAGGGGCCGTGCCACTTGCTGAAAGTGAGCGCCGTTGGACACGTCGCGCGAGAGTGTGCCACGACATGGGCGTCCGCTCACAGCCCCTCCCGCTCCCCCTCCCTTGCCACGCGAATGCCCGGCCGCGCTCCGCGCAGCAGGGGGTTGGACTGGTTGAGGTGGATGTAGCGGACTTTGGTCCGTAGCGGCGAGTTTGCGAGGCGCTGTTCGGTCTCGGTGATGAGCGGGTGGGGGATCTCCTTCAGGTCGCGGCCGGGGAGCTCGTCGGCACTGAAGAAGGTGCCGTCGAGGTAGGCGATGTCGGTGCGCTCGAGGATGGTTTCGAGCGGGGTCTCCCACTTTTCCCATTTGTCGATGTCGGGGAGCCAGAGGATGGCGCGGGAAGGGCCCTGGATGAGGAAGCCGACGGTCTCGGAGTATTCGTCGCGGTGGGGGACGCGGAGGGGGGTGACGGAGATGCGGTCGTTGAGGGCGATCTGGCGGCCATCTTCGAGTGGCTGGATCGCGATGTTGTTCAGGCGGACGAGCTGGTCCCAGGGCCCGTTTTTCTCGAGGAACTCGCGCATGCGAGGCATGGCGTAGACGCGGACGCTCTTCGCGCCGAGGACTTCGCGGCCGAGCTGCGCGAGGCCGAGGTAGTGGCCGATGTGGGCGTGGGTGAGGAGGATGCCGTCGAGCAGCGGTGCACCGTCCGGCCGCGGCGCGAGCTCGTCGAGTGTCTGTAGTTGGGAGGGAAAGTCGGGGGTGGCGTCGAGGATCCAGCGTTGCCGCGAGACCGGGTCGACGATCGCCAGGGAGGCCACCCTCCGCCGCAACCGGGGGTCCTTCCACGCCTCCACGCAGTCTGCGCGGCTGCAGCCGGCCTGCGGATACCCGCCGTCCTGGGCGATCCCGAGGACGATGGTGTATGGGGCGGTGCCGACGGGCGGCGGAGTGGATGCACAGGAGGTGAGGAGGACGGCCAGGAAGAGGCGGCGCATGATGGGTTGCGAGCTCACTTTCGAGCCACGAGCTCCCGCACTACCTCCGCGACATCTCTCTTCTTTCCATCCACCTCGTAGTTCAGCCGGCGCATGGTGCTGTCGTCGATGGTCCCGCGGAGGGAGTCGAGGGTGGCGAGGGCGTTTTTGCAGCGTTGGTCGAGGTCGGGACGGGCGACGACGACGGCGTCGTACGGCGGGAAGTAGTGGCGGTCGTCTTCGAGGATGGTGAGGTCGAGGGGGTCGATCAGGCCATCGGTGGAGTTGCCGGCAATGAGGTCGACTTCTCCGGAGGCTAATGCTTTGTAGGTGAGGCCGAGGTCCATGGTGCGCGGGGCGGTGGCGACGCGGAGGTCGTAGGCATCCTGGAGCCCGGTCCAGCCGTCGGGACGCTCGGTGAATTCGTAGCCGAAGCCGGGACGGATCGTGTCTGCGATGCGAGCGAGATCGGAGATGGTGCGGAGGTTGTGTTTTTTTGCGTCGGACTTCAGCACGATCATGGCGAAGGTGTTGTTGAAGCCGAGGGGCGGCGACCAGCGGAGGCCGCGCCGTTCGTATTCGGCCCGGACGATGGAGTCGACGCGGGCACGGTCGTTCATCGACGGTTTTTTGAGGATGGCGGTGAGGGCGGTACCGGAGTATTCGACGTAGGCGTCGATGGAGCCGGCACGGATGGCGGAGTCGCAAACGAACGTCCCGCCCATGTTCAGGCGGCGGTCGACTTTGCAGCCGGCGATTTCGAGCTTCTGGGCGAGCAGTTCGCCGAGGATCACCGACTCGGTGAAGTTCTTGGAGCCGACGATGATGGGGCGGTCTTCGCGCGTACACATCGTCAGAAGGAGCGCTAGGAGGAAGCAGAACAAGAGACGACCGGGAGGCCTCCGGCGGGCGGGCACGGCCCGCAGCGTTGGTTGCCCAAGGCTGAACGCGCGCTTCTCGTACGGAACGCGGTCCGGGCGAAAACAAACGCCGCGGGCCGGGCCCGCCCGCCGGAGGCCCCTCGTCGTTCCCTGTTGCTTCATGCCTCGCCTCGCTTTCGGGCGAAATGGCGCTCGACCTGGGTGAGGACGACGTCCGCGCCGAGGGCCAGCAGCGCGGCCGGGAGGGCTCCCGAGAGGATCAACCGCGTGTCGACCATGGCAACGCCGCGGAAGATGAGCGTCCCGAGGCCGCCGCCTCCGACCGCGGCGGCGATGGTGGCGACGCCGATGGCGGTGACGACGGCGATGCGGATGCCGGCCACGATGGCCGGGGTGGCGAGCGGCAGCTCGATCTGCATCAGGAGCTGGCGACCGGTCATCCCCATCGCCGTCGCGGCCTCGCGCACGTGCGGGTCGACGCGCTGCAGGCCGACGAGGGTGCTGCGGACGATCGGCAGGAGCGAGTAGAGGACCAGCGCCACGATGGCCGGCCGCGCGCCGATGCCGCCGATGAAGGGGAGGGGGATCAGGAAGCCGAACATGGCCAGGGAGGGGATGGTCTGGACGGCGTCGGTGATCCGCAGCGCGATCCCTCCTGCGCCGCGGCGGCGGTGGGCGAACGTGCCGAGCGGAACGCCGGCGGCGATGGCGATCGAGACCGCCACGACGACGATGAGGAGATGCTCTCCGGTGAGCCGCAACAGGTTCATGACGCCGCCTCCCGGAATCTTCTCACGAGCGGATGCTGCTGCACGTTGATCGCGGCGGTGGCGGCATCGGCGATCACGCGTCCCGCGTCGAAGAAGACGATCCGTCCGGCGATCCGCAGCGCCTCGCGGAAGTCGTGGGTGACGAAGACGAGGGTGGTGTCGCTCGCGGTCTCGACGAGGAGGGTCTGCAGCTCCATCCGAATGATCGGGTCGAGCGCGGAGAACGGCTCGTCGCACAGGAGGAGGCGCGGGGAGGCGATGAGCGCGCGGGCGATGGCGACGCGCTGCTGCTCGCCGCCGGAGAGGACACGCGGGTAGCGGTTCTCGAAGTCCGGCAGCTCGAGTTTTTGCAGGAGGGCTTTGACTTCGGCGCGGGTCCGATCCTCCGGCCATTGCAGCAGGCGGGGGACGGTGGCGATGTTTTCGTAGACGGTGCGGTGGGGGAAGAGCGCCGGCTGCTGCATGACGTAGCCGATGCGTCGGCGGAGCTGGACGAGGTCGTGGCTGGCGATGGAGGTGCCGTCGACGAGGAGGTCTCCGGAGGTGGCGCGTACCAAGCCGTTGATGGCTTTGAGGGCGGTGGTCTTGCCCGCGCCGCTGCGGCCGAGGTAGGCGATGCGCTCACCGTCGGGGATGGTGAGCGTGAGGCGGTCGAGGCGGTTGGTGACGGTGAAGTCGCGGTACTCGACGCTCACGGGAGGAGAGTAGCACCGGGGAGCCGATAGGACGGATAGGTCCTATGAACATTACGAGTGCACGCCCGGCGCTTCCCGCCCGGTCTTTTCCACGTACTCCACGTACGACCCGCCGTACAGCAGCGGCTTGTCGTGCTCGTCCCCCGCCAGCTCCAGAACCCGGTTGGCGAGGCCGCGCAGGAACGTACGGTCATGGGAGACGAAGAGCATCGTTCCTTCGAACTCGTGCAGCGCTTCGACCAGCATTTCCTTCGTGGCGAGGTCTAAGTGGTTCGTCGGCTCGTCGAGGACAAGGAAGTTGGGCGGGTCGAGGAGCATGCGGGCCATGACCAGGCGCGATTTTTCGCCGCCGCTGAGGGAGCGGACTCGCTTGTCGACGTCGTCGCCGGAGAATTGGAAGGCGCCGAGGAGGCTGCGCAGGACGCCGATGCTCTCCAAGGGGAAGTCTTTCTGGATCTGCTCCCACACCGTCAGGTCGGGGTCGAGGAGGTCGAGGGCCTGCTGGGAGAAGTAGCCCATCTTCAGGCTGGCGCCGAGGCGGACGTCGCCGGCGTCGGGCGTGAGGGCGCCGACGACCATCTTCAGGAGGGTCGACTTGCCGGCGCCGTTCTTTCCCATCACGCACCAGCGCTCGCCGCGGCGGACGTGGAAGTCGAAGCCGTCGTAGAGGTGCCGCGGTCCGAACGATTTCGACACGGACTTGAGCGTGGCCACGTCCTCGCCGGAGCGCTGCGGGGAGCGGAAGTCGAACTTCATCGCCTTCCGCTTCTTCGGCGGCTCGAGGCGCTCCTGCTTCTCCAGCATCTTCACCCGGCTCTGCACCTGCGCGGCCTTGGCGGCGTGGGCGGTGAAGCGGTCGATGAAGCGTTGCTCCTTCGCCAGCTTGGCCTGCTGGCGCGAGTAGGCCGCTTCCTGGTTGGTCTCGCGGATCTCGCGCTCTTTGACGTAGAAGTCGTAGTTGCCGGAGTAGGTGACGATGTCCCCTTCGTCGATCTCGATGACTTTGGTGACGATCCGGTTCATGAAGTCGCGGTCGTGGGAGGTCATGAGGATGGTGGAGGGGACGCTCTTGAGGAAGCCTTCCAGCCAGACGATGGACTCGATGTCGAGGTGGTTGGTCGGCTCGTCGAGCAGCAGCACGTCGAATTTGCCGAGGAGGATCTTGGCCATGGAGACGCGCATCTTCCAGCCGCCGGAGAGGGCGCCGACGTCGCCGTCGATCTGGTTGTCGGCGAAGCCGAGGCCGTGCAGGACTTCGCGGGCGCGGGCTTCGAGCTCGTAGCCGCCGTTGTGCTGGTACTCCTCCTGGACGTGGCCGAAGCGCTCCAGGACTTTGTCGTAGTCTTCGCGGGACGGGTCACCCATTGCGTCTTCGAGCTCGATGAGCTCGTGGTGGAGGTCGCCGAGGCGGCCGCTGCCGGCGATGGCTTCGTCGAGGACGGAGCGGCCGCTCATCTCGTCGACTTCCTGCTTGAAGTAGCCGACGGCCATCTTCTTGGGGACGCTGACGACGCCGTCGTCCGGCGATTCTTCGCCGACGATCATCCGGAAGAGGGTCGATTTGCCGGCCCCGTTGGGGCCGACCAGCCCCGCTTTTTCTCCGGGGTTGAGCTGGAACGAGGCCTCGACGAAGAGGACCTGCTTGCCGTACTGCTTGCTGACGTTGGCGAAGGAAATCATTGCGCCGCGCGTCAACAGTGTCGCGGCTGTATGTGTTCCGCGTGCGCGGCGGTTCGGTAGGCTATGGCCCTCCGAGCGTCGCGGTTCGCGCACGGATGTTGTCGGTTGTCGGTTGCTGGCCCGTCAGCGCGATATCACGGCCTGTCGCAATCCTCGCGCTGCCGTCAGCAGTTCCGCAACGGCACGTTCCGTGTCGTCGTCCGGGGCCGTCACGATCTCATCCGGATCTCCCAGTCCCGCGTCCTTCTGCCGCCGTACTCCTTCTCTGAGCAGGTCGCGGATCTCCTCGGCGTTGTGAACGCCGCGGAAGTAGGCGACGTGCATCGGCTCGGAGCCAGAGGATTTCTTTTCCATGTCGCTCCCCGAGCCTCCGCCGCCCGCGGTCTTGACCTCGACGTCGGCGATGCCGAGGAGGCGCTGCAGCGGACCCTGGCGGACGGCAATGTTCTGGATGTTGGCGAGGGCGATGGTCTTCTCCCGGATGGTGGTGATCCCTTCGCGGATGCGGACGGCGCGGTCGGAGAGCATGTACCAGCGCAGCTCGTAGTCGAGGCGGACCAGCATCCAGCCGCCGGCGAACTCCAGGGCGAAGAGGATCCAGCCGATCACCTCGCCCGCCTGGATGAGCCAGACCACGAAGTCGGGTGTGCGGGTGTCTTCGATCCACCGGATGAAGTTGATGGCCCAGATGAGGCCCGCCAGCGCGGCGATCTGGGTCATGCCCCAGCGCAGCAGGCGGAGCTTGAAGAAGTTCGGTGCGGCGCGGAAGATCCGCGGCGGCGAGCCGGGCGGCGGCTCGGGCGTCGGCGGGACGCGCAAAACGCGCAGGAGCCCGTCCCGGACGCTCACGGCTGGCGCCGCTCCAGCGCCTCGCGCACGGCGCGCAGTTCGGCGGCGACTTCACGCAGCGCGGCCGCGAGGTCGGAGCCGGACGACGGTGCCGCCTCGGGGGTCGCCGCTTTTGGCGCCGGGCCGCGTACGCCGCGCATCTTCGAATAGAGGAAGTCGCGCACGAGCTCGAACTCGTGCAGCCCTTCGAGCGTCATCTCCGCGGCGGCGCTCGCGCTGGCGGTCTGGATCTGGATCCGCGCCAGCCGCAGCCACCGCTCGAGGATGTTGCTGGTGAGGTGGATGTCCTGGATGCGGGCGTAGGTGAGGGTGATCTCCCGCCGGAAGAGGATCCCCCAGCGCATGGAGATCCCCTCCTCATCGAACTCGTACCGCATGGTGTGGTAGCGGAAGTAGAGGTAGATCAGCGGAATGAAGAAGAACGGCCCGAAAAGGAGGGAGGAGAAGACGTAGTACTTCATCAACTCCGGCGACGGACGGTGGATGGCGAAGATCTGCCGGTCGAGATCGGACGTCACACGGGGATCATAACGGCTCATCGCTCACGGGTTGATATTCGGCGCCGGGCCGAGAGTGGCCAATCCCTCTGAGATCTCACTCTCGGCCGCGGGACGTGAACAGCCGTTGCCGAGGGCGACGGCGTCCGCCATCGTGGACGCAGAGCCGAACGTTCGGCTGGCGACGACCCACGCCTGCCCTTTCGGGTCGGACGGGCGCCACTCGCCGGACGGGAGCCACTCGGCGAGGTTGAAATATAGCCAGCCCGAGTCCACGTCTTCGAACTGCAGAAAATGATCGTCCGCGTATCGCCCCGCGGCGGAGGTCTCAGGGCCCGTGGGTAAGCAGGAGCAGGGAGGTGCGTCGACTCCTTCGCCGATGGCATTCTCACTATCGTCGAAACGGACGATCTCCGGGAACACGAGCCTGCCGTCGTCGATCTCCGAGTAGCCGCAGGTATGAGGATCTCTCGACCGGACGTCACGCCAGATGATCCATGACGTCGCGACGCCGGCTCTCCGGTCGGTTTCCCATGGTGCGACGAACACCGTTGGCAGCGGCTGCCGCGCGTCGAGCGGCGGTGCGGGATCCTGGTAACGGCCGTAGAAGGTGCCGGGGAAGTTCACCTGATACTTCGGATCGACCGCGCGTGTCCCGGCGTCGCCTCCTTCGGGGATGGCGCGAATGTGGACGAGGGAGCTTCCCTCGGCCGGCCCATTCCGCGGATCGACGTGCTGGTAGTCGCCGGCCAGGACGTTGTCGAAGCGGATGGCGTCGGTGAAGTAAGCGCGATCGTGGAGCGTCAGTGTCGTGCAGGAGGCGACGAGATCGATGGTGACGAAGCCGGCGGCATTCAGGCCCGCTCCGCTGATGCTGCCGCACAAGCGGGAATCGACCGGGACGATCCCTGTGGTGAATGCTTTCCGCACTCGCGCCAGCATCTCCGCGGAGAGGGTTTCCGGTCCATCGCAGGACTCGATCCGGCCGCCAACGATGACGTCATAGAGGTTGATGCTTCGCGTGTCGTACGGCGCCAGCCGGAGGTCGAAGGTCAGCAGGGGAAAGCTGCGATCGGTGAGGACCGTCACGTGGGCGATGCGTTCGGTATTGGAGACGTTCATCACCGTAAAGAGAGTCGTCTTGCCACCCGCGCCGAAGTCGACTTCGTAGTACGGCAGCAGCAGCGTCGCCGCCGGCAGCAGGGCGATGTCGCAACTGTCGTCGTTGTCCGTGGAGTGCGGTCCGCCGGATGGATAGAGGGCGCCGAATGCCGGCGCCGCGACGGCGATCAGCAGGGCCACGATGAACGACAGCCATAGCTTCATGATCGTCTCCTTCACGGGTTGACGTTCGGTGCCGGGCCAAGCGCGCCGCCCCCGTATGGGGTCTCGCTCGGGGTCGGGCTGGGCGAGCAGCCGTTGCCGAGGGCCGCGGTGTCGCGAGCCGAGGCGGTGCGGCCCTCGCTTCGGGTGGCGATGACCCATGCCTGCGCCTTCCTGCCGGAGGAGTGGATCTCGCGGAAGTTGAAATAGACCCAGCCGGAGTGTTCGTAGCGCGGGTCGAACGAAGTGGGGAGAAGGTCGTTCGCGTACCGGCCGGCAGCCTTCGTCTCGGTGCCGTACGGATAGTAGACGCCGGATGAAACCGTTTCTCTTTGCGGATTCTCCTCGGCGTCGAAATGGACCATTTCCGTGAGAAAGAGGCGAGCGTAGTCGTTCACCCAGCGGCCCTCGCAGCGGCGTGAGGTGACGGATTCCGCCTCGTGCCAGATCGTGTAGGACGTAGCGATGCCGCGATGCGTGTCGGCTTCCCATGGCACGGCGAAGGCGGTGGGAAGCGGCTGCCGTCCGTCGAGTTTCAGACGCGCCGGATCCTGGTAGCGGCCATAGAACGTATTCGGGAAGTTCGTCTGAAACCGCGGGTCGAGCGAGCGCGTCGCCGCATCGCTTCCTTCGGGGATGGCCCGGATGTGGACGAGGGAGCTTCCCTCCGCCGTCCCTTGCCGCGGGTCGACGTGCTGGTAGTCGCCGGCCAGGACGTTGTCGAAGCGGATCGCCTCGGTGTAGTAGGCGGGATCCTCCGGCGTCAGGGTGGTGCAGGAGGCGACGAGGTCGATCGTGGCGAAACCAATGGCATTCGGGCCCGCTCCACTGATTTGATCGCACGATTCCGAGCCGACGTAGATGATTCCTTTCGTGATCGCTTTTCGCAGCCGCGCCAGTACCTCGGCGGACAGTGTCTGGGTGCCGTCGCACGACTCGATCCTGCCGCCGGCGATGACGTCGTAGAGATTGATGCTCCTCGCGTCATACGGAGCGAGGCGGAGGTCGAAGGTCAACAACGGAAAGCGGTGGTCGGTCCAGAGTGTGACGTGAGCGATCCGCTCGGTGTGGGAGACGTTCATTACCGTGAAGAGCGTGGTCTTGCCACCCGCGCCGAATTCGACCTCGTAGTACGGCAGCAGCAGCGTCGCCGCGGGCAGCAGGGCGATGTCGCAACTGTCGTCGTTGTCGGTCGAGCGCGGACCGGCCGTGGGGTAGACCGCGGCCTCTCCGGAGAGCGTCACGATCAGGAGAAGAAGGATCGGGCAGCAATGGTGTTTCGTCATGCAGCCGACCTCACGGGTTCACGTTCCCTGCAGGACCGAGGATCGCCGTCCCGCGGGTGATCGTGCTCAGCGGCCCGTTCGGAGAACAGCCGTTGCCGAGGGCCGTAGCATCGATATCGCCGGAGTAGATTCCCTGGGCGTACATGGACGAGACGACCCAGGCCTGCCGCGGCGTCTCCCGGTCCCTGCTGGAGAGGTTCATGTAGATCCAGCCCGCGTTCTCGTCCTCGAACTCGGGGAAGCTGTCGCCGTCCCCGTATTCGCGGCGCGAGGTGGCCGCGCTCGCGAAGTCGTTGGTGATGGGCGTGACCGGTCCAGGCTCCGGCTGGATGGCGAGGGCGTTCTCCTGTTCGTCGAAGGTGACGATCTCGAAGATCTGCAGGGCGGCGTTGGATGCGTACTGATCGCAGGTAGCGCCGGCGGACGTGTTGCCTTCGCGCCAGGTTTTGAAGGCGGTCTCGAAGGAGCCGACGCCTCCGTCGACCCACCGGGCGGCGAAGGTGGAGGGGAGTGGCTGGCGGCGGTCGTGTTTCGTTCCCTCGGGAACGAAGCGGCCGTAGAACGTGCGCGGAAGGTTGACGCTGCCGCCGTCCTCCGGAACCGCGCGGATGTGCACGAGCGGAGATCCCTGGGCGTAGTTCTGGGCGGAGTTGACCTGCTGGTAGTCGCCGGCCAGCACGTTGTCGTAACGCAGGACGCCGGTGTAGTACGCGGCCTCGTCCGGTTTCACGCTCGTGCAGGAGCCGACGACGTCGATGGTGACGTACCCGATCGCATTACCGCCCCGGCGCCACCCGCTGCCGATCCGGGTGCAGGCGGGGGAGCCGTCGAGTGCGGTCGCGACGCCCTCGGTCAACGCCCGTTGGACGCGCGTGACGAGGGAGCGAGGGAGTGTGGCGGGGATGTTCGCGCAGTCGCCGATGCTGAGTCGCGGGTTCGGTTCCGACAACGGGCCCTGGGGTGAGGTTCGCACGCCGGTCCCCTCGGGCGCCGCAATCCGGCCTTGCAGCACGTCATACATATCGATGCTCTGCACGTCGTAGCCGGTGAGGTAGACGTTGAAGTCGAGGACCGGAAACGCGTAGTCGGTCCAGAGGGTGACGTGCGCGATCTGCTCGACGTTCGTCACGTTCATGATGGTGAACAGTGTGTGTTCTCCGGCCCGGGAGGTGAGATCCACCTCGAAGTAAGGGAGCAGCAGCGTCGCCGCCGGGAGCAGGGCGATGTCGCAACTGTCGTCGTTGTTCGTGGAACGGGGCAAGCCTCTGGAACGGACCGCGGCCCCGGCCGCCTGGGCGACGAGGACCGCGAGTGTGACGACGGTGAGCAGGCGGCGTAGCATGACGGTTACTGGCGCTGTCCGTGTTGGTTCGGCGCCGGTCCGATCGGTTCGCCGGCGACGCTCGTCGCTTCGCTGAACGGGATCGGTGGGGTGCAACCGTTGCCGAGGGCGATGACGTCGGTGTCGACGGAGAAGCGGCCGGCGGCGCGCATCGACGTGACGACCCAGGCCTGACTGGCGATGTCGTCTTCGGGGTTGTTGTCGAGGTTGAGGTAGGTCCAGCCGGCGACGGCGTCGCCTTCCATCTCCGGGAAGACGTCGGTGTCGGAGACGGAGACGCGCGAGGCGGCAGCGAGCCGCGGGGTGTGCTCGATGGGGCTGATGTTGGCGAAGGCGGTGAAGTTCTCGTCCTCGTCGAAGCGGACGATCTCCGCGACTTCCATGTCGCTGTTGACCTCGTATGTGTCGCAGCCGGCGTTCGAGCCCGGGATTCCTTCGCGCCAGATCTTGTAGGTGGTCTGGAAGTCGCCTTCGCCGCCGGAGATCCACCGCGCTGCGAAGATCGAGGGGAGCGGCTGGCGGGCGTCGAGGCGCTTGTTGGTGCCGCGGTGGTAGCGGCTGTAGAACGTCCGCTCGAGGTTGGTCGAGTACTGGACGTTGCCTGTGCGCGTCGCGAGAGTCCCGCCCTCGGGAATGGCACGGATGTGGACCAGCGGACCGCTCTGGGCGTAGAGCTCGGTGGCGTTGACCTGGTGGTAGTCGCCGGTGAGGACGTTCTCGAAGAGGATCTGTTCGTAGTACTGGGTCATCTCGGGCTGGAAGACGTCGCACCGGCTGGCGACGTCGATCGTGGCGTAGCCGACGGCGCGCGCATGCGTGCCGCCGATGGTCGAGCATCCGGGAAGACTCTCGCCGAAGGGCGGCACCCTGCCGAGTGTGAAGGCCTGCTGCATCCGGGTGCGATAGACCGAGGCGAGCTGCATGGGGAGGTTGCGGCAGGTGGTCTGGTCGACGAGCGGATTGGCGTCGTCGGACGAGAATGCGCCCTGCGGCGAGCCGGAGTCCTCGAACCCGGTGCCGCGCGTCGGGGCGATCTGGCCGAGGGCGATGACGTCGTAGAGGTTGATGCTCTGGACGTCGTACCCGGTGAGGAAGATGTTGAAGTCGACGACCGGGTAGCCGTAGTCGGTCCAGAGCGTGACGTGGGCGACGACTTCGGTGTCGGTGACGTTGATGACGCTGAAGAGGGTGGTCTCGCCGATGCCGGCCGATGCCGTGAGGTCGACTTCGAAGTAGGGGAGGAGCAGCGTGGCCGCCGGCAGCAGGGCGATGTCGCAACTGTCGTCGTTGTTGGTGGAGTGCGGCCCGCCCGACGGGAAGGTCGCGGCGCCTGCCGTCGATGCGACGAGCAGAAGGAGGAGGAGCGAGCGGAGGAATCGTGGCGTCATGGTCTTCTCCTTCACGGGTTCACGTTCGCGGCGGGTCCGATGACAGCGTTGCCTTCGTTGACCTCACTCTCGTAACTTCTCGGAGAGCAGCCGTTACCCATGGCCGTGGCGTCGATGTCACCGGAGTAGCGGCCCTGTGCCGCCATCGAAGAGATGACCCAGGCCTGCTGCGGCAACTCGTCGTCGCCGGTGGCGAGGTTCATGTACATCCAGCCGGCGATCTCGTCTTCGAATTCGGGAAAGGTCTCGCCATCTCCGTAGTCGGCGCGGAACGTGGTGGTGGTCCAGTACTCGTTGGTGATCGGCGTGCAGACCGGGCTCTCTTCCGGTGCCAGGCCGAGGGCGTTTTCCTCCTCGTCGAAGCTGACGAACTCGATGAACTGCAGCTTCGCGTTGCATTGGAACTTGTTGCAGGGGGTGTCGGTGGCGGTGATCCCTTCGCGCCAGACCTTGAAGGAGGTGTCGAACGAGCCTGTGCCTCCTTCGATCCACCGCGCCGCGAAGTTCGAGGGAAGCGGCTGGCGGCGGTCGTATTTCGCCCCCTCGGGGAGGAAGCGGCGGTAGAAGGTGAAGGGGAGGTTGACCGTACCGCCGTTCTCCGGAACGGCGCGGATGTGCACCAGCGGAGACCCTTGCGCGAAGTTCTGGTTCCCGTTGACCTGCTGGTAGTCGCCGGCCAGGACGTTGTCGAATCGGAGGGTTTCCGTGTAGTACGCCGCCTCGGTGGGCTTCAGCATGGTGCACGAGCCGACCAGGTCGATGGTGAGGTAGCCGGCCGCGTTCGAGTGCGTGCCGCCGATGTTGGTGCAGGCGGGTGCGCCGTCGTACGGGCCGACCCGGCCGAGCGTGAGCGCCTGCTGCATCCGCGTCACCAGCGCCGGCGGCAGCGCGGCGGGCATGCTGGTGCAGTCATCGGTTCGCAACGCCGGGTTGGCGAGAGAGAGCGGACCGGTGGGGGAGCTCTGCATGCCGGTCCCGGCCGGAGGTGCGACGCGGCCGCTCAGGACGTCCCGCAGGTCGATGCTCTGGACGTCGTAGCCGGTCAGGTAGATGTTGAAGCCGAGGACGGGGAAGGCGTAGTCGGTCCAGAGGGTGACGTGAGCGATCTGCTCCACGTTCCCCATGTTCATGACCGTGAAGAGGGTCGTTTCGCCTGTGGGGGAGTTGAGGTCGACTTCGAAATAAGGGAGCAGCAGGGTGGCCGCGGGAAGCAGGGAGATGTCGCAACTATCGTCGTTATTCGTAGAACGGGGAGCGCCGGTTTCGTAAATGTCCGCCCGAGCGCCGAATACCAGGAACAGGAGACCGAGGACCAGGACTGCACGTCGCATGAGAAGCCCTCCGACGTGCAAGTTATGGTTCTACAGCATAGAAGTCAAGGGCTGAAGGTCGCGCAGATGCCGAAACGGCATGCTGACGCTCCATGATTGGCGCAAAACAGAGGGTGATTTGGTGCTTCAGCAACTTTCATTGCGACCGAAGCCCTACCGCGCGCCGGCTGCGCTGGCGGTTTGCGTCCGGCCATCACGGGCCGCGACGTAATTCAGGTGGGCGACGAAGCCTTTGAAGAGCTTTTCGCTGGTCTCGGGCGAGGTCTGCTCTTTCGACAGCTCTTCGACGTGCGCGCCGGTGCGGAGCTGGAGCTGGGGGTCGCGGAGAAGCATCTGGATGAGCATCTCGCTCACGGCGAACTGCTTCGGCAGGACGATGTTGCGCTTTTTGGCGGCCGCCTCGACCGCGTCGCGGGTGGCGGGGGCGAGCTCGCGGACGGAGCCGACCAGGGTGTTCTCGATATGGCTGGCTCCCGGCGTGATGACGGTGGTGTTGGTCCGTTTCTCGTCGAAATCGTCGGTGGCGTCGATGATCCCGAGCGTGGCGGGGAGGAAGAGCTTGTCGCCCGGCTCGCGGTTCAGCTTGCGGTAGATCTCCGGCCGCAGCAGCCGGCCCGAGTTGCAGGCGGAGAGGATGATGTAGCGCACGCCGACCGGCTCGACCCACTCCTGCAGGGCGGCCACGGAGATGTAGGAGCGAGGATCGTTGTTCTTCTTGCCGGTCTGCACCTTGAGGCCGTGCCCGTTGGTGCCGTGCGTCTCGAGAATCAGGGTCCGGATGCGGCGGCCGGGGTGGGCGAGGTTGTAGGAGTGGATGCCGCTCAGGATCTCGATCCAGTCCGCGCTCTCGAAGCAGGCAAAGCCGAGGGCCTCGAAGAAACGGCAGTTGTCCTTCACACTCAGGTCGGGAGTGAAGACGACCCCGACGCCGGTGCCGATGTCTTCCAGCCCTGCGTACGGCGCCGCCGGCCATGCCCGCGCCAGCAGCACGCCGGTCGAATCGGCCGCCGCGAGGGGCAGCGCGAGGAGAACGAGGACGAGGTAGATCGGCAGGCGTTTCATCGGTCGTTACCCGAACCCTCTTCAAAAAACGAACCTGTTCCATCGTTGAGCACGGCACTTGTATGCTGGCGGGATATGGAACGATTTCTCGGCCGCTTCTCTCCATACGCCTATGCCTTCCTGCGCATCATCACCGGGCTGCTGTTCGCCCTGCACGGCTCGCAGAAGCTGCTCGGCTGGCCGCCGAGCGACCAGGGAGGCGGCGGCGGAGGACTGCCCCCTCTGATGATGGTGGCCGGCGTCGTCGAGCTCGTTGGCGGACTGCTGGTGGCGGCCGGACTCTTCACCCGCATCGCGGCGTTCCTCGCCTCGGGGCAGATGGCGGTGGCGTACTTCATGAAGCATGCGCCGGAGAGTTTCTGGCCCAGCCAGAACAACGGGGAGGCCGCTGCGGTCTTCTGCTTCATCTTCCTCTTCATCGCCGCACATGGCTCCGGGATCTGGAGCGTCGACAGCGCCCGCACGACGCGGCCGCTTCCGTTCCTCGCGCGCTATGAACACTTGGTCTACGCCGTGGCGCGTCTCTTCATCGGCTTGATGTTCGCCGTGCACGGCGCCGACAAGGTCCTCGGCTGGCCGGGCGGCGGGCCGAAGATGACGGAGCTGTTGATCGTCGCCGCCGGCTGGATCGAGCTGGTGTGCGGTGTCCTGATCGCCGTCGGGTTCCTGTCCGGCTGGGCCGGCTTCCTCGCCAGCGGCACCATGGCCGTCGCGTACTTCAAAGGCCACGCCCTCGGCAACAGCTTCTGGCCGATCGTCAACCACGGCGAGCTGGCAGTGCTTTACTGCTTCTTTTTCCTGTACGTGGCGACGAGGGGGGCGCGGCGCGAGGGGGCGGTGGTGGTTGAGCCTGCGCCGGTGGAGGTGGTTCCTTGACAGGCGTGCCAGTCGATGAGGACCTATGGGACCTATGGGACAGATAGGACACTACGTCCCATAGATCCTATTGGTCCCACACGTCCTATCAGTCCTATACCGGGGTTACGCTTCGCCGACGATCTCGCTCCAGGGGAGTTGCCTCACGAGCAGGACTTTTTCGTCGATGTCGTGCTGCGTGGCCTTCTCCCCTAGGACGCGGCGGAGGTATTCGACCTCCGACGATACGAGGCGGTTGTGCTTCGGCAGCAGGCGCACCGCGGCAGTCTGCAGGTTGCGTTCGGAGACGGAGACGAGCTTCGGCGCCTTCTTGACCTGTACGTCCATGAGGATGGCAACGGAGATCGGAGCCGAAATCATCCTGAGGCTGAGGTCACCGTTTTCGCGTGTTGCTCGTCACACGGACCGGTAAGGCCGTCCGGAAGCCGAATGTCTCCTGGACGAAGGTCTGCCGTTGAGGCAGGCAGCCGCAGAGCGCGCATCGCATTCCGTCGACATGAGCCGCGTGGGAGTGACCGCAGATCTCGCATCGCTTCATAGGGCCTCCGTTGGGTTATTCGTAGTTCAAAAGGGGTGCCGGGGGTGTTGCTGGTTTCTGGTTGCTTGTGAGGGAGTAGCGTAGTGGCGGGTATGTCTGGCCGGGCGTTTGGCTATGCCCGGTAGAGTCGGTGGCGTCTGCTCCCGAGAGTGGGACGGTTCTTTGGCGTCGATTGCTCTGCAGACGGTAGAGATGGCGTTACGATTCACCCATGAGCGAGCTGACGGATGCCATCAAGGCGGGGGATGCGGAGCGTGTGGCGGTGCTGGTCGAGTCCGATCCGTCGCTGCTGGACGTGGCCGAGAACAATGTCACGCCGATCCTGCTGGCGGTCTATCACGGCAAGGGAGAGATCGCCCGCCAGCTTGCGGACCGTTCTCCTTCTCTCTCGTTCGGCGAGGCGATCGCTCTCGGCGACGCGGAGGGGGTGAAGGCGATGCTGGCCGGCGATCCGGCGCTGCTGCACTCGCGGACCGCGGACGGTTTTCCGTCTGCGGCGCTGGCGATCTTTTTCCGGCACTCGGAGCTGGCGCGTTACCTCATCGAGCAGGGGGCCGACGTGAATGCAGCCGCAGAAAACGCGCTCCGCGTCGCGCCGCTCCACGCTGCCGCCGCAGTCCGCGATCGGGAGATCATGCAGCTCCTCCTCGACCGCGGCGCCGACGCCAACGCGAAGCAGCAGATGGACTACACCCCGCTGCACGGCGCCGCCAGCCGCGGCGACGTCGACATGGCGAAGCTGCTGCTGGAGCACGGCGCCGAGCGCGACGCGAAGGGCTCGGACGGGACGACTCCCGCGGATGTGGCCCGCAAGTACGGGCATCCCGCGTTTGCAGAGTGGCTCGAGAGCGCGGGGTAGCGCTACGACAGCGGCACTTCCCGCTGTCTCACGCCGAACGGCTCGATGTCGGGGAATGAGCCTCTCGCGAAGAACACATGCTCGGCGACGGTGCGCAGCGCCGGCAGGCGCAGCAGGGCGAAGGCGGTTTCGGCGGCGAGAGGTGTGGCCATGGCGTTCATCGCTTTGCGCATCCAGCGGCGGGCCAGGAAGCGGGCGCGGAAGCGGTCGCCGGTGTATTGGCGCAGGGTCTCCGCGTCGCCGCTTTCGAGATATGCGGCCGCTACCTCGGAGGCGAGCGTCGAGAGGCGCAGTGCGCCGTCGAGGCCTCCGGCGGTGAGGGGGGAGACGGCGCCGGCGGCGTCTCCGACGAGCAGGCCGCGCTGGTTGACGATGCGGCGGAGCATGCCGCCGACCGGAATCAGGCCGCCGCGGCGCTCGAGGGGGTGGCCGAGGCGGAAGGGGAGGGTGTCGCGGAAGAGGTGCAGTGCTTTGGCGGCGTCCCAGCCGCGGCGCGCGTGGCCGGCCACGCCGACGTGCGCCTCCTCGCCGTCGTTCGCCACCCAGCCGATGTAGCCGGGCGCGAGGCGCGGGTCGATGAAGCAGTGCAGGACCGGCTCGTGCGAGACCGGCGGGACGATCTCCTCGATGCCGGTGAGCAGCTCGCGATTGCGGTCCAGGCCGAGGTGCGTGGCGACAGCGGAACGGGCCCCGTCGGCCCCGATCACGAAGCGGACGCGCAGACGTTCCTCGCGGCGATGGCGGAGGAACGTTAGTTGCTCGCCGTCGAACGAGACGAAGCGCGACGACGGCAGCCAGCGCACGCCCGCGGCGGCGCAGCCTTCGAGGAGCTGGAGGTAGAGCCACCCCATCCGGCCGACGCGGAACTCGTCGCGCGCCGCGCGGAGTGCGAGCGAGCGGCGGGCGGGAGAGTAGAGGACAACGTCGCGGATCGGCGGCCCGAGCTGCTCGGCCGGCAGCGGAAAGTCCTCCCAGGTCTTGCGGACGAAGATCCCGGTGGTCTGCACCGGGGCGGCGATCGAATCTTTGCGGTCGAGCAGGACTACCCGCAGTCCGCGGGCGGCGAGGAGGCGTGCGCAGCGGAGGCCGGCGAGGCCCGCGCCGATGACGGCGACGTCGTGGGTGGTGTTCATGGCGAGCACTTTAGATTGCAAAGTATGTGCACGGCAAGGGGGGCGGGGGGGCTGATAGGACCGATGGGACGAATGGGACCGATGGGACGAATGGGACCTATGGGACGAATAGGACCTATGGGACACGGGGTGAACGGTGGGCTGCCTTCATCCGAGAGTCCTATAGGTCCCATAGGTCCCATTCGTCCTATTGGTCCCATCGCGGGAGCGCCGCTACTCGTGCTTCGAGAAAATCAGCGTGGCGTTCGTTCCGCCGAAGCCGAAGGAGTTCGAGAGCACGTGGCGGATGCCGGGGACTTCGCGGGCTTTGTTGGGCACGTAGTCGAGATCGCACTCGGGGTCGGGGTTCTCGTAGTTGATCGTCGGGGGGAGGATGCCGGTCCGCACGACCATCGCCGCGACCGCCGACTCCAGGCCGCCGGCGGCGCCGAGGAGGTGGCCGGTCATCGACTTGGTCGAGCTCATGGCCAGCTTGTAGGCGTGGTCGCCGAAGACCTTCCTGACGGCGACGGTCTCGGTCTTGTCGCCGATCTGCGTCGACGTGCCGTGGGCGTTGATGTATTCGATGTCCGCCGGCTGCAGGCCGGCATCGCGCAGGGCCCGGGCCATGACCCGGACCATGCCGTCGCCGTCCTCGGACGGAGAGGTGATGTGGAAGGCGTCGCTGGTCATGCCGTAGCCGGTGATCTCGCAGTAGATCTGCGCGCCGCGGGCGAGGGCGTGCTCGCGCTCCTCCAGAATCACGATGCCGGCTCCTTCGCCCATGACGAAGCCGTCGCGCTCCGCGTCCCACGGACGCGAGGCGCGCTCCGGCTCGTCGTTGCGCGTCGACAGCGCGCGCATCGCCGAGAACCCCCCCACCGCCAGCGCGCTGATGACCGCCTCGCTGCCGCCCGCGAACATCACGTCGGCCTCGTCGTAGCGGATCACCTTCATGGCGTCGCCGATGGCGTGGGCGCCGGTGGCGCAGGCGGTCGCGGGAGCGGAGCTCGGTCCGCGGGCGTTGAAGCGGATCGACACGTGCCCCGAGGCGAGGTTGACGATCAGGCCGGGGATGAAGAACGGCGAGATCCGCGAGGGGCCGCGGTCGAGGAGCTTCTTGTGCATCTCCTCGATGAGCGGCAGCCCGCCGATGCCCGAGCCGATGATCACGCCGACCCGGTCCGAATCCTCGCTCGTCGTGTCGAGCTTCGCGTCGTCCGCGGCCATCTGGGCCGCGGCGATCGCGTAGTGGATGAAGGTGTCGGACTTCTTGACCTCTTTTTTCTCGATGTAGTCCTCGGGGTTGAACCCGCGGATCTCACCGGCGATCTTGGCCGCGTACTGCGTGGCGTCGAACTTCGTGATCGGGCCGATGCCGGAGCGGCCTGCGATCAGTCCCTGCCAGGTGGGCTCGTTGCCCACGCCGAGGGGAGAGATCATTCCGATACCGGTCACGACGACACGACGTCTGGTCAAGGGAGTCCGCTCCTTACACACGTAGGACGGGCGCAAGGCCCGTCCTGCAACGGGTCGGGACACGCCCGACCGGCGTTTGACGCTGTTTACTGGGCTTTGGCGCTTTTGGAGATGTATTCGACCGCGTCTTTGACCTTGCGGATCTTCTCCGCCTCGTCGTCGGAGATCTCGACGCCGAACTCCTCTTCGAAGGCCATGATCAGCTCGACGGTGTCGAGCGAATCGGCGCCGAGGTCTTCGACGAACGAAGCTTCCGAGGTGACCTCTTCGGCATCCACGCCCAACTGCTCGACGATGATCGATTTGACCCTATCCTCTACCGACATCGAAATGTCCTCCCTCGTTTGAACCGCACAAATGCAAGCCGCGTTTTAGCACAAGCGCGCAAAGCGTTGCCACCCGGTCTCGTGCGGCACCCGACTCGGATATATTCGCGCCGCGTGCCGAATCGAATCTTCACTCCAATGTTGAAAGCCATTTCATTCGATCTCTGGGAGACCCTGATTACCGACACGCCCGAGCTTTCGCGGCAGCAGCAGGAGGTGCGGCTGGCGCGGATGGAGGAGGTGTTGCGCAACCGGGGGTACGGCGCGGTGGCGGAGCGGATCGAGCATGCACACCGGGCGCTGTGGACGCGCTGCCAGGAGCTTTACTGGTCCGGCGACGTCGATATCCCGTGCCGCCGGCAGATCGAGCATTTCCTCGAGGAGCTCGAGCTCGACCCGGCCGCGTTTTCCGAGGAGACGCTGGCGGAGCTCGAGCATGCGTACGCGCATGCGGCGCTCGAAGTGCTGCCGGCGGCGCTCCCCGGCGCGGAGGAGGCGCTGCGGGAGTTGAAGTCGCGCGGCTTCGTCCTCGGCCTGATCAGCAATACCGGACGGACGCCCGGCTACGTGCTGCGCCGGATTCTCGGCGAGCTCGGTCTCGGCGGCTGGATCGACGTGATGGTCTTCTCGAACGAGCACGGGGCCTGTAAGCCGCGCCCTTCGATCTTCGAAGAGCTCCGCCGCGGCCTCGGCGTGGAGTTCCACGAGATGCTGTTCGTCGGCGACAACCTCTACGCCGACGTCCACGGCGCCCAGAGCTGCGGCATGCGCGCGGTCCACTTCGTGCCGCCCGTCCGCGGGACCGCGGTCTCGCCGCCGGTGGAGCATGGGCTGGAGATCAGCGCCGATGCCACCATTCACGCTCTTCCGGAGCTGCTGGCGGCGATCCAAGAGATGAGCGATGAGAGATGAGCGATGAACTCTGAAGACCCCGGCTCATCGCTCATCTCTCATCGTTCATCTCTCGTTGATCCGGATCTTTTCCGCCTCCGGACCGAGCACCTCCTGATCGAAGGGCGCTCGCGGGCGGGGCACGAGACCTGGTTCCGCATCCGCGACCTTGGCATCGCGCTCGACATCGGACGCGGGCCGGATCCGGTGATCGCGATGCCGCATGTCTTCGTCACGCACGCCCATCTCGACCACGCCGCCGGCATTCCCTTTTACGCCGGCCAGCGGCGGCTGCAGGGGATGGACGGCGGTACGGTGTACGTACCGGACGAAGCGGCGGAGGACATCCGGGCGCTGCTGGCAATTCAGGAGAAGCTGACCGGGGCGCAGTTCGAGATCGAAGTGCGCGGGCTGGCGATCGGGGAGGAGCTGGCGTTCGGGCGGACACACCTGGTGCGCGCCTACGCCGCCCCGCATCGCGTCGCCGCGCGGGGGTACGAGCTCATCGAGCGGCGGCATCATCTCCGCGAAGAGCTCGCGGGGCTGGAGCGCGACGAGATCCTGCGGCTGCGGCGCGAAGGGGTGAAGGTGGACGAGGAGTACCGGCGCTCGATCCTCTTCTACACCGGCGATACGGACCGCGGCATCCTCGAAAAGTGCGACCCCGTCTTCAAGGCCGAGGTGCTGCTGATCGAGTGCTCGTTCCTCGCGGACGGCCATCAGGACCGCGCCGCCAGGTACCGCCACATCCACATCGACGACATCGCCGATTTTGCGGAAAGGTATGAGAACCAGGTGATCATCCTGACGCACTTTTCCAGGCGGTACTCGAACGACGAGATCCGCGATTACGCGCGGAAAAGGTTGCCGGTCTCGCTGCACGAACGGATTCGGCTGGCGTTGCCGGAGCCGTGGCAAAGGCTGTAGGAAGGCGGTTGCTGGCGTAACTTCCCGCCCGGGCCCCAAGGCCCGGACAACCGACAACTGACAACCGACAACCGTTTCACTCCGGAAACGATCGCTCTCGCGCGGCACGCAATAGCACCGTCTTTGCACTATCCTGCACGCCGATGACGTCCCGCCCGCGCCTGGTCGCGATCCTCGCTGTCCTTCTCCTCCTTTTCATCGATCCCACCGCTTCCGGCCAGGCGAAGAAGAAAAAGTCCGGCTCGAAGAAGGCAACGCCTACAAAGAAAGCGCCGCCCAAAAAGTCGACGAAGAAAAAGGCCGCTCCGAAACCGCAGCCCGCGGTGGCGATGGCGGTCGGGCGCACGCTCGAAGAGCGGCTCGGATCGCTCGTCAACGGCTCCGTCTCCCGGAGCTCCGAGGCCAGCATCCAGATCGTGGAGCTGGAGAGCGGGCGGGTGGTCGCCGAGCGCAACCCGCACATGGCCATCGCCCCTGCGTCCAACATGAAGCTCTTCACCACCGCGGCGGCCATCGACATGCTCAAGCCGTCGTTCGAGGTCGAGACCGGGGTCTACGTCCGCGGCAACGTCGACGCGAGCGGGACCCTGAACGGCGACGTGAAAGTCGTCGGGCGGGGCGACCCGACCATCGGCGGCCGCTTCCACGACGGCTCCGCCACGGCGGTCCTCGAACAGTGGGCCAAGGACCTGAAGAAAGCGGGCATCAAGACCATCACCGGGGACCTGATCCTCGAGTACGGCTACTTCGACACCGAGTACATCCACCCCACCTGGCCCGTCGACCAGCTCACCGCCTGGTACGAAGCGCCGATCGCCGCCTTCTCGATGCAGGAGGGATGCATCGAGGTGCGGGTGCTGCCGAACGGTGCCGGGAAGCCGTGCGTCGTCCAGCTCGAACCGCCCACCAGCTACGTACAGATCCAGAACACCTGCCGCACCGGGCGCGGGCTGCCGTACATCACCCGCCGGCGCGGCTCGAACACCGTCATCGTCAAGGGAGGGGTCCCGGTGCGCTCGGGGGCGACGGAAGTCTTCATCACCGTCGAGAACCCGGTCCACTACTTCGCCGCAGTGACCAACGAAACTTTCCAGCGCGAGGGTCTTCGCATCCAGGGGAAGGTCGCGCTCGCGCCGCGCGACACCCGGCCCGACTGGCGCCTGGTGTCGAAGCACACCACGCCGCTCAGCATCCTGATCTACGTCATCAACAAAAAGAGCCAGAACCACTACGCCGAGCAGGTGCTCAAGATCATCGGCGCGGAGCAGCGCAATGAAGGGTCCTGGGAGGCCGGCAACGCCGAGGTGAAGGAATGGCTGACGACCAGGATTGGCGTCCCGGCCAACGAGTTCCTCCCGGCCGATGGTTCCGGCATGTCGCGCAACAACCGCGCGTCGGCAAATGCCTTCATCCGCCTCCTCCGCTACATGTGGAAGAGCCCCTGGCGCGAGGAGTTCGTCAGCTCGCTCCCGTACACGGGCGACCCCGACTCCAAGTTCGGCAACCGCCTCCGCCGCCCGCCGTTTGCCCGGCAGGTCTACGCGAAGACCGGCTACATCTCCGGCGTCATCGGCCTCTCGGGCTACGTCCACTCGAAGAGCGGGAAGGTCTACGCCTTCTCCTTCCTCTTCAACCGCTACCGGGTCGGCGTCTTCGCCGTCTACCGGCTGCAGGACGAGATGCTCAAGGAGATCATTACCGGGGGGTGACGCGAATCGAGCGATGAACGATGAGAGATGAGCGATGAGCGACGGCGGCCTCATCGCGGTTCGGGTGCTTCGGCCCGTCTTCGTGCTTCACCTGCCGGGGGAGGCACACCCGGTCCCGCAACTCCGGCATCTCTCCGAGGATCGCAACAAGAATTCCTAATCTCACCCAGGCAATATACGGACGGGTTTGCCTTGCCTGGTGAACGAGGAGTTACGAGACGAACGATGAACCCCAACGTTCATCGCTCATCTCTCCTCGCTCATCTCTCTCCTACAGCTTGATCTGCTGACTCGCCGGCGTGAACTGCAGCGTATACACCCCGCTCAACTTCCTCACCGTAGCCACGGCCTGGAAGCCGGGGAACTTGAGGACGTTCCCGATCAGCTCCGCCTGGTCCTTGATGTAGAGACGCACCGCGTCGTCGACCGTCTCGGCGTCGAGAGTGTGGAAGGCGACCGCGCCGGGAAGAGGGACGGGACGCCCGTCCGCTTCCGTCAGGTGACGCTCCTCGACCGTGAACCGCATCATCACCGCAGCACCATCGAGAATGTCGCGTGCAATTCTGGTGCATGGCGGCGACGTTCTATACTCACTTCCGGAGGACGGCATGAGCGACGAGCGCGTTTTGAAGGACATTCCAGTGATCGGCCGGGTCGAGTTTCACGAGGTCGAAAAGCCGGACGCGTTCCCCTCCGAGCGCTTCGCCGACCCGATCCCGCTCGCCCTCACCTTCGACGACGTCCTGCTGAAGCCGGCCAAGTCGGAGCTGCACCCGAACTTCGTCGACGTCTCGACGCGCCTCACCCGCGACATCCGCCTCAACATCCCCATCCTCTCGTCGGCCATGGACACCGTCACGGAGGCGCGCCTCGCCATCGCCATGGCCCAGCACGGCGGCCTCGGCGTGATCCACAAGAACATGCCGATCGACCGGCAGGCCGAGGAAGTCGACAAGGTGAAACGCTCCGAGGCCGGCATGATCGTCGACCCCGTCACCATGCGCCCGTGGCAGTCGATCGCCGAAGCGCTGCAGGTGATGGAGAAATACAAGATCAGCGGCCTCCCGGTCACCGACGCCAACGGGAAGCTGGTCGGTATTCTCACGAACCGCGACCTCCGCTTCGAGACCCGCTTCGACCTCCCGATCGCCGAGCGGATGACCAAGGACGACCTCGTGACCGTCCCGGTCGGCACCACGCTCGAGCAGGCCCGCGAGGTGCTGCACGCCCACCGCATCGAGAAGCTCCTGGTCGTCGACGCCAACGGCGACCTGAAGGGCCTCATCACCGTCAAGGACATCCAGAAGGCCCGCCGTTATCCGCAGGCCGCCAAGGATCCCCTCGGCCGTCTCCGCGTGGCCGCGGCCATCGGAGCGGGGAAGGACGGCATCGACCGTGCCCGCGCGCTGATCGACGCCAAGGTGGACGTCGTAGTCCTCGACTCCTCGCACGCGCATTCGACCGGCGTGCTCGACACCATCCGGCAGTTCAAGAAACTCTTCCCGACCACGCCGCTCATCGCCGGCAACGTCGCGACGTACGAAGGGGCCATCGACCTCTGCGAGCTCGGTGTCGACGCCATCAAAGTCGGCATCGGCCCCGGCTCGATCTGCACCACGCGCGTCGTCGCGGGGGCGGGCGTACCGCAGCTCACCGCGGTCATCGAGTGTGTCCGGGCGGCGGAGCGCTTCGACATCCCGGTCATCAGCGACGGCGGCATCAAGTTCTCCGGCGACGTCACGAAGGCACTTGCTGCCGGCGCGCACACGGTCATGATCGGTTCCCTCTTCGCCGGCACCGACGAAGCGCCGGGCGAGACCATCCTCTACCAGGGCCGGACGTTCAAGGCCTACCGCGGCATGGGCTCGATCGGCGCCATGCAGGCCGGGTCGAAGGACCGCTATTTCCAGGAAGAGACCGACGAGGTTTCGAAGCTGGTGCCGGAAGGGATCGAAGGGAAGGTCCCGTACAAAGGCTCGATCGGCGCGATGATCCCGCAGATGGTCGGCGGCCTCCGCTCCGGCATGGGCCTCGCCGGCGCCCGCGACATCGAAGAGCTCCGCACCAAGACCCAGTTCGTCCGCATCACCGCCGCCGGCCTCCGGGAGTCGCACGCACACGACGTGGTGATCACGAAGGAAGCGCCGAATTACCGGATCGAGAACGATTAGGCAGGGCCCGCGATCCGCGGCTTCACAATCGACATCGCCATCTGTAACAACCTTATTGTGAACGAGCACCTTTGTAACAACGACAACCACCCATCGTGGGCGGAAGTAGCCACAAACGCGCCTTTCGCGTCCTGCCCCGATGACAGAGAAGCGCCACGGGCGTGCGCTTCGCCCATTCCTGTGGCAACACTTGCCACTCGAGTGGCAACTCCTGCCGCTCGAGTGGCGCAGGTATCCCACTTCAGTGGCAAGAGCTGCCACTCGACCGGGTGAAGTACCCACTGAACTGGCTTGATCCCCCATGTGATGGAAACAATTGCCGCGCGAATGCGTGAAACCGCCACTCGGGTGGGTTGCCGTCGCACTTCGGTGGCAAGAGCTGCCACTCGAGTGGCAAGAGTTGCCACTGAAGTGGCGACTTTCGCCAACTCAATGGGAGGAAC
>DASPHC010000106.1:0-6077 GCA_035629865.1 Thermoanaerobaculia bacterium | reverse complement strand
CGGCATTACCCCCGCGCCATCAAACGGTGCAACTCCCCCTTCGCCGTACTCAGTAAGGACGTCCGTGCCCAACGCTCATTCACCGAGGAGGTCATCCCGGAGATCTGCTTAAGTTAAGGCCATTGGGCGGACCGGCCCACGAAGACGTGGGCGGTCCGGGACGGCATGCGCCTCCGCACCCTTCTTCGCGTCGTGTCAGACAACTGACAACCGACAACTGACAACCGCCTTCAAGGCACGAACTTGTACCCCACCCGATGCACCGTCAGCAGGTGCCGCGGCTCTGCCGGCACGTGCTCGATCTTCTGCCGCAGCCTCGCCATGTGCGTATCCACCGTCCGCGTAAACGCGGAGCTGTCATATCCCCAGACGTGGTTGAGCAGGGCGTCGCGGCTGACGACTTCGTCGGCGTGGTCGATGAAGTAGCGGAGGATGCGGAACTCGCGAGGAGTGAGCTCGAGCGGGACGCCGCTGCGGGTGGCTTGGTAGGTGCGGAAGTCGAGGGCCACTTCGCCGAAGGCGTATTCGTCGCCGGCCGCGTTGCGGCTGACACGGCGCAGGATGGCTTCGACGCGCGCCAGGAGCTCCATGAAGCTGAAGGGCTTGGTCACGTAGTCGTCGGCGCCGAGCTTGAGGCCGACGATCTTGTCGATCTCCTGGCCGCGGGCGGTGAGCATGATGATCGGGGTACTGCTGCCGTTCCTGCGCAGCTCTTTGCAGACGTCGAGACCGCTCTTTTTCGGCAGCATCACGTCGAGGATCATCAGGTCGTGGTCGCCGCGCGAGGCGAGGCGCAGCCCTTCCTCGCCGTCGGCGGCCATCTCCACGCCGTACTTTTCGAACTCGAAGCCGTCGCGCAATGCGACCGACATGGCCGGGTCATCCTCGACGATCAAAATCCTGCTCATCATCATGCGTACTCCGTTGCGGTGACTGGAACGTCCGCCGGCTGGGCCAGCGGCAGCACCAGCGTGAAGGTGCTTCCCTCGCCGGGCGCGCTCACGAGCTCGACCCGGCCGCCGTGCGCCTGCACGACGTGCTGCACGATCGACAGCCCGAGACCGCTCCCCTTGACGTCGTGCACGAGCGTGCTGCCGACGCGGTAGAACTTCTCGTAGATCTTCTTCTGCTCGGAGGCCGGGATGCCGATGCCGTGGTCGCGGACGCTGATGCGGACGTGCGCCGGCGTCGCGACGACACTCACCTCGATCTGCTTGTTGCCGTTCGAGTACTTCACCGCGTTGTCGAGGAGGTTCATCAGCACCTGGGCCATGGCGTCCTTGTCGACGTGGAGCAGCGGCGAGGCGTCGGCGGTGAACTCGATCGAGACGCCGTGGTCGCGCAGCGGCACCTCGAACGCGCGGACGGTCTGCTCGACCAGCTCGGCGACGTCGGTCGGGTTGAAGTGGTATTTCTTCTCCGCCGACTCGATCTTGGAGAAGTCGAGGATGTTGTTGATGAGCTGCGTGAGGCGGCGGCTCTCGGCCTCGATGTACTCGCCGTACTGGCGGATCTTCTCCGGCTTCTCCACCCGCCCCAGGCGCATGTATTCGCCGAAGACGCGGATCGACGAAAGAGGCGTCCGCAGCTCGTGGGAGACGTTGGAGACGAAGTCGCTCTTCATCTGGGAGAGCCGCATCTGCCGCGCCACCGCGCCGACCGCCAGACCGACCGAGCCGAGGAGCACCACGAACGCCCCGCCGGTCCACATCATGTTGTTCCGGAAGTTGTACGCCGCCACTTCCTCGGGGCTCGAGCAGGCGTCGCGGATGCCCACCCGCCAGTTGGTGAAGACAAAGCCGAGGGGCAGGGTGATGAACTCCCGGTCGCCGGGAACCGGCTTCGGGAAGCGGTCCGCGACCCGGATCGAGACGTACTTGTGGTTGACCCGCTTCTTGACGGTCTGGTCGGCAAACGCCGTCATGGCTGCCTTGGCGCGCTTTTCGTCGAGGATCACCCCGGTCAGGCCGACCACGTGCCACGAGTCGTCGACGACCGGCCGGACGATCAGCCGGTTCTTCGGATCGCGCTCGTCGACGTGCAGCGCCGGCTCGGCCACGCGCTCCATCCTGTGGGCGAGATGCCAGGAGGCCGTCGCCATCTTCACCGCCTCGAGCTCCGCCGATACCGGGAGCATCTCTTTCCCCCACGCGTCGAAGAACCCCATGCTGTACATGTGGCCCTTGAAGCGGATGGTGAAGAACGTCCGCGCGCCCGGCACCTTATTGGCCGCGAAGTGCTTGCCGATCGAGCCGACGTCGGAGAGCTGCCACTCCGTCACGCCGAGAGCCGACTCCGCCGAGGCGCGGTAACGCGCCTCCAGCTCCTGCGTCACCTGGTCGAGCGAATTGCGCAGCCAGTTCCGCTCCGCCGAGATCGTCTTCTGCTCCAGCGACCGCAGAAACTGCACCTGCAGCACCAGCAGCGCGCCCAGCGGCACGATGATCACCGGCAACAGCCAGAGTATGGATCTACGGAAGATGCGGCGCATGACGTTCGACTGTGAAGGACGTAATGGTCGCACGTGAGGTTCTTGGAGAGCGTGATCTGTCACAACTTTTAACAAGTGGCCCTTGTCATCCTGAGCCACAGGAATCTCCCACGAAGCGGGAAGCATGGCGGCGAAGGATCTGGGCGGGTGGAGGTGGGATGAACGTGCTTCGCACCCCCACCCCCCAGGTCCTTCGCCGCCGTGCTTTGTGCTTGTGGGGAGACTCGAGTGGCTCAGGATGACAAGACTCACCTCTGGAACGCATACGCAACCTTCATGAACGCACTCTCCTCCCCGAACCCCACGAAAAACACCGTCTGCCAGTTCAGCTTGTAGCCGTACAGGGCTGACAGCGCAGTAGAAGCCTTGCGCGCTGCCCCTTCCCTCTCGAACGCATCCCGCTGCGCGGTCACCCGGACCAGCGAGCGCGCCGAAAACGTGTAGGTCGCCTTCAGCCAGTCCACCTGGGCCGAGAACAGCCTTCCCGTCGGGAGGTCGAGCCACTCGCGCGAAGTGGTGAGCTGCAGTTCCAGATGATCGGTGGGACGGACGCTGCTGCTGAGGGCCAGATTGGCGCCGTCGCCGAGGCGGCCGGTCGTGTAGTCCACCTTCTCGCCGAACGACCCCTCCAGCTTCACCGCCGGGAGCCAGCGGAGCGGCGCCGCGCGGACGGAGAACTCGACGAACGAGTAATCGAGCACCTTCCCCTGCACCCGCTCCCGGTCGGCGGCGCGGTAGGTGATCCAGCCGTCGCTCCCCCACTTCCCCTGAAAGTAGACGCCGGGGTGGAACTGGCGCCAGATCGTGTCGTGGCTCTCCGACTCCCGGTTGTAGGCCACGCCGGCATAGGCGCGGACGTAAGTGAGGCCGCGTTTCGGGTAGAGATGCCCCGCCCCTTCCACGTACGTCTCCTGAATCCCCACCTGCGGGATGAACCCGTTATCCGCCCGGAACTCCGGGGAGAGGACGCGGGCCGCGGCGTAGACGTCGTACCGCTTCTCGTCGCGGGTGTAATAGACCCGCGAGCCGTAGCCGGTCGCGCCGTTCGTGTCGCTCAGCAGCGCCTGGCCGGCGATCCGGTCCTTCTCCGTCGGCTTCCACGAAAAGTCCGGCCCGATCACCCGATTGTGGCCGCCCCCTTCCATCTCCCGCGCGCTGGCGAGCACGCCGGCGAACGAGTCACCGAAGCTCCGCCGCCAGCGCCCGATCAGCACCTTCGACGCCTCGTCCTGCGGCAGCACCTGCGAGCCGTACGGCCCGGGGACGATCGTCACCCCGCCGCCGCGGTCCTCGCCGACCAGCAGCGTGTACGCGCTCGCGCCGCTCTGTCCCGTCGCCCGCAGCCCCCACGCCGGCGAGTGGATCGTGCGCGTGTAGACCGCGCGCATCGGCGTCGACAGCAGGTCCACGCTTTCCAGGAAGAACGTCCGCTTCTCCGGATACGAGAGGGCGAAGCGGTTGTTGACCGAGAGCTGCGGCACATCCGCTTCGATTTGCGAGAAATCGGGATTCAGCGTCGCGTCGACCGTGAGCCGCGTCGACGGATTCCATTTCAGGTCGAACCCGAGGTCGTTCGTGAACTTCTGCTCCGCCCCGGCCGTGGAAGGCCGCGTGAACTGCGCCGCCGTATACGGCGTCAGCGTGAAATGGCTGCCGGTCGGCAGGTCCTCGAGCCCGCTCAGCGTCGCGGCGTGGCAGAGAAAGCAGTTCGAATTCTTCGGGATCGGCGTGTTGGACATGATGTAGCGGAAGTCGCGCGGGTAATTCCGCATCAGGATCACCCCCCACGACTGCGGGTCCGCCGACGCCGGATAGCGCAGCGACGACAGCGGGATGCGCATCTCCGCCGCCCACCCTTTCGGCGTCCGCCGCGCCACCGCCTCGTAGAAAAAGTCGGGAGAAAAATCCTCCTCCCCGTTCGCGTCGTTCACCACACTGTCCGTTTGCACCCCGCGCGGATTCACCCGGAACGCGACCCCCGAGCGGCGGTCGTTCAACGTATCGATCAAGATCGCCACATAGTCCTGGTCCCCCAGCACCTTGTCCCGGTCCACCAGCGGCGCCCGGATATCGCGCGGCCGCGGATCCTCCGCCTCGAACGCGACGTAAACCGCCTCCGCGTCATACGCGATCAGCCCAACCGTCCGCGCCGGCGGAATCGTGTTATCGCCGCGGAAATACTCCACGAACCCCTCCACCTTCCGCGCGTCCTTCCACGCCGAATCGGTCACGTCGCCGTCGACGGTGATCTTCCCGCTCAGCTTCGCGATACTGACCTGGGTCGGAATCGCGTGCAGACGGACAACTACAAGGAGTAGAAAAAGCACGAAACTTCGCATGCCCCGCAGCATGCGTTCGCGAAGCTCGGCAGTCTGCCCTGAACGTGTGACGCCCTCGGCACGCGGGGTGACAGGATGTGAAGAAACGTTACGGCGATGGCCGAAGCGTGACAAACGTAACTCGCCAACCTCCCCGCGAACCCGGGATAATGCCCTCCGTCCAATATGGTCGACAAAGCAACGCTCGAGGGTCTGCGCATCCACCGTCCGGAGGCCGAGGAACGGCGGCGGTCTCCGTGGGTCTTCATCATTCCGATCGTGATCGTGCTGATCGCGGCCGGCGCCTGGGCGTTCACGCGGAGCGGGGCGGCCGAGGTGAAAGTCGCGCCGGCGAAGGCAATCGCGGCGGGCGCCGGCGGCGGGGCGGTGCTGAACGCCAGCGGCTATGTGACGCCGCGGCGGCGGGCGACCGTCTCTTCGAAGGTCACTGGGAAGGTCGAACAGATTTACATCGAGGAAGGGATGCAGGTGAAGGCGGGGCAGGAGCTGGCCCGGCTGGATGCCTCATATGCGTCCCGAGGCCTGGCGCTGGCGCAGGCGGAAGCGACGGCGGCGGGGAGCGCTCTGGAAGAGACGCGGGTGCGCATCCGCGAGGCGCAGCTCGACTACGACCGCGCCGAGCGGCTGGCACGGAGCGAGATCTCCAGCCGCGCCGATCTCGATCGCGCCAAGGCCCAGGTCGATGCCATCCGCGCCCGGCTCACCGCCCAGAGCGACCAGCTCTCGACCGCGCGGCGGCAGGTCGACCTGCAGAGGCAGACCCTCGAGGACACCATCATCCGCGCCCCGTTCGACGGCATCGTCATCTCCAAGGACGCGCAGCCGGGCGAGATGATCTCCCCCGTCTCCGCCGGCGGCGGCTTCACCCGCACCGGCATCTGCACCATCGTCGACATGGCCTCGCTCGAGATCGAGGTCGACGTGAACGAGGCCTACATCAACCGCGTCTCCCCGAACCAGCGCGTTGAAGCAGTCCTCGACGCCTATCCCGAATGGAAGATCCCGGGCCACGTCATCACCGCCGTCCCGACGGCCGACCGGCAGAAGGCGACGGTGAAGGTGCGCATCGCCTTCGACCAGAAGGACAGCCGCGTCCTCCCCGACATGGGGGTGAAGGTGTCGTTCATCACCGATGCGCCCGCGAACGTCGCCCAGGCGACGATCATCGAAGTGCCGAAAGCCGCCATCCGCCGCGACGGCGACCAGGACGTCGTCTACGTCGTCCGCGACGAACGCGCCGAGCGCCG
>DASPHC010000105.1:0-9928 GCA_035629865.1 Thermoanaerobaculia bacterium | reverse complement strand
AACTACAAGAGGGTGCGAGACGGGGTGGTCTGACCACTCGCAGCGAAACCATGGCTCGAGGAGCCGGATGCGGGAAACCTGCACGTCCGGATCTGAGGGGGGCCGGGAGGAGTAATCCTCCGGCCTACCCGACCCGCCGTGTTTAACGCTTCGGGCCAAATCCTGCGGGCTCAGGATTACAGGGCTGCCGGAGGCAGCACGAGATCTGTAGGCCCGCCCTTTAGGGCGGGTTCCCGCGTAGCGGACGATCAGCGTAGAAAAAATTTCGCGGCCGCCTTCGGCGGCTCGTACAACCGGACGCGGATAGACTGCGCCCAGTGATCCTCCGCTCCCTCCACCCTCGAAACTTCCGCAACCTCGTCGAGGCGGAAACGACGTTTCACCCCCACGCGAACATCGTGGTCGGCCGGAACGGTCAGGGAAAAACCAACCTGCTCGAGGCGATTTACTTTCTCGCCACGACGAAATCGTTCCGCACCAACCGCGTCGCCAGCGTTTTCCGCCACGACGAGCCGAACGTCTTCGTCAGCGGCGTCGTCGAACGCGACGGGCTCATGAAAACGCTCTCCGTCGGCCTCGAAGCGGGCGAGACGAAAAAGCGCGTGCTGATGATCAACGGCGAGAAGGTCACCCTCCCCAATTACCTCGGCGCGTTGAGCGTCTTCGCCTACTCGTCGGCGCGTTTGGACGTGATTCGCGGGACGCCCGAGGAGCGGCGGCGTTTTCTCGACCGCGGGATCGCCAGCATCCAGCCGGCGTATCTGGAGCAGCTCACACGCTACACCCGCGTCCTCAAGCAGCGGAACGCCCTTCTGGGGGAGATCGCGCACCACCGCCAGGCCGTGGCCACCCTCGATGCCTGGGACAACGAGCTGATGGTCGCCGCGGCCGCCGTCCATCGCGTCCGGGCCGCGTACGCGGCCGATCTGGCGGTGGTGTTCCGGGAGATCGTCGCCCGGCACGCCTACCACGTCACAGGCGTCGAGATGGCGTACAAGCCGAGTCTGACCGACGAGCTGGCAAAAATCCGCCGGCACGAGCTCCGAGCCCGGATGTCGCTGGCCGGCCCGCAGCGGGACGTGCTCGAATTCACGATCGACGGGCGGGCGGCCTCCGAGGTGCTCTCGGGGGGCGAGCAGAAGATGATCGTGCTCTTCCTCAAGTTCGCCAAGCTGGAGCTTTTCCGCCGCCGGCACGACGAGGCGCCGCTGTTTCTGCTGGACGACGTGGACGCCGAGCTCGACCTTCAGATCCTGCAGGATTTGTTGTCGAAATTGCCCGCTGCGACGCAGGTCTTCGCCACCTCGGCGAAGGAGGCGTTTCTCACGGTTTTGGAGGCCGGTCCGCACCGCCGCCTAACTGTTGAAAATGGGGGAGTTACGGGCTCAAGAGATTTCGACTGAAATCCACCGAATATCGCAATTTTTCAGCTATCATTTAGCGTTCTCTATCGTGGCGGAATCTCCCTCTCGCAGCGCCGCGGGACAAATCCTTTTAGCGCCTCCGGAAAGCGACGGTCGATGGCAGCAGAGAACTACACATCAGAAGACATCAAGGTCCTCAGGGGACTCGAAGCGGTGCGCAAGCGCCCTGGCATGTACATCGGTGACACCGATGACATCAGCGGCCTCCATCACATGGTGTACGAGGTCGTGGACAACGCCATCGACGAGGCGCTTGCGGGCTACGCCGACTCGGTCGTGGTGACGATCCACGTCGACAACTCCGTCACGGTCACCGACAACGGCCGCGGCATCCCGGTCGACATCCACAAGGAAGAGGGACGCTCGGCGGCCGAGGTCATCATGACCGAGCTGCACGCCGGCGGAAAGTTCGACAACAACTCCTACAAAGTCTCCGGCGGCTTGCACGGCGTCGGCGTCTCGGTGGTCAACTTCCTCTCCGAATGGCTGGAACTGGAGATCCATCGTGACGGCCAGGTGTGGCGCCAGCGCTACGAGCGCGGCCTGCCGGTCGCCTCGATCGAGAAAGGGGAGAAGACGTCGCAGCGCGGCACGCGCGTGACGTTCAAGGCCGACAGCGAGATCTTCTCGGTCACCGAGATGAACTTCGAGACGCTCACCCAGCGCCTCCGCGAGCTCGCCTTCCTCAACTCCGGAATCCAGATCGACATCAAGGACGAGCGGAGCGAGAAGCACCACGAGTTCAAGTACGAGGGAGGCATCGTCTCCTTCGTCCGCGACCTGAACAAGAACAAGACTCCGCTCCACGAAAACCCGATCTTCATCCGTGAGGAGAAGGACGGCGAGCAGGTCGAGATCGCGCTGCAGTGGAACGACGGCTACAGCGACAGCATCTACACCTTCACGAACACGATCAAGAACACCGACGGCGGCACGCATCTGGCCGGCTTCAAGAGCGCGCTCACGCGCACGGTCAACAAGTACGTGACCGAGACCGGCGTGCTCGAGAAGCTCAAGCTCACGCTCGAGGGCGACGACATCCGCGAAGGCCTCATGGCCATCATCTCGATCAAGATCCGCGACCCGAAATTCTCGTCGCAGACGAAAGACAAGCTGGTCTCCTCGCACGTGAAGACGTGGGTCGAGCAGGTCATGAACGAGAAGCTCGCCGAGTTCTTCGAAGAGAACCCGAAGGAAGCGAAGCGCATCACCGAAAAAATCATCGACGCTGCGCGTGGCCGCGAGGCGGCGCGCAAGGCGCGCGACCTCACCCGCCGCAAGGGTGCGCTCGATTCCGCGTCACTCCCCGGCAAGCTCGCCGACTGCTCCGAGCGCGATCCCCGCTTCTGCGAGATCTACTTCGTCGAGGGCGACTCGGCAGGCGGCTCCGCGAAGCAGGGGCGCGACCGCCGCTACCAAGCCATCCTGCCGCTCAAGGGCAAGATCCTCAACGTCGAGAAGGCGCGTCTGGACAAGATGCTCTCCTCCGACGAGATCCGCCTGATGATCACGGCCCTCGGTACCGGCATCGGCGCCGACGACTTCGACGTCGCGAAGCTCCGCTACCACAAGATCATCATCATGACGGACGCAGACGTCGACGGATCGCACATCCGCACGCTGATCCTGACGTTCTTCTACCGCCACATGAAGGAAGTGATCGACCGCGGTCACCTCTACATCGCCCAGCCGCCGCTCTTCAAGGTCACGCAGGGGAAGAAGGACACCTACCTCAAGGACGAGACCGAAAAGTCGCGGTTCCTCATGGGCCGCATCGCCGAGGCGGTCGAGATCACGCCGGAAGGTGGCATCGCCATTCGCGGCGAGGCGCTGATCAACATGCTCCAGCGGATGGAAGAGTTCCGCACCCACGCGCGCAAGGTCGCCGTCCGGGGCGTGCCGCGCGAGGCGCTGGAGATCCTCGTCCGCGAGCAGTTCGTCGAGCGCACCGCGCTACAGGATGAGGCGAAGGTCGCCGCGCTGGAGACGTCTCTCAAGACCGCCGGCTTCATCGACGTGAACGTCGTCCGCGACGAGATCACGGAGACGACGTCGGTGCAGTTCCGTTCGGGCAACAACGGCACCGGCAAGACCTACATCGTGAACCACGACCTGCTCGGGCAGTACGAGTTCCGGCAGATGGTGAAGGCGTTCGACTCCCTCTCCGCGTTCGGCCTCCCGCCGTACTCGGTCAAGCAGGGAGAGGACGTCAGCATCTACACGAGCATGGACGGCCTCCTCGACCAGATCTACAAGATCGCCGAGAAGGGACTCACCATCCAGCGCTACAAGGGCCTCGGCGAGATGAACCCGGACCAGCTCTGGGACACCACCATGAACCCCGAGACCCGGCGCCTGCTGCAGGTGACGATCCAGGACGCCGTCGGCGCCGACGAGATCTTCACCATCCTCATGGGCGACCAGGTCGAGCCGAGGCGTGTCTTCATTCAGGAAAACGCGCTGGATGTGAAGAACTTGGACATTTAGAGAAAAGGGCCGAGGGCAAAGGGCCGAGGGCCGAGGGATGTTGCGTTTTGCTCCCTCGGCCCTTGGCCCTCAGCCCTCGGCCCTGTGAAACCGCATGGCAGACGACACTACCGATACACCACAATTCAACGAGACTCGCTACCCCGTCAACATCGAAGACGAGATGCGCAAGTCGTATCTCGACTATGCGATGTCCGTCATCATCGGGCGCGCGTTGCCGGACGTCCGCGACGGCCTCAAGCCCGTCCATCGCCGCATCCTCTACGGCATGTACGAGCAGGGGAACACGGCCGGGAAGGCGTACAAGAAATCGGCCCGCATCGTCGGCGACGTGATGGGTAAGTTCCACCCGCACGGCGACAGCGCGATTTACGACACCGTCGTGCGCATGGCCCAGGACTTTTCGATGCGTTACCGGCTCGTCGACGGCCAGGGCAACTTCGGCTCGATCGACGGCGACAACCCCGCGGCCATGCGCTACACCGAAGTGCGGCTGACCCGGCTCGCCGAAGAGCTGATGCGGGACGACATCGACAAGGAAACGATCGACTGGACGCCGAACTACGACGGCTCGCTCTCCGAGCCGACCGTGCTGCCGGCGAAGTTCCCGAACCTCCTCGTCAACGGCTCTTCCGGCATCGCCGTCGGCATGGCCACGAACATCCCGCCGCACAACCTCGGCGAGGTGATCGACGCCTGCCTGATGATGATCGACAACCCCGACGTCGGCGTCGCCGAGCTGATGACGGTCATGCCCGGACCAGACTTCCCGACCGCCGGCTACATCCACGGCCTCGAAGGAATCCGCCAGGCGTATACGACCGGCCGCGGCATCATCCAGGTCCGAGCCAAGGCGAACATCGAGACCCAGAAGAAGAGCGAGAAGCAGCAGATCGTCGTGACGGAAGTGCCGTACATGACGAACAAGGCCCGCCTGCTCGAAAAAATCGCCGAGCTCCATCGCGAGAAGCGCCTCGAAGGCATCTCCGACCTCCGCGACGAGTCCGACCGCGACGGCATCCGCATCGTCATCGAGCTGAAGCGCGACGCCATCGCCGAGATCGTGCTGAACCACCTGTATCGCAACACCCAGATGCAGACGACCTTCGGCATCATCTTCCTGGCCATCGTCAACAACAAGCCGGAGGTCATGGCCCTCCCGACGATCCTGCGGCACTTCATCGAGCACCGCAAAGAGATCGTCGTCCGCCGCACCCGCTTCGACCTGCGCAAGGCCGAAGACCGGGCCCACGTCCTGGAAGGCCTCGTCCGCGCGCTCGACGTGCTCGACGAGATCATCACCCTCATCCGCGCCAGCCGCACCGGCCAGGAAGCGAAGGAAGGCCTCGTCTCCCAGTTCCAGTTCAGCGAGATCCAGGCACAGGCCATCCTCGACATGCGCCTGCAGCGCCTCACGGGACTCGAGCGCGAGAAGCTCGTGGCGGAGTACCAGGAAGTGCTCGCCCTGATTGCCCGTCTCCGCGCGATCCTCGCCTCGGAGAAGCTGGTCCTGGAGATCATCTCGACCGAGCTCCGCGACATCCGGGAAGCGTACGGCGACCCGCGCCGCACCGAGATCGTCCCCGACACCACCGAGATCTCGATCGAGGACCTCGTCGCCGACGAGGACATGGTCATCACCGTCTCGCGCGGCGGCTACATCAAGCGCTCCCCGCTTTCGATGTACCGCTCCCAGCGCCGCGGCGGCAAAGGCCGCATCGGCATGCAGACGAAGGAAGAGGACATCGTCGAGCATCTCTTCGTCGCCTCGACACACGCGTACGTCCTGGTCTTCACCGACCGCGGGCGGATGTACTGGCTGAAGGTGTATGCGGTGCCGGAAGTCGCGTCGAACGCGCGCGGCAAAGCCATCGTGAACCTGCTGCCGCTCGACCAGAACGAGAGTGTGCGCGCGCTCCTCACCACGCGCGACTTCAGCGAAGGCAAGTACGTCGTCATGGCCACGCGCGGCGGCAAGATCAAGAAGACCGAGCTGGTGGCGTTCTCGAACGTTCGCGCGGCCGGCATCATCGCCATCGACATCCTCGAAGGCGACGATCTCTACGCCGCCCGCCTTTCCAGCGGCAGCAACGAGATCTTCGTCGGCACCCACGGCGGCATGGCCATCCGTTTCCATGAATCGGACATCCGCCCGATGGGCCGCGGCGCCGCCGGCGTCAAGGCCATCTCCCTCAAGCGGGATGATTCGGTCATCGAGATGGACGTCCTCCCCGAGACCCCGGAAGGCCGCGTCCGCGCCGAGAAGAAGGCGCAGGCGGGCGACGAGTCCGAAGGGGAGATCGAGGTGCTGGAGAGCGTTGAGGAAGAAACGATCGACGCGATCGAGACCGCCGAGGCCACCGAAACGGTCGAGGGCGAAGCGGAAGAGCCGCTCGCCGCGGTCGACGACGTTTACGGCCAGATCCTCACCGTCACGGAGAACGGTTTCGGTAAGCGGACCCCGATTCGCTCGTACCGCCTCACCTCGCGCGGCGCGCAGGGCGTGTCGAACATCCGCATCACCGACAAGAACGGCAAGGTGGCGGGCGCCGCTCATGTCTACGCCGGCGATCAGCTCCTGCTCATCACCGAACAGGGGATGATGATCCGCGTCTCGGTCGACGGCATCCGCTCGATGGGACGCGCCACGCAGGGCGTCCGCATCATCAACATCGACGAGACCGACACGGTCGTCGGCGCGGTGAAGGTCGTGCAGGAGCAGGCGGAGCCGGAAGAGAACGGCGAAGGCGAGCCTGAAACGGCCGAGACACCCGAAACGCCCGAGACTCCCGAAGAACCGGTGCACTAAACGTCACGGCGGGCCGCGCAGGCCCGCCGTACAATTTTCAGAACGCATATGGTCCGCCCCATACGCGATCGCCTCGATCAACTCGCCCGCGACCTCGTCGACGTCCTGGCCCGCTCCGGCGCCGTGGTCCTGCTCAAAGACCGCGAAGTCGTTCGCCAGGCCGTCGCCCAGGCGCTCGCCGAAGAGCTGCGCCGCGAAGAAGAGCGCGAAGACATCGCCCGCAAGCGCATCGCCGCCCTTTCGGGCGCGCCGAAGTCGAATACCAAAGAATGGGAAGCGCTCTTCCGGAGATTCGTGGAGGAAGAGCTGCTGCGCGAGGGGCTGGATAGTTAGTTACGCGGGCTCGGTTCCGGCCGCATCATCCGCCGCCGGCGCCTTCGTGCTCCCCCGGAGCGTCACATCCTCGTCGGCGATCATCCGCCGCAGGCGCTGCGCCTTCGTCTTCTCGAAGATCCCGCCCGCATGTCCGGCAGGGATCCAGCTGTTCCCCGCACACTTCGGGCAGCGTCCTCGGAAGGCGATGTTCTTCCCGCAGTCCGGACAGATGATGACCAGCGAATGAGAGAGCTCGAACTTCTGCTCTCCCTCGGCGTCCAGACTGTTCAGGAAGGCGGCCAGATTAGTAAACGTCTCGTCCAGGGGCATTCCAACTCCGGACCGCGATTACTGCACGCGACATGCCGGGGCGCGCTTACGCGCGCAGGGCCAAGGGCGAAGGGCCGAGGGCCGAGGGAGGAACGACGGGGCTTTCCCTCGGCCCTTTGCCCTCGGCCCTCGGCCCTCAGATCCTCATCACGTCGAACTGCTCGTGATGCAGCGACTCGTCGGGCTTGAAGACCAGGTGGATGCCGAGCGAGCGCTCCACCTCTTCAAAAATCGGATCGCCGGTGTGCATCGTGCCGTAGATGATCGGGTTCACCCGGACGATCACATCCTGGCCCTCGTGCAGGTCGCGCAGCTTGATCAGCTCGCGCCACACTTCCAGGGCGATGGTCGTATTCGACTTGATCCGGCCGCTGCCGCCGCAGTAAGGGCAGGCCTGCGTCAGCGACCGCTCGAGACTCTGCCGCACGCGCTTGCGGGTCATCTCGATCAGGCCGAACTCCGAGATCTGCAGGATCTTCGTCTTCGAGCGGTCCTTCTTGATCTCGTTCTCGAGCGCCTCGAACAGCTTCTGCCGGTTCGACATGTCCTCCATGTCGATGAAGTCGAGGACGATGATCCCGCCGAGGTCGCGGAGACGGATCTGCCGGACGATCTCTTTCGCCGCCTCGAGGTTGGTCCGGAACACCGTCTCCTCGAGGTTCTTCTTCCCGACGTACTTCCCCGTGTTGACGTCGATCGCCACCAGCGCCTCGGTCTGGTTGATGACGATGTACCCGCCCGACTTCAGCCAGACCTTCGACTTCAGCGCCTTGGCGATCTCCGGCTCGATTCCGAAGTCGTCGAAGATCGGATCGTCGCGGCGGTAGAGGCGGACCCGGGCCACGAGCTGCGGCTGGATCTGGTCGAGGAACTCGACGATCCGCTGGTACTGATCGACCGAGTCGACCCAGACGCTCTTGAACTCGGCCGAGAGGACGTCGCGGATCGTGCGGAGGACCAGGTCGAGGTCGTGATGGATCGCCGCCGGAGCCGAAGACTTCTCGGCGCGGCGGCGGATCTGCTCCCACAGCTCGGTCAGATAGCGGAGATCGGCCTGGAACTCCTCCTCGCCGCGCCCCTCGCCGGCCGTCCGAACGATGAAGCCGCCGTGGCCGTGGGGGCGGATCCGCTCCAGGATCTCCTTCAGCCGCGTGCGCTCTTCCTCCGACTCGATGCGCCGCGAGACCCCGATGTGGTTCACGGTCGGCATGTAGACCAGAAAGCGGCCGGGCAGCGTGATGTGGCTGGTGATGCGCGCGCCCTTGCCGGCGATCGTGTCCTTCGAGACCTGGACCACGATCTCCTGCCCCTCGCGGAGGAGGTCGGAGATCGACGTCTCGTTCCGGTGCGGTTGCGGGACGTCGTCGATGTGCAGCTCGTCCGGCGTCTCGCTCTCGTACTCCTCCAGGTCCTCGATGACGTCGGAGACATAGAGGAAAGCGTCCCGCTCCAGGCCGAGGTCGACGAAAGCCGACTGCATCCCGGGGAGCACCTTCGTCACCCGCCCCTTGTAGATGTTTCCAACAATGGTGCGATGGCGGGTGCGCTCGACCCAGAGCTCGACGACCTGCCCCTCATCCAGCACCGCGATCCGAGATTCGTGTCGGGTCGCATTGATCACGATCTCACGCGACATGCGGCGCGAATTGTAGACTGCCGCGCGTGCCGACGACGGTCTACTTTTCCGGCTCCATTACCGGCGGACGGGCCGACGTCCCCCTCTACCGGGAGATCATCGTGGCCCTCGAAGCAGCCGGCCTGACCGTCCTCGCCGGAGCCGTCGCCGCCGAGCACGTCGGCCCGGCCGGCGAGGCGCTCTCCCGCCGGGAGATCTTCGAGCGCGACCTCAGCTGGCTCGACGCTTCCGACCTCCTCGTCGCCGAGGTTTCCGTCCCCTCCCACGGAGTCGGCTACGAGATCGCGTACGCCCGCCACCGCCGACGAATCCCCGTCATCGCCCTCTTCCGCCCGGCCCACACCCCCAGGTGCAGCGCCATGATCGCCGGAGACCCGGAAGTGGAGCTGCTCGAGTACGAAGACCTCGCCTCGCTTCTCCCCCGCCTCCTGGAATCCATTCAACGCGCCGGGCGTTACCCCGACCGCCTGCCTTGACGGAGGGGTACGCGAGTGCTATTTTCCGCCCCCTTCGAGCTTGGAAAAGTACTCCGGCATAGCTCAGTTGGTAGAGCAGCGGACTGTTAATCCGCGGGTCGTAGGTTCGAGTCCTACTGCCGGAGCCAAATAGACAACGTTCAGCGGCGACTCATGCGGGTCGCCGCTTTGTTTTCGCGCCGGTGGTACCCTTTTCGCCGGTCCTCATGAGCATTGCCCCTTTCCCCACCACGCGGCGGAGCGTCGTGCTGGCGCTGTCGAGCGCGGACGCCGCCGAGCGCACGCGCGCGTTCGATACGCTGGTCGGGTGTTACTGGAAGCCGCTTTACAAGTACGCGCGGGTGGCGTGGCGTCGGTCGCGCGAGGATGCGGAAGACCTGACCCAGGGGTTCTTCGCGCGCGCGTTCGAGAAGGAGTCGCTGGCGTCGTATGACGCGGCGAAGGCGAGTTT
>DASPHC010000104.1:0-18751 GCA_035629865.1 Thermoanaerobaculia bacterium | reverse complement strand
TTACTGGAAGCCGCTTTACAAGTACGCGCGGGTGGCGTGGCGTCGGTCGCGCGAGGATGCGGAAGACCTGACCCAGGGGTTCTTCGCGCGCGCGTTCGAGAAGGAGTCGCTGGCGTCGTATGACGCGGCGAAGGCGAGTTTTCGGACGTTTCTTCGGCTCCTCTTCGACCGGTTCGTGTCGAACGAGTGGAAGGCGGGGCAGCGGGTCAAGCGAGGGGGTGGGGAGGTGCATCTCGACTTCGAGTCGGCCGAGGCGGAGATTGCGCGCGAGCCGAGCTCGGTGACGCCGGAGGAGTACTTCCAGCGGGAGTGGGTGCGGAGCGTGTTCGCCTTCGCGGTGGAGCGGTTGCGCGAGCGCTGCGAGAGCGAGGGGAAGCAGGCGCATTTTGCGATCTTCGAGCTGTACGACCTGGACGAGGATCGCGGGGTGACGTATCGCGAGCTGGCGACGCGGTTCGGGATCGCGGAGACGCAGGTGACGAACTATCTCGCGGCGACGCGGCGGCGGTTCCGCGAGATCGTGCTTGACGCGCTGCGCGAGGTGACGGCGACGGAGGAGGAGTTCCGGAACGAGTCGCGCGCACTGCTCGGCGGTGCCAGGTGATATTCCAATGATGAGGTTTCTTTCCGACGACGCGGTTGCGCGCCTCCGGGACGCAGTCGAACAGCCGGATCTGACCGGGACGCGCTACGAGCTGTTGCGCGAGCTCGGCCGCGGCGGGATGGGGATCGTCTATGAGGTCCACGACCGCGAGCTGGAGCGGAGCGTGGCCATGAAGGTCGTCGCCGAGGAGTGGGGAGCCGAGGCGCGCACGATCGCGCGGCTTGAGCATCCCGGGATCGTCCCGATCCACGACGCCGGTGTGCTGCCCGACGGGCGGCTCTACTACACGATGAAACTCGTCCGCGGCGTGCGGCTCGATGCGTGGGCGAAGGAAGAGCATCCGCTGACAGAGCGGTTGCGCCTCTTCGCGCGCATCTGCGAGCCAGTGGCGTTCGCGCACGCGAACAGCGTCGTGCATCGCGACCTGAAGCCGGAGAACGTCATGGTCGGCGAATTCGGCGCCGTGCTGGTGATGGACTGGGGCGTGGCGCACGTCGCCGGGACGCCCGGATACATGGCGCCCGAGGCGGAGCGGAGCGTGCGTTCGGATGTGTTCGCGCTCGGCGCGATCCTGCGATTCCTGCTGAAAGACGTGCGGGTGCCACGGATGCTCGAGGCAGTGATGGCGAGAGCCATGGCGGCCGATCCGATGGCCCGCTACGGAGACGCGCGCGAGCTCGCCGAGGAAGTGCTGCGCCATCTCGACGGCGAGCCGGTGGCGGCGTATCGCGAGAACGTCTTCGAGCAGGCCGGCCGCTGGCTGCAGCGGTATCGGGCGCTGGTCGTCCTCGTCCTCGCCTACCTGGTCATGCGGGTCATCGTCTTTTTCTGGATGCGCCTTTAAAGGATTTCGACGGGACGTTGAATCAAGGGGTTGGAGGAATGACATGAACAAGATTCTCGTGGGGCTCATCGTCGGGGCGGTACTCGGGCTGATCGACGGCGCGACGGCGTGGTTCACGCCGGAGGTGCGCGACCAGATGCTCGGCATCATCATCGGCTCGACCATGAAAGGCATCATCGCCGGCATCGCCGCCGGCTGGTACGCGCGCCGGGTGCAGTCGGTGCCGAAGGGCATCATTTTCGGGTTCACGGTCGGCCTGCTGCTCGCCTTCGCGGTGGCGGCGATGCCGGGCGAGAACGGGGAGCATTACTGGTGGCAGATCATGGTCCCGGGCAGCATCCTCGGCGGGGTGATCGGCTGGGCTACGCAGCGCTACGGACGGCCGGGGCAAGTGCGCCATGCCGGAGCGGCAGCGGTCGCGATGCTGGCGCTGGCGCTCTTCAGCGTGAACGCACAGGCGCTCGATCACGACCATCAGGTCAAGGCGGCGGAGAGCGCAGTCGCGGCGCAGAGCGCAGCCTTCGAGAAGTTGAAGGGTCTGGCCGGGAAGCACTCGCCGGCAATGCTCACGCCCGGCGGCGAGAAGGTCAGGGTCGAGTACCGCGTCACCGCGGCCGGCACGGCGGTCATCGAGACGATGTTCGCCGGCGAGCCGCACGAGATGGTCACCGTCTACACGCTCGACGGCGACTCGATCAACGCGACGCACTACTGCTCCGGCGGCAGCCAGCCGTTCATGCGCTTCAATCCCGCCAAGTCGGATGCGGACGACCTGGTCTTCGACTTCGTCTCCATCAGCGGGAAGAAGACCGACGGGCACATCAAGGCGGTGCGCTTCCACTTCGACGGCGACCGCACACAGGAGACCTGGTCCACGACCACCAAGGACGAGTACCTGAGCCTCTACTATTAGTCATGTCAGGATGGCAAGTCACTCCGGCGCGGAGTCACCGCGCTTCGCGCCGGGGTCTGCGGCCACCCACACCGTCTTGATGTTGGTGAACTCCCGAATCCCGTAAACCCCCAGCTCGCGGCCGAAGCCGGAGTGTTTGGTGCCGCCGAAGGGCATGCGGGGGTCGGAGGCGACCATGGCGTTGACGAAGACCTGGCCGGAGTCGACATCGGCGATGAAGCGCTCGGCTTCGTCGCGATCGGTGGTCCACACGCTGGCGCCGAGGCCGAACCGGGTGGCGTTGGCGAGCTTCACCGCTTCATCGGCGTCCTTGACCCTGAACAGCGACGCCACCGGGCCGAAGGTCTCCTCGGCGTACGCGGGAGCGGAGCGTGGGATGTCGCGCAGGACGGTCGGCGCGTAGTAGTTGCCGCGGTCGCGCAGGCGCTTGCCGCCGGTGAGCAGCGTGGCGCCGGCGCGCACACTCTCCTCGACCTGTTTCGCGATGTCGTCTGCGATCTGCGGCGTGGCCAGCGGGCCGACGTCGGTGGTCTCTTCCATCGGATCGCCGATGCGCAGCGCTTCCATCGCCTCGACGAAGCGGCGCTCGAACTGGTCGGCGATACTCTCGTGAATGATGAAACGCTTGGCGGCGATGCACGACTGGCCGTTGTTGACGATGCGGGCCTTGATGCCGGTCTTGACCGCTGCATCGAGGTCCGCCGAGGGCATGACGATGAATGGGTCGCTGCCGCCGAGCTCCAGCACGCTCTTCTTGATGTTCTTCGCCGCGCCGGAGGCGACGCTCGCGCCGGCGGGCTCGCTGCCGGTGAGCGTGGCCGCCTTCACCCGCTCGTCGTCGAGCAGCGCCGGGACCTGCTCGGAGGTGATCAGCAGCGTCTGAAACTCGCCGTGGTCGAAGCCGGCCTCGCGGAGAATATCCTCGATGGCCAGGGCCGACTGCGGGACGTTCGACGCGTGCTTGAGCAGCCCGGCGTTGCCGGCCATGAGCGCCGGCGCGGCGAACCGGAACACCTGCCAGAACGGAAAGTTCCACGGCATCACGGCCAGGATCACGCCGAGCGGGTCGAAGCGGACGTAGCTCTCCAGCGCGTCGGTGGCAATGTGCTCGGGCGCCAGGTAACGCTCGGCGTGCTCGGCGTAATGGCGGCAGACGGTCGCGCACTTTTTCACCTCCGCGACCGCGGCGGTGATCGGCTTTCCCATCTCCAGGGTGATGGTGCGTGCGTACTCCTGCGCGCGCGATTCGAGGATCGCGGCGGCCTTGCTGATGCGTTCCGCGCGCTCGGCAAAGCTGCGGGCCCGCTGGATGATGAAGGCCTCGGCGGCGCGCTGCAGTTTCAGCTCGATGTCGTCGTTCGAGAGCGGCTCGAAGGTGGCGATCGTCTCCCCGGTTGCCGGGTTCACGCTGGCGATGGGCATGGCAGCGCCATGATATCCGGCGGCTGCGCGCCAGTCGTCCCTGAACGGACAACCGACAACCGAAAACGCGAAGCTTCAGAACGACGCTTCGAGCGACTCGGCCGCCGCCTGGGCGCGCTCTTCCTCGAGGCGCGCGAGGCGGGTCCGCAACTCGGCGATCTCCGTAGCCATCTTCGCCAAGTCGTCCTTCACGGCCTCGCGGGCGATCTCCTGCAGGCGGGCCGTGAGTTTTCCGAGCTGGTCGGATTGGAACTGTGAGAGACGGCTGAGCGGCTCACCGAATACGTCTTTCAGAAGCTGTTCGAAGTCCTGCGCCATAGCGAGGGTCAGTCGTGCGAAAATCGGGCCCGGCATGGCGGACATCCGTTCTTTCGGCGACTTCTGGCCGTTCTACGTACGGGCGCACTCACAGTCACGCACGCGCCTGCTGCACGCGATCGGTTCGCTTCTCGCGCTTGCCGCCATCGCAGCCGGCCTCTTCGTCAGCCGCTGGTACTTCCTCGCCGCCCCGCTGATCGGCTACTCCTTCGCGTGGTATGCCCACTTCTTCGTCGAGCACAACAAGCCGGCGACGTTCGGCCACCCGTTCTACTCGCTGGCGGCCGACTACGTGATGCTGTGGAAGACCCTGACCGGCCGGATGAACGCCGAAGTGGCGAAACACTGCCGCTGATATCATCCGTCGCATGGCATTGCTGGACGGGAAAACCGGGATCGTCTTCGGTGTGGCCAACAAGCGCTCGATCGCCTGGGCGATCGCGCAGGCACTCGCGCGCGAAGGGATGCGGCTGGCGTTCACGTACCAGGGCGAGCGTCTGAAAGACGGCGTCGAGGGGCTGACCTCTTCGATTCCCGGCGCGATCGCGCTTCCGTGCGACGTGACGAACGACGCCGAGGTCGACGCGGTGTACGCCGCGATCGACAAGGAGTTCGGCAAGCTCGACGCGGTGCTGCACTCGGTCGCCTACGCGCCGAAGGAAGACCTGGAGAACGACTTCGTGAAGACCTCGCGCGACGGCTTCAAGCTCGCGCACGACATCTCCGCGTATTCGCTGGTCGTCGTCACCCGCGGTGCATTGCCGCTGTTCGAGAAGAGCGGCGGCGGCTCGGTGTTGACGATGACCTACCACGGCGCCGTGAAGGCGGTGGAGGGATACAACGTGATGGGGGTGGCGAAGGCGTCGCTCGAAGCGAGCATGCGCTATCTCGCCGCCAACCTCGGACCGCAGAACGTCCGCGTGAACGCACTCTCGGCCGGCCCGGTGAACACCCTCGCCGCCCGCGGCATCAAGGGCTTCACCACGATGCTCAAACACCACGCCGAAAAAGCCCCGCTTCGCCGCAACGTAGAGCTGGAGGAAGTGGGCAACGCCGGGATGTTCCTCTTGTCGCCCTGGGCCTCGGGGATCACCGGCGAGGTGACGTACGTGGACTGCGGCTACAACATCGTCGGGTTATAGAGGAAGGCGCGGGATCGGCGCTCCAGGGGCTCGCTGCAACCCGATGACCTTCCCGCCGTATCTTCCTGCATGAATCCTACACTCCGGAATACCCTCGGCATCCTCGCCGCGATTTCGGCGGGATACATCACGCTGGCCGTCGCGGCTTCCATCGATTACGCGCTCCAGTTGCCAATGACAGCGTCGACGGCGGCCGGTGCGGTCGTCATGCAATTGATCGGCGGTTGGCCGCATCTTGTGGCGTCGGCCGTTTTCGGTGGCATTGCCGCCGTCACGGTCGCCGCTCCCCGCAGCCGGGTGTGGCTTTACGTCGTCGGTGGCCTCGCCGCAGCATTTCGGGCGTCCTCGTACTTCTATATCGCGCCCGTGTGGCAGGCATGGGCGACGACCTTCCTCGAAGTGGCCGTCGTTGCCGCAATCGCCGCGGGAGTCTTTGCTCTCGTTGCGCGCCGGTACGGCCGGAGTGCGCGGCAACAGAATCCCGGGATCGCCGCCGCACCCTGAGAGCCGCGTGGCTCGCTACATGTCCGCGTTGCCGGCTACGTAGAAGCGGGTATTCGTCGGCTGGTCCACGCCGCCCTTCGGCTCCAGCGTCACGGCGAGGGCCTTGATCTCCGTCGCAACCGGCAGGTTTTCGACCGACAGACTGGCCGTGCCGGCCGCGGTCACGTCGAACACTCCGGCGCTCACCGGTTTCGGCTGGTCGGCGCGGATAATCCAGAGCTGGTAGCTCTTGTTGCCGTCGTTTGGCGGGAGGTCGTAGAAGAAGACGAGAGCGCGGCGGCGCTCGGGCTCCAGGAACACCCGCGCCGAGGCGGCCGGGGCGACTTCCTGGCCGGAGAGGGCGATGGTCCGCGTGCCGGCGGACGCGAGCGCGGAAAGCTCCGAGGCGAGCTTGTCGGCGCGTTGGGCGAGCTGCGCGTTCTGCGTTTGGAGACTCTCGATCTGCGCACGCTGGCCGGCGTCGTGCTCGGTGAGCGCGCGCCAGCCGAGAAAAGCCACCAGCAACGTGGCCGCGGTGGCCGCGGTCGCACCGGACGTCGGTCCCCAGATGTTGAGGCGGCGCGAGGGCATGTTGATGCAGGAGCGGACGCGGTCGCGCATCCCGGGCGGCGGATCGACGGGATCGAGCGCGAGCGCAAACATCGTGGTGACGCGGGCATACTCGTCGCGGGCGCGGCGGCAGGGGATGCAGGCGGTCAGGTGCAGGCGGAGAGCGGCGGCGTCGCCGCCGCTGGCAACGCCGAGCACGTCCAGCGCGGCGATCGATTGGTAGTGCTCGTGAGTCATTGGTATGCCTGCAGCCGCTCGCGCAGCTTCTTCATTCCGAGTTGCATCCGCGTCTTGATCGTGCCGAGGGGCTCGTTCAGGCGGGCGGCGATCTCCGATTGCGACAGTCCTTCAAAGTACGCGAGCTCGAGCGCGATCCGCTGGGGCCCGGGGAGCTCGGCAAGCGCGCCTCGCACGGCCGTGCGCTCCTCCGATTGAATGGCGCTGTCGGCTCCCGTCGTCGTCTCTACGAGCGAGCCGCGGATCGAGATGTCTCGTCCGGCCTCGTCTTCACGCTCGAGGCGGATTTTCCGCGAGCGGATCCGGTCGATGCCGCGGCTGCGGGCGATGGAGATCAGCCACGCCACCTCGCTGCCGCGCACCGCGTCGAACATCTTCGCGCTGGTCCACGCCTTGACGAACGTCTCCTGCAGGACCTCCTGGGCGTCGTCGGCATTGGAGAGGATGCGCAGCAGGAGCGCATACACGGTGGAGGAATAGCGGTCGTAGAGTTGCTCGAACGCGGAGATGTTCCCCTCCGCGACGGCAGGTAAAAGGACTGCTGCAGGTGCGGTCGTGTCCATTGAAGCCGGTGCTTACAGTCTACGCCTGCGCCCGGCGATCGGATGTACGGCCGCCCTGCTACTTCTTCGGCCCATTCACCTTGTTCCCCTCATCCGGCGGAAACTCGACATCCGTCCGAACGCCCGTGCGTCCCGGCTTTCGCGAGCCGGGAAACCCCGATGGCCGTCCCGCGCTCTCGCCGTTGGCGGATTGTCCCGGAGCACCGCCGTCCCAGAATCCCTTGTCTTTGACGTTCTCTCGTGGGTTGCCGGACATGATCATCACCTCGGCGATTAAGTGCCTGATTCTCCATCACTTGGCACCTCTCTCGCAACCATGAATAACGTTAAGGAGGAAGTTGATGGTTGATAACGTGAATCCTACCAGCCAGTTCCACCCGTACCAGCCTCAGACTGCGCAGCCCCAGACGGGCAGCGGTAGCACCAGTGTTCTGTCCGGCCTCGACGGTATCCTGAACAAGCTCGGCATCGACCAGAGCAAGATCAGTGCGATGGGCAGCAAAGTCGACCTCAAGGGTCAGCTCGGGAAGGTCCGCAGCATGGCCCAGAAGAACCCCAACCTGGTGCTCGGCGGCCTCGCGGCTCTCGCGATCGGCGCCGGCCTGTTGCGCAAACGCTCCATGCGGTAAACAACCTGAAGCAGTACGACCGGGGCAGGCAGCGATGCCTGCCCTTTTTCATTGGGAGTGATTCGTATAGTTGATGCGGATCGCCGTCCCCTGAATCTCGCCCGAGACCTCGACCGTCGCCTTCTGTTTGATCAGTCCGGCCGCCTCCGCCTGCGCGGTGATGAGAAATGGCGTGACCCCGTCCGAGGACGTCACCCCCTTCTGCATCTTCCCCTCCCACTTCCCCAGCGCGTCGTCGCCGCTGTCCTGGAACATCTGCCGGTTCGGGTTCGTGATGCCGGTGGCCGCCAGCTCGGCGGCGTTCTCCGCGAGCGTGAGCGCCACGATGCGCGCGCGAAAGCGGCGCGCCTCCGCGAGCTGGCGTGACGAGTCCAGCATCAGCAATTGGATGAGCCCGAGGTAGAGCACGGCCAGCACGATCGCCATGGCGAGCGCGAAGCCGCTCTCACTGGTGCGCGCGCGGCTGGAAGATCTGGTCGATCGCAAGCATCCCCTTCGCATCTTTCGCCCGGAGGCGGACTCCATACAGCCGCCCGGTCATGTCGACGGCATCGATGTCGACGCCGGAGGAAAACTCAGGCGGCACCCCTCGGGCGTTCCACTGCGTCCGGAGAGTACCGATGTACTCGTACCGCGTCACCACGCCCGTTTCGCGGAAATCCCAGACGATCGTCCGCTCGCCGCCGTTCACGAGCGTGCGCAGGATCAACACCTTCTCGTCCATCGTGAACTCTTTATGCTCCGGGAGGTACGGCGTCTGGTAGTTCGGCATGTGCGCGTCGGTCACGTCCTTTCGCATCCGCGCGATCACCGAGGCCACCTGGGGATGGCGTGCGTAATTCATCGGCAGGCGCTTGTCCCAGCCGCGCATCTCCGCCGTGAGGATGAACAACACCGCAAGGAACGCGCAGAAGACGCTCAGCGCGACCAGCACCTCCATCAGCGAATAACCGGCCTGCCGGCGCCGCCTCACCACAGCGGAGAGCCTCCCGTGTCGGCACGCATCACCACCAGCTTCGCCTCGCGCGCACCGTTCTTCCAGCGGACCGTCAGGGTCACCTGCTTCACCCCCGGCTTGATCAGCTCGATGCCGGTCGCCGTGCCGAACGGAGCCAGCGGTGCGAGCACCTCGGTGCCGCTGGTGAAGACGGTCGTGGCTACCAGGGCGTCGTACGGCATCCGCCGGATGTACTCCGCCTCGTTCGCCAGCGCCTGGTACGCCAGGGTGATCTCGCTGGCCTGCCGCAGGCGGTTGTTGCGCTCCAGGAAAGCCGTGAACGAGACCGTGATGACGACCGTCAGCACGAGGAATGCGGCCAGCACCTCCATCAGCGAAAAGCCGCGTTCGTCGCGCCGCATGCATGCATTGTAGTTTTGTTAGACTCCGCGCCCCATGTCCGGAGCCATGTCGCGTCCAACACCCCGGCCCATGAAACTCCGCTTCGCGCCCTCCCCGACCGGCTTCCTGCACGTCGGCGGCGCCCGCACCGCGATCTTCAACCTCCTGCACGCGCGCCGCTACGGCGGGACGATGCTGCTGCGCATCGAGGACACCGACGTGGAGCGTTCGAAGCAGCATCACGCCGAGCAGATCGTCAGCTCGCTGCAGTGGCTCGGCGTCGAGTGGGACGAGGGTCCGGTCTACCAGAGCGACCGGCTGGCGCGGTACCGCGAGCGCGCCGAGGAGCTGGTTGCCAACGGCAAGGCATACCGCTGCTACTGCACCGTCGAAGAGCTGGAAGCCGACCGCACCGCCACCGAATCCCGCGGCGACGCGTACCGCTACTCCGGCCGCTGCCGCAGGAGCGCCGAGGCCGGCGACCCGCAGTCTGGGGACGCCCCGCACGTCATCCGCTGCAAAGTCTCCCCCGGCCCGATCGAGTTCCACGACCTGATCCGCGGCGACGTGCAGTTCGAGGGAGAGCTGATCGACGACTTCGTCCTCATCCGCTCCGACGGCAACCCGACCTACCACCTCTCCGTCGTCGTCGACGACGTCGACATGGACGTCACCCACGTGGCCCGCGGCGACGACCACCTCTCCAACACCCCCAAGCACATCGTCCTTTTCCGCGCCTTCAACGCCGAGGTGCCGGTCTTCGCCCACCTGCCCCTCATCCTCGGCAGCGACCGGAAGCGCCTCTCCAAGCGCACCGGCGCCACCTCCGCCGAGGAATACCGCGACATGGGCATCGTCCCCGCCGCCCTCTTCAACTTCCTGACCCTCCTCGGCTGGAACCCCGGCGGCGACCGCGAGCTGATCACCCGCGACGAAGCGGCCCCACTCTTCGACCTCGGCGATGTCAACAAAGCACCCGCCGTCTTCGACCCTGAAAAGCTCCTCTGGATGAACGGCCAGTACCTCATGCGCATGCCGGCCGAAGAGGTCTACACCCACCTCCTCCCCTTCCTCGGCGACGCCCCCCGCCCCTTCGAAGAGCTCCGTCCCGTCCTCGAGCTGAACAAGACCCGCGCGAGAACGCTCAAAGAGCTCGCCGACCTCATGACCCCCTTCTTCGCGGACGACGTGTCGATCGACTACGACCCCGACGCCGTCAAGAAACACCTCAAAGGCGACGACCTCCCCGGCCGCCTGACCGAGCTCCACGACGCCCTGGCGGCAACGGAACCGTTCGACGTGACCACGAGCGAACAGGCCCTGCGCACCCTCGCCGAATCGCGCGGCCTCTCCGCGGGAAAACTGATCCACCCGTTGCGGCTCGCGCTTACCGGACGCGGAGCGTCGCCACCGATCTTCGACGTGGCCGTGGCGCTGGGGAAAGAGCGGTCACTGCGGCGGTTGAAGCGGCTGATCGAGCGGTTGCCGGAAGTCGCCGGCAGCTGAAGCACGCGTGACATAGGTTCCATAACTGCGCCGACATGGCTTTGCCCGTCTGGTACGCTGCGACCGAGGTGAGGTATGCCAGCTTCGATCGTCAAGCGAAAAACCGCGAGATCGAGCGAAAGACGAGCGGTTTCGCCTTTACCAGCGATTGCAGCCGCCTTCATCATTGCCCTCCTCTATCTCATCATGCTCGGCGCCGACAAGCCGCTCGATGCTTTTGGGGAGACATTCCGGCCTCCGGAAAAGATGGTGTGGTGCGTTCTGGTGGCTGCCCAGGTGGCCATCTGGTGCTATCTGGCGCCGCCGGCGTATCGGCGCGCGAGCCGGTATGCGTCTTCATTCCGGGGACATCGACGCGCCGTCATTCTTGATTTGATCGTGCTGGTCATTCTCTTTGCAATCTTTGCTTACGCGCATCGGGAAGTGACTTCAGGCCGGAAGCTGCCGGTGGCCTGGCAGGAAGCGAAAGTCCTTCCACTCATGCTGCTCGGCTTTGCGACGCTTCTGCCTTGCCTGATTGGAATGAGGCTGATTGCAATTGCGGCGCGGGCGGAGGCAGTCGCGGACGTAAATACTGCGATGCTGGACAGGTTCGCCCGGCTCCGGGCAGACTTGAAATGGTTCCTGGGCGGTGCGGCGCTGATCATTGGAGCGGCCACGTTCACGAACGGCGCATTCAGAAATGCTCTGAACGCGATCAACGATCCCAAGAACCCGCTGCCGGCCACGGAAGTTCTTCTCTATGGCGGATTCTGCTCCGCGGTGCTCGGGTTGTTTTATCTGACGTCGCACGAGGTCTTCAACGGAAGTGGCTGGGCGCTCATCAAGGCCGTCGAGCCCGTGCTGGATGACAGTGCGAGCGCCTGGGCCGACGCGCAGGCGAGAAGGTCAAAACTCGCTGAGGTGATGGGTATTGGGACATCGAGCATGCGAGCGTTTCAAGATGGCGCAGTGATCCTGACGCCACTCGCGGGAAGCGGTGTAGCACTACTGTTGGGGAAATAGTTCGGCGCACGTCTCGCCGCAGGCCGCAGGAACCTGGAGGCGTACTATCAGCAGCCTGCGGCCCCCTGACAGGCATGGCGAAGCGCGAGGTTTACCCGCCGTATGAGCACAGTTACGCCAGTGTTGGTTGCTGGACGACGCTCGTGTGGATTGCGGTGGCCGGCTGGGTCGTGGCCGCGGCCTGGCCGTGGCTGACCTGGCTCGCGATCCTCCTCACTGTGCCGGCCGGCGTGCTTGCCTGGGATCAGTTGCGGGAGTGGCGCGCGCGAGCGGAGACGCAGCGCCTGCGCGCGCGAGGAATGAAGGGAGTCCTCATTTACTCGAAGTCGCCGAACTGGCAAGGGTATATCGAGGAGAAGTGGCTGCCGCACATCACGCCCGGCGTCGAGGTGCTGGACTGGTCGGCAAGGCGGGAGTGGCGTGAGGATGACGTCCGTGTCCGGATCTTCCGCTGGCTCATACAAAGCGAGGAAGACTACAACCCGGCAGCGGTGGTGTTTCGATCGGGGCGCGCGCCGCTGGTATTTCGATTCTATCCGGCGTTCAAAAACGCGAAACACGGAAACGTCGATGGCCTGAACGAGCTCGAACGCGAGTTCTTCGAGGCGCTGGGTGAGGAATCGGATTGAGGCCGGGCTGACCGGGAACCCACGACATCCCTTCGTCCTTCTCCTGCGCGCCCTCGTCACGCGCTGGGGCGGGTTCGTCACATCGGCGGGAAGGATCTCCGCGGCGGCGCCTACGCTGTCCGGCAAGGAGATTCGTTTCATGAGAAAACTCTCTCTCTTCACACTCGCTCTCGTGTTGTGCGCTCTCCCGCTCTCGGCCGGTGAATGGAATGCCATCGGGTCGGAGGGGATCATCGACGAGTCGTCGCTGAATCTGTTCGAGTTCAGTGGGGCGCGGCTGCAGTTCCGGCCGGGGGCGGTCGGTACCATCGTCGCGCGCTACCCGATCCATCCGAATACGCCGTACCCCGACTGGAACGCCGGCTTCACGATCGGCTGGGCGCAGAACGGCGTCACGGTGAAGTTGATCCAGGCTTCCTTCTGCATTCCGGTGGAGACGGTGCTCTGCCAGTTCGGTCCCACCACGAACGCGGGCGAGCCCGGCTTCGGCTGCGCGACCTGTATGCCGGAGGACATCATCAACATGAACTTCCAGCAGAACGCATACTACCTCGAGGTCACGCTCACCCGCCCCACGACCGCCTCGAGCCCGAAGCTGCTGATGCTCTCGCTGCCGTAGCGCGTGGCAGGACGGCGGCGGCTCGCGGCGCCGCCGTCCTTGCGTTCGCGCCAGGTTCCTCCGCAACCCGGGACCCCTCGGGTTGGAAGGCGAGCCCTCTCGGGTTGTAAGGCGAGCCCCCTCGGGTTAGAAGGCGAGCCCCCTCGGGTTGCAAGGCGAGCCCCTCGGGTTGTTGGGCGAACTTCTCGGGTTGTAAGGCGAGCCCCCTCGGGTTGTAGGGCGAACTTCTCGGGTTATAAGGCGAGCCCCTCGGGTTGTAAGGCGAGCTTCTCGGGTTGGAAGGCGAGACCCCTCGGGTTGGAAGCGGCCTATTCGGAGGCTTGGCGGATCCGCCGGCCGATGATGAGGTGGACGGTGTAGCTGACCGCGAATACCCCCGAGGTCGCCCAGTGCGCGACTGCCATCGCCTGGCGCACGCTTTCGTTGGTGGCGATCTGCAGCAGGTAGGCGGAGAGGGTCATGGGGAGGATGAGCCACATGGAGGCGACGCCGGTGCGCTGGTTCCGGCCGTCGCCGAAGCGGAGTTTTGGAAGCATGTGGTTGGAGAAGACCCAGCCGAGGAGGAAGAGGGCTGCCGGGGCGACGACGACGTGGGCGGCGAGCATGTGAGGCTGAAGGGGGTGGTTGACGACGGAGAACTCGTCGGTGCTCTCGAGGAAGTACTTCATGACGGCGAAGACGGTTCCGGTGATTGCCGTCAGGGCGATCGAGAGGTGGAGCCAGACGAGTTGGATGCGGCTCATTTGCCTCCGATGATTCGATGCAGGGCCAGGACTTTGCGCGAGGCGTTGACGATGGCGCGTCCGCTCAGGCTGGCGCCGGAGATGGGGCGGATGGCGCGTTTGAGGGAAAGGTCGTCGTCGAGTCTGCGCCGCTTGAACTGGTCGATCCAGCGCGGCTTGGGGAGGTATTCAGGCGGCTCGTCGAAGGAGAGGATCTCGATTTTTCCGAGGGTTCCTTCGGGGGTGATGACGACCATGATGGTCTCGGGGAGGGTGCGGACGCGGTGGGTGTCGAAGTAGGCGTAGCCGAGGAGGCGATCGCCCGCTACTCCTGTGTAGCGGACGATCATCCGGTCGTTGAATTCGAGGCCGCTTTCTTTCTTCGCCGCGCTCGCCTGTTCGGGGGTGAGGAAGACGGCCTGCCGGGTGACTCTCGTCCCGGCGGGAAAGGCGCTCGCGAGCGCCTGCTGCTGCGTCATGAAGACGCGCGCATGGACCTGCGCCGCGAGCACGATCGCCGCGATACCGCCTAGAAGATGTAGCCGATGCCGATGTTCCACTGGTCGAGTCCCGTGCCTGCCTCGTTGTCGCTGTTCTGGTAGTCGGCCTTGATCACCGTCTGCGGGACGGGCCGGAACTGCAGGCCGAGGGTGAAGATCGTCTGCTCGGATGCGGGGTTGCGCGAGAAGCCTGTGGGGACGCTGCGCTGGGTGTCGAGCTGCTCGTAGCGGAGGTACGGCGTGAGCGAGCTTTCGCCGAAACGCGGGACCAGGGAGGAGAGGTCGTAACCCGCCTCGACGTACCAGCCGCCGAGTTCCTCACCGATGGAGCGGTTGCCGGTGAGGCTGCTCAGGGCGTTGAGCTCCACGACGTCGTCGATGGTGGCCTGCGCCCAGAGCGCGCGGACCGTGGCGCCGCGGAACTTCGCTTCGCCGTGCAGGTCGAAGATCGTCAGGTTGCCGTCGACCTCATTGCCGTTCACGGCGTTTCCCTGGCCGGTGTTGCCGGAGAAAAACGAGCCGCCGACGACCGTCCCTTCGAACGGCGCATAGTCGACGCGGCCGGTGAGGGCGATGTTCTCGATCTGCGAATTGGCGCCCTTCTGCCGTCCGCCGCGCACGCCGCCCGAGGTGAACCGGTCGCCGCGGATGCTGTTCACGGCGTAGGCGCGCCAGGAGACCGGGCCATGTTCGCCGAAGACGCCCGCGCCCATCTCGCGCCACGTGGTGGGGATGATCGCGTTCTCGACGGTGGATCGGCGGGCGGTGAGGTAGGTCGTTGGCTCGTGCATCTCGTTCACGAGTCCCATCGGGATGAGCAGGAGGCCGGTGCGCACGCCGACGTTCCTGGTAGCGAGGAAGTCGAGGTACGCGAATTCGACCGACGCCTCGCCGCCGAGGGCCGTGTTGCCGTGCTCGAACTCGATCTCGGAGTTGAAGAGCACGCGGTCGTTGTATTTGTAGCCGGTGTAGAGCACGCCGCGCAGCATGTCGAACTTGTCTTTGGTCGTGGTGCGCACGCCGGCGTCGGACGAGGCGGCGTAGTTCTCGTAGAGCATCTCGCCGTAGCCGCCGAAGGAAATGCCCTGGTCGACGCGGTAGACCTTCGAGGCGGCCGCGCCGAGGCCTTGCTGCTGGGTGTCTGCGGCGACGGAGGTGTCGTCCTGCTGACGGGTCTTCAGCGACTCGATCTCCTGGCTGAGCACCTCGATCTGGCGGCGCAGCTCGGCGACTTCCTGCGTCGGCTGGAGCCTGGCGACGGCTTCTTCGAGCGCGCGGAGGCGGCGGTCGAGGTCGGAGGCTTCCTGGGCGAAAAGGGAGGTAGCGGTGAGCAGGACGAGCGCGAGGCCCGCGATACGCTTCAACATGTTCATTCCTTTACTGAGTAGTTCCGGTCGAGCAGCTCGAGGTCGCGCGCGCGCCGGCGGGCCCCGGCCGAAAGCCGGATCTGGCGGGTGGGATTGATGAAAACGGCCGCGACGCCGTGCGCCTTGGCCCAGCGAAGACCGTCGTCTTCGCCCATGACATAAAGAGCGGTGGAGAGGATGTCGGCGCTCAGCGCGTCGTCCGCGATGACCGAGACCGACCCGCGCGGCGGCAGTGCGCCGCCGGTGCGGGGGTCGAGGATGTGGGAGAAGCGGCGGCCGTCGATCTCGAACGTCTTCTCGGAGCCGGAGCTCGTCGAGAGTGACGCATCGCGCATGGTGAATGCGACGACCGGCCTGTCGCGCCGCGCCGGATCGGCCACGGTGACGCGGAGCTCTCCGCGGACGGCGAGCTGTCCGCCGAAGTCGATCATGGCCTCGGCGGACGTGATCCGGGCGAGCATCCGGTCGAGTGCGTAGCCTTTGCCGAACGCTCCTTCTTCGATGCGCGACGACTTTCTGGCCTCGGCGATGGCGCCGGCGTCCGGGAGCGCGCCTGCTTCGCGCGTCTTCCAGACGTCGATCAGCGACTTGACGCGCGGGTCGAAGGCGCCGCCGGTCTTTTTCGACCAGTCGGCGGTCTCGTCGAGCAGCGCGCGCAGCTCCGGCGAGGCCTGGCCCGCCCCGCGATTGAGGCGCGCCAGCTCGCTCTCTTCGGTCCACGTGCTGAGCATCGACTCGATCCGCTTCGCTTCCGCGAAGGCGCTCTCGATCTCGGCTTCGTGGCCGGCCGGAACCGCGACTTCGCACACCGTTCCCATGAGGTACCGCGCCCTCTGCACCACAGCGGATTCGGCGATTCCGGGGACGAGTGCGAGCGCGGCGATGATCGCCGCCGTTCTCATGCTTCGATGGGACCTCGGCTGTTGCGCATCCGGTCGACGGCGGTCATGGCGGCCAGCCAGGCCGCGCAGATCGCGACCATCCCGAACATGATCCACATGCTGTAACGGCCGTCGGCGGAGTAGGGCTCGGTGGCGAGGTGAATGGCCTCGCTGTTCGGCAGCAGCTCCGCCTCGGAGAATTCGTGGATGGCGTAGAAGACGATCTGGACGGTGAAGAGCAGCAGGAACAGGCCGGTGACCTGGAAGAAGCGCTTGATGTTGATGCGATGGCCGTAATGGGCGAAGAGCCAGGAGAGCAGCACCGCCGCCGCGAGTCCGAGCGCGCAGCCGAGCCAGAAGCGCGGCATATTGCCGACCTGGATCAGCATGAGCGCGGTCTCCATCCCCTCGCGGGTGATCATCAGGAGGGTGAAGCCGAAAACGCCGATCCATGCCCAGGCGCTGGAGTCTTTCCCGGCGTGCGATTCGAGGCGGGTCTCCATGTCGCGTTTCATGGTCGGTGCGACGCGCCAGATGTGGATGACGAAGCTGGCCACGAGCACCGCCGCGACGAGAGCCAGGATCCCTTCCCAGAGCGGCTGATTCACGCTCTGGAGCCACCAGCCGAGGGCGAAGCTGGCGATGACGGAGAGGCCGATGCCCCACCAGACGGCGGGACGGAGCCAGTCGCGGCCGGTCTTTTTGAGGTACGCAAAGATGATCGCGACGGTGAGAAAGGCCTCGAAGCCTTCGCGAAAGACGATGATCAGGGCCTGGAGCATGTGGGCTATTTCCTCAGCTTGTTGTTCGCCTGGATCATCTTCACGCGATCCGGGGCGTCGGGAATCTCTCCCCGGCGCCTGCAGGAATCGCAGACGCCGAGGATCTGAAGGTTGTGGAACGTGGGAGTGAACTTCTTCCGCTCGCAGATCTCGCGCTGCCGCCGCTCGAGATCCTCGTCATGGAACTCGATGACTCCGCCGCAGGTGGTGCAGATGAGGTGGTCGTGGTGGGAGTTCCCGGTGACGTGCTCGTAGTGGTAATGGTCCTCGCCGAGGTGGACCCGGCGGACCATGCCGGACTTTACGAGCAGTTCGAGGGTGCGGTAAACGGTGGCCCGGGAGATCTTGACGGCCTTCTCTTTCATCTTGAAGAGAAGCTCGTCGGCTTCGAAATGGTAGTGGATGGAGAAGATCTCCCGCACGAGCGCCGTGCGCTCGGAGGTGAGCTTCAACCCCTGCTTCTCGAGAAAGCTCTGGAAGCGGGTGATCTCGCGGTCGACGTGGATATGGGCCATTCGGGTGTGCTGGTGTTGAGACTAGGTCTCAATGAGTGGAGTGTAGCGAATGGCCAAGTGGGTGGTCAAGTGAAGGTGGGAGGAAGGACACCGCATCTGTCATCCTGAGCCGAATGAATGTCCCCACGTGAGAAGAACATAGCGGCGAAGGACCCGGGCGGGCGGGGGTGGGATGAGCGTGCATCGCTCCACCACCCCCCAGGTCCTTCGCCGCCATGCCTCCGGCTCGTGGGAAACTCCTGGGGCTCAGGATGACAAGTAGCCGCCCTACAAATGCGTCCTCGCCGCGTCCACCGCCTGCCGGATCTTCGGTTGCCTCGGGTCGATGGTCAGCGACCGGTTCCAGAAGTCCAACGCCCTCGCGTAGTCGTTCTTTTTGGCGTAGTAGATGCCGATGTTGTTGAGCGCCAACGTCGACGACGGCTTCAGGCCGAGGGCACGTTCGAGCTCGGCGACGCCTTCGGTGTAGCGGTCCGATTGGGAGAGCGCGGAGCCGAGGTTGGCGGCGATCAGGTAGGACTGCGGGAAGATCTGCTTCGCTTTGTAGAGCAGGGCGATGGCGCGGGAGGTCATGTTTCCTGCCCGGTAGAGCGCGGCGAAATCGACGAAGCGCTGTTCCGCGTTCGGCAGGCCGCGGGCGACGGCGGCCACGAAGACGTTGTCGGCGGCGGTGTAGCTCTGCCGGTCGAAGAGGGTTATGGCGAGGTTGAGGTACGGCGTCGGACGCGAGGGGTTGAGCTGGATGGCGCGCTCGAACGCCTCGGTCGCCTCGCGCAGCTTGTTCTGCTTGCGCAGCTCGATGCCCTGGTTGTTGTAGTACGCGTAGGAGCCCCACTGCGCCGGCGCGATCGCGGTCGCAGGCCCCGCGGCCTGCTGCTCGTCCTGCTCGTCGAAGACCGGTTGCATCCGCTTCGGGTCGACGAGATGGCCGATGGCCTGGAGGCTGGCGATGTACTGCTGCGTGTTGGAGCCGGGGGTACCGGTGATCTGGTGGGCCGGGAAGAATTCTTCGTAACTGATGACGCGCACCGAGGTTACGGGCGTGACGTCGCGAAGGACCCAGTCGGCGTGCCTGCCGGGCATCTCCGTCGACGCCGGCAGGCCGAGGACCGAAAGGACCGTCGGTACGATGTCGTAGAGCGAGATCGCATGGCTACCGCG
>DASPHC010000103.1:0-33495 GCA_035629865.1 Thermoanaerobaculia bacterium | reverse complement strand
GCAGCCCTGATTCAGTTTGTTGAAAGCCCTCCAGTGCCCCGGCGCCTCGAGCCGTACTCTTCTCTGACACTTCCCCGTGTCGTCCCTGCTAGACTGCGCATGTTCCTTAAATCAGTCAATGGCAGCGGCGACAGGGATGAGCCCGGAAGCGATCTACCTCCAGAACCTTCCGTTGATCGAGCGCATCGCGCGTTCCGCGGCGCGCAAGCGTTTCCTCAATGCCGATGACACGGAGGAGTTCACCCAGTTCGTGCGGTTCCGACTGCTCCTGGACAATTACGCGGTCATCAGAGCCTTCAAAGGCGCCAGTAAATTCAGCACGTATCTGGTCAAGGTAATCACCAATCTGTGCCACGAATGGTGCAATAAGCAGCGCGGAGGAAAGTGGCGTTCGTCCGTGGAGGCGAAACGACTCGGCGCAGACGCCATGGAGTTGGAACGGCTCATCGTGCGCGATCACCTTACCTTCGATGAGGCGGCGAGCATCATGATCACGCGTGCCGGTTCGCAGCTTACAAGAAAAGCGCTGTACAGGCTTTACTGCCGCCTGCCGGAGCGGACGTTGCCCTGGGTACCGGGGCCCGATGTAGCTCCCAACGAGTCGGATGACCGCATCAAAGAACAGGAACGCGAGCAAAACAGCCGCTGGGTGTTCAGGGTGTTGGACGAATTGATCGCAACGCTTCTCCCGGAGGATCAGCTCATACTGAAGTTCCGGTTCCTGCACTCGCGGACAGTTCCGGAGATTGCCCGGCTGCTGCCGCACATCAATCCGCCAAAGCAGCTCTACAAGCGTCTGGACAACCTCTTCAAAATTCTCCGGCAAGGATTGGAGAAGGCGGGGATCAGCAAGGCGGACATCGCCGATCTGGTACCGGAAATGGAGAGTGATGTAGAACCCGAGCCGGGAAACCCCCCACCTGGTCCCTCCCATGATCCAGAAGGTGAGGAATGAGAGGCGGCGAGGAGCCACAGATATGACCGCTGCCACAGACATGGAATGCCCCTCGAGCGAGATGCTGGCCGCCTACCTGGACAACAGGTTGGGGCCAGCAGACCGCGCCACGGTCATCGAGCATCTGGCTTCGTGCGGCGAGTGCCGCTCGAAGATGATCGACGCCAGTGACATTGTGCAAGTCGAGTCGAACGTGAAGCCGTTTCCCATGTCGAAATGGATCATCAGTACGATTGCGGCGACGGTCGTGATCGGACTGCTGGTCCCGCCGATTAAGTCGATGCTCGACGAGCCGGGAATCCCGGAACTGGTCGCATCGAGCCATGAGCGGCGGTACCGATCGACGTATGGGCGCTTGGCGGGCGGTTTTCCCTACAAACCGACGGGCATTGTGCGGAGCGAGGATCAGCCATCGAACAGCTTCGATGAGCAACGCCATCTCTTAAAGCATGCCGATGAGATTCAGAACGGCAATGACTTGCACACGAAAGGCGTACTTGCGATGCTTCTGGGCAATCATGATGAGGCGGTGCCCGCGCTCCGGAAAGCAATCGTGCAGAATCCCGAGGAGCGCGACGCCATCGAACAGGATCTTGCCGTCGCATTGCTCCAAAGCTCCGGTGAAGGCAATCTCGACGAGTCTCTCGAAATTTCCAACCGACTCTGGGCGAAAAACAAGACTCCGGAAGTCGCCTGGAACCGCGCGTATGCGCTCGATCTCCTCGGTCGCGATCGAGAAGCGATCGCTGCCTGGAACGAATACCTGAAGCTGGACTCGACCTCCGAATGGGTACAGGAAGCAACCACGCAGCGAGATCAGCTGAGGGAAGCTCTGAAGCCCTAGATCGTGATCTCCAACTCCGCCGCCCCTGAGCTCCGCGCCGTCTTCGCGTCATACAACTTCGCGTCACTCTCCGCCAGCAGCGTCGAGATACTGCTGCCGCTTCCTGCCGTCGACAGCCCGATTCCCACACCCACCGTAATCGTCTGACCGGCGTGCTCCCAGCGCAGGTTGGCGATGCGTTGGCGGATGCGGCCGGTGATGGCGTGGGCGTCGGGGGGCGGGGTGTTGGGGGAGGGGTATCGGGGGAGGAGGAGGACGAATTCGTCGCCGCCGTAGCGGGCGTGCCCAAACACTACTGCGCGGGCACGTACGTCGGGTCTTTGCTCTGGTTGTCGATCATCGAACCCGTAGGCCATCACGGCGCCGATCTGCGAGTCGACCGTCACTTCGATGCGGCCGTCTTCCAGCAGCGGGATGTTCCCGAAAATCGGGTTCGAGATGAAGGTGTTTCATTTGGCGATGCTAGCCGGGGAGGAGGCTGTACGGGATCTCCTGAGCAGCGTGCCGAGGGTGTTGAAGATGCGGATTCTGCCGCTCGCCGGCTCGCCGGCCCCCCTCGGTCAGGCCGAGGCTCGTGCGGAACTTGGACGACTGCGCGACCTCCTGCAGCGACGGCACCAGCGGCGACAGCGAAGACGCAGACGGATCTGGACGACTTTAAACGTTATCCCCAGTTCAACCGTTCCTGAGCTCCTCGTCGTCTCCTCATACCGTTTCGCATCGAAGCGCGCGCACGTCGGAAGTTGCCTGAAATCGTCTATTGCGCCGGAGGCAAGGAGTAGCTGCGGACGGAGCACCCACTCCTCAGGGCGTCCGTCTGCAGGCTCGGTCAGTCTAACAAACTCCGGATCGTCACGCCGCGCTCCGGTTGCCAATCGATGATTTCCGCAACTCTGCGAATCGGAAGGGCTCGGTTCAACTTCGGCCGTTCACCTGTCGCCGCACCAGCGATGTGAATGGCAACCAGAGATCCCTGAGCGTCGGCCAATGCCGCACCCGATGCCGAACTCGCGGTGGACGCGGTATGGAGCGCGCGATATCCGTTCTCCACCACATTGTGAATGATGCCGGCGGAAGTGAGAAGTTCCTCACGATCGAGAAACTGAAAAACCCGAATACCGAGGTTGGAAGTCAGAACCCTGCATTGAGGAGCACTCGGAATCACGAACCATCCTCGGTGCTCGGGTCCGACCGGATCATAGCCCAGCGGTTCGTCTAGCCGGACGATTGCGAAGTCGAGCAGATCGACATCGCGCTGCGCCAAGTCGTTCTCCATCTTTGGATCGATCAGCCATTGATTAGAGTCGATGCCGCTCAGTCGGACCGTACGACGTTTCCCCTGCATGATGAAATCTCCCAGAAGCGTCGTGTGAGCTTCCACAGTGATTCGGCTCAGCCTGCCCCGGTCGATGAGCTGCCCGCCGGCGTCGAAGAACAGATGCGCTGCTGTGAGAACGCTCGATGGGCCAACGAGAACCCCGGTGCCAAAATGCGTCAGGCCGTCGAGGACAAAGCTCACGATCTGATTTGAGATCCTGACTGTCTCGATCAGGTACCGTGGAAACGGTACAATCGGGCTCCCACCGACAGTGATGCTATCGAGAGCTCTGACGACGGCCTGCGCAGCAACATACCGCGTGTCGAGAGAGGCGGTGGGAGAATCGCTGCTGGCGCGGCTCAACTCAGCAGCGAACGCGCGAGCGATTCCCGGTGACAACAGTTGAATCCAGTCGGCGACACTTTGAAGAGTTGTCTGCGCAGTAGTGGGGTTGTCACAGCAAGCTTTCGTCATCGCGTCCTCCTTGACGGCCTGGAGCTTCGTGGCTGTCGTATCAGATCAACTGCGGTCGGAGAGGATGACGTGGCCAGCACCGCGGGTGGAGATGCCGCTGATGCTTCCGATTGCGGGAGCGCTCTGGACGCGGCCGCGCGCGATCTCCTCGCCGCCAGTGCTGTGGCCCGATCACCTGGAGCCGCATGAGGTGGCGCTGCCGGCGAGCGCGTAGCGGCAGGAGGCATGGCCGCGGAGGCACTGGCCGCAGAGGTGGCGGAAGGAGGAGTGGCGGCTGAGAGGGCAGTGACAGACGCTTCGGCTGCAAACGGCGGAACTGGGGGTGTAACGGCAGGCGTGACCAGGGCACGCGACGTCATCACATCGCTCGCGAACACCGCTTCTTCCTGCGGTTCGAGCATGGTTGCGATGCAGGGGATGCGGAGAACTTCCCGGCTGATCACTCGGGGGACAGGGAGGCGGCGGAAGAAAGGATCGTCTTCGTTACAGTCGACGATGTCATACAGGACTTCGAACTCGAGATCGAAATCGCCCTCATGATCCAAGCCCGCGAACGAGCCTCTCAGTACGTTCTCGATCGAGGCCATTGAGCCGTTGCCGAATTGTATCGAGATTTCGGGACTGTCGTACCACCGGAATTCGAAAAACGACGGTCGTGCGCCGGTCCCTTGAAACGGCAACGCCTCCAGGATGACCGACGGTATCGAGTCGTCAAACGTCAGCGTCACTACGATCTCCTGCGCATACACTCGAGGATATGGGGCACCATAGTCGAAGTCAATGCGCGCAATCGGCTCGCCAACGAAGCTGGCAGTGACGTCACCGCCGGGAAGAACCACCCGCACATAATCGCCTTCTCCGGTGAGCACCCCGGGTCTGAGTCGAGCGTTCCCGCCAAGAGCGAAATCGCGCCACCGTGCCACCCATTCGGTCTCGGTCGAAGCGGTAGTCGGATAGTGGGTGGGTATCGTCGGATCGAACGTGAGCACGTTAGACGCCGGGGTCACAAGCCGCAGTTCCTCCCGCTCGAGAAAGCAGAGCCCGGTCGTAGCGTCGCGGACGTCGGGAAATTTGTAGTCAGCGTCGCGATGCTCGTCATTCTCGAGGACCAGATGCGGATATGGAAACTTCAGAAAGGCGAACTGTGCGTGAATCGGATCCGTGCGGAAGGTCGAGGGTCGTCGTTGCCTTGCGCCGGGCATGACTGCGGTGAGTGGTCCGAAGATCGGTTGGTAGTCATCGGGATAGTCAGGAGTCAGTACTGCGTTACCGGTAAAAGCCACCCTCAGGTATTTAGGCATCAGTCGGAATCTCCTTGCCGGGGACTGCCTTTGAATGCACAGAATGCGGCCCACGTCTGGTCCCCACGGGACGTGGATTTCAGATGCTTCTGTGCCGATCGGACGGCGCCGGAGATGTCCTCTCCTCGAGAGAGGGCGTTGTGCAAGGCGGTCGAAAACGAGGCTGCAGTTTCATCGGGTACGGGCCAGAGAGTTCCCACTACCATTTCTGCACCGCCGTCGAGGAATGCGCGGGCGATGGTGAGTGTCCCACGCGCGTCTCCTCTGCGGCTTTTCGCCGTACTGCATGCCGAGAGCACCACGAGCTTCAACCTGTGCCGGTGGGCGAGCAGTTCATGAACGTAGATGCGCGAGTCCTCGCCGTCGTCGGCCGATGCCAACATGATGCTGGATAGTTCCGGAGCGAGATCGTTCACGATCGCATGCCCTCCGAAGTGAAGAGCGTCGGCACGCTCGAGGTGCGCCAGGAACGCGGTGGCGGTTGCCTCCTCGTCGGTGAGCGTGATGGGGTGCGTGTAATGACGAGCGACGGCGAGCGCCTCACGACCCGAGTGGTGAAGGCGTGGCAGAGCGCGGTACGCGGGATCCCCCACGATCAATACGGAATCGGATCGCGAAAGCCTCGAGGATCTTTCCGCGAGGGACGCTAAACTGGTTGCGACGGTGACCGTGTAATCGGCGATGACGAACCGGCCGCTGTCGCGGTTTAGGAGCGCGCTGAAGGGGACGCCGGTCAGAACCGGTGGAGGAATAACGACCAGCTCTGTCTCCGGCGGAACGTGCGGAAGCCAGCTTCTGAGCAGGAGGTCGTACAGCACAGTCGACGTTGATGTTGGCAGCGGCCCGTCCAAAGCGGCGATCCTGTCCGCCACGTCCCGCGCCCCGGGAGACCGGAAGAGCGTGATAGTGTTCCGCATGATCAGCCAGACGATCAAGGCGTCAGGCTGGATCTCATACATCGCTACAGCCGTTGAGGGAGGAAGCGTTTCAATGACTTTCAAGACATCGAGGTCACCGATGCGACCGTGTCCAATGAGGCGGGCTCGTTCTGCGTAGGCGAGTGCGTCGCGCATCGATCCCTGTTGGAGCAGAAGCCCGATCATGTCTTCATAATTGGCGCGGACATCGCTGGCGAATCCATCACGCATCGTGGCCGGTGCGGCACCGTCGAGGACCTCTTCGGCGACATCGATTGCCTTTCGCAAGTCGGCTTCGGCAGCCTCCAGGTTGCCTTCGCGCTGCCGAGCGAGCGCACGTTGCCGCAGCAGTTGGGGCAGCCATGCTCGGTTTCCGGCCTGTTCGAAGAAGTGAATAGCTTCGGTGAGCTTCTCCGCAGCCTGCACCGTTTCGCGCGCGGTTCCAGTGGCTTGGTTGACTGTTGCCGCGATGAGAGCTCGTTGCCCCGGGTCACGCGTCTCGGCGCCATAAATGCTCGCGAGACGAGCCTGCGCCGTGGCTACGTCGAAATCGTTTCTGCGTGACGCGATGACCGAACGCCAGATCGATGCAACCGTGGCAATGGCAAAGCGCTGCTGTTTCAGCGATTGGCGCGCGGCCTCGGCCAGCAGGTAGTCGCCGGCATCGGGCCAGCCGCGAAGGGAAATGCTCGTTCCACCTTCGAAGAGCCCTACAGGCGTCTGCCTGATGTCCCCGCTTCGTCGCAACGCCGCGAGCCCTGCGAGGCGACGCTCCATTGCCATACTGCTCTCTCCCGCGTACTCGTACGCATCAGCAAGGAGCAATTCCACGGAACCGAGATTGGTCAGATCCTCCCCTTCGGTGAAAAGCGCTCGCGCCCGACCGTAATGACCGATGCTTTCTTCCGGACGTCCGGCGTGGAGTGTTCCTAAACCGAGCAGGCACAGCGTCCGCCCGTGCAGCGTGCGATAATCATGCGTCGCGATCGCGGAGACGACGGCGTTACCGGTCGCACGCGCAGCTGCGAACCGGTTTCCGTGCAACATGCACGCGCCCAGGCGGAATCGCGCCGCCCATGCATATGGACTGCTGTGCCGATCGAACACCAACTTCGCCTCCGTAAGTACGGTCTCGGCGCGATTGAAATCCTCCGCGTCCATCAATGCGCGTCCTTCAGCGAATCTGATGTGGGCACTTGCGATTGCATCGCACGATTGGGCACTGTGACAGACGCTATCGATGGCAGCAATCGTGTCGGCCGCGAACCGGTCACCGGTAGTGGCAAGCGTTCTTGCCACCACCGTGGCGAGATGATGGACAGTAGTGGCGGCACTGCTGCCGGTCACGTGTTCCCTCGCCCAGAGAGGCAGAAGCGTTTCCTCGAAATAGACGGACGCACGGGCCGGGAATCGCCGGACGACCGCCGCAATGCCCTCGTCGTCCCGGCCGGCCCATGCCCGCAGCTTTGGCTCGACGCGACGCCACTCGTCGAACTCCGTAGCCGTGTGCAAGTCGGCGCGCCGCTGCAAAGCTTCGGAACGCCACCGCGTATCCGTCTCAGCCTCGAGAAAATCGTCCCAGGCCCGGCCACCGGCTTCCACGAGATGAAAGCTCGACACGGCCATGGCGCGATTCCATGCAGTGGCTGCTGTTGGACGCAGCCGCCAGGCTCGTTCGGCTCTGTCCAGGGCTGCGACGCTATCGAACGGAAGACGGTGGACGGTCGCTCGTGCCGCGTACGCGGCACTGAGATCACTTAGAACATAAGCATTGCCCGGCGCGATACGCGCGACGCTCTCGAGCGTGGCCACGGCCTTGTCATAATTGCCCATCATGATGTAAGCAACGCCAAGAGCGTGAGCGTTTTTCCGGTCTGATTGAAGCTCCGACACAATGAGGTTCAGTCGGATAGAAGGCGAGGTGCTGTCTGGAGGAGTTCTGTCGCGCAACAGTGGCTTCTCGGGTCTGTACACAAAGCCGCTGATACGACCGGAGACCGGGCGATACTCGAATTCTTCGTGAATTCGTGCCAAGGCGACGATCGCTGCATTCGGGCGATCCACTCTCTCGTGGGTTCGTATGCCCAGCACGATTGCGATCACGCTGGCCGTGACCACGACGATCAAGGTGCGCCGCGAACGAGTGGAGGTGACAACCGATGCAGAGTCATCGGCGACCTTGAATTCGGTCGCGATGAGAACGATGGACCGACAGTTCGCGCAACTCGTCATGTGCTCGATCACGCAGCGCCGGTCTGGTGGTTCGAGATGACCATCCACCAGCGCGGCCAATTTTTCGTCGTCAGGACACCCCGTGATTGGAAAAAGACCGGACATTCGATCTTCGTTGACGCTGTCCTGGCCCCGTGTGTAAGAGGGACCGCTCCGACGAATTCCTTTCGCCCGGAATTCGTGGAACGAACGCACGACACATATCGTCAGGTATGCTGAATCCGAAGGTGGTGATTGGAATCTAGGCAGGATTTCGGGGGTGTCCTCGACGTATCGGGTGTAGATTGCCTGTGTGAGATCGTTGATCGCTCCCGGATCGAGACGATTTTGATGGCCGACGAACGCGACAATGCGCTCGATCGCCCGGAGGAGTTTTGGCTCGACCCGCTCGCGACGCATAGAGGACTCTGCTGGGAGATAGGGACATCGCGGAGTTTACCGCATGCGGAGAGTCTTCGCCCGTTTGTGGTTGAAAGGCGGGTGACTCAGTGCGGTTTCGTTTTCGGATGCATCAAAGAGTAATCTCCAACTCCGCCGCCCCTGAGCTCCGCGCCGTCTTCGCGTCATACAACTTCGCGTCACTCTCCGCCAGCAGGGTCGAGATACTGCTGCCGCTTCCCGCCGTCGACAGCCCGATCCCCACACCTACCGTGATCGTCTGCCCCGCGTGATCCCAGCGCAGGTTGGCGATGCGTTGGCGGATGCGGTCGGTGATGATGCGGGCGTCGGGGGCGGGGGTGTCGGGGAGGAGGAGAACGAACTCGTCGCCGCCGTAGCGGGCGATGACGTCGCCGACGCGGGTGTGGGCCTTCAGCGTCGCGGCGACGTCGGCCAGGATGCGGTCGCCCATCAGGTGGCCGTAGGTGTCGTTGATCTGCTTGAAACGGTCGAGGTCGAAGAGGACCACGCTCAGCACCTTATCCGTGGCCAGCATCCGCTCGGCCTCGCGGAAGAGGGCGCGGCGGTTGGCGATGCCGGTGAGCTCATCCGTGAGCGCAAGCGTCTGCAGCTCCGCGTTCTGGACATGGAGGCGCCGTTCCATCTCCAGCCGGCGCGCGGCGTTGCGGAGCTTGGCCAGGATCTCGTCGTCCGGCGAGCTCTTGGTCAGGAAATCGTCCAGGCCGCTGTTGAGGGCGCGCAGCTTGACGTCCACGCCGTCGCTGGCGGTGAGGAGGATCGCGTAGAGGCCGGGAAAGGCGCAGGCGGCGCGGGCGCGTCGGGCGGTCTCAATGCCGTCCATGCCCGGCATGGAGAGGTCGATCAGGAGGACGCCGACGTCGCGGTCTTTCCGGATGCGGTCGATCGCCGAGGGGCCGTCGTTTGCGGTGACGACGTCGAAGCCGGCCCGGGTCAGGACGAGACGGAGCCGGCTGAGGTACATCCGGTCGTCGTCGACGGCGAGCACACGCAGCGGCGGCTCGGGCGTCGCCTCATAGTCGCTCTTCCGCCGTGCCGGAACTTCTTCTTCGGGAGTCACCATCGAAAGCGCACCAGCAGCAATCGAGGTGCCGATTGGACCAGCTCGTGTGATGGGGATCACGGATGAGAGCGAAAAAAAGCTGTTGTCAGTTGTCGGTTGTCAGTTGTCCGAACCTGTCTCGCCCGGACGTTCCTCCGGTCCGAGAGAGGAACGGTATCGAGAACCGGCCACCAGTCCTATCGTCCCATAGGTCCCATGAGTCCCATCTGTCCCATGCCTGTCGTCCAGGCGCGACCGGTTCGGATAACTGACAACCGACAACAGCACCGCCATCGGGCGCCGAACTCCCGGATTTCCCGAAAGCCCGGCGCCCAAACAACACGCCTACTGCGCAGGCACGTACGTCGGGTCCTTGCTCTGGTTGTCGATCACCGACCCGTACGCCGTCACTCGGCCGCTGCCGCCGATGACCTGGACCGTGACCCGGGCGTTGTACGTCTCCTCGCCGGGGTTGAGGCCGAGGATCGGGCGGAGCTGGCGGAACTCGTTCGGCGCCAGCGTCAGCTCCGTGCTGGCGGTCGTCTTCGTGTCGGGGAGGTGGAGCGAGATCCGAATCGTCGTCGCGTTGCCGGTCAGCTCGGCGAGGCCGACATTCGAGCGGAAGCGCGCCGACTCCTCGAGCTGCATCACCTGCAGCGCGCGCTCGCCCAGCCCGACCCCCTCGCCCGGCGTCACGCCGGGGATGAACTGGCCGAACGTGCCGCCGTTATTGACCGTCGTGTAGGTGCGGCCGGTCGCAACCAGCGACGAGGCGGACGGTGTGGTGATGACCACCGAGCCGCCGGTGTTCGAGGCGTTGAAGAGCGCCGGCAGCACGTTGTCGAGCACCAGCATCTCGCCGGCCCGGACCGTCCGCGGCTCCGCGGCGACCGGCGTGCCGTTCCCCTGCGGGTAGTACGTCAGCGCGATCGGCGTGTCCGACGTGCCGCCGTTGAAGATCCGGAGATCGGAGTGGAAGTTGTCGATCCGGTTCGGCAGCTCGGCCATGCCGGGGACGACGTAGCGCGTCGCGCGGACCTGTGTCGCGTCGACCGGCATGACCGCCAGCGGATCGGTGGTCACATTGTCGAGCACCGAGGCGTAGGCTGTCACGGCGCCGGTCTGCGAGTCGACCGTCACCTCGATGCGGCCGTCCTCCAGCAGCGGGATGCCGCCGAAGAGCGGGTTGGAGATGAAGGCGTTCATCTGGCGATGCTCGCCGGGGAGCAGGTTGTACGGAATCTCCTTGAGCAGCATACCGAGCGCGTTGAAGATGCGGATCCGGCCGCTGGCCGGCTCGCCCACCCCTTCGGCGAGGCCGAGGTTCGTGCGGAACTTCGGCGACTGCGCAACCTGCTGCAGCGAGAGCACCAGCGGCGTGATCGCCGGCGGCGCGCCGGGGATCGGAAGCGTCGGCTGGCGGCGGGTGGCGAAGCGGGTGAACGGCATCGCCGCGATGTACTGGCCGAACGTGCCGCCGATGGTGTTCGCGTAGGTGCGGCTGGAGGCGAAGGTCATCAGCGACGACGAGTTCAGCGGGCGGATCTCGAGCGAGCCGAAGCCGACGTCCGCCGGATTCGTGGTCGCGCCGAACCCGAAGAAGTTCTTCACGATGTCGTTCAGGGCGATGGTCTGCTGGGAGTCGACCGTGACCTGGGTGACCTTGCTGCTCGTCGTCGCGTCGGTCTGCGTCGGCGTCATCGTGATCTGGTACTTGATCGCCGCGGCGGCGGCGTTGGTGAGGCGGACGTCGGAGAGGAACTGCCCGGTGGCGACGTTCACGTGCGTGACGACCGGGATCACCAGCGCGTTGGCCGGCGGGGTGGTCTTGCCGCCCGGCGCGACCGGCGTGACGAGGCTGATCGAGATCGGGATCTTGACCGTCGATTCCGCCTGCGCGCTGACGCCGCCGGCCGAGACGGTGTTCGTCGTGACGATGACCGTGCCGGTGTTCGCGCCGGGAGGGAGATCGGTTGGGTTCGCGGTGACCGTCAGGATCAGTCCCTCGGCGGGGAGCGTTCCGGAGCTCGGGGTCACGGTGAGGTACGGCTTGTCGGTCGTGGCGGTGAACGTCGTGGTGACCGCGGCCTTGCCGCTGACGCCGGGGATGCGCACCTGGACCTCGACCGGCTCCGTGCTGCCGAACGGCACCGCGACGTCGGCGCTGCGCTCGGCCGGCGGGGGCGGGGCCTGCACGATCGTCTGTGCCGTCTGGGAGACGCCCGGCGTGCCGCCGGTGCAGTGCGTCGGACGGACGCGGTAGTAATAGGTGGTGGTCGTGGCCATGCCGTCGTGGAGGAAGCTCTTCGACAGTCCGGCCACCTGGGTCTGGGTCACGTTCCCGGTAAAGTCCGGGTTCCCGGCTTCTTCGATGATGTACTGCGCGCTCGGGTCGGAGACGGGCGTCCAGGTCACCGTGTACGGGACGCCGGACTGGCTCAGCGGCGGAGCACTGACGATCGGCGTGCAGGTCGCCGGCGTCACGTTGACGAACGCGTACGCCGAACCGGCCTCGTTCCCTTCCTCATCGCCGACCCAGGTGACGGACACGAGCGGCACGTCGGGGGTGAATCCCGTGACGACCACGGTCGAGCTGAAGCTGCTGTTGGCGGGGATGGTGGTCTCGCCGAAGCAGAAGGCAAAGGCCTGCGGGACGAACTCCCCGAATTCCTCGGAGTCGAGGCATTCCTCGAGCCCGCCGAGGGAGACCTGCGGGGCGGTGATCTGAACCAGCTCGTGCGACACCTCGCTGAACCAGCCGGAAAACACCATGCCGGAGCACGAAGCCCCGGCGTTGGTGGTGACGGCGGTGCAGACGGCGCCGCTCGAAGTGGAGTCGCACTCGACCGTCATCTGCAGATTGCAGGTCTGGGCGATGGCGGGAGTGGGGAACGCGAGAACGGCGAGAACGGCCGCGAACATCAAAAGACGTCGAAGCAATGGATCCTCCTGAGGAGCGGATGAGAGAGGCGAATAACAATGCATCATGCAGAGCGTCCGCGCAAGTGTCGGTGGGGCCGCTTACGGGGTGCTTACTATTAGGTTGTCAGTTGTCGGTTGTCAGTTGTCCGAACCGGTCTCGCCTACCGGACGCTCTTCTCAGGAAAACGAAGCTCTGACCCCACTCCGAACGGGCGTTTCTCGGCCGGCAGAAACGTCCAGGGGAGGCCGGTTCGGACAACCGACAACCGACAACTGACAACAACCCTCGGCGCCATGCTACCCTCCGCCCAATTTTGCGTCGGTTCCTCCCTCTCACCGGCATCGCCGTCTTCGTCGCGGTCTGGCAGCTCGCCGTCGTCAGCTCGCCGGGGACGCTCGTGCCGACGCCGTGGCAATCGCTGCGAGCCATTGTCGAACTGGGCGAGAAAGGGCTGCTCGTCCGCTACATCGTCGCCTCGCTTTTCCGGGTCACCTGGGGCTACCTGGCCGCGCTCGCGATCGCGGTCCCGCTCGGCGTCCTCCTCGGCCTGTGGCGCCGCGGGGAACACGCGCTCAACCCGATCCTCCAGCTCCTCCGGCCGATCTCGCCGCTGGCCTGGATCCCCATGGCCATCCTCTGGTTCGGCGTCGGCGACGTCTCGGCGATGTTCCTCATCTTCCTCGCCTCGGTGCTGCCGCTGACACTGGCCACCATGCACGCGGTGCACAACATCGAGGGCGTCCACCTCGCGGCGGGACGCAACTTCGGCCTGACCGGCCCGGAGCTCGTGCGCAGCGTCATCGTCCCGGCCATCCTGCCGCAGCTCATCGTCGGAATGCGCCTCACCGCCGGCATCGCCTGGCTCGTCGTCGTGGCCGCCGAGATGATCGCCGTCAACTCCGGCCTCGGCTTCCTGATCGTCGACGCGCGCAACGCCGGCAACCGCTACGACCTCGTCGTCGCCGGCATGATCCTCATCGGCGTCATCGGCGTCGTCCTCGACCTCCTCATGCGCCGCCTCGAGCGGTTGCCCGGTGTCCGCTGGGGGTACGTCACCGAATGAAAGTCGCCTTCCGCAACATCTCCATGACCTTCGGCAACGTGAAAGTCCTGGAGGACATCAACCTCGACGTCCGCGAAGGAGAGCTGATCTGCCTCCTCGGTCCCTCCGGCTGCGGCAAATCGACCCTGCTCAACATCGTCGGCGGCTTCATCGCCCCGGCCGAAGGGGAAGTAACCATCGACGGCGAGCGCGTCACCGGCCCCGACCCGCGCCGCATCTTCGTCTTCCAGGAGCGCGGCGTCTTCCCCTGGCTCACCGTCGAGCAGAACATCGGCTTCGGCCTCTTCCGCCAGACCGACAAAGAGAAAGCCGAGCGCATCGCCTACTACATCCAGCTCGTCGGCCTCCTCGGCTTCGAAAAGTCGTACCCCCGTGAGCTCTCCGGCGGCATGAAACAGCGCCTCGAAGTCGCCCGCGCGTTAGCCGTCAACCCCGACGTCCTCTACCTCGACGAACCCTTCGGCGCCCTCGACTCCATCACCCGCCTCCAGATGCGCCGCGAGCTCCTCCGGATCTGGGAAGCCGAGAAAAAAACCATCCTCTTCGTCACCCACGACATCGAAGAATCGGTGCAGCTCGCCGACCGAGTCGTCGTCCTCTCCGCCCGCCCCGGCCGCGTCAGACGCATCGTCGAAATCGACATCCCGCATCCACGGGATTTGTCGGACCCACGCTACATCAAGCTGCGGGACGTGATTTTCGGGGAAATCGGGCTGGCGCATCAGGTTTAGAAACACCGTCGCGGCTGGGAACGGGAACTGTCCGTATTCCAGTAACTTACGACGAAGTCCACCAAAGTCGCGAGGACTTCCTCCGAACTCGAGATGAGTTCCGTCGAACTCGAGATGAGTTCCGTCGAAACTCGAATGAGTTCCGTCGAACTCGAGATGAGTTCCGTCGAACTCGAAATGGGTTCCGTCGAAATCAAAACGAGTTCCGCCGAGCTCAAAATGAGTTTCGTCGAACTCGAAATGAGTTCCGCCGAACTTGAAATGAGTTCCGCCGAAGTCAACATGAGTTTCGCCGAAGTCACGAGGACTTCCCCCGGCGTCACAACGACTTCCCTTCGCGTCGGCTGGACTGATCGCACCGGGAAAACGACTGCCGAGGCTCCTCGCACCGGTCGAGATCGACATTCCGCACCACCCTTACGGCGGGACGCCGCCCGCCGGCGAGCCGCCGCCGGACCAGCCGACGCGACGTCGGCGCTCCACGCATGACGATGCTCATCGCGAACCGAGTGTCCGCGATGAGCCGCCGAAGGCGGCGAAAGATCTGTAGACCCGGCCTTCAGGCCGGGTTAGCAAACGCCCGCCAGGCAAGCCCGCGTAGCGGGCGACAGAACAGAAGGTTTGCGCGGCGTTCGTTTTCTGTCGCCCGCTACGCGGGCTCGAAAAATCTGCCCACGCGTAACCCGGCCTAAAGGCCGGGCCTACAGATCTTTCGCCGCCTTCGGCGGCTTTTCGGCAGCCGGACAACGCCGGATCTTGGTCGTCCAAAGCCTGCCTGGAGCGCGTCGACTACACTGTCCAAACCGGGAAAACGACAGCCGATGCTCCTCTCACCGAGGAGAAGGGGGTCCCATGACGATTCCGAGCGAGACCGGCCGTGCGCACGGCCGTGGGCGATGGCTTCGGCAGGGTGGAGCTGTGGCTGCCGGAGCCTTGCTCATCGTGGTGGGCATATGGTCTGGCAGAGCGGAGCAAGCGCGCGTCGCTCCCGGCGATCCCATGGCGGAGCTGGTTCGGATCAGCGAGGACGATTCGTTCCGCAAGAGTGAGGCACGCCTCAGCGCGCCGTTTCCGCATCGGCCGCCTCGACCGGTCTCGCGAGGCGGCATAAACGAGCTCCCGGACGTCCGTTTCGTCCAGAGCCTTTCAATGCTTCCCGAGAGGGAGCAGGCCGACGCGATCGAGAGCGTGCATGCGATGGGAGTGGCAAGACTTCTCTCGGCTGATGCGAGAGGCGCGATCCGCTTTCTGACGCGTGCAGCCGCGCTGATCGAATCGCGAAAAGGCGATGCCGTTACTGAGGCCAGGATCTGGAACGACCTTGCCATCGCCCGGTTCGAAGCGGCCCAGCACGGCGATTCCATCATGCTTGTCGCGTCGCTCGATGCCGCCGAACGCGCCCTGGCGAACGCCCCGAACGTGCCTTCCATCGTCTGGACGCGCGCAGTCGTGCTCGATGCGCTCAATCTTCGGGATCGCTCGGCTGCGGGTTGGCGACACTATCTCAGCCTCGACGCGACCTCACCATGGGCAAGCGAGGCGCGGGACCGGATGCGCGAATCAATGCGGCAGGTCAAGGATCTCCAGGCATGCGAAACCGACGATGGGGCCACGGTTCACCTGCGTCATGTCGAGACGCTCGATGCGAGGTGGGCTCGAGACGAGGCTTGGCGGGAGCGGGTCCGTGCCTTACGCACGTTGGGCTGCCGGTCCGCAGCGCCGCACCCCGCTATCGCGATCGATGTCGCCACGGCCGCCATCCGGGATGGTTTCGAGCGGGCGGCCGACGTCATCCTTCAGGAGGTCAACGCGGAGGCGAAACGGCGCGGCCAGTCCGCATGGATCGCCAAAACGGTCACGTTACGAGGGATCATCCGGTCTCGTGTAACAGATCCGTTCTCGGCGGCCGACTTTGACGCCATTCGGCACGGCGCATCCTGGGCGCGGAAGGAATCGGGAACGGCGGCCCAGATGGCTGCCGCCGGTCCGGCTTCGGTTTCGTTTCGCGGAAGTGCTGCCCCACCGTCCGATCCCAATGATCGCCCTGACGGCATCAAGGCTCTGTCCGAGCGGTCCGGTGGCGAGAATGCGGCCACTCTCTCCGCCGCCGATGCGAGCCTCCTGGCCGCCTTGAGCGAGATCGAGCGGCAGGCAGGCTCGATTGACGATCCCGTCGAACGAGCGTTCCTGTCGGAGCAGGTGCGATCGCTCCTGCTAGTCTCCGTCGAACTGCAGCTCGCGCGTGGACGCCCGCTCGCGGCACTCTGGTTCTCCGACCGCGCTCGCCAGGTCATATTTCGCACGTTCGGCAGCGCGGGCGGGGATTCACCCGCAGACCTCGATGCCCTCGGGAAAGAGCTGATTGACGACCTGCCGCGCGATGTCGTGGTCGTGCATCAGGATCTGCGATCGGATGCACTGCTGACGTGGGTCATCCGGAATGGTCACGTCGAGTTCGTTCGCACGCCGGTCTCTGCGGCGATTCTCACGACCGAGATCGACTCGTTCGTATCCGACCTGCGTCATCGTAATCAGGAGGTGATCGTTCCCGTCGCGCAGGATCTCTATCGGAAGATTCTCGGACCGGTACGCGATCGGATCGCCGGCGCAGGGACACTCGTCTATTCGCCCGCGCCGGCTCTACGGGCATTGCCGGTCGCCGCGCTGCACGACGGCCAGCAACTTATGGTCGAGAGCCATTCCATCGTCGTGACGCGCTCTGTGGGAAGACTCTCTCGCGCGTCCTTCGCGTCCCGAGCCGCTATCGGTAATGTGCTGGTGACTCTGGCCGCGCCGGGTGCGGCGTCCGCCGCTCTCGAGGGTGCACAGGATGAAGTGGCTTTTGTCGCTTCTATCCACAATCGGCGCAGCATCTCTTCTCTCGGTTCGGCGATGACACCCAAAGAATTTCTCGCGATGGCGCCGCGCTACGATCTCATCCACGTCGCTTCCCATGGACTCGTCAACGCTCAGCCTCTGCAAAATGCCATCGAGTTTGGCGCCGACCGCGTTCACGCTCATGACGTGACCCAGTTGCGACTGCATCGGCATCCGATCGTCGTCCTTGCCGGGTGTCGCACGGACGACGAGACCTCTGGACGAGCGACTCTCAGTCTCACCAACGCCTTCATTGCCGCGGGTGCCTCGGCGGTTGTCGGGACCCTGTGGGAGATCGAGGACCGCAGCACCGCCACACTGATGAAGGACCTCCACCGTCAGCTCGCCCGCGGCATTTCTCCGTCCGAAGCGCTGCGTTACGCACAGCAAAGCGCCGCCCGGCGGGGCGACCCGATGTCCACCTGGGCCGCCTTCCAGGTGCAGATGTAGAAACCCGACGGCCGGGCGGTGTCTCGCCGCCCGGCGTCGCGCACCTCCTATGCTACCCTCCGCCCCCAGCTTTGAAACGCGTCCTTCCCCCTCTGTTGACCGCCCTCGCCGTGCTCGCCGTCTGGCATCTTGCCGTCGTCGTCACGAAGACGAAGATCTTTCCCTCTCCCATGGCTGTGGTCCGCGGGATCTCGGATCTTCCGCATCTCGTCGCGTATACCCGTGACTCCCTCTTCCGCGTGGCTTGCGGTTACGGGCTGGCGGTGTTGCTCGGGGTGCCGGTGGGGTTGGCGTTGGGGTGGTGGGGGGCGGCGGCGCGGGCGGCGAATCCGTTGATTCAGATGTTGCGGCCGATCTCGCCGCTGGCGTGGATGCCGCTGTCGGTGATCTGGTTCGGGGTGAGCAATCTCGCTCCGATCTTCCTGATCTGGCTGGCGTCGTTTTTCCCGATCGTGGTGGCGACGATGAACGGGGTGCGCAACGTGCCGCCGATGTATGTGCAGGCGGGGCGGAATTTCGGGTTGTCGACGCGTGCCCTGATCGTGCGGGTGATCTTTCCGGCCGTGCTGCCGCGCGTGCTGGTCGGGCTGCGGATCGCGTTCGGGATCGCCTGGCTGGTCCTTGTCGCGGCGGAGATGATCGCTGTCGACTCGGGACTCGGCTACCTCATCATCGACGCTCGCAACGCCGGCCAGCGCTACGATCTCGTCGTCGGCGGGATGCTGCTCATCGGCGTGATCGGACTGGCGCTCGACGGGTTGATCCGCAGCACGGAGCGGCTGAAGTTCGTGAGATGGGCGTTTAATGACTAAGGCAGAACGTACTTCTGCCTTCTGCCCTCTGCCTTCTACCTTCCAGGAAAGGGGGTGAACCGATGACTCCAACGCGCAAGATTGTGCTTTCCGTCATCGCCTGGGTGGCCATCATCACGGCCGCGCACATGGCGACGAACGTCGACTGGTCGGTCGTGCTGAACGACCGCCTGCCGGAGAGTGAGCGGAAGCTCAACGTCGCATACATCCCGGTGACGTGACACCTGGCGTGCCCGGTGACGGACTACATTTCCGCCCACTCGAAGTCGGGGCATCTGTTCATCCCTCGAATGTTCCAGGGATTTCCCGAGATCAAGGAAGCGCTGATCTCGAACCAGATGCAGGCGGGATTCATGGTCGCACCGATGGCCATCGCCCTGCGTGCTCAGGGCGTTCCGGTGAAGATCGTTTACCTCGGGCACCGCTACGGCAGTGCCGTGACGGTGCGCAAGGACGGGCCGGTGAAGAAGTTCGCCGACCTGAAGGGGAAGACCATTGCCATTCCGTCCCGCTTCTCGGACGAGCGGCTGATCCTTTTCCGCGCGCTCGCGGTCAACGGGATGAAACCGGAGGACATCCGCATGGTCGAGATGGCCCCGCCCGACGTCGCCGGCGCGCTGGCCGCGGGCGCGATCGACGCGTTCTCGATGGGGGAGCCGTATCCGTCGCAGGCGGAGATGGCCGGCTTCGGCCGGGTTCTATTTCACGCGCGTGAGTACTGGCCGGACTACATCTCCTGCGTCCTCGTCGTCCGTCAGGACATCATCGAAAAGCGCCCCGAGGCGGTGCAGGTGCTGGTCGACGGCATCGCCCGCTCCGGCCTCTGGCTCGAGAATCCCCCCAAACGCCTCGCCCGCCGCGAGCACGCCGCCGACTTCGTCGGCCGCTTCTACTTCCGCCAGGACCCACGCCTCCTCAAATGGGCGCTCACAAAACCGGTCGAGCGCGTGCAGTACCAGCCCCTCACACCGCTCCGCAAGGACTTCGAGCTCATCGTTCGCCTGATGCGCGAGACCGGAGTCCTCGACCGCGACATCGCCTTCGAGGAGTACATCGAGCCCCGCTTCGCCGAGGGAGCGAAGACACAGACGGAGTGGGCATATGAGCCGGGGGATGCGGTCGCGCAGTAGGCGCGGCTGACGCCTCACCCCTTCGCTGCCACCGCCTGCTCCAGATCGTTCAGAAACACGCGCAACAGCCCGTGATACGCACGCGCTCGCGCTTCCTGGCGGTCCTCTTCACTGCGGATGGTCGTCGAGTAGCGCCACGGATTGCCGAGGTGCTCGTTGCAGTAGTCGGAGATGAACGAGCGGCCTTCTGCCTTCCCGTCACGCAGCAACTGTCCTTCGAGGCGGCCGCAGGCCTGCCAGCGGGCGGTGCGCCAGTCCTCGGTGATCAGGGTGGACTTGATGCGCAACTGCAGCGGCGACTGGTCGACGACGCGCACGCCGGCCCGCGTCAGCTCGCGCTCCAGATCGTCGTACAGCCTGCCGCGGGGAACCTCCAGATCGGCATGATCGCGCAGGTCGATCGCGACCTCCTGACCCTCGAGCGTGCCGAGACTGATGAGGGGGAGAGGCTCTTCCTGATACGCATGACGATCGGAGGATGTGGAACAGGCAGCGAGGAGAACGACGAGGAGAGCGAGGCAGGCCTGACGCATGAGGAGCTTCCTTTCGCTCTGCTGTCACTGCAACGGCAGAGCCGCACCAGGCTCACGCAGAATCAAAGAGTTAGTGGAGCTTCGGGGGAGGCACCGTCCTGAACAGCGAACACGCGTGTCCCCGCCGGCGATCACTTTGTCCCATTGGTCCCATCACCCGCCCAGCGCCCGCTCTACCAGCGCCTTCTGTTGATCGTCGTGCCGGTGATGCGACCCCGTCGCCGGAGCGGCGGCCAGCGGCCGTCCGACATAGTGCAGCTTCTGCCCGGACGCCAGCAGCGCCCCCAGACGTTCGTGCAGGAACGGCCAGGCGCCCATGTTGCGCGGCTCCTCCTGCACCCACACGACATCCGTCGCGCCGGGATACGCCTGCAGCGCCTCGGAGAGCAGCGCGTGCGGGAAGGGGTAGAACTGCTCCAGCCGCAGGATGGCCACGTTCGCGCTGGCTTTGTCTCGGGCCTGCTTCAGATCGTAGTAAACCTTCCCCGAGGTCAGGATCACCCGCTTCGTCTCCGTGCTCGTCGCGACGTCGTGCAGGACCGGCTCGAAGCGGCCGTTCGTCAGCTCGCCGACCGTCGACACCGCCATCGGATGGCGGAGCAGCGACTTCGGGTTCATCACGATCATCGGCTTGCGCGGGTTGTTCTTCATCTGGCGGCGCAGCGCGTGGAAGTACTGCGCCGGCGTGGTCGGATAGATCACCTGCATGTTCCCCTCGGCGCAGAGCGTCAGGAAGCGCTCCAGTCGCGCTGAGGAGTGCTCGGGGCCCTGACCTTCATAGCCGTGCGGCAGCGACAACACCAGGCCGCTGTGCTGCCCCCACTTCTCTTCCGCGGACGAAAGGAACTGGTCGATGATGATCTGCGCGCCGTTCATGAAGTCGCCGAACTGCGCTTCCCACTCCACCAGCGCGCCCGGATCGGCCACCGAGTAGCCGTACTCGAAGCCGAGGACGCCGTACTCCGAGAGCAGCGAGTCGTAGACGGCGATGCTCACCTCGGCCACCGGGACGTTGGACTCCTGTGTCAGCGCGTTGTCGAGCACCACCGGATCGGCCACCGGCGACTCCTGCCGCTCCTTGGCCAGCGCGTTCAGCGGCACGTAGCCTTCACCGGTCGCGTAGTCGAAGATGATCGCGTGGCGGTGCGAGAACGTGCCGCGGCCGACGTCCTGTCCGGAGAGCCGGACGCGGAAGCCGTCGACGAGCAGCGACCCGAACGCGATCTGCTCCGCCGTTCCCCAGTCCATCGGGTCGCGCCCTTCGGCCATGGCGGCGCGCCTGGCGAGCACCGGCTTGAGCTTCGGATGCGGCGTGAAGCCCTCGGGGACCTGCGTCAGGGCCGCACGTACTTTGTCGAGCACTTCCTGCGTGATCGACGTGTCCGGGGACGGCTGGTTCTGATAGCCGGTCAGCTCTTCGTCGGTCCAGAGCGGGTCGCGGTCCGAGTGCGGGCTCTCGTTCTCCTTCGTCCGGTCGAACGCTTCCTGCAGCTTGCCCTGATAGTGGTTGAGCCACTCCTCGGCTTCCTGCGGTCCGATGTCGCCCTTGCGCAGGAGCTGCTCGGTGTAGATCTTCCGGACCGAACGGTGCTCCTTGATCGACTTGTACATCTTCGGCTGCGTGAGCGACGGCTCGTCGCCCTCGTTGTGGCCGTGGCGGCGGTAGCAGATCAGGTCGATGACCACGTCCTTGTGGAACTGCTGGCGGAAGTCGTACGCCAGCTTCATCGCCCGGATGCACGCCTCCGGATCGTCGCCGTTCACGTGGAAGATCGGCGCCTGGACCATCTTCGCCACGTCCGTCGAATACGTCGACGAGCGGGCCGACTCCGGTCCGGTGGTGAAGCCGATCTGGTTGTTGATCACGATGTGGATCGTGCCGCCGGTCTTGTAGCCCTTGAGCTGCGAGAGGTTCAGGGTCTCGGCCACGACGCCCTGTCCCGCGAACGCCGCGTCGCCGTGCAGCAGGACGGGGAGGACCAGCGAGCGGTTCCTGTCGCCGATCAGCATCTGCTTCGCGCGCACCATTCCTTCGACGATCGGGTCGACCGCCTCGAGGTGCGACGGGTTGGACGCCAGGGAGAGCTTCATCGTCCCACCCTCGGGCGATTCGTGCTGGCCCTCCGCGCCGAGGTGGTACTTCACGTCGCCCGAGCCCTCGCGGGAGTTCGGGTCGATGTCGCCTTCGAACTCGCGGAAGATCTGTTCGTACGACTTCCCGAGCGTGTTGGCGAGCACGTTGAGACGGCCTCGGTGGGCCATGCCGATCACGCTCTCCTCGACGCCGTCGCCGGTCGCCTCGGTGAAGAGGAAGTCGAGCATCGGGATGAGCGACTCCGCCCCTTCGAGCGAGAAGCGCTTGTGGCCGACGTACTTCGTGTGCAGGAAGCGCTCGAACGACTCCGAGTCGTTGAGCTTCTGGAGGATGCGCCGCTTGGTGGTGCCGTCGAGCGCCTGCTTGTTCCGCGACGGCTCCATCCGGTCATGGAGCCAGCGCTTCTGCACCGTCTCCTGCATGTGCATGTACTCGGGGGCGATCTTGCCGCAGTACGTCTCGCGCAGCGTGTCGAGGATGTCGCGCAGCTTCGCGGTCTGCTTCCCACAGAGGCCGCCGCAGACGAACTCGCGGTCGAGGTCCCAGATGGTGAAGCCGTAGAACTGCGGGTCGAGCTCCGGATGCCGGGCGACCTTGTACTCGAGCGGGTCGAGATCGGCGATCAGATGGCCGCGCACGCGGTAGGCGTTGATCATCTGCAGCGCCGCCGCCTCGCGGGCCACGATGTCGTCGGTGGTGCCGCCGGTCAACGCCAGGCGATGGCGGTCGCGCGCCCACTGCGCCGGCTCGTAGGGGATGCGCAGGTCGCGGTAGATGTCGTCGTAGAAACCGTCCGCGCCGAGGAGCAGCTCGTGGATGCGGGCCAGGAACGCGCCCGATTCCGCTCCCTGGATGATGCGATGGTCGTACGTCGACGTCATCGTCATCACCTTCGAGATGCCGAGGTCGGCGAGGACCGACGGATCGCTGGCCGAGTACTCCGCCGGGTAGTCGATCGCGCCGGTGGCGATGATCGTCCCCTGCGTCATCATCAGGCGCGGCACCGAAGCCACGGTACCGATGGTGCCGGGGTTGGTGAGCGAGATCGTCGTCCCTTCGAAGTCGGCGATCTCGAGCTGCATGTTGCGCGCTTTCCGGACGATGTCGTTGTAGGCCTTGAGGAACTGCGCGAAGTCCATCGCGCCGGCGCGCTGGACGTTCGGGACGAGCAGCGAGCGCGAGCCGTCCTTCTTCTCGACGTCGATGGCCAGGCCGATGTTGACGTCCTCGCGGTCGAGGCGAACCGGCGTGCCGTCCTGCATCGCGAACGCGGCGTTCATGCGCGGCTGGTCTTTGATCGCCTTGGCAATCGCCCAGGCGATGACGTGCGTGAACGACGCCTTTGACTGGCCGATGAGGGCCAGGTGGTTATTGATGACCCGGCGGTTCTCTTCGAGGACCTTCACCGGGATGTTGCGGATGGAGGTCGCGGTCGGGACCGTCAGCGACGTCTCCATGTTCGCGACGATCTTCGAGGCCGCGCCGCGCAGCGCGACCGGAGTTCCGGCGGACGATGGGGGAGCGGGAACGGGGGTCGGACGGGGAGCGGGAGCAGGAGCGGCGGGGGCAGGAGCGGAGGGTGCAGCCGCCGGACGTGCCGCCGGTGCGGGTGCTGCTACTGCCGGTGCTGTTACCGCTGACGCGACCGCGGCCACGCGCTGCTCGACCTGCTCGGCCGCGTCTTCTTCCTCTTCCATCTGCGGGTCGTAGTCCTGAAAGAACTCCCGCCAGCTCGCGCTCACCGACTCCGGGTCGGTGCGGAACTTCTCGTACAACTCTTCGATGAAGGCGATGTTGGCGCCAAACGCTGATGACATCTTCTGATCCTGACTAGTTTTCGGTTGCTTCGACGGCGGTGTGCGAGAGCGACGTCAAGCCCAGCCAGCCGAAACCGGCGGCAAAGCCGCCGAGCACGTCGGAGGGGAAGTGGACGCCGAAATACACCCTGGAAAACCCGACGCTGAGGACGAGCACACCCGCCAGCGTGTGGACCGCCGCCTGGACCGGCAGCGAGGCTCTCTCGACCAGGTGATGGGCCACGATCGGGTAGGTCGCGGCCGAGAGCAGAGAGTGCCCGCTGGGGAAGCTGTGCGACTTCGGCAGCCGGATCCGCCGGGCCATCTCGATCGGCCGCTGGCGCCGGAAGATGTTCTTGAGGATGGTGTTAATCGCCATCGCCCCGCCGGTGGAGACCAGCACCGTCCAGGCATCGTGCTTCCGTCCGCGGCGGATCATCACTAGCGCGGTGATGCCGGCGGCGGCGCCGATGGCGATGTGCGAGCCGAGCTGCGTGGCCACTTCCATCGTCCGGTGCGTCGAGTCGTTGTCGATCCGGTGGACGGCTTCCATCACCGCCAGGTCGAGCTTGTCGGCGCGCCCTTCCACCACATGGTCCGCCTGCTTCTTGAAGAACCAGAGCGCCAGCCCCGCCAGGATCACTCCACCGCTGCGGCCGATGGCCAGCGGAAGGAAGCTCTGGCGGCGTTTTCCCTTCCGGAGCGGCTGCTTCTGAGCGTTCTTTTTCGAGTCCTTCTTCACGGGCCGGAGTCTATGGCTGGGGGCGGGTAAAGGCAACCGGATGGGGCTGTTGCTGGTTGCTGGTTGCTTGGGGGCAGCGCCGGAGGTTCACGAAGCGGGACGTATTCCGAAGACCAGCGTCAATCTTCCCGTCCTGTCTCTCTGCTGCCGTAGGCAGCTAAAGATCTGTAGGCCCGGCCTTCAGGCCGGGTACAGCCGGGACCCACCAGGTGAGCCCGCGGAGCGGGCGACAGAAAAGACGGTCCCGCACGTTTCTCGTCTGTCGCCCGCTACGCGGGCTCGAAGATCCATCGACGCCTAAACCCGGCCTGAAGGCCGGGCCTACAGATCTTTCGCTGCCTACGGCAGCAAACGCTGGCGAATGCGCCCTGCTTAGTACAGCTCCCCGGAATCAAGTGTCCAGTAGAATGGAGGGAGTACGGTGAGGGAGGCTGCGATGGGGTGGAAGACGCCGATACGGATCGAGCTGGACGAGAGTGAGCGTGCGGAGTTGGAGACGATGGCGCGCTCGCATGCGGTAGCGCATGGAGTGGTGGTTCGGGCAAAGATCATTCTGGGAGTGGCGGCCGGGCGGTCTCTGTCGAGAGTCGGGCGAGAGGTGGGATGCGGTCGGCGAATCGTGCGGAAGTGGGCTGAGCGATTCTGTGGCAGACGAATGGCCGGGCTTTCCGATGAGCCGCGCGGCGGGCGTCCCCCGGTTTTTTCCCCCGGCGGTGGTCGCGCACTTGGTCAGGCTGGCGTGCGACTTACCTGACGATCAGCAACGGTCGCTGTCGCTGTGGACCTGTGCCGAGCTGGCGCGAACACTTCAGCGCGACAAGATCGTGGAGACGATCTCTCCGCAGTCGGTCCAGCGGATTCTGGCGTCCTACCGCCTCAAGCCATGGAGGAGTCACTACTGGTTGAATGCGAAAGGACCGCGAGATGAAGAATTCCGGCGGCGAACCGAAGAGATCTGCGAACTCTACACGCGCGAACTGGAATCCTATGAGCGTGTCTTGTGCGCCGACGAAAAGACCTCGCTGCAGCCACGTACCCGAAAGTTCGCCACCCGAGCCGCACGTCCCGACAGTCCCGTGAAGGTGGAACATGAGTACCGGCGGAGCGGTGCTCTGCAGTTGCTGGCGGCCTTCGATACCCGAAGCGGAAACGTGATTGGAGTCTGCCGCCCTCGAAAGTGCCAAGAGGACTTCATCGAGTTGCTCACCGAGATCGAGCGGCAGACGCCACCGTCGATCACGCTCATTCACATCGTGTGCGACAACTTACGAATGCACTCCGGCAAGAAGGTTCTGGCGTGGCTCGAAGTGCATCCCCGATTTCGCTTTCACTTCACGCCCGTCCATTGCTCATGGATGAATCAGATCGAGCAGTGGTTCTCGATTCTGCAACGGAAGCGCCTCGCTGCTCCAAACTTCCGCAACCTTGAAGATCTCGAAAGTAAGCTTCGCTCGTTCATTGCCGAATGGAACGAGCACGCGCATCCATTTCGCTGGTCGAAAGCCTCCTTCGCCAAGGTTCTTGCTGCGGCCGAGGACTCGCTCTCCCGTGCGGCCTGATACTGGACACCCGATTCTGGGGAGCTGTACTTAGCGGTCACGCCTCGCCATCGTGAAAAATCGGTACGCCGCCTCCGCGCCACAGCACTTGCGATAGAACTCGAGCGCATCGGTCCACGGAATGATCGCCCGCGGATACCCGAGCCTCCGCAGGTCTGCCAGCGACGCCAGCAGCAGCCTGCACCCGATCCCACGTCCCCGCATCGACTTCGTGACCCCGGTCGGGCCGAACCAGCCGAGCCCGCGGTTGTTGACGTCGTGGACGGCGAAGCCGGTGAGCTCGCCGTTTTCTTCGCTCACGAACGCCGGCGGAATCTCCCGCTCGAATGCCTTCGCCGCTTCGAACCGCCAGATGCGCCCGAACTCCCGCTCGACGAAGGCGAGGACGCGCTCCCGATCCTCATGCGCCGGCCGCCGCACATCCCCGGCCGCGCCAAAGTCCGTCGAGCAGTCGAGGTTCCAGGTGGAGGCCGATTCGATGTACCCGCTGCGCTCGAAAAAGCCGCGCAGATTCTCCGGCACCCCAGGCGTGAAGTAGTTCCCCGGCTCCGCGGCGATGACCGTGGCATTCGAATCGCGCAGTAACTCGCTCCCGACCCCTCGTCCGCGAGACCCACGCTCTACGATCAGCACCCGCAGCCACTTCCCGCACGTGACCGCCGCCCCTTTCCCGTCGATCACCCGCACGACCGGCTTTCCTGCGATCCCGGCAGCGAAGCACTTTTCCTCGGCGACCGCGGCGAGGTCGTACGGCGCGTCGTTCGCGCGGGCGAACAGCTCGCGCAGGTACGGGAGGTCCTTCCGAGTGGCCGTCCGGATCATCGGCCGCGAGTCTACGACAGGGGGACGACGGGGGGCCTCCGGCGGGCCGGGCCCGCCCGCCGGAGGCCCCCCGTCGTCCCCTGTCACCTACGGGGCCGGCGTCACGAACGTGGCGTCGCCGGTGTCGTTGCGGACGATCGACGCGTACGCGTAGAGCGTGGCGTCCGTTCCGGTGATCCGCACCGCGGCGGCATTGAGGGGGCCGGACTGGAAGTAGCTGAAGATGTCGTTGAACTGGCGGAAAGAGCGGGGAGCAACGGAAGTAGCGAAGGCGCCGCGCGCCAGGCCGCTCGTATCGTAGAGAGTGATCCAGAACAGGACGTGCTGGTCGTGCGGGTTCGAGACGCCGACGTTGGTGCGGTTGCCGTCGACGCCGCTCAGGCCGACCAGAAACTGATCGGACACGAGATTGTCGACCCGCACTCCCGGCACGCCCTGCCCGAACTCGCCGGCCTCGCTGCCGAGGTTGTAGATGCGCGCCCGGGCGGTGATCCGCGCGTCGTTCTCGGCCCACGTCACGCGGACGATGCCGCCGCCGTTCTCGACGCCGAACCAGGCCCACAGCGCATCGGGAATCGTCAGCACTTCCATCGGCGACAGCGGCATCCGGATCGTGACGGGATCGACGTTCTCGCGGTGCAGCGCGATCGTGGTCTGGATCGGCGTCGCATGGACGCTGCTGGAAATGTTCGAGACCGAGATCTCCGTACGCCACACCGAGTCGGCAGCGCCGGCGCCGCGGTACGTCACCGGAATGAAGATCTCGCCCGCCATCGCGGCGGTGCTGACGAGGAGAGTGAGGAGGAGTGATGCGGTTCTCATGGTGTCACTTTCATCTGTGAGTGCTTACGGGGTGCTTACTGTGGAGTTGCTGGTTGCTTGGACTCGATCTCGGGAAGCAGTTAACACGTAAAGTATTGCCGTTGAAGAAAAAGCGTCATTGCTCGATCCGCTCGCGGATCTCCGCGAGCGCTTCCAGGAGAAGGTCCACCTGTTCGGGGGAGAGGGTGGAGGTGGTGGTGTCGTCGAGCTCGTTCATCGGCGGCTCGAGATTGTCGAGGATCCGCAGGCCCGCCGGCGTCACCTGGCAGAGCACCTGGCGGCGATCGCCGGCCCACTGCTCGCGCTTCACGAGCCCTTTCTCCTCCAGCGTGGCGATGAGCCGGGTGATGCCGCAGGCCGGCTCGATCATCCTCTCGGCGATCTCCATCGTGGGGAGCGGAGCGCGCGCCCCGCGAAGGATCCGGAGGACGTTGTACTGCTGCGACGTGATCCCCTCGGCCGACACGACTTCCTCGACACGCCGCCGGAGCAGGTGAGCCGTGCGCATCAGCGCCACCGCCGCCTCCGTCGACCGCGTCCGGAAGGGCCGGGTCCGTTTGATCTCCTCGGTGATGGTGCGAGCCATGTGGAGGATGAATATAGGTTCAGTTGTTTTACATGTCGAATAGTACCGCGTGACCGCACCGGACTCGTGGCCGCAGGCGGAGCATCTTCCAGCTCGTGCTCCGGCGTGCGACAGTGGTCTTCTCCCGCCCGATCTCCACACATTCTCCAGCTTCTCCCCACAATCGCGCCGGACCGCCTCCGGTATCCTGCCAGCGTTCCGGAAAACCAGCTCAGGAGTGTGCGGCAGTGAAGAAGGTGATGGCGGCGATCGGCCTGGTGGCCTTGTGGATCACGTCCGGCGGGGCCGCGGTTGTACCGAAGACCCCTCAGGCCGACGCGGTCGAACTGCCCAACCCCATCCTGTTCGTCGGGCAGGTCCCGACGCCCTTCGACTTCGTCACCGTCGCCTCGACGTTCGGCAACCACGATCCCCAGCAGACCCGGGCGCCGCGCGGCGGCGATCTCTTCATCCTCTATCCGAGCGGCACGCTGAAGAACGTCACCCGCACCGCCGGCTTCGGCAATACCGGCTTCCAGGGCACGGGCTCGATCGCCGTCCGCGAGCCGTCCGTCCACTGGTCGGGGACGAAGGCCCTCTTCAGCATGGTCATCGGCGCGCCGACGCAGCAGTACCAGCAGCTGACCTTCTTCTGGCAGATCTACGAGGTCACGAACCTCGGCGAGGGGCAGACGCCGGTCATCACCAAGGTCGCCAACCAGCCGGCCGGCTTCAACAACATCTCGCCGATCTACGGCACCGACGGGCGGATCCTCTTCACCTCCGACCGCCCCCGCAACGGAGCGGCGCACCTCTACCCGCAGCTCGACGAGTACGAAACAGCAGCGACCGTCACCGGCATCTGGAGCCTCAATCCCGTGAACGGCGATCTCCGGCTCCTCAATCACGCGCCGTCGGGAGCGTTCACCCCGTCCATCGACAGCTTCGGCCGGGTCATCTTCACCCGCTGGGATCACCTGCAGCGCGACCAGCAGGCCGATGCCGACGCCGACGACCCCGGCTCCTACGGGACGTTCGACTTCTCCGATGAGAGCGCGGGGGCGCAGAAGCTCAACCAGCGCGTCGAGGTCTTCCCCGAGCCGCGCGCCGGTAACACCCCTCCGGGCAGCAACCTCACCGGAAATAACATCAACCACTTCTTCCCCTGGATGATGAACGAGGACGGAACGTCGGAAGAGACGCTCAACCACATCGGCCGTCAGGAGCTCCACAACTACTTCAACCGCTCGTTCAACGACGACCCGGCGATCGTCGAATTCGGCTACTTCGACGGCATCCGTTTCAACACCAAAGTCATCGAGAACACGTTCCAGTTGCGGGAAGACCCGAACGAGGAAGGCCTCTATTACGCCGTCGACGCCCCGGAATTCGAGACCCACGCGTCCGGACAGATCGTCCGCTTCTCCTCGCCGCCGGAGCAGAACCCCGACCAGATCCAGATCCACTACATCACCCCGCGCTCCACCCGAGGGGTCAGCGATCCTCCGGCGCCCGCCGACCATTCGGGCCACTATCGCGACCCGCTCCCGTTGTCCGACGGCCAGCTCCTCGCCGCGCATACGGCGGAGACGCGGGGCGACGAGAACATCGGAACGGGCGCGAGCCCGCAATCACGCTACGACTTCCGCATCAAGCCGCTCACCCTGCAGCAGACCGGCTTCCATCTCCCCGGCGCGCCGCTGACCGGCGGCATCCAGGCGACCATTTCGTACTGGAGCCCCGACAACCTGATCCAGTGGACCGGGACGCTCTGGGAACTGAGCCCCGTCGAGATTCGCGCGCGTCCGATCCCCGAGACCGCGACGACGCTCCTCGAGCAGCCGGAGCTCAACGCCTTCACCGCGGCGAACGTCGACGTCGGGCAGTTCCGCCAGTACCTCATCGAGCACAATCTCGCGCTGATCGTCAGCCGCGACGTCACCACCCGCGACAAGAACGACAAGCAACAGCCGTTCAACCTGCGCGTCCCGGGCGGCGTCAGCCACATCGTCAACCCGGCGCAGAAGATCTACGACATCGCCCGTCTGCAGTTGTACCAGGCCGACCAGATCCGCGGGATCGGCAGCACGCCCGACCCGAATAATCCGGCCCTCGTCACGGGAGGCCGGCAGGGACGCCGCGTCCTCGCCCGCACGATGCACGATCCCGCTGCCGCGGCCGCGAATCCAACGGCGACCGTCACGCCGCAGGGAGGCGTGCAGGTGGCGCTGGACGGCTCCATCGCCGCCTTCGTCCCGGCGCGCCGGGCCATGACCTGGCAGCTCGCCGACGCAAATCACGACGGGGTGGTGCGCGAGCGTTACTGGCTGACGTTCCAGCCGGGGGAAGTGCGAGTCTGTGCCTCCTGCCACGGCGTCAACACGAAGAACCAGCTCAACCAGAACCCTCCGGTGAACACGCCGTCCGCGCTGACGGCCCTGCTCCAGTTCTGGAAGGGACAGCAGTCGGGTGTCCCGCAGGCGCCGGCGAATTTCAACGCCACGGCGGCCAGCGCGACGTCCATCAACCTCTCCTGGACCGCCTCGGTCGGCGCGACGCCGGGCACCCAATACGAGGTCGCCCGCGCCATCGCCGGAAGCCCGTTCACGCTGCTCCTCACGACCGCGGCGACGAACATCAGCGACACCGTGACCGGAGGGAACGCGTACATCTACAAGGTACGCGCGGTCGCCACCGCCGGGACCTCGCCCTACTCAGCGCCCGACGCAGCGACGACGATCTTCTTCACCGATGACCCCCTGATCGCCGGCGTGACGCCGGCCAAGGTGGTGCATCTCACCCAGCTTCGCCAGGCCGTCAACGCCATGCGTGCCGCAGCCGGCCTGACCCCGGCGACCTTCACCGATCCGGTGATCACGAACGCCTTGTCGATGAAGGCCGCGCATTTCGCCGAGCTTCGAACGGCCCTGAATCAGGCGCGAACATCCGGCGGGATGAGCAGCGTCACGTTCACGGACGCGACGCTCACTCCCGCTGCGACGAAGGTTCGGGTGGTGCATCTCGCGGAACTGCGCAATGCGGTGAAGTAGGGTCGCCTCACTGTCATCCTGAGCCGCAGAGACTCCCCAAGAAGCAAAAGCATGGCGGCGAAGGACCCCCTGCATCGAGCGAGTCGCGTGCACCCGGAGGGGGTCCTTCGCCGCCATGCTTCCCCTTCGTGGGGAGAATTCTTACGGCTCAGGATGACAAATCACATGTCCGCTGATCATTGCTTCATGCGCATTGCGCTCGCATCTCTCCTCGCGGTCGTTCTGGGCGGCTGCGCCACTTCTTCGGCGTTGCGCCGCTGGTGGATCGGGTGGCGGAGGTGGCGGCCGGCTGCGACTGAGCTCGTGCCCTTACGGCGAGACGCCGTCCGCCGGCGGGACGCCGCCGGGCCAGCCGACGCGACGTCGGCGCTCCACGCATGACCGCGGTTCTCGCGAACCGGATGTTCGCGGATTAGCGAGACGAGATCACGTCTTCGTGAATCGCACGTCCGCGTATCCGAACCGGTCGTCCGCGCCTGGAGCGCCGGCGTCCACGCCGGCTGGCCCGGCGGCGTCCCGCCGGCGGACGGCGTCTCGCCGTAAGGGTTTACCTCACCCGCCGCTCTTGAGCTCGCGAACGACCTCGCGGCGGCGGCGCTCCATCTGCGCGCCGAGGGATTGCAGCTCGCCGCGGTCGAACAGCTCGCGGGCCTGCTTGAACATCTCCTTCTCTTCTTCCTTGGCGTGATGGACGATGAGGTCCATGAGCACCTTCGCCCGCGCACCGAACTCCTCGCTGGCCGGATCGGAGTCCTTCGCCTTCGGCAGGATGATGTCGACCAGCCCGTGCTCTTCCTGCGCCTCGTAGTAGGTCTCGAGCTGCTCCGACTCCTCGGCTTTCGCCTTGAAGGCGGGATAGAAGATCTCTTCCTCGATGCGCGCGTGCGCCTTGATCTCGATCTCGATCTGCCCGAGCAGCTTCGTGCGCCGCGCGGCCGCCTTGGTCTGGTCGAGCGTCTCCAGGAGCCCGCGCACCTTCTTGTGATCCGCCTTGAGGAGTGTGATTGCGTCGATCTGTTTTTTCTTTGCCGTAGCCATCGTTCACCTTTCGGCGATGGGTTGTGCAAGAGGGAGACCGTGACGGGATTGAGAATTGAGGATTGAGGATTGAGGATGGGCGCAAACAGGAACTTTGGTCGTCGCCTCGGCCGGCAACCATGCCGACACCTTCGAAGGAGTGCTCTACTTTTACCTTCACGTCCTGACCGCGGGGAGGTCACTCCTCGTTCTTGTCATCCGCCTTCTTCTCCTTCTTCTTCTTCGTGCCCTTCCTCCCCAGTTGCTTGCGCAGGTTTTCGACTTCCGCGGCCAGCTCGCTTTGGTCCGGATCCTTGGCGGCGATGCTGGCGATGGCGAACGTGGCCAGGGCGTCGGCGACGACCTCGGCCCAGCGGGCTTCGTAGGTGTAATTGAGGCTGGCGAGGAACATGGCCGTCCGTTCGGAGAGGAGGCGAATGGCGTCGCCCGACTGCAGGACGTCGCGGGCGCGGGTGGTTTTGAAGCGGGCCAGGGAGGGCATGTCGGGCCTGCGCTCCGCGGCAGCGAGCATCGACAGGACGAACTCCCGAGGGACCGTCCGGGCACCGCGCACGCGCTTCGCCGTCGACGGATGCGGAGACTCGAGCTCGAGGCGCACGGAGATGAGGTCGAGGACTTTCGCGATGTCCGCCGCCATCCGGTCGGCCGGACGGACGGCGATGACTCCGGACCGTTCACCTTCGGCCTTGCCTCCTTCCAGCGGGATGACGGCCAGGATCTCTTCGTCGTCCACACGACCTCCTTCGCCAGCGATGATGATTGGTTTGGGACGGCAAGAATACCCGCCTCAGCCGGAGCGGACAAGGCGCGTACGTCTGACGGCCAGACGTTGGAGGCATAGGGTGATGCAACGGGAAGGTCGCCGGGAGCGGCAAATGTCTGGCGGCCAGACGTTGGAGGCGTGGGGTGATGCGACGGGAAGGTCGCAGGGAGCTGCGAATGTCTGGCGGCCAGACGTTGGAGGAGTGGGGTGATGTCACGGGAAGG
>DASPHC010000102.1:0-15272 GCA_035629865.1 Thermoanaerobaculia bacterium | reverse complement strand
AGGTCCTTCGCCGCCTTGTTCTTCGCTTCGTGGGGAAGTCCCTGCGGCTCAGGATGACAATGAATCTGCGTTCTGCGCAGAAATGCACCTCACGGTTCACACGTCACAGCACGCTGATCACCCTCACCAGCACCGCCAGGGCGGGGAGGAGGGCGATGAAGGCGATGCGGCGCAGTTTCGGGTTGCCGCTGCGGAAGAGGAGGATCGAGCAGGTTACGAAGGTCGCGAAGAGGAGCGAGCCGGTGATGGCGACGACGGCGCGGCTGGTGGCGTTGACGGTGACGGCGAACGCGGCGACGACGAGCACCGACGCGGCGACTCCCCATCCCTGCGATTGCACCGGTCCGGCACTCTCGATCGTGCCCCATCCCGCGAGCTCGCCGAGGAGCTCGTCGCGGCGGTCGACGCCGGCCGGGATGCGCAGCGATTGCGCCCGTTCGCGGGCGTGGAGGGTGATCTCGCCGCCGCGATGGTGCTCGATGCGGACGACGTCGGCGCGATGGAGCGTCAACGCGGGAAAGTCCTGCAGGGTCCGGGTCAGGCGGTCGGGCTGGACGTCGAGCTCGAACGACCGCGCCAGCACGACCTGGCGCTGGAAGGCGCGCCACATCGCGTAGACGAGGGCGATGCCGATGATCGGCAGCACGATGATGAGTGCCTGCGAGCCGACCTGCCGCGACATCGCCGCGGTGCCGCCGAAGACGATCAAAAGCAGCAGCGGCACGGACAGCAGGGTGCGGCGCCGATGCGCCTGCAGGAACGCCGGGGAGAGTTTGTAGGTCGCCATCGGCCCATCAGGATAGCGTGCTAAATTGCGGCCTCGAATGAAACGCGCCCTCCTCCTCGTCGTCCTGACCGGCACCCTCGTCCTGCAGGGCTGCGGCTACGCCCTGGTCGGCCGCAGCAATTTCCTCGACCCGTCGATCCGGACCATCGAAGTGCCGGCCTTCATCAATCGCACCACGCGCGTGGAGCTGGAGCAGCGCGTGACGCAGGCGGTGAGCGAGGAGTTCGTCTCCCGCGGCCGTCTCCGGCTGGTGAACGACCGCAACGCGGCCCACGTGGTGCTGCGCGGCTCGATCGACACGTTCAACATCTTCCCGGTCGCCTTCGACGAAGGGCGCGCCACGCGCTACCAGATCTCCATCACCGCCGCCATCGAGCTGCTCGATCACCGCAACGAGGACAAGGTGCTCTGGAAGAACGATCAGTACCGCTTCACCGAGAATTACGAGGTGAACCTCGGCACGACCGACGCCTTCGACCAGGAAACGCGGGCGATCCAGGAGATCGCGGTGCGGTTCGCTGAGGGGTTGGTGACGAACCTGTTGGAAGGGTTTTAGAGAGGCGGTTGCTGGTTGTCTGGGCGTTTTCGTCCGGACGTCACTTTCCGAGAGCTGCGAGCTTGCTGATCGGGCGTACCATGGCGGTACACCATGAATTCGGGCCTCTTCGAGACGATCTTCTGGATCTTCTTCGGCGGGATCGTGCTGTGGATCGCCGGGACCGCGGTCTGGATGGCGATGCGCTGGAACGCGCCGTTGCCCTCGCAGCCGTCGCGTGGGAAGCCGGCGAAGAAGGAGCCTTCCGGCGGGGGGCTCGGAGGCGAGACGGCCACCTACGGGATTGCCTCGGCGAGCATGAGCGAGTCGGTGTCGTTCGCCGATTCCTCGTCCTCGAACGACCTCAGCACTGATACCGGCGGCGACACGGGCAGCGACACGGGCAGCGATTCCGGTGGCGACACCGGGAGCGGTGACTTCAGCGGCGGCGGGGGAGATTCGGGCGGCGGCGGTTCTTCGGGCGGCTGGTGAATCGGCCAGCGTTTCTGAGCGTTTCGTGTGTGACAGTTTTCGCGCAATTCCGGAATCCGGGTTTCGCGTCCATCTCCTATGAACAACTCATAGGAGGGAACATGGCGAAACGAGTGACCGGGGCGAATGGAATTGCCGAGCGTGCGATGCAGCAGTCATCGGGCGCCGATACGAGCGAAGCGGAGGCGCAGCGGAGTCCGTCGGGCGGCAGCGATCAGGACGATACCGGCTCGGGCGATGTCGGCTCCGGCTCGGGCGACGAGCCGAGCTGCACGATCAAGCAATTGCCTTCGCGCCTGCAGTTCAAGGCGGCGGCGGTCGCGGCGAGGATCAATCCGGTGAACGAGCCGGTGATCGGACGCAGCGCCGCGGTCTCCGAAGGGGTGCTCCCGACGCCGCTGGCCATCGCGGTGGCGACCGCGAAGTACTGGGGACCGGCGCAGCGCACGCTCACCGTCAGCTTCCTGGACAACACCCCGGCGGATCTGCGCAACAAAATCCTTCTCCACCTGAATGCCTGGACCAGGACCGGCGGCGTCCAGTTCAAATGGACCAGCGGTACCGGTCAGGTGCGCATCTCCCGCGGTCCGACCGGGTACTGGTCCTATCTCGGGACCGACATCCTGCTCATCCCGGCGGGCAAGCCGACCATGAATCTGCAGTCGTTCAGCATGAGCACCTCGGATGGCGAGTACCGGCGGGTGGTCCGCCACGAGGCGGGGCACACCCTGGCCTTCCCGCACGAGCACATGCGCAAAGATCTCGTGGCCAAGATCGACCGGGCTAAGGCCTATGACTTCTTTTTCCGTACCTATCGGTGGGACCGGGCGACGGTCGACCAGCAGGTGCTGACCGCGCTCGACGACCGCACGATCATGGGCACTCCTGTCGATCAGGATTCGATCATGTGTTACCAGCTTCCAGGCTCGATCACGAAGAACGGAAGTCCGATCCGCGGCGGCAACGACATCAACAGCACCGACTTCGCGTTCGCCGGCCGGATTTACCCGAAGGGCACGGCCACGGTGTCCGACGGCTCCGGCGGTTGCCAGGCGGCGCCGGCCGACGACGACGACTGGCCGGAAAGCGAAGACGTCGACGTGAGCGACCTGGCCTACTGAGCGGAGTCCGCACCGGAGGCTTCGCATGAAACGGGTGGTTTCCCCGAAGAGCTTCAGCCCTGGCGGCCGCGAACATCTCGCGGCCGCCACCGGCCTCCCCGCCTTCCTCGCGCAGGCCGGCACGCTGACGCGCGAGGAGCGGCAGCGGATCGTGGAGCAGGCGCTGATCCTGGTGGGGGAGAACTACGCCCATCTGCCGTTGAAGCGCGCCATGCACTCCATCGACCCGGTGCAGCGGCTCCGGCTCCTCCTCCAGACGCTGAAGGCGGCCCCGGAGCCCGATCAGCCGACCGAGGTCGAGTTTCATCGCGAGATGACCGACATCTTCATGTCGCTCCGCGACCTCCACACGAACTACCTCCTGCCGGCGCCCTACAACCAGATGACCGCGTTCCTGCCGTTCCTGGTGGAGGACTACGTCCACGCGGACGGCCGGCGCGGATACGTCGTCTCGCACGTGGCGGACTGGTTCGAGCATCCGACCTTCGTCCCCAACGTGGAGGTTCTCTACTGGAACGGGATGCCGATCGAGCGCGCCGTCACGCAGAACGGGCAGCGCTACGCCGGCAGCAACCGCGAGGCGCGGCACGCCCGCGGCGTGGAGACCCTGACCATCCGCGCGCTGCTGGTCTCGCCGCCGCCCGATGAGGAGTGGGTGATCGTCGGATACGAGACCGAGGCGGGGGAGAAGCTGGAGCTCCGGTTCGACTGGCAGGTCGCGCCCTCGATCCCGAGCGGACTCGATCCCGATTCCGCGGGCCGGGGAGCCTCCGTCGCGCTGGGCATCGATCTGGAGAACGAGATCGTCCGCCGGATGCGGGCCGCGCTCTTCGCCCCCGAAGTCCTCGCCGCGCGCGCCGAGGCGGCCGCGCCGCTCGGCGCTCTCGGCTCGCGCTTCCCCGACATCTTCACCGCGAAGGAGGTCGCGACGCCGTCCGGAACGTTCGGCCACCTCCGCATCCGGACCTTCAATCACTGGCCGCCGGAGGAGTTCCTGGGGGAGTTTCTCCGCCTGATCGCCGCCCTGCCGCAGCGCGGGCTCATCATCGACGTCCGCGGCAACGGCGGCGGGGTGATCATGAACGGGGAGCTGATCCTGCAGACGCTCACGCCGCGCACGATCGAACCGGAGCCGGTGCAGTTCATCAACACGCCGCGCAATCTCGAGATCTGCCGCCGCAACGGTCCGCAGTCGGAGTGGGCCGATCTCTCGGCCTGGCAGCCGTCGATCGCACAGGCGCTGCAGACCGGTGCGGTCTTCTCCGCCGGCTTCCCGATCTCCGACCCGGAAGCCTGCAACGCCATCGGGCAGAAGTACTTCGGGCCGGTCGTCCTGATCACCGACGCGCTCTGCTACAGCACCACCGACATCTTCGCCGCCGGCTTCCAGGACCACGGCATCGGCACCGTGATCGGCATCGACGGCAACACCGGCGCGGGAGGCGCGAACGTCTGGGAGCATCGCTTCTTCGTCAGCGACATCCTTCCCGACTCCGGGTATGAAGAACTGCCCAACGGCGCCGGCATGCGCATCTCCATCCGCCGGACGCTGCGCGTCGGCGGACACGCGGGCGCCCCGGTCGAAGACCTCGGCGTGATCCCGCAGGTGCGCCACTTCCTGACGCGGAACGACGTCCTCGGTGGAAACGAGGATCTCATCGCGAAAGCGGCCGCGCTCCTGGCCGCCCGCCCGGCGCGCTCGCTGAAGGTGACGCTCCGGCGCATCTCCTCCACCCGTGCCGCGGTCACCGCCGAAGCGGAAGGCATGACCCGCCTCGACGTCTATCTCGACGACCGCCCGAACCAGTCCCTCGAAGTCGAGAACGGACGCGTGCAGTTCGAAGCCCCGCAGTCGCAGATGCTCGAGCTCCGAGGATTCGACGCCACGCAACTGGTGGCGAGATATAGGACGGAGATCCGGGTGTAGCGGTTTTGCGCACCGCCTTACGGCGGGACGCCGTCCGCCGGCGAGACGCCGCCGGGCCAGCCGACGCGACGTCGGCGCTCCACGCGCGGACGCTGGTTCACGATGACGCGGTCATGCGTCGCTTCGATCCGCGGACGCACGGTTCGCGATGCCTGTCGTCATGCGCCGGAGCGCCGACGTCGCGTCGGCTGGCCCGGCGGCGTCTCGCCGGCGCACGGCGTCTCGCCGTAAGGGTTGGGCCTGAAGTCTTACCGCAGCAACACCACGCCCACTGCCGTCAACGCGGCGACGAGCGCCGCTCCGGCAAGCACCCAGGCGCCGAGGACGGCGGTGCGGACGCGGTTTTCCATTCCCTGCAACGCGATCGCCACCGGGTCGTGGCCCGGCCGGTCGGTGAACAACGATTGCTGCATGACCGACTTGGCGTCGATCACTTCCGCCACGGCCCGTTCGAGGTGTTGCTGGTGGATGCGTTTGCTGCGGTCGGGGCCGGGCTCGGAGGCGGCTGCGGCGGCGGCTTTGAGGACGGCGTTTTTGATCTCGCCGCCGCTCAGGGGGTGGCGTTCGGCGAGGAGGCGGAAGTCGACGTCGTTGGAGAGCGGGGTTTTGTGGGGGTGGATCTGGACGCGCCAGATGCGCTCCCGCTCTTCGGGGCCGGGCATTTCGAAGCGGACGTGGGTGCGGATGCGGCGCTCGAAGGCGGGGTCGAAGTTGGCGGCGAGGTTGGTGGCGAAGATGACGACGCCGTTGAAGGCTTCGAGCTCGCGCAGGAGGACGTTGACGGTCATGTTGGATTCGCGGTCCTGCGGCAGGCCGGCTCCGGCGCTGCGCCGGCCGGCGATGGCGTCGGCTTCGTCGAAGAAGAGGACGGCGTTCTGTTCGGTGGCGGCGCGGAAGGCGGAGACGATGTTTTTCGGGGTCTCGCCCATCCACATCGACTCGACTTCGGAGTAGTCGACGACCAGCAGCGACATGCCGAGCTCGTGGGCGATGGCTTCGGCGCAGATGGTCTTGCCGGTTCCGGGAGGGCCGGCGAAGTTGAAGGCCAGGCCGAGGCCGGAGGCGTGGCGCTCGCCGAGTCCCCAGCGGCTGAAGATGAGGGAGTGGTTGCGCACCTGCGCCAGCGCCTCGTCGAGCGTGCGCCGGGTCGCCGGCGGCAGGATGACGTGGGTGAAGTTCCGCCGCGGGGTGACGATCTCCATCCCGCGCCGCGGAGTGCGGCCGGTGAGGAGCGTGAAGAGGGGCGAGGGCATGTCTCGCTCGGTCAACAGAAACGCCCGGCGCACATTCCGCGGCCGTTGCAGCGCTCGCGTCCGAAGGTTCCCCTTGCTATGCTCCTGAGCGCGTTTGTGTCCGGTTCCGCTGGTTCGTTTTCCGGGTACTGCATTTGCCGATCTCGCGCGAAGGAGAGTCATGGGCACGGATCAATCGAGGTCGAACGAGTTGCTGGAACGGGCGCGGAGGTTGCGCCGCGGCGGCCAGCTTCCCGAAGCGCGCGCGCTGCTCGATGCGAACATCCCCGCGGCGGCGGGCGCGGGGAAGGCGGCGCTGCTGCTCGAGCGGGCCCAGGTCGCGCTGGCCGAGGGGAGGTGGCCGCAGGCCCATCGCTCGCTGGACGGGGCCATGGAGGCGCTCGGCCCGAACGGCGAGAACGATCATTGGGACCTCTGGCTGGCGCTCGCGGAGCGCAAGGCCTGGACGTTGTTCCGTGAAGGAAAGCTGGCCGCGGCGCGCGGGCTGGCCGAGAAGCTGAGCCGGCAGATCGAAGAGCGGCGGGACGTACGCGAGGTGACCCGCGCCGAGCTGCACAAGACCCTGGGCGGCATCGCCTGGCAGCAGTCGCGGATGAACGACGCGATCAAGCACACCAAGGCGAGCGTGAAGCTGTACGAGAAGGCGAAAGAGCCCGAGGGGGCCGCGCACGCGCACGTCAACGCCGGGGTGCTGCTGTACGCGAAAGGGCGATGGCTCGATGCGGCCGAGGAGCTGGCCCTGGCGGAACACATCCGCGAGCAGCACGGCATCGCCAGCGGACGGGCGAGCAACCTGATCAACCTCGCGTCGATCGAGATGACCATGGGCGAGCACGAGGCGGCGCGGCGTCTCCTGATCAGCGCGCGTGCGGTGGCCGGAAGCGCCGGCGAGCGGTACGAGGCCGCGCGGGCCGAGCTGGCCCTCGGCCATCTCGACTATCTCGAGAATCGTCTCGATGCGGCCTGGAAGCGCCTCGACAACGTGGCCATGGCGGCCGAGCTGATGTCCGACGACGACCGCGTGCAGGCGGCCTGGGTGAAAGCGATGATCGAGTGCGACCGCGGCAGTCCGGCCGTGGCGATCGGCATCGCCTCGGATGCCCTCGACGTCGCCCGCGCCGGCCAGATGCCGGAGTCGCAGGGCGACTGCTGCCGCGCCCTCGCCTTCGCCCACCGGCGCGCCAACAACCTCCGGGAAGCGGAGCAGCTCCTGCGCGAAGCGGTGGCTCTTGCCGAAGCCACCGGAGACCAATACCGCCGCGGCCTGGCCTTGCTGGACCTCGGCGAGGTTTGCCGCGACGGCCGTTCCGTGACCGAGGCCGCGACCGTGTTCGCGGCGCTGGGCGCGAGGCACGATCTGCAGAGGGCGGAAGCGGTACGGGCCGGGATGTGAAGGGATTGAGGATTGAGGATTGAGGATTCCGCGGCGGACGAATGAGATGGCTCGGCACTACAAAGCATCGCTGATTGCAGCCGTGGCCGGCGCGATGTTGATCGCCGGGGCGGCGCCGCGGAAAGAGCCGCCGCGGACTTTGTCCCCCTCTTCTTCCTCCTCGAGAGCCGCGGTCTACGTCGAGCCCTCACTCCATCAGCAGGTTGGCTTCGCCGATGTGATCGTGACGTCGCGCTCCGCGAGCGCCGCGGCCGCGGCGGTGCTGCGAGTGGGCGGGCGGGTGCGGAGCGAGCTCCGGATCGTGAATGCGGTCGCGGCGACGGTGCCGGTGCGGGCGCTCGAGCGTCTGGCCGCAGAGCCGGGGCTGGTCTCCGTGGTCGGCAACAAGCGGGTGAGCTCGTCGGCCTGGAACGGCTGGATGAGCGACATGCGGGTCTTCCGCGGCTGGTACCAGACCAGCAGCGCCATCACGGCCGCGGCGACGCATCTGCCGGACGGCGGATTCGCGGCGGTGAGCAGCGGCGGCGAGCTGCTGCTCGTCAACGCCGACGGCTCGGAGCGGAAGCGCGTCGCGCTGGCCACTGGCACCTGGCCCTATGCCCCGCTGTCCACCGAAACCGCGGTGACGGTGGTCGGGGACAAGCGCGTGGTCTCGTACACGCCGGCCGGGAAGAAGCAGTGGGAGGCGGCGCCCGCTTCGGATGGCTTCGCGGCGAACGGCGTCGTGGGGGCGGACGAGACTCGCTACGTCGTCAGCTCCGGCGGCACGGTGTACGCGCTGGCGGGGCAGGACGGCCGCGTCCTCTGGTCGCAGAGCGTGAGCGCGCGATGGGCCACGGTCAGGACTACCCCGGTCCTCGGCGGCGACGGCACGCTCTACGTCACCAGCGCGGACGGGGACGTCTATGCGGTCAACGCGGCCGGCGTCCGCTGGAAGCAGTCGCTTCGCGCGGTGGTCACGGCACAGCCGGAGCTCGTCGACGGCGCGTTCTACGTCACCACCGGCGCGCGCCTGACCGCGATCGACGTGGCGACGGGCGGCATCCGCTTCTCCTTCAGTGCCCCGGCGGCGATCTCCGGCGCCCCGCAATTCAGCGGAAGCGCCGTCTACCTCGCGGCCGGCCCGCAGATGCTCTCGCTCACCACCGCCGGCAAGATCCGCTGGACGGCCACGAGCATCGGCAACGTCTTCCCCGCGGAGCCGGTGCTCGCGCCGGACGGCACGAGCGTCTACGCGGCCGCGCAGAAGGGGAAGGGGAAGAAGACGATCGGGACGCTGATCGCGCTCGACGCGGCGACCGGCGCGCAGAAGTGGACGTATACCGGTTTCGGCGATCTCTCGATCCGCCCGGACGTCGACCCCGAGGGCGGCATCCTCCTCGCGGACAACCAGACCAGCATCTACCGTCTCGCGCCGGACGGCACCGAGACGCACCGCCTCAAGGCGCGCGTGGTCATCACCGCCCTCTCCCGCTCCTCCGGCAACGGCAACATGGTCGTCCGGCTGGAGACGAACGCTCTCGCGCTCTTCGGCCGCCTGCCGGAGCAGTGGAACGGGAAGAAGGACGTCGAGAAGACCGGCCGCAACACCATCTACCGGCTGGCCAACCCGGTCTCGGTCGACGTCGGTGCGGACCTGCTGCACACGCGGTGGGTCGCCAACGGCCAACTCCTTCGCGGGACCGGCGTCGGTGTGGTGGTGATCGACAGCGGCGTCTACTGGGACGCGGAGACGAAACTGACTCTCGGTCCGCGGCTGCAGCATCGCTTCCGCGGCCAGGCCGATTTCATCGACACGCAGTGCGGGACGGCTGTTTCGGGCCTGCTCGGCGTGCAGTACGACGGCTATTGCTTCAGCGACTACAACCACAGCCGCGACGGATACGGCCACGGCACGCACGTCGCCGGGTCGATCGCCAACGAGCTGGTCGACGAGGCCACCGGCGCGTTTCTCGGCATCGCCCCCGACGCGCACATCGTGAGCGCGCGCGTCCTCGGCAACGACGGCACCGGTTCGTACGAGAGCGTCATCCGCGGTATCCAGTGGGCGATCGAGAACAAGGCCGCCTACAACATCCGGGTGATGAACCTGAGCCTGAGCGCCTACGCGACGGTGCCGTACTTCGTCGACCCGATGTGCCGGGCCGTGGAGCGCGCCTGGCAGCAGGGGATCGTCGTGCTGGCCGCGGCTGGCAACACCGGCCCGTTCGCCCAGAGCATCACCGTGCCGGGCAACGACCCGTACGTCATCACCGTCGGCGCGGTGAGCACGAACCGCACTCCCGCCTACTGGAAAGACGACGTCGTGCCGCCGTGGTCCGCCACCGGGCCGACCTTCGACGGATTCCCCAAGCCCGACATCGTCGCGCCGGGCTCGCAGATCGTGTCGTACATGTACAACGACCCGGCCGGCGTGAAGACGCAGTACCTGGTGCGCGCCCATCCCGACTACTCGGAGACGGCCACGCTCTTCCGGATGAACGGGACGAGCATGGCCACGGCGATCGCCTCGGGGGTCGCGGCACTGATGGTCCAGCAGAATCCGGCCCTCACGCCCGACCAGGTGAAGTACCGCCTGATGAACACTTCGCGCATGGCCGTCGACCGCTCGAAAGAGCCGGTCTTCAACACCATGCAGCAGGGTCTCGGCCGGGTCTGGGCGCCCGACGCGGTGCTCGATCCGGTCGACCCGCTCGGCGTCGCGAATCTGGAGATGGACCTGCGCGCCGATCTCGCCGGCGGCTACGAGACGGTCGAGGAGCTCTCCAGTCACTACCAGGGTCCGGTGCGCCGCCTGCTCAGCGACGACGGCAGCGCGTGGCTCTATTACGCGACCGACACTTCCGGTAACGACTACGCCCTCGGCGTGACGACGCTCGACGGGCACTGGATGACCTCCGAAGGGGCGGCCCGCCTGATCTGGAGCGGCGCGCGGCTGATCTGGAGCGGCGGCACCGGCTTCACGGGCGATGCGGCGGCGTTCGGATCGGCGCGCCTGATCTGGTCCGGCTCGCGGCATTCGTGGGGGAGCGCGCGGCTGATCTGGTCGGGCTCGCGGCTGTCGTGGGCCGGCGCGCGGCTGATCTGGTCGGGCGGCAACGGCTGGGCGGGCGGGAGCGCGTGGGGAGTGGCGCGCCTGATCTGGAGCGGCAGCATCGAATCGTACGGATCGGCGCGGCTGATCTGGTCCGGCTCCGCCGGCACGGGATTGGCCGCCGCCAGCAACTCGAACTGGATCGGAGACGACTGGATCGCACCGCCGCGCTCGACCCTCCCGCCGCCTGCCGCCACCGAGCCGTAGGAGCGGAGGACGCCATGACGAACGAGTCTGCGAGGAGTGCGGTTGTCGTGTTGCTGCTCTCGCTGCTCGCCTGCCGCGGCGAGCAGCCGGCGCCCGCCCATGCACCCAGCGATGCGCCCGCGAAGAAACCGGTCGAGAACCGGATCACACGCAGGCTCGAGAGCGACGTCGCGACGCTGAACTACGTGCTGCACACCTCGGAGTACGAGCGCTACGTGCTCGAGTATCTCTACGACCCGCTGGTCGATCTCGACCGGAACCTGCAGCCGGTGCCGGGGCTCGCGCGGAGCTGGGAGGTCAGCCCCGACGGCCGCGCGTACACGCTGCACCTCGATCCGCGGGCGACGTTCGAAGACGGCCGGCCGGTGACCGCGCGCGACGTGCTGTTCACCATCAACAGGATCGTCGACGAGGAGTCGCCGCAGTTCTCGGCCTGGTTCGAAGGGCTCGACCGCAAGGGCACGAAGGCAATCGACGACCGGACGATCGTGGTCGCCTTCACCGAGCCGCGCGCGGCGCTGCTCTACTCCTTCAACATCGCCGTCCTGCCGGAGCACGTGTACGGCACGGGCGACTTCAAGAAGGACTTCAACGACCGCGCCGTCGGCAACGGGCCGTATCGCCTGGCGGAAAAGAAAGCGGGCGAACGGGTCGTCCTCCTGCGCCGCCCCGACTACTGGCGCGAGAAACCGGCCCTCGAACGGATCGTCTTCCGCGTCATCGGCGACGACGGCGCGGCGTGGGCGGCCCTGCAGCGCGGCGACATCGACGAGATGCGGGTGAAGCCCGACATCTGGGCGCGCGAGAAAGAGCGGGCCCGGGACGTGACGTTCCACGACGTCTATCTGCTCGCCTACAACACCGTGGCCTGGAACCTCGACGATCTGCTGCTCCGCGACCCGCAAGTCCGCCTCGCGCTGTCCATGGCCTTCGACCGCAAGACCATCATCGACCGGCTCTACCAGGGGCAGGCGCGCTCGATCAGCGGCCCGTTCACGCCGGACCAGTGGGCGTACGACCCGAACGTGGTGCCGCCGCCGTACGACCCGGCCGGGGCGCGGAAACTGCTCGCCGGGAGGACGTTCTCGCTGACCGTGCTGGTCCCGGCCGGGAACAAGCAGGCCGAGGATCAGGCGGTCATCTATCAGGCGGCGTTGCGCGGCATCGGCGTCACCGCGGAGATCCGCAAGCTCGACACCGCGGCGTTCTTCGACCTGCTGATGCGCGGCAACTACCAGGCCGCCCTCGTCGGCTGGAGCGCCGACCCCGATCCCGATCCCTATTCGCTCTTCCACTCCAGCCAGGTCCCACCGGCCGGCCTGAACATCGTCCGCTATCGCAACCCCGCCGCCGACGCGCTGATGGAGCGGGCCCGCCACGAGCTCGACCTCACCCGCCGCGCCGCCCTCTACCACCAGCTCCACGCCCGCCTCGCCGCCGACCTGCCCTACCTCTGGACGGTGCAGGTGGCCACGAAGTGGGCGGTGCGGAAGCGCGTGCAGGGCGTGGAGGCAGGGAAGGGCTACGGCTTGTTCTTCTGGTCGCCCGGCGCGCGGGGGTGGAGGGTGGCGGAGTAAGGCGCGAGTATCATTTCCCGCATGCCCTACACTGCCGTCTCCTTCGACGAAAAATTCACGAAGTTCGCCGAGCACTTTCAGCCGAAAGTGATCGCGCAGATGAACGACTACCAGTTCAAGCTCGCGCGCGTGGAGGGGGACTTCGTCTGGCACAGCCACGACGACACCGACGAGGCGTTCATCGTCATCGAAGGGGAGCTGCGGATCGACTTCCGCGACGGCGCCGTGCATCTGCGCGCGGGCGAGATGTTCGTGGTGCCGAAGGGGAAGGAGCACAAGCCGTTCGCCAGCAGCGAGTGCAAGATCATGCTGATCGAGCCGGCCGGGGTGGTGAATACGGGCGAGGCGGGCGGGGAGCTGACGGCGGCGAATGATGTGTGGATTTGAGGACAGAGGCTGTATCGCCGTTGAGCGCGCAAGAGCGATCCGCCGCAGCCGCCGTAGGCGGCGAAAGATCTGTAGACCCGGCCTTTAGGCCGGGTAAAGGTCGAGGACAAGGCAAGTCCGCGAAGCGGGCGACAGCATAGGGCTGCGCGTGACCCCTGTTCTATCGCCCGCTTCGCGGACTCGCCTTCGTGGGCCGCACGATACCCGCCCTGAAGGGCGGGCCTACAGATCTTCCGCCGCCTACGGCGGCTGCGGTAGCTCACTATTTACAATGAAGGTGCTCGATTTCTTCACAGCCTCAGATGAAAGGGGTTGTGAACCTCCCCAGCCCAAACGCCCCGATCGCATGCCGCGTCGTTCCCTCGATCGCCAGGTCCGCCAATATCTCCCCGATCACGCTCGCGAATTTGTACCCATGCCCCGAGCACGGGGAGGCGAGGACGACGTTGTCGTGCTCCGGGTGCAGGCCGAGGATGAAGTCGTGGTCGGGGGTGCTGGTGTACATGCACGTCACGGCGTCGAGGAGGGGGCCGTTGAGGGCGGGGATGCGGCCGGCGATGACGGAGCGCATCTGGTCGACCTCGGACGGCGCGACGTTGCGGTCGATCGTCTCCGGCGTGCACGGCTCGCCGTGGTAGAAGAACGCGACCTTCACGCCGCCGGGCGGGCCGTCCTGGGCGGGGAAGCCGTAGAACTGCAGGCCATCCTCGAGCTCCCAGATGTAGATCGGGAAACGGTCCTGATGGAATGGCGCAACACCGCCGATCGGGTCGAACCAGAAGAGGATCTGGCGCTCGATGGTCAGCGGCAGGCCGAGATCGGAGAGGACCTGCGGCGCCCACGGTCCGGTGGCGAGGATGAGCCGCTCCGCTTCGTAGGTCGCGCGCGTGGTGGTCACACGCACGCCGGCCGGTGACGCTTCCCAGGAGAGCAGCGGCTCTTCGAACCGCAGCTCGGCGCCGAGGCGCGCGGCGTGCCGGAGGTGGGCGAGGATGCTCCGCTCCGGGTCGACGAAGCCGGCCATCGGCTCGTAGAGCGCGACCAGCTCCGGCGTCACGTGAAACGGGGGAAAGCGGCGGCGGATCTCGTTCGCATCGAGGATCTCATGCGGCAGTCCGTGCGCGCGTGCACTGGCAACGCTGCCGGCGAAGGTCTCGCTCTCCGGCGTGCCGATCATCAGGCCCCCGGTGATGGTCAGCAGCGACGTGCCGGTGTCGCGCTCCAGCTCCTGCCACAGCTCGTATGCGCGCAGGAGGAGCGGGACGTATTCCGCCCCTTCGAAATACGCCTGCCGGATGATGCGCGACCGGCCGTGACTGGAGCCGCGGTCGTGCGCGGGGGTGAAGCGGTCGATGCCGGTGACGCGATGGCCGCGGGCGGCGAGATGGGAGACGGCGGCGCTCCCCATGCCGCCGAGGCCCACCACGATCGCGTCCATCGGCGCGGAGTGTATGTCACTCGCCGTGCGCGAGCTTCTCCTCGATGCGCCGGTCGGGGACGAGCCAGATCAGGGCGACGGTGGTGTAGAGGGCGTCGGCGATGAGGGGGTGGATGAAGGCCGTTCCGATGCCGGCGAGGTAGAGGACGATCGAGAGCTTTCCCTTGCGGTCGTTCCCGACGGCGCGGGCGAGTGTGGATGTCCGGCCGTGGGTGGCGATGATGCGGCTCTGGAGGATCGTGTACGCAACGGCCGCGGCGACGAGGACGACGCCGTAGATGGCGGTGGGGAGGGAGGTGAAATGGTTCTCGCCCATCCAGCTGGTCACGAAGGGGACGAGGGAGAGCCAGAACAGGAGGTGGAGGTTGGCCCAGAGGACGCTGCCGCTCACGTGGTCGGCGGCGTGGAACATGTGGTGGTGGTTCGACCAGTAGATGCCGAGGTAGATGAAGCTGAGGAGGTAGAGGAGAAGGGTGAAGACGGTCGGCCGGATGGCGGCCCAGTCGTCGCCGTGCGGCACCTTCAGCTCGAGCACCATGATGGTGATGAGGATGGCGATGACTCCGTCGCTGAAGGCTTCCAGTCGGGTTTTGGACATGCTCTCAGTTTACTGGTTGCTTGCTTGGGATGGATGGTTCCCCTCCGTGTCATCCTGAGCCCGAAGAATGATCGCAGGGAAGAGAAACATGGCGGCGAAGGACCTGGGTGGGTGGGGCGCACGCAGCGCTCCCCCGCCCCCCAGGTCCTTCGCCGCCATGCTTTCCGCTCGTGGGGAGATCCTGCGGGCTGCTACGAAAACATCTTCGCCAAAAGGGTGCTGAAGACAAACCAATCCTGAGCTGACTGCGAGAGTCAGCGGAAGGGTCCAGCTGTGCAGAGTCGGCTCCGATTCACCAAGGTCTGGTCATGCAGAGAGCTCGTAGGCTCTCGCGCGGGCCGATTCTGCGCGGCGCTCTTACGAGGGCTTCTTCACGAGCTGCACGTTGTAGCCGAGAGCAGCAAGCTTCCTCGCGTAGTGATCAACGGCACGCTCCTTGTTGCGTTGGTCGTAGAACGTCGCT
>DASPHC010000101.1:0-19135 GCA_035629865.1 Thermoanaerobaculia bacterium | reverse complement strand
CGAGTCGAGACCCCATGACTCACGAGTCGAGACCCCATGACTCACGAGTCGGGACCCCATGACTCGCGAGTCGGGACCCTATGACTCGCGAGTCGGGACCCCATGCCTCGTGAGGCGGGACCCCATGCCTCGTGAGGCATTACCCCATGCCTCGTGAGGTATGACCCCATGACTCGCGAGGACGGAGGCGGGTCAGACCTTTGTTCTTCCCAGGAACGAGCAAGAGAAAGCTCTGACCCCAGCCATCCCTAGGAACGAGCAAGAGAAAGCTCTGACCCCAGCCATCCCTTCATCGCTCACACAGCACGCACAGGTGGCGCCCCACTCCGGGGCGCCACCTGACCGGGAGTTACTTCGCACCCTCCTGCGGACCCTTCGCCTTCTCCTCTTGTGCTTCCTCGGAGCCGGCAGGGCCGGCTCCCTCCTGCGGGCCCTGCGCCTGACCCGTCAGATCGCCAGATGAACCGGCGGTCTTGGCCCCCTGTTGCGGTCCCCTGGATTGTTCCTGCAGAGCCGCGGAGGAAACCTCCCCGCCGCCGCTGCCGCCGCCCGTTCGCGTTCCTTTCGCGGATCGACCTCCGCCGGTGGCTGCCAGCGCAGCCGGGCTTTCCGCCGCGCAGCATTGGCTGAACGTCGCCGAGCAATCCAACAGATCTTGATGAGTGGGCGGCGCGTCACAGGGGGGAGGCGTGTTGCAAACGTCCGGCGGGCAGATGCACCCTTCCTGGAGCTTCGCAATGATCTCGCGCGCTACGCAACGTCCCAGCCTCACCCCCTGGACGTGGTCGGAGCGCCAGTGAATGCCCGCCCACAGCCGCGCCATGCCCGCGTTGTCCGCCAGCTTGTCGAACTCGGCGGTGTAGTCCGGGAAGAAGAACGAGAGCATCTCGCTGGCGGCCCCTGCGTACGTGCTGTGGCCCGAGGGGTAAGACGGATGCCTCGGCGTTCCGGGTGAAGGATTCGGTGTCAGACGAACCATGCCGTCCGCGGATTCGGTCTCGTTGACCGCCCGGTTGAAGAGCACACTGACGCGGTAGTCGAACTCGATCGGCCGCGGGCGATAGCGGACGTCCGTGCGATTCGTAAACCATTTGTAATGCCAGGCGGCGAGCAGCGCGCTATAGATGGCCATGTCCAGCGCCGCCCAGATCAGCGCCTGCCGCGGGGGCGAGTAGTTGAATTTCGCGATCAGGAAATTGAGCGCATGCCGATGCCCCAATCCGGGCGTTTCGCTCTCGAAGTACCGCGCCAGCTCGCGCCCGGTGAGGATTACGGGCTGGTCCTCGCTGCGCAAACGGTTGTAGACCGCGCCCAAGGGCTGAGGGCGCAGTTGCAGGAAAGGACTGATTGCCAGACGCCGCCGGCCCGGTGACGACGGATTCGCCAACGCCTCCGGGTCGTCCCGCAGCGAGGCGAGCTCGATGATCTCCTCGATCTCCTCAGTCTGAGTCTCGAAATCGGCCGGATAGGGAGGAAAAAAGCAGGGATTCTCCGGATCATCGGTCTTCACGATCAGGTCCGAGATCCGCACGATGCAAGGCACCGCGCATGGACTGATCGTCCAGAAGCTGGACTGCGGCTCGACCTGCGGTCCACGCAAGTTATACATCGTGCTGCCTGGGATCGTCGGCGGCCATGGCACCCCTGCGGGACCGGGCCCGTTCGGGTCTCCTGCACAACACAAATCGTTCACGGCGATCGAAACCGTGACGGTATTCGAGTCGGACGTACCGTCGTTAACCTTGTAGGTGAAGCTGTCCGAGGTCGTCCCGCTGCCGTCATGCACGTAGGTGAATGTGCCGTCGGCGTTGAGGGTGAACGACGAAGCGTGGGCCGGGCCGCTGACCAGGACCGCCGTCAGCGGGTCGCTTTCGGGGTCCGTGTCGTTCGCCAGGACCGACGAGCCGTTCAGCGTGCCGCCCTTGTTGACGATGTAGCCGCTGTCGGCCACCGCCACTGGGGCGTCGTTGACCGCGATGACGGTGATTGAGTCGGATGTTTTAGACATATGGCTCTCCTGTCTTTCCCCACTGAGGCGACCATCGCGTCAAAAGGCGCGCGGCGCGCAAGCGGACCTCCACAAAACCATTGAATGCGGTGACTGCAGACCTTGGAAGGTTTCTCATGCACCCCAAGGTCGCGCCAGCGACGAAGGATGATGTTTTCTTTTTATGGGGAATTTATGGAAATCCGAAAGGAGGAGGTTTTGAGAGCTCCCACCTGGAGCCGTAGTTCCGTCGGCTAGCCCCAACGGTCTGTCAGGTCGAAGGCGGGGTTCGAGTCCCGTCGGCCGCGGCAATCTATGTGAATGGATTCAGATCGCTCCGCGGACGTTGACCCGCCGCAGGCAGGAGGGGCGTTTACAGCCGGACGGATGGGGTAGTGGAGGTGGGGTCCGGCCTTCGTTCTTCTCGGATCATGAGAAAAGAAAGCTCTGACCCCACCTCGCCGGCGGCGCAGCGCTTTAGTGGCAATATCCGGTGAGCCCGCAACTGCAGTAGCAGTTCTCATTCTCCCAGAAGCAGTCGGAGTGGCACGCGGCACGCTGACCGGGCGGGAGCAGGTCGCATGCGTTATGGCAGCTGTTCGCCGCTTCATCACACGCCGCCGTGCAGGACTGGCGCGTTTTCGTGAACTGCCACCCGGGGATCTCGAGACGCTTCTTCGCCATCAACGCGTCGAAGAATTCCCGAGTCCCTTCCTGTGGCGGCGCGGCCGCCGTGTCATTCGAAACGGGGAGGATCGACGGCAGCGCGCCGCCGGCCGCCTCCGCCGGCGCCGTTGCCATCACGACCAGAAGCAGTGCGAATCCCAGGATCTTCATCCGCGACATCGGGAGCTCCTTCGCTGATGCAGCGACACCGGCATCCGGCACGCGCCGCTGCTGTCGATCGGATCGCCGGACCGAGTTCCGGATATGCATACTTCCTGCCGCGTCACGGCCAAATGCCGCTGCCTGAGTCATAGCCGTTGCCCGATTCACCGCCGCCGTGAGATCCGCTAACCTGCTCTCCTTGCGACTCACCACGCGCATCCGGCTCCTCGTCGCCACGGCCGCCGTCGCGGCGTTCGGGCTGGCGTGGGTGGGGATGCGGGCGGCGCGGGCGGTGGAGATGGGGGAGCTCGGGGCGTTGAGCGCGGCGTTGCTGCTGGTCATCCCGGTCGTGTTCTGGGCAGCGCGGCGGATCACCTTTCAGACCGTCGACACGCTGCACGGGCTCGACGACGGTCTGCGGGCGTTTCGCGATTCCGATTTCAGCATGCGCCTCGCGGCCCGGCCGGACGAGGAGGCGTCGACGGTCAAACGCCTCTACAACGACGTCGCCGACGTGCTCCGCAGCCAGCGCGCGGATCTCTTCCAGAAAGAGTTGCTGCTCGACACCATCCTCCAGCGGACGCCGATGGCGGTGGTGCTGCTCAACGGCGCGCACCGCGTCGTCTACGCCAACACCGCCGCGCGCGAGCTCTACGTCGCCGGCGGACGCCTCGAAGGGCACCATTTCGACGACATCGCCGAGCGGCTCGCCACGCCGATCCGCGAGGCCCTCGGCTCGTCCTCCGATGCCATCGTCACCGTGCGGATGGGGGAGGGGGATGAGACGTTCCATCTCTCCCAGCGGACGTTTCGCCTGAACACGCTGGAGCACCGGCTGGTGCTGATCGAGCGGCTGACCTCGGAGCTGCGGCGGCAGGAGGTGGCGGTCTGGAAGAACGCCATCCGGGTGATCAACCACGAGCTGAACAACACCATCGCGCCGATCAGCTCCCTCTTCCACTCCGCCAAGCTCGCCCAGGCCAACCCCGAGCGGCGCGACCGGCTCGGTGAGATCTACGAGACCATCGAAGAGCGGCTGGCGTTCCTGCGCACCTTCCTCGAGTCGTACGCCCAGTTCGCCCGCCTCCCCGCACCGCGGCGCGAGCCGACCCGCTGGCAGGAGATCGTCGACGACGTGCGGGCCCTCTACGACTTCCGCGCCGAGGGGGACCTCGAGCTGGAGAGCAACATCGACCGTGCCCAGATGCAGCAGGTGGTCATCAACCTGGTCAAGAACGCCCACGAAGCGGGGGGCGACCCCGACGCCGTCACCGTCTCCCTCCAGCGCAGCGCCGACGGCACGCTGCTCCGGATCTGCGACCGCGGCCGCGGCATGACCGAGGACGTCATGCGGCAGGCCCTGGTGCCGTTTTACTCCACCAAGTCCACCGGCTCCGGCCTCGGCCTCGCCCTCTGCAATGAGATCGTCGAAGCCCACGGGGGGCGCGTGCGGCTGGCGGCGCGGGAGGGTGGGGGGACGGTGGTGACGTGCTGGTTGCCGGGATAGGACTGATGGGACAGATAGGACCTATGGGACCTATGGGACGCCCTCCGCCCGGTGAGTCCTATCACCCGAACACGTCCCTCCGCGTGAACAGCCCATACGCCACCACCAGCGCCCCCACGGCCCAGCTTCCGAGAAGCAGGATGCAGAAGGTCATGGACATGCCTTCGTAGGGCGGGGCCTGGCCGGTGTAGTAGTCGGCGAGGGGGAGGGCGCTGACGAAGAGGTATTTGCCGGCGGTCCAGTCGGGGCTGATGCGGGTGAGGATGGTGCCGCCGATGAGGGACGCGAGCATGGTCCCGATCGAGGCGGCGCTCGATTTGAAGAGGACGGAGAGCATCAGGGAGATCGACGCGACGGCGAGGAGGGCGTACCACTCGAGGCCGTAGGCGAGGAGGGCGTCGTGCCAGAGGGGGAGCTGGCGGACGGTGTCGAGCTTCATGGCGTCGCCGGCGAGCTGGAAGCCGTTGAACGACGGGGCGTCCCAGCCCCCCGCGGGCAAGACGGGTGCGGTCACGAGGTACGACACGCCGGCGCCGACGAGGAGGGTCAGGCCGGCAAAGAGCCAGAGGGTGATGAGCTTCGCGGTGAGGATCTTCCACCTTCGCACCGGCCGTGTCAGTAAGAGCTTGTCGGTGCCCTCCGAGTTTTCGGCGGAGACGATGTCGCTGCCGAGGACGGCAATGAGCAGGGGGAGGAGCAGGAAGCCGGCGGCGTTGGCGAAGCTGCGCACGACCAGCGGCGCGGTCGGCTGCTCGGGGTTGATGCCGCGGTCGAGGTAGAACTGGAGGCGCTGCATCTCGGCGCGCATCGATCGCGCCCAGGTCTCGTTGATCCGGCCGCGCCGCAGCCGGTTCTCGTAGCGCGCGATCCGTTCCTGCAGCTCGGCGCGCCAGTTGGCGTTCCGCAGCTCCCGCAGCTGCCGGTACTGCGAGTATGAGACGAGGGTGAGGATGACGAACATGATCCCCACCACGATGGCGAAGCGCTTGCGGCGGAGAAGCTTGAGAGTTTCGTTCTGTACGAGTGCAATCAACATGGGTTCGGTCTCGCTAGGACGAGAGATGAGCGATGAGAGATGAGCGATGAACAGGGGACGGGAGTCTGCTCTCGTTCATCTCTCATCTCTCATCGTTCATCTCTCGCCTCAATCCACTGTTTCTCCGCCGGTGGCTTCGAGGAACATCTCCTCCAGCGTCTGGACGCGGGAGCGGACGTGGAAGACGTCGATGCCGTTCCGGGCGAGGGCGGCGACGAGGGGCGGGGTGGACGGTTCTTCGATGGCGGCGAAGAGGAGGTCTTCCGACGCGGTCACATCGATGCCCTGCTCGCGCAGGATGGCGGTGGCGCGCTCCGGATCGCCGACGCGGATCTCCATCACTCTCTGGTTCGAGATCAGGTCGCGTACCGCGCCGGTGCGGAGGATGCGTCCTTTGTGGATGATGGCCACGCGGTCGGCGGTGAGCTCGATCTCGGCCAGGAGATGGCTGGAGATGAAGACCGCCAGCCCCTCTTCCTCGGCCAGCATGCGCAGCAGCTCGCGGATCTCGCGGATGCCGGCGGGGTCGAGGCCGTTGGCCGGCTCGTCGAGGATGAGCACGCGCGGCTTGCCGAGCATCGCCTGCGCGATCCCGAGGCGCTGGCGCATCCCGAGCGAGTAGGTCCCGACGCGCTGGTCGAGCCGGTGGGCGAGGTTGACCAGCGAGGCCACCCGCTCGATCTCCGCCCTGGGCACGTCGAGCATGCGCGCGAAGTGCTCGAGGTTTTCCCGGCCGGTCATGAAGCGGTAGAGGTCGGGGTTCTCGACGATGCAGCCGATGCAGCGCATCGCCTTTTCGAAGTCGCGGCGGACGTCGTAGCCGCAGATGGTGACGTTCCCCTCGGTCGGCCGGATCAGCCCGACCAGCATCCGGATGGTGGTCGTCTTCCCGGCACCGTTCGGGCCGAGGAAGCCGAAGACCTCGCCGGGACGCAGCTCGAACGACACGTCGTCGACGATGGTCCGTTCCCCGATGACTTTGGTTAAGTGTGAAGCCTGTAACGCGGCCGTCATCGGCGCCATGGTAACTTCGCCCCGCCATGCGCAGGTTTCTATTCTGGTACTTGCCCATCACCGCGGCGCTCGTTGCGACGTCGGTCTTCGCGTACGGCTTCATCGCCTACCTGCGCGGTGACACCGGCGCGCCGGTCGACTTCATCCCGCGGGCGGCCGTGCCGGCGGAGGCCGCGCCTCGCGCGCAGATCGCGCCGATCATCCTCGGCGACTCGCTGGCCCGCGGCGCCGGCGATCCGTCCGGCCTCGGCATCGGAGGACGGCTCGACGACGAGCTGCGCCGCCGCAACGTGAAGGCCCGCCGCACCTACAACGTGGCCGTGAACGGCGCGCGCACACCGCAGCTCCTCGAGCTGATCGACCGGCCGAATGTCCAGCAACTGCTGGCGCAGTCGAACGTGATCATCGTCTCGATCGGCGGCAACGACCTCTGGGGCGGCAACGACTGGCGCACCGCCACGCCGCCCGATCCCGACGCCGTCATGGGCGACGTCCTCGGCCGCGTCGAGAGTGCCATCGAGAAGATCCGCCGCGCGAATCCGAAGGCGCGGATCTTCTTCGTCGGCCTCTACAACCCCTTCGTCAGCACCCCGGCGGGCAAGCAGTTCTCCGCGCTGGTGAACCGCTGGAATGCGCGGCTTCTCGAGCACTTCGGCAACGACCCCGATTTCACGGTGGTGGCCACGGCAGACATCTTTTCCCACCGCGACCGGCTGGCGCTGGACCGCTTTCACCCGGGTGCGGAGGGGTACGAATTGATCGCGCGGAGAATTGCCGACGCGCTGTAAAGCGGACCGCCGACGGCTCGCCGGCCGGTTCGCCCACGTCCTCGTGGGCCGCTCTCGCGCGGCACGAACCCGCAGGCCGCCGTCCCACCCCGCGAGAGCGTTACTTCTGCGCGAGAGCCTGCGTGCGGGACGCCCGCGGACCGGCCGACGAAGACGTCGGCGGTCCGGGGGACCGGCCGTCGGCCGGTGAGTTCGCACGTCGTCGGTCCGAAGGACCGCCCCCGGACCGCCCACGTCCTCGTGGGCCGGTCCGCCCGCGTCGCGCGGGCAGCTCTCGCGATGCATTCGCCTACGACGCCGGCACGTTCCCCGGCGGAAACCCGAAGCTCAGCCTCACCGCCGAATACTCCGCGTCCACCCCACCATCCCCCCTCCGGATCGTCAACGGCCGCTCCACCAGCGCCTCATACGTTGCCGGAAGGTCCTCCGCAAGCGAGCAGGAGAACAGCGTGATCAACGGCGTCTCCCCCTCCTTGAACACGACGTCCCTTCGCCGTACCAGCTTCAGCCCCGCCTCCTTCACCCCCTGCAGTGCCCGCTCCATCTGGTTCGTCGGAAACACGAACGCGAACACCCCGCCCGGCGCCAGAATCCGCGCCGCGGTCTTTGAGTAATCCGCCACCGTCCCCCGCACCTCGATCCGCGCCGGGATGGCCTGCTTGTGCCCTGCCTCCATCGCCGTACCGGGAGGAAAGTACGGCGGCGAGCCGGTGACGAGATCGAACGGCGCCTTGTTCGCCAGGATCGTCTCGTCGCGCAGGTCGCCGTGAAGCAGCGTCACCCGCGACTCCAGCCCGTTGTACTGCATCGTCTTGCGCGCCAGGCGGATAGAGATCTCCTGCGCCTCGACCGTGCAGAACGCCGCTCCCGGCAGCCGCCAGGCCGAGATCAGCGCGACCGAGCCGATTCCCGAGCCGAGGTCCGCGGCGCGGTCGACGCGCGGCGCGTGGGCCGTGCCGTACCAGGCCGTCAGCACGTCGTCGGTCGAATAGCGGTGTCCCTTCGCATACTGGAAGATCCGGAAATGCCCGCAGATGTAATCGAGCGTTTCCCCCTCCTCCGGCTCCACGCCGCCGGGCGGAACCGGGCCGGGCCTGCGCCATCCGCGATAGAAATCGTCCATTCACGCGTAGAGTAATGGACGCATGGCCAATTCAAAGCTCGTCTGGACCAGCGATCCCGAACAAGCGAAGCGGCTCCGCGACAGCGGCCAGCTCGACGTTGCGGAGGACGTCGAGCCCGGCAGGCAGACCATCCGCGTCGCCGTCGACAGGAAGCGCCGCGCCGGCAAGACCGTCACCGTCGCCTCCGGCTTCCAGCACACTCCCGAGACTCTCGCCGGCGTCGCCCAGACCCTCAAGAAAAAGTGCGGCAGCGGCGGGACGGCGAAGGAAGGGGAGATCGAGCTCCAGGGAGACCATGTGGCGAAGATTGCGGATGAGCTGAGGAAGCTCGGGTACCGCGTCAAATGAAATACCACTCTCTGCGCTACGTTATTTACAATGTTCGCGTCCAGACCGGAAACCGCGAGGGAAGGTGACCATCGAAGAATTGATCGGCAACGGGTGTGTCATGGCCATCGGCGGCAATGAGGACAAGCGCGCTGCAAGCGAGTCCATCCTTGCCGCATTCGTGCGCCGCGCTGGCGGAAAGCAGGCGCGGATCGTCATCATCCCCTCGGCGTCGGTCGCTCCGAAGGAGCGAGGGGAGCGTTACACGCGCATCTTCAACCGTTTCCGCGCGGGTGTGGTCCAGGTCGTTCGCGCCGAGCTCGGCGTGACTGTGGAACAACGCGAAGCCATCCGTACCGCGACCGGCATCTTCGTCACCGGCGGCGACCAGTTGCGGCTGATGAGGTTTCTCCGCTCCGCCGATTGCATCGACGAGATCCTCGAAGCCGTCCGCGAGGGCGCCGTCTACGCCGGCACGAGCGCCGGCGCATCCGCGCTCAGCCGCCGCATGATCGCCCGCTCCAGACGGAAGAGGGGCGCCGAGCTCGTCGAGTTCGACGAAGGCCTCGGCCTGATCCCGCACGCCATCATCGACCAACACTTTGGCGAGCGCCGCCGTCTGTCGCGCCTCATCGCTGCCTCCCACGAGCACCGCCTGACCGGCATCGGCATCGACGAGAACACCGCCGTCGTCTGGAGCCACGACGGCGTCATCACCGTCGAAGGCGCAGGCGAAGTAACCATCGTCAACCCCGACCACGGCCGGATGGAACCGCACGCCCAGACGTACCGCCTGCAGATCCTGCGGCGCGGTGCGAAGTTCGTGGCGGACTAATCAGCACGCTCTGCGGACGTGGCAATCCGGAGACCGATCGGACCACCCATGTCCTCATGGGCCGGTCCGCCCACGTCCTCGTGGGCCGATCTCGCGCGGAGTGAGCGGTTACACCACGTTCCCACCCGCAATCACGTGCCGCATCTCGAGAGTCTTTGCGTCGAGGACGAGCAGGTCGGCCCGTTTCCCCTCGGCGATCTCACCCGCGTCATGGAGCTTGAGCACGCGTGCCGGGTTGCGCGTCGCCAGCGCCAGCGCGTCCTCCAGCGGCCAGATGTTTTCCTGCACCACGCGACGGATCTGTTCGAGCAGCGCCGCCACGCGTCCGATCGGGGCGTCGGTGGAGATGGTGAGCATGCTGCGGTCGCCGTCGTACTTGCGCAGCCAGTCGCCGAGGTCTTCGTCGACGACGTCGAGGTCGATCGTGATGCCGCGATGCGTGAGCTCGACGGCCTCGGCGAATAGTTCCTGGTTGCGGTTGACGTGCGTCGGATGGAGCGATGCGGCGGGGACGCCGAGGTCGAGCATCTCGCGGACGATCGAGAGGCGCTCGGGCAGTTCGCCGGTGTGCAGGTGGAGCACGCCCGCTTTCCCGGTGAGGGTGCCGGCGATGTAGCAGTCGGAGGCGAGGCGGGCCAGGGTCCGGGCGTCGAAGTGCACGCCGCGGCGATCGGCGATGGCGATCTCGCCCGCGCCGATGATCTCTTCGATCAGCACGACGTCGTCGCGTACGCACCCGGTGAGCGACCGTGCGTCGTAGCCGCCGGTCCACATCCGCGCGTTCAGCCCCTCGTCGCGCAGAGCTTTCACCTTGGCCAGCAGGGAAGGAAGCGTCTTCGTCGTCGTATCCGTACCGAGCAACCCGACCACGGTGGTCGTTCCGGCCGACAGCAACTCCCGCGCGGAGATCGCGCCGGACGCCGAGGCGAAGCCTTTCTCGCCGCTGCCGCCGATGAGGTGAATGTGCCCGTCGATCAGTCCCGGCGTGACGATGCAGCCGGTCGCGTCGATCCGCTCCGGATCGAACGGAGACGCGTCGACGTCGCCGATCTTCTCGATCTTTCCGCCGGCGACGACGATCGTGGCCCGGCCGCGCGGCGCGGGGGAGTAGATCTCGGCGTTCTCGATGATCAGCATTTACGTCGTCTGGGCCTATGTCGTCTGAGCGATAGCGAGGCCGAGGGTGACCCGCAGGTGCTCGACGTATCGCGCGGCGATCTCCGGCTTGTCGGCGATGTAGACCACGAGGTCGCCGAGCTGCGCTTCCGAGACCGCCAGCGCGATCGCTTTCTCTTCCACCGGCTCCTCGACGATCTGCGACTCGCGCAGGCCGCCGGCGAGCAATCCTTGGCGGATCAATTGTGCGACCTCGCCCGGCTGGCGGCCGCGCAGGTTGAAGTCGTCGCGGATGATGACCCGGTTGTAGTGCTGGCCGACCACCTTCGCGGCGGCGAGGATATCTTCGTCGCGGCGATCGCCGGGGAGGCCGAGCACGCAGACCATCCGTCCGCGGCGCAGGCCGTGGGCGAGCTCGCTCATCGCCGCCAGGCCGTGCGGGTTGTGGGCGTAGTCGATCATCACCCGGAAGCCGTCGAACTCGACGATGTTGAGGCGTCCCGGCGTCGTGGTCGCGGACTGGAAGAACGACTGCAGGCCGGAGACGATGTCGCTGACGTGGACCTCGGTGGCGAACGCCGCCAGTACTGCGGCCAGGGCATTCTCGAGGTTGAAGCGCGCCTTGCCGCCGAAGGAGATCGGCACCGTGCGCGCTTCGCAGAGGGGGACGCGCATGCCGTTCTCGTGAAGCATCAGCCAGCCATTCTCGATCGTCGCGCCGAGGCCGTCCTCGGCGACATGGGCGCGGAAGGTGGGGTTGTCGGGGTTGAGGGAAAAGTACGCCAGGCGGCAGTCGGCCTGTTCGCGGATGATCGGCGTCATGGCATCCTCGGCGTTGAGGATCGCGTAGCCGTTCGACATCACCCGTCCGACGGTGACGGCCTTCACGCGCGCCAAGTCTTCGAGGGTGTGGATGTCGCGCAGGCCGAGGTGGTCCTCGGCGATGTTCGTCACCACGGCTGCGTTCGACCAGTCGTAGCCGACGCCGGCGCGGAGGATGCCGCCGCGCGCGGTCTCGAGCACGGCGAAGTCGACGGAAGGATCGCGCAGCACGACCTGCGCGCTGGTCGGCCCGGTGGTGTCGCCTTTCTGGATCAGCATGTTGCCGATGTAGATGCCGTCGCTCGTGGTCAGGCCGACCCGGCGGCCGGCCATCTTGGCGATGTGCGCGCAGAGCCGCGCCGTGGTGGTCTTCCCGTTCGTGCCGGTGATGGTGATGATCGGGATGCGCGACTGCACGCCGGGCGGGAAGAGCATGTCGACCACCGCCTCGCCGACCGGACGCGGTTTCCCTTCGGTGGGAGCGAGATGCATCCGGAAGCCCGGGGCGGCGTTGACTTCGACGATGCCGCCGCCGTTCTCGGCGATGGGCCTTTCGAGGTCGGGTGCGACGACGTCGATGCCCGCGATATCGAGGCCGACCAGCGCGGCGATCCGCTCGGCCAGCTCGATGTTCGCCGGATGGATGCGGTCGGTGTAGTCGATCGAGGTCCCGCCGGTGGAGAGGTTGGCGGTGCTCTTGAGCGGGACGCGCTCGCCCGCCGCCGGCACGGTGCCGACAGTCATGCTGTGCAGCGCCAGCAGGCGCTCGGTGGCGGCGTCGATCTCGATCTTCGTGAGGACTTTCTCGTGTCCCACCCCGCGGCGCGGATCGGTGTTGGCGGCTTCGACGAGTTGGGTGATGGTCTGCACGCCGTCGCCGACGACGTGCGCCGGGACGCGCTCCGCGGCGGCGACGAACTTGTTGTTGATGACCAGCAGGCGGAAGTCGCGGCCGGGGAGGTAGCGCTCGACGATGACGCTGCTGCGATAACGCTTCGCTTCGTCGAAGGCGAGCCGGAGCTCTTCCTCCGTCCGGATGTTGGTGACGATGCCGCGCCCGTGCGACGCGTCGAGCGGCTTGACCACTACCGGCCAGCCGATCTGGCGGGCGATGTCGACCGCCTCGTCGACGTCGCGGGTGACGTCGCCGCCGGGGACCGGGACGCCGTGGAAGCCGAGGATGGTCTTGGTGGTGTCCTTGTCGCCGGCGATCTCCACGCCGAGGAAACGGGTGGTCGAGGCGATCGTCGCCTGGATCTTCTTCGCGTTGGCGCCGTAGCCGAGCTGCACGAGATTGAGGTTGCTGAGGCGGATGAACGGGATGTCACGCTGGACCGCCGCGTCGACGATCGCACGCGTCGAGGGGCCGAGCGACTTGCGCTCGTAGAGGCGGCGCAGGCGGGCGATGTGCTCGTCGACGTCGAACGGCTCGCCGGCGATCAGCGCCTCGATCAGCTCGATAGCCATCTCGCCGGCCAGGATGCCGGTCTCCCGCTCCTCGCATTCGTAGATGACGTTGTAGACGCCCGAAGGTCCCGCCGACCGCGCCCGCCCGAAGCCGACCTCGATTCCCGCCAGTCCCTGCAGCTCGAGCGAGACGTGCTCCATCACGTGCCCGAGCCACGTCCCTTCATCAAGCCGGGTGAAGAAACCGCCGCGGACCCCTTCCGAGCAGCGATGCTCGATGAGGGAAGGGAGAAGCGCCTTCAGCGAGTCGACGAAATCGGGGATGACGTTCGTCGGCCGCTCTTCGAACGGACCGATGTCGACTTTCCACTTGATGCACGGACGGTGGGCGTAGAGGTTCGGCCCCATGAGAGCGAGCCGTTCCAGCACTTCGATACGGTAGCGGTGTGGCGTTTCGGACATGCGAAGGGGGAGTGTAGCGGACGCCGGTCCGGGGAAATAGGACCAATAGGACCGATGAGACCAATAGGACAGATGAGACCCACGGGTGGGTGGGTCCCATAGGTCCTATAGGTCCTATTGCTTCGCCGCCATCTCCACCGCCCCGTCCCCCTTCGACGTCGTCGTCTTCGGTGGCTCGATCGGCGGCAGCGTCCAAGCTTCCAGCCAGTCGCCGTCCGTCGAGGGGATCAGCAGCCGGTTGCGTTTGCGGTCGAAGCCGATGCCGGCGGGGGTCGGTTTGCGGGTGAAGAGGGGGCGGAGCTCGCCGCCGGCGTGAGCGACGTGGAGGGCGTCGTCGTGGCGGCTGGAGACGATCACCGCGCCGTTCGGCAGCACCACCACGCCGTCGAAGGCACCGGGACCGCGCATCACGGCCTTCGTCGCCGTGCCGGGGTTCCAGGCCAGCACTTCCCTGCCGTACGCCTGGGCGATCAGGAAGCGGGTGCCGTCCCAGGCGATGCCGCTCGGGGAGCGGAGCTCTTCGCCGCTCATGACGATCTCCGGGCTGCTGCTGCCGGCGATGCGGAAGACGCGGCCGTCGCCCTGGCGCACCTGCTCGCGCGTCCCTTTGATGCGGAGGTCGGTGTCGGTGACGTAGATGTGGTTGTCCGGTCCGACCGCCACGTCGCGCAGGAAGACCGCTCCGTCTTCCGCCATGTCGATGGTCGCCAGCTCGGCTCCGGTGACGCGGTCGAAGACGCGCATTTTGTCGATGTCGGCGACCCACAGCTCGGTGTCGCGGATGGCCATCCCTTTCGGGGCGTCGAGGCCGTCGATGAACTTCAGCTCCGCGAGCCTGCCGTCGGGCGTGACGCGGGAGATGAAGCCCTTGCCGTCCTTCGCCCCCGCGGCGCCGTCGATGTTGGAGACGAAGTAGACGTCCTGCTCTTCGTCGTGGACCACCGACTCCGGTCCCTTCAGGTTCTCGATGCCGAACGCCTTCGCCAGCACCGGCTTCGTCACCTGCTCGGAAGCGCTGGAAGTCATCGCCTGCGGCAGCGCTTCGCCGTACGAGACGCGATAGACGATGCCGTTCGCGTCGTCGCTGACGAGCAGCGAGCCGTCGCCGGCGACTGCGGCGCCGGTGAGGGGAGCGCCGAAGCGCACGAAGCTCTCGGCCGCCGCCGGCTTCTCGCCGTCGAAGCGGATGCGCAGGAGCTCTTTGCCGTCGATGGAGTAGGCATCGCTCCGCCACTCCTCGGGGAACTGGACGCCGCGATAGAAGACGAAGCTGCCGGGCGCGCGCGAGGGGAGGTCGAGCGCCGCCGGCTCGGTGGTCCTGCAGAGCTTCGCGTCTTTCTGCGCGCAGAGCGGCCAGCCGTAATGGAGGCCGTCGCCGATGCGATTGATCTCGCCATTGATCTGGCCATGGACCTCGCCGGTCTCGCCGGCCCACAGCTCGCCGGTTCCCGGCTGCCAGTCGAGGCCGCGCGGACTGCGCAGGCCGCGCGCGAAGATCCGGCGGTTGCCGCCGTCGGCGTCGAGCTGCAGCACCGTGCCGTGCTCGGGATTCGTCTCCGTGCAGTCGCTGCACGAGCTGCCGACCGCCACGTACAGCTTCCCGTCCGGGCCGACGCCGAGGGCGCGCTCGGGGTGCTGGCCGCCATCGGGCAGGTCGGTCACGACCTGCTGCGGCTCGGCGAAGCTGCCGTCCGGGAGGCGCTCGGCGCGGAGGATCTGTTTCACGCCGGCGACGTAGAGGATCCGGCCGCGCATCGCCAGGCCCCGGGCCTGATCGACCGAGGCAATCGCGGTGCGCATCTCGTCGGCGCGGCCGTCACCATCGCGGTCGCGCAGGGCGATCACGTCGTTCATCTTCGGACGGCTGACCAGGACCGTGCCGTCCTCGAGGGCAAACAGGGTGTGCGCACCGCCGAGATCGCGGGCGAACACTTCGACGCGGAACCCGTCGGGCGCCTCGATACCGGCAGCGAGAATCGGTGAGGAGAGGAGTACGAATAGCGCGAGAGCGGGTTTGCGCATGTCAGCAGCCGTCACTGCAAATAAGCGCAAGAAGGACGCCAAGAGAGGCGTTGTCGGTTGTCGGTTGTCAGTTGTCTGCCATTCCTCCGCTTACGGGGCACTCTCCTCGAGTGCTGTCCAGGCGAGGAATGCTACGCGTTTCCTTCGGATTCCGCGCAGAGGGCGAGGATGGCCTTGGAGAACTCGTCGACGTCGAACGGCTTGGAGATCACCAGCTTCACGATGTCGAGGTCGAGATTCGTCAGGGCCTGTTGCGAAACTGCCGAGACCACCGCGACCGGAACCGAGATCTGCTCGCGCTTGAGGAAATCGATGATCTCGAATCCGTTCAGCTCCGGAACCATGAGGTCGAGGACCAGCACGGAGTAATGCTGGGCCCGGAGCTTGTCGATGGCCGTCCGGCCATCGGCGGCGACGTCGATCTTGACGTGCTGCCGGGTCAGCAGCTTCTCGACGAGCCGGCGGATTGCCGGATCGTCTTCGACGACCAGCGCGCGATACGCGGGCCTCGCTGCGGGGCTGGCATCGACCATAGGACCTGGACGGACAGTGTAACAGTTCGGTCCTGTACGCTCAGATAAACTCAATCCCATGAAGAAGCTGATGCTCGCCGTCCTGTTGCTGTTCGCGTCCGCCGGCTCCGCCGCCGCGCAGGAGTTGTCCGCCGCGGATCTCGACCGCCGCAGGAAGGCGCTGATGGACCTGCTGCACGAGCAGTGGGAGTACACGCTCAAGACGTCGCCGGAGTTCGCTTCGATCCTCGGCGACCGCCGTTACAACGACCAGGTCAGCGATTCTTCGGAGAAGGGCATCCAGGCGGAGCTGGCGATGACCCGGAAGTTCCTCCGCCGCTTCGAGGCCATCGACACCCGCGGCTTCTCCGAGCAGGAGCGCCTCAACCGCGACCTGATGGTGCGCGGCCTGCGCGAGACGCTCGACGCCGTCCCCTTCGTCAACCACCGGATGCCGGTGAACCAGATGGGCGGTCTCCATCTTTTCCTGGCGCAGCTCCCGAGCATGCTGCCGTTTGCCACGGTCAAGGACTACGACGACTACATCATCCGTCTCGGCAAGCTGCCGCGGGGACTCGACAACACGATCGTCAACATGCGCAAGGGGATGAGCGCCCGCCTCATGCCGCCGAAGTTCCTCCTGGAGAAAGTGGCCGAGCAGGCGCAGGGGCTGGCCGACTCGAAAGGGGAGAAGTCGCCGTTCGCGGTTCCCGTGACGAAGTTCCCCGAGGGTATCTCGGAGGCAGACCAGAGCCGGATCAAAACCGCGGTGCTGGCGTCGATCGAGAAGGACATCATCCCCGCCTACACCCGCTTCGCGAAGTTCGTGCGCGACGAGTACGCGCCGAAGGGACGCATCGACGTCGGTGTCTGGTCGCTGCCGGACGGGCGCGCGCGTTACGCCTTCCAGGTCCGCAGCATGACCACCACGGACATGACCCCCGACGCGATCCACGAGCTCGGCCTCCGCGAGGTGGCGCGCATCGAAGGGGAGATGCTGCAGATCGCGAAGAAGCTCGGCTACTCCGACCTGGCGGCGTTCAACAAGGCCATTGCCGCGAATCCCGAGCTGAAGCCGAAGGAAGGGCAGCAGCTCATCGATCTCTATTCGAAATACATCGACCAGATGTACGCCCGCCTGCCGGAGCTCTTCGGCCGGCTGCCGAAGGCGAAGCTGGAAGTCGTGCCCGTCCCCGAGTTCCGCGCCGAGGGCGCCGCGGCGGCGTCGTACGAGACCGGCTCGCCCGACGGCGCGCGTCCCGGCCGCGTTTACGTGAACACGCACGAGGCGACGTCGCGCAGCCTGCTGCCGACCGAGTCGACCGCGTACCACGAGGGCGCGCCCGGCCATCACATGCAGCTCTCCATTCAGCAGGAGCTCACCGACCTTCCGCCGTTCCGCCAGCAGGGCGGCTACACCGCCTTCCAGGAAGGGTGGGCGCTCTACACCGAGCGCCTCGGCAAGGACGTCGGCTTCTACCAGGACCCGTACAGCGACTACGGCCGCCTGAACGACGAGATGCTCCGCGCCATCCGCCTCGTCGTCGACACCGGTCTGCACCACAAGAAATGGACCCGCGAGCAGGTCGTGCAGTTTTTCCGCGATCACTCCGCGATCGACGAGGTGGAGATCCAGTCCGAGACCGACCGCTACATCGTCTGGCCCGGCCAGGCCCTCGCGTACAAGATCGGTCAGCTCAAGATCCTCGAGCTCCGCGGCCGCGCGGAGAAGGCCCTCGGCGCGAAGTTCGACATCCGCGCCTTCCACGACCAGGTCCTCGGCGCCGGCGCGCTCCCGATGGACGAACTGGAGAAGAGCATCGACCGCTGGATCGCGACCATCAACGGCTGATGCCCGAGCTTCCGGAAGTCGAAACGTTCAAACGCTACTTCGCGCGCCACGCGCTCGGGCAGCGCATCGCCCGCGTGGACGTGCGCGACGAGCGGATCCTCACGCTGCGGAAGGAGACGTTCGTCCGGAAGCTGAAGGGGAGGGAGTTCACCTCCGTCCGGCGTCACGGGAAGCATCTCTTCGCCGACGCCGGGGCGACGTGGCTCCACCTCCACTTCGGCATGACCGGCGACCTCGCGTACTACCGCGACGCCGCCAAGGAGCCGCGGTTCGCGAAGATCGTCTTCGAGCTCGACGGCGGCGCCTACCTGGCGTTCGAGGACATGCGCCTCTTCGGCCTCGCGGAGCTGGTCGACTCGCCCGACGCCTACATCGAGGAGCAGGGCCTCGGCCCCGATCCTCTCGACCCGAAGTTCACGTTCGTCCGTTTCGCCGCGCTGCTGGAGAAGCGGCGGGGCGCGGTCAAGTCGTTATTGATGTCGCAGGAGATCCTCGCCGGCCTCGGCAACCTCTACGCCGACGAGATCCTCTACCAGACCTCCATCCACCCCCGCCGCCCGATCGACCGCCTGAAGAAGGAGGAAGAGCGGGCCATTTTCACGACGATGCGCCGCATCCTCCGCGACGTCATCACCCGCCACGGCAACGACGCCGCCCTCCCGGCCCGCTACCTTTACCACCACCGGGAGGAAGGGGAGAAATGTCCCAAATGCGGAGGAGCCATCAAACGGACGGTGGTGTTTGGAAGAACGACGTACTTCTGCGGCAAGCACCAGAAGTGAATCGTTGATCGGTTGTCGGTTGTCAGTTGTCCGAACCGTTCTCGTACTGGCGGCAGGGTTCCGTCATCCCGAAACCGGTTCGGACAACTGACAACCGACAACTGACAACAGCACCCCCCGCCATGCCTGCTATACAATCCGCCAGTTCGCAGAGGGGTGCAATTGCAAGAGCGTCTGGATGAGCTCGAGCGTCAGATCGCGGAGCTGATGCGCGGTGACGTGCCGGTGGCGGCGCGTGCCGATGGTGCGCCCGTCGTCACCGCCGATTCCTCCCCTGCCGGGCGGGCCATGCGCATCGTCCTCTCGGAGCTGCGGCGCGAAGTCCCCTACGACAGTTGTTCGGTGCAGGAGCTGCGCGATACCCGCCTGGTCATCGTCGGCGGCGTCGGCTTCGCGGACCTCGACATCATCATCGGCGAGTCGTTCGAGGTCGACAACATGGACATCCCGAACGGCGAAGTGATCTACCGCCGCCGCCCCCTCATCGTCGGCGACACCGAGCAATACCGCGCCTTCCGCCGCGGCCTCCACGTCGGCGCCGGCATCCGCTCCTGGCTCGGCGTCCCCATGCTCGACGGCGACCGCCTCGCCGGCATGCTCGCCCTCGACAAAGCCGAGGCGGATTTCTACACGAAACATCACGCGGAGACGGCGGTCGCGTTTGCATCGCTCGTGGCGAGAGCGCTCATCGACGCGGGGGCGGGGGAAGAGGAG
>DASPHC010000100.1:0-5795 GCA_035629865.1 Thermoanaerobaculia bacterium | reverse complement strand
TGGTACTGGCCAGATACGACGCCAGCAGGCATGTCTCGCCGGAGTAGCGTCCGAAGAGCTCGACCACGAGGAAACGCTCGTGAGACCCGGCCCCGGTGCGAAGATCGTTGATGAACATCACCGATCGTGTCACCGCCGTCGAAAATCCAAGGCAGTAGTCGGTGCCGAAGACGTCGTTGTCCATCGTCTTCGGGATGCCGATCACCGGCGCTCCCTCGGCGTCGAGGCGCCGCGCGAAGGTGAGCGTGCCGTCGCCACCGATGGCGACGATGACGTCGAGCCCGAGGAAGGCGATGTTCTGCAGGACGTGCGGCGTAAGGTCGAACCGTCCCCACGCGTCCGCCGGACCGGCGTAGGGCCGCAGATGCTCCGGCACCTGCCTGGCGGTGGCGATCTCCGGGTTGAGCCGCGTGGTGTGCAGCACCGTCCCGCCGCTGCGGTCGATGGTGCGCGTGTTCTGCGGGTCGAGCGGGACGACCCAGCGCGAGTTGTCGGCGCCGCGGTCGGGGATGACGTGCACGAGCGCTTCCCAGCCGCGGCGCAGACCGACCACTTCATGGCCCGCATCCGTGGCGTAGGCGACGAAGGCTTTGATGACCGCGTTGAGTCCGGGGACGTCGCCGCCGCCGGTGAGGATTCCGATGCGCATAGTTTGAAGGGCCGAGGGCAAAGGGCTGAGGGCCGAGGGAATCTCGGCTCGTCGCGAGCGCCGGGCGAAGCTTTCGGGAATCGTCTTCCCTCGGCCCTCGGCCCTTTGCCCTCGGCCCTTCGTTGTAACCGGTTACATCCTAATCGAATTACAATCCCGGCATGGGCCGTCTGCTGCTGGTTTCCGCGCTTCTGCTCGCCACCACCAACGCGACTGCTGCTGTGCTCGACGACTTCACGAGGGTCGACGACTGGATCGCCGCTCCTTCGGACGGGGTCGAGCTGAATATCCGCACCGACGCCGGGCAGACGGGCACGGCCATGCGGCTCGATTTCGATTTCCACGGCGGCGCGGGATACGCCATCGCCCGCAAGCCGTTGAAAATGCAGCTCCCCGACGACTACGAGTTCACGTTCTCGCTGCGCGGCGACACGCCGCCGAACACACTGGAATTCAAGCTGCTCGACGCCACCGGGGAGAACGTCTGGTGGCTGAACCAGCGCAATTTCAAGTTCCCGCGCGACTGGACGCGCATGCGCATCAAGAAGCGCCACCTCGAGTTCGCCTGGGGTCCGTCGGGCGGCAAGCCGCTGACCGAGATCTCGGCGATCGAGATCGTCATCACCGCCAGCAGCGGCGGGCGGGGATCGGTGTGGGTCGACGAGCTCGCCTTCAACGAACGCGCGCCGCGGCCGGCGCAGTATCCCGCTGTGAAACGCACCGCCCGTCCCGACTCCGTCACGCTCGACTTCGGCGTGGCGCGCGAGTTCGGCGGCCTGACGCTGGAGTGGGCGGAGGGGAAGCACGCGCCTTCGTATGAAGTGCAGGCGTCGGACGACGCGAAGAAGTGGGAAACAGTGGCGAGCGTCACCGGCAGCACCGGCGGGCGCGATCCGCTCTTCCTTCCCGACTCCGACGCACGCTACGTGCGGATCCGTTTCCCGCACGGGACGTTGCAGGACGTCCAGGTCGAGCCGCTCGACTTCTCCGCTTCGCGCAATGCCTTCTTCGCGCGCATCGCCGCGAGCGCGCGGCGCGGCCTCTATCCGCGCTACTTCTCGAACGTGCAGTCCTATTGGACGATCGTCGGTGAGCCGAAGGAAGAGCGCGAGGCGCTGATCAGCGAGGACGGCGCGATCGAGGTCGACCGCTTGTCGTTCTCCATCGAGCCGTTCCTCTTCACCAACGGCAAGCTGCTCGCGTGGAGCGACGTCGAGCGGACGCAGTCGCTGGCCGCCGGCTACGCGCCGATCCCGAGCGTCGACTTGCACAACGCCGGCGCGCATCTCGTCGTGACCGCGTTCGCCCGGCCGAACGTCATCTACGCGCGCTACCGCGTCGGCAACCCGACGAACGAGCGCCGCGACTTCACGCTCTTCCTCGCGCTGCGGCCGTTCCAGGTCAATCCGCCGTGGCAGTTCCTCAACGTGCCGGGCGGCATGGCGGAGATCCACGAGTTGGCGTACGACGGCGCGGACACCGTTCGTGCCGACGACAAGCGCGTAGTGAGCCTCACCCGCCCCACCGCATTCGGCGCGACCGCATTCGCGTCAGGAGACATCACCGAATCGCTCGTGCGCGGCACGCTGCCGGAAGCGAGCGGCGTGCGTGACGCATTCGGCGCCGCGTCGGGCGCGCTGCGTTACGACCTGACGCTCGAGCCGAACACGCATCGCGACCTCTACATCGCGCTCCCCACGGGCGATGCCGCCATCGCGAACGATCCGGAGACGCAGCTCGCGAACGCCACACGCGAGTGGATCGACCGCCTCAGCCGCTTCACGCTCGAGCTGCCCGGCGCACAGGGAGAGAAGGTCGCGCGCGTACTGAAGAGCAACGTCGCCTACATCCTCATCAACCAGGACGGCGGCGCGATCCAGCCCGGCTCGCGCTCGTACGACCGCTCCTGGATCCGCGACGGCTCGCTGACCTCCGAGGCGCTGCTGCGGCTCGGCTACACCGAGGCGGTGCGCGACTTCGTCGAATGGTTCGCGCCGTACCAGTTCCCGAACGGCAAGGTCCCGTGCTGCGTCGACTCCCGAGGGGCCGACCCGGTGCCGGAGCACGACAGCCACGGCCAGTTGATCTTCCTGATCGCCGAGTATTACCGCCACACCCACGACCGCGAGGCGCTGGTGCGGCTCTGGCCGCACGTACAGAAGGCCGTGGCGTACATCGACTCGCTGACGAAAGAGCGGATGACGCCGGAGTACCAGACGCCGGAGAAGCGCGCCTTCTACGGCATGGTCCCGGAGTCGATCAGCCACGAGGGCTACTCGGCGAAACCGATGCACTCGTACTGGGACACCCTCTTCATCCTGCGCGGCCTCGAAGACGCGACGTACATCGCCGAAGTGCTGGGAAAAGAGGAGCGGGCGTCGTACGCGCAGTTCCGCGACACCTTCCGCACGAACCTTCTCGCCTCGATCGAAGAGACGCGGCGGATGCACAAGATCGACTACATCCCCGGCTCGGTGGAGCTCGGAGACTTTGACGCCACGTCGACCACCATCGCCCTCTCCCCCGTCCGCGCGAATCTCAACCGCGACGCGCTGCTCGCGACCTTCGAGCGCTACTACGCCGAATCGATGAAACGCATCGGCAGCACGTCGTGGGAGGCCTACACCCCCTACGAGACCCGCACCATCGGCTCCTTCGTCCGCCTCGGCTGGCGCGACCGCGCCCAACAGATGTTGGCCTTCTTCCTCAACGATCTTCGACCGCAGGAATGGAACCAATGGGCCGAGGTCGTCTTCCGCGACCCAGCCACGCCGAAGTTCATCGGCGACATGCCCCACACCTGGGTCGGCTCGGATTTCATCCGCTCCGTCCTCGACATGTTCGCCTACGAAGAGGACGAAAACACCCTCATCGTCGGCGCCGGCGTCCCCCGCGAATGGACGCGGGGGTCAGGGGTGGTGCTGCGCGGATTGCGCACGCAACGCGGCATCGTCGATTTGACCATGCGCGAGGTGGACGGGGTGGTGCGGGTGGAGGTGGGGGGGAGCGCGGATTACCCGCGGGTGGTGGTGAGGGCGCCGTAGGGCGGGAGCTCAGCGCTCGAGCGAAGGGGGTCCTTCGCCGCCATGCTTTTGCCTTCATGGAAAGATTTCTGCGGCTCAGGATGACAGTGATTTTGCTTTGCCGCCGAGAATCGAAAATCCCTGTCATCCTGAGAGTTTGTGCAGAAATCAACTTCGAATTTGCGAGTGGTCCACCAAGCTCCAAAAGCGCCCTAGAGTACCTGCCAACTGAAAGGGTAAAGTGGAGCAAAGGCCTCCAGATTGGTGCTCTTTGGATGGTTGAGTGGAGCGCGAAAAAGCCCTTATCGATTTCTGCACAACCTCTGAGCCGCGGCGACCTTTCCTTGTGCGCAGAGCATGGCGGCGAAGGACCCTTTGCCTGAACGCTGCTCGTTCAGACGCGCGACAACACGCCGCCCGTTCACACCTCCAATCGAATCCGCGTCATTTCGCGCCTCCCTTCAGCACTTCATCAGAACAGCCGAACAGCACGTCCGGCGCGACGTTGGACGCTTTCCAGCCGAGGGTGAAGAAGCCGGCTGGGGCGGGGTGGCGGAGCAACTCGGGTCATGCGGGTACCGATGGGGCCGGAGGCGGCGGCGAGGACGACGTCCCTGACTCTTCCGGCAGGTGGACGAGGAATCTCCGTTACAACCGGAACCTTCCCGTCCCATGCGTTCAATCTAATTCTACTTTGTCACATTGGCTGAGGCCTGTTTTGCATAGGCGGAGTCGATGGCAGCCTGTCGTTTCCGATGGCGTTCCTGGAGGATGCGATAAAGCTCGGCCTCATCGGTCAGGCGCGTGGGAAGTAGTTGTTTGAGAGCCCATTCGATGTCGGCACAGGTCAGCAAAGGCAGGTCTTCTCGTAGCGCTTCCCGTTGTTCGAGCATGAACAGCATGGCCATGCTGACCATGGCCACATGGTGATGCCAGGCAGTCCAACCCCGCGCCTGGTAATCGGATAACCCCGATTCCTGCTTTGCATCTTGAAAGACGCGTTCGACCCAGTACCGCTGTCCCTGCAGAAAAGCGAGTCGACGAACAGGTGTATCTGGTGTTGCGTTGCAAAGGGTGTACTTGGTTCGACCGGTCTGGCTGTGAGGTTCACGGCGGATCATCAGGTGCCAGCAGTAGGCTTGCTTGTCTCCCTCACGACAGAGCCAAACCCGTTGATGAAGCACTTCCACCTCAATGATGCCTTTGGTGCTTTCCCTTGCTTGGGTCCGTCGCCAGCGCTGCGCTGGTTGCTGCTCGGCCCACTCGTCTGCCCGGATGCTGCGTGCCTCCGGGTTCTTGATCGGATCCTCCATGAAGATCCGCTGATCGCAATGAACATCCGCCACGAATCGCAATCCCGTGTCATCCAGAGCGCGAAGCAGACTGCCGTTCTCTCCGTAGAACGCATCCACGCCCACCCACTCGAAGCGAATGCCCAGCTCCAGCGCGTGTTCCACGATATCCAGTGCTAACTCGTGCTTGGTGCGGTACATCCGGGCATCTTCCGGAACACCGGCCTTCTCGCATCGCGCTTGGTCCTCGGTCCAGACCTTCGGTAGAAAGAGCCGCGCGTCCACCAGGCTGGCCCGTTCCCCACGTCCAAGTGCCGCGAACACTGCCACTTGGCAGTTGTCCACCTTCCCGAGCTGTCCACACCATTGCCGCGCTACACCGACCGACTCTTTGCCCTTCTTCGGCAGACCGCTCTCATCGATCATCAGCATCGTGTCTTCGTGGCCGCCGAGCTCCGCATCGACGTCGAGCGCCACCTGATCCATCAAAGCTCGGTGGTCCCAGGGCGAATTACTCAGAAAATGCTGAAGAGATTGTTCGTTGCTGTCCGGCACGATCTCTTCCATGCGCAGCATGTTCTTGCGCTCGGCCTGCATCAGGCCGGACAGGTATTGGCGGGCTTGTCGTTCGACCGATCGAGTCTTATTTTGAAAAAACGAGACGAAACGACTTGAGAAGTCGGAAAAAGCCGCGGCGATCCTTGGCAACGGATTGCGGCCATATGCTTCTCTCCTATTTGATCTTTGGCGGGTCGCGTCTCATGCTAAGTCGCATTATACCAATACTTTCACCGCGAATGAAGCATCTCCAATCAATGTGACAAAGTAGAA
>DASPHC010000099.1:0-11977 GCA_035629865.1 Thermoanaerobaculia bacterium | reverse complement strand
CCGCCCAGCGGCGCGAGGAGATGACCGGCATCTCCACCGTCGCCACCGTGCCGGAGCCGCTGGAGAGCATGTCGAGGTGGAACGCCAGGTCGCGCGCCGACTGGAACCGCTGCTCCGGACTTTTCTCCAGGCAGTGACGGATGACGCGGTCGAGGCCGGGGGTGACGTTGGCGTTCAACGACGCCAGGTCGGCCGGGTCCTCGCGCAGGATCGCCGACATCGTGTCGGCCGGAGAGTCGCTGCGGAACGGATGCTCGGCCGCGACCATCTCGTACATCAGCGTGCCGAGAGAGAAAATGTCGCTCCGCCCGTCGACCGACTGCCCGCGGACCTGCTCGGGCGACATGTAGCCGACCGTCCCGATCACCGTCCCGGGCGACGTATCCTGCTCCATGGTGTCGTCGTCGGCGAGCGCGAAGTCTTCGGTGCTGCGCAGCTTGGCCACGCCGAAGTCGAGAATCTTCACCCGGCCGTCGCGGGTAAGGAAAAGGTTCTCCGGCTTCAGGTCGCGGTGGACGATCCCCCGCTCGTGCGCGGCGGCCAGGCCGTTGGCGATCTGGATCGCGTAGTCGACCGCCTTGCGGATCGGGATCTTCACCGGCACGCCGTTGTCGCGCATGCAACTGCGCAGCGTCTGCCCTTCCAGCAGCTCCGTGACGATGTACGGCCGCCCGTCCGAGGTCCCGGTGTCGAAGATCGTCAACAGGTTCGGATGATTCAGCGCCCCCGCCGCCCGCGCCTCCTGCTCGAAGCGATGCATCCGGTCGGCGTACTTGGCAAACGCCGGCGGGAGGACTTTGAGGGCCACGTCGCGCCGGATGCGGGTGTCGTGAGCGCGATAGACCTCGCTCATCCCGCCCGAGCCGATGCGAGCGACGATCTCGTAGGGCCCGAGGCGTGTACCGGGAGTCAACGACATTGGACGGCTGCATTGTAAGGGCTTCGCCCGTTGTCAGTTGTCGGTTGTCCGTTGTCCGAACCGTCCGTGACTGACGGCACCCGACTCCCGGGCAAGAATTTGTAACACTGTGATCCACGTCACAGTAAACGGTTACAGCCCGAACCTAGATTGGAACCGTCATGAGCTACACGGATTGGCTTCGCCGTCAGGTCGAGCGTCTCGAAGAAGAGATCCGCCGCCATTCCGTCTTCGACAGCGACAACCCCGCCACCCCGGGGCAGTTGAAGGAGCTGCGCTCGAAGGTCGTCATCCACACCTATCTGCGCCAGCAACTGCTGCGTCGCCAGACGGTCACGGTGGTGGAGGAGGAGTACGACACGCAGGAGTTCGTCGTAGTCCGCAAAGCGTGATCGGACGTTTTCGCCGGGAAGGCGGTTCACGCAGGGATTTGTTGCTGGTTACTGGTTGCTTGTGACTCTGCGCCCGGGCCTCAGGCGCTACCTCACAAGCAACCAGCAACCAGGAACCAGCAACAGGTTCACTGCGCTCTCATCAGCGAGTCCGGCTTCTCTCCCACCCTCAGCGAGATCTGCGCCCCCTCCTCGCCCAGTTCGAGGCATTCGAAGAGGTTGCGGACGTACTGGCCGAGGCGGTCGCCGGCGATCTGGGCGGCTTCGAGCGCGTCGACGAGCTGGCGTGCGACCGCGGCCGCCTTCTCCCGCATCTCCGCCGCCTCGCGCTCGCCGGGGTTCTCGTCCTCCTCGACGAACCGGAACAGCATCCCGTCCAGCCGCTCGGCGCGGTCGAACACCTCCGGCGCGTCGATCCCATGCTCTTCGCAGTGCCGCTCGAGCAACTCCACGATCCTGCCCGCGATCCGGCCGGCGTGAGGGAGGTCGAGCGGGAGGTCGTAGTGGGCCATGAGCGGATTGAAGTATAGGGCGGCGCGGTCCGAGAGATGAGCGATGAGAGATGAGCGATGAACGCTGCCCCCACTGTTCATCGCTCATCTCTCATCACTCATCTCTCGCCCCATATACTCCCTCCCCCCATGGCTCGCGTCCTCATCTTCGTCTCCATCATCCTGCTGCTCTTCCTCCCCTTCAACGTCCTCACCTATCGCCAACTGGTAAGGATCCACCCGAGGAGGAAGCGGTGGATCGTCGGGGCGGTGATCCTCGGCAACCTGATGTGGCCGTTCTTCCCGATGCTGCGGTCGTCGACGCCGCTGTTCCGGGCGGCGCGGGCGACGCTCGGGCCGCTCTGGTTCGGGTGGACGTCGTTCTCGCTGCTCTACTCGATCTTCATCTTTCTCGTGCTGCTGGCGTGGATCCCCTTCCGCCGCCGGACGTTCGCCGACTTCGCACACCGGCCGTCGCGCGTCTTTCTCGGGTTGCTCTTCGCCGGCTTCCTCGTCGGGTATTACAAGGCCATCGTGCCGCTGCGAGTGGAGCGGGTGCAGATCCGCGTTCCGAACCTCGCTCCTGCGGCCGACGGCGCGAAGCTGGTGCTGCTCGGAGACCTGCACGTCGGACTCTTCACCCGGCCGTCGCGGCTCGAGAAGATCTTCGCGACCAGCGCGTCGCTGCAGCCGGACGCGGTGCTGATCGCCGGCGACCTGCTCGACGACGACCCGTACTTTGTCCCGAAGCTGCTGGCCGGCACCCGCACGCTTCCCGCGTCGATCCCGATCTTCGCGGTCCTCGGCAATCACGAGATGTACGGCGATCCGGTGGCCGCCATCGACGGCTTCCGCGGCAGCCGCATCCGCCTCCTGGTCAACGAAGGCGCCGCCGTACGCGAGCTCTGGATCGCCGGCGTCTCCGATCCGGCGGCGCGCGAAGTGGAGCGCCGGGAGCTCCTTCCCGACCTCGGCAAGGCGCTGGCAGGGCGGCCGGCGTCCGCGACTCCGGTCGTGCTCTCGCACCAGCCGAAGATCATCGAGGAGGCGCGCCGCCGCGGGATGCCGGTCGCGCTCTGCGCGCACACGCACGGCGGGCAACTCGGCTTCCGTCCGTTCGGCTGGTCGCTGGCCGGCCTCTTCCTGCCGTACCACATGGGCCTCTACGACCTGCCGCCGACGCGGCTGTACATCAACACCGGCACCGGCTACTGGCTCTTTCCGTTCCGCCTCGGCATGACGCCGGAGATCACACTGATCGAACTGCGTCGGTGAGGACGGTGCCGCACTTCTCTTCGATCTTCAGCGTGGCCAGGTCGTCGGCCCGCGTCGGGCCGATGTTGACGATGGCGATCGGCAGGCCGCGCTCGGCGGCGCGCTTGACGAAGCGGAAGCCCGACCAGACCGTGAGCGACGAGCCGACGACCAGCATCGCGTCCGCTTCCTCGACCCGACGCATCGAGTAGGTCACCTTCTCCGGCGGCACCGACTCGCCGAAGAAGACCACCGCCGGCTTGAGCACGCCCGAGCAGCGCGGACACTCCGGCACCCGGAACTCCCCGACCACGCTCTGCGCCACCTCGGCGTCGCCATCGGGCGCAAAGTCGGCCTCGTCGGCGTGCAGGCGGTCCCACGACGCCCGCTCCAGCCACTCCCCGTTCAGCTCCCGCAGCCGCTCCTGAATCTCTGCCCGCGGAAACTCGCCGCGGCAGTCGAGGCAGACCACCATCCGGTTCCGTCCATGCAGTTGCACGACCGCCCGGCTCCCCGCTTCCTGATGCAGATCGTCGACGTTCTGGGTGATGAGCTGATGCACGCGCCCCCGCGACTCCAGCTCCGCGAGCGCCGCATGCGCCGCATTCGGCCGGGCTGCTTCGAAGCGAGGCCACCCGCGATAACTCCGCGCCCAGTAAAACCGCCGCACCTCGGCGCTGCGCACGAACGCGCTGTAGTAGATCGGCTTGTGCCGCGTCCACGCGCCACCCGGGCTGCGGTAGTCGGGAATGCCCGACTCGGTCGAGCAGCCGGCACCGGTGAGGACGACCAGGCGCTTCGCGGAAGCGAGAAACTCGGAGAGCATCGCGCAGAAGAACGATGCTCGTGCGACGTGTCATCCCATAGGTCCCATTTGTCCCATTTGTCCCATTTGTCCCATGGGACCTATGGGACCTATGGGACAGATGGGGACAACCTACTTCCCGAACGCGCCTACGATCTTCTCCCCAGTCGCAATATCCGTCAGAGCGTGAATCAGCACCCTGGCCCCGCGGTGCAGGTCGGCCACCGGGATCTTCTCGTCCACGTCGTGGCCCGGGTACGGCTTGCCGGGGAACCACATCCCGAACGCGATCGCGTTCGGGAGGCGCTTCGCGTACGTTCCCCCTCCGGAGATCGCCGGGCGGGGCGATTCGCCGGTGGCGCGGGTGTAGGCGTCCATTAAACGGCGAACGATCTTCGCCTTCGGATCGAAGCCGAGCGGCTCGTCGTCGAAATACGACAGATCGGGGAGGACGGTGAGCTGCGCGCCGTTGTTCTTGTTGAAACTCTCGACGAAGCGTTCCAGATACGCCTTCGCCTGCGGGCCGGTGCGCGGCGGGATGCGCCGGATGTTGATGTAGAGGACCGCGGTCTGCGGATCGCCGTCCTTCGGCTTGATCGTCGCGACGTTCACGGTGGACGTGCCCCAGACCGGGTCGTTCTCCTTGAAGCCGAGCCCGGCGCCGTAGAGGTCGCGGCCGGCCTGGCGGGCGAAGGCGAGCAGATCGTCGGCGCCTCCGGACGGCAGCTTCCCTTCGAGCACGCGGGCGAGGGCGACCAGGGCATTGCGGCCGCCGGTGAGGTTCACTCCCGAGTGCGCCGACTTGCCGTAGGCAACGACGCGCAGGAACTGGTTGTCTTCCTGCACCACCAGCCGCGTCTCGCCCGGCATCTTGATGCCGCGCAACTGGTCGCCGAGCTTCTTCCACTGCGGCGTGCCGTCGACCCAGACGAGGCGCACCTCGGCGCGGTCGGGGACGATGCTCGGCGAGAGGCCGGCGTCCATCGACTCCACGCGATACGGCTTCTTTCCTTTTGCGCGCTCTGTCAGCGGAGCCGCAACGGCCAGTCCGTCCCACGCCTTCTCGCCGACGACCACCGGGAACTCCGAGTCGAGCACGAGCGAATAGTCGGGAGCGGCGTGATCCTTCAGGTACTCCGCCATCTCCGTGGCCGACGACTCTTCCTCGCTGCCGACCAGGAGCCGAACCGTGTGCGTCCGCGGGGCGCCGGACGCTTCGAGCGACTTCATCGCCAGCAGCGCCTGGATCAGCGGCCCCTTGTCGTCGGCCGAGCCCCGGCCCATCACATAGCCGTTCTCGACCCGTCCCTCGAACGGCGGGACCGTCCATGCGTCCGGCTCGGCCGGCTGCACGTCGCCATGCACGACCAGGCCGAGGACCGGGGCGCCTGCAGGACCGGGAAGCTCGATCTCCGTCACCTTGCCGGCGTCGCGGGCGACGAAGCCGAGGTCCGCGGCGGTCTTCATCAGCCACGCCTTCTGCGCCTTGTGCGCCTCGGCGTCGTGCTCGTGCGTCGGGAAGCGGACGATCTCGACCAGCATCGGCACCAGCCGCTTCGCCTCGTTCTGCTCGTAGTGATTCAGGGCCTGTTGAGTATTGGCCGCGAGAGTCGCGGCAAGGATCAGTGACAGCATCAGAAAAGCCTCTCTCCTTCCAGCGCCAGCAGCCACTGCTTGCGCTCCAGCCCACCGCCGTAGCCGGTGAGCGTGCCGTTCGCGCCGATGACGCGATGGCAGGGGATGATGACCGGGATCGGGTTCGCGCCGTTGGCCGCGCCAACCGCCCGCACCGCGCTCGGCTTCCCGATCCGCCGCGCCAGCTCGGCGTAGCTGATCGTGCTGCCGTACGGGATGCGCAGCAGCTCGTTCCAGACCGCGAGCTGGAACGGAGTGCCCCGCGGGGCCAAGGGGATGGTGAACATCTTTCGTTTGCCGGCGAAGTACTCCGTGAGCTCGGTCGCGAGCGAACTGGCGTCAGTCCCCGGAAATGCAGAATGCAAAATGCAAAATGCAGAATGGAAAAGGGGATCCGGTTTTCCATTTTGCATTTTGCATTCTGCATTCTGCATTTCGGTTCCTCGACTGAACCGCAGCTCCGCCAACCTTCCCTCTTCATCCAGCACGGCCCCCAGCGGCCCAATCGGAGTCTCGATCACCATCATCATCTTCAACACGGCCAACGGCTGGCCCGTTCGCCCCTCGGTTAGAATACCCGCCAAGTCCAATCAGCCGAGGAACCTTGATGAAAACCCTGCTCAAAGTGGTCGGGATTGTCGTGATCACTGTCGCCGCGCTGGCGGCCATCGGCGTCTCCTACCTCTCCCTTCGCAAACCGGCGCAGCGGCCCGCCGCGGCGCTGCAGATCGAACGGACCCCCGAGCGTGTCGCGCGCGGCCAGTATCTCGTCAAGCACGTCACGATCTGCCTCGACTGCCACTCCGAACGCACCCTCGCCTACGGCCTCCCCTTCAAGCCCGGGAGCGAAGGGGTGCGCGGCTGGGTGTGGGACCAGAAGATCGGTTTCCCCGGCGTGCTGGCCGCCTCCAACCTCACTCCCGACCCCGAGACCGGCCTCGGCCAGTGGACCGACGGCGAGATCCTCCGCGCCATCCGCGAGGGCGTCGACCGTGAAGGGAAGGCGCTCTTCCCGATCATGCCGTATACCCACCTCCGCCACCTCAGCGATGACGATGGGCAGGCGATCGTCGCTTACCTCCGCACCCTCAAGCCGGTGCGCTACGAGAGGCCGGCGAAGGCGCTCGACGTGCCGCTGAACTTCATCGAGAAATTCAGTCCCCAGCCGCTCGAGACCGCGATTGCCGCCCCCAGCCGGAGCGACAGCGTCGCCTATGGGAAATACCTGACCAACATCGCCAGCTGCATCGAATGCCACACGCCGAAGGACGAGCAGGACCAGCCGCTCCCCGGCATGGAGCTCTCCGGCGGCTGGGAGATGCACGGCCCCGGCTTCCGCGTCGTGACCTCCAACATCACCCCCCACCCGTCGACGTTCGTCGGCCAGGCGACGAAGGAAGAGTTCATCGGCCGCTTCCGCGCCTTCGCCGGGTTCGACATTGCGACCGCCCCGGCGGCTCCGAAGGGGCGCAACACGGTCATGCCCTGGATTTCTTACTCCCGCATGACCGACGAGGACCTGGGCGCGATCTACGACTATTTGAAGAGCGTGAAGCCGATCGAGCGGAAGGTGGTGGCGTTCCCGGACGCGCCGTAGGGGAAGGCAGAAGTCAGAGGGCAGAAGGCAGAAGGGAAATCCTTCTGCCTTCTGCCTTCTGCTCTCTGACTTCCCTCCGAAACCCTCTCCCCATCTCGTTCGTACAACACCGCATGCCACTTGAACTGCGCATTGAGGGCCTCTCCAAAACCTACTCGAATGGGGTCAAAGCACTCCAGAACGTCACGTTGACCGTCCCCACCGGCATGTTCGGACTGCTCGGCCCCAACGGCGCCGGCAAGTCGACGCTGATGCGGACCATCGCCACCCTGCAGGAAGCCGACTCCGGCTCCATCAGCCTCGGCGGCATCGATGTCCTGCGCCAGAAAGACGACGTCCGCCGCGTCCTCGGCTACCTGCCGCAGGAATTCGGCGTCTACCCGCGCGTCAGCGCCGAGGCTCTGCTCGACCACTTCGCGATCCTCAAGGGGATGCACCAGCGCGGCGAGCGGAAGGCACTGGTCGCCGCGCTCCTGCGGCGGGTCAACCTCTACGAAGTGCGCAAGCAGAACCTCGGCACCTTCTCGGGCGGCATGCGCCAGCGCTTCGGCATCGCCCAGGCTTTGATCGGCAACCCGAAGCTGATCATCGTCGACGAGCCGACCGCCGGCCTCGACCCGGGAGAGCGCGTCCGCTTCCACAACCTCCTCGCCGAGATCGGCGAGAACGTCATTGTCATCCTCTCGACCCACATCGTCGAAGACGTCAGCGACCTCTGCTCGCGCATGGCCATCATCTCCAACGGGCGCGTCCTCGCCGAGGGAGATCCGATGGACGCCATGCACCGGATGGAAGGGAAGATCTGGAAGCGCATCGTCGCCAAAGAACAACTGGCGGAGTACCAGCGCGACCATGCCGTCATCTCCACCCGCCTCGTCAGCGGCAAGACCGTCGTCCACGTCTTCAGCGAAGAACAGCCGGAAGGCTTCCAGCCGGTCCCGATCAGCCTCGAAGACGTCTACTTCTCGACGCTGCACCACGCCGACGAGGTCGCGGCGTAATGCTGAGAGCCATCGCAGCCTTCGAGCTCAAGTACCACCTCAAAGCGCCGCTCTTCTACATCCTGATGCTCGTCTACTTCCTGCTCACCTTCGGGGCAGTGACGTCGGACGCGGTCACGATCGGTGGCTCGGTCGGCAACGTCAACCGCAACGCGCCGTACGTCATCATGCAGTTCCTGCTGGTGATGAGCATCTTCGGCATCCTCACCACCACCGCCTTCGTCGCCAACTCCGTTCACCGCGACTTCGAGCTCAACACCGACGCCCTCTTCTTCAGCTCCCCGATCAGGAAGTGGCAGTACCTCGGCGGCCGGTTCCTCGGCTCCTTCAGCGTGGCGGTGCTGGTCTACCTCGGCGTGATCGGCGCGATCGTCATCGGCAGCATGATGCCGTGGATCGACAAAGAGCGGCTCGGGCCCTTCGAGATCTTCCCGTACGCCTACTCGCTCTTCGTCATGGTCGTCCCCAACCTGCTGCTGGCGGGGGCGGCTTTCTTCGCCATCGCCGCGCTGACGCGCAGCCTCATGGCCACCTACGCCGGCGCGGTCGGCTTCATCGTCGCTGCCGCCGTCGCCAGCGAGCTGCTCGACAACATCGAGAACGAGTTCGTGGCCGGCCTGCTCGACCCGTTCGGCCTCGGCGCCTTCGGCGTCGCCACCCGCTACTGGACCGTCTTCCAGAAAAACACCAGCGTGGTGCCGCTCGAAGGCGTTTACCTCTGGAACCGCATCCTCTGGACCGCGGTCTCCCTCGGGATCCTCGCCTTTGCGTTCTGGCGCTTCAACTTCTCAGTCGGCACGCGCAAGGTGCGCAAGCTGGCGAAGAAGCGTCCTGGCGCCGAAGCAGTCGAACCGATCCAGCGCATCCCGCTGGCGCTCCCGAAGCCGCTGCAGACCTTCGGCGGAATGAGCTCGATCCGGCAGTTCCAGGCCACCGTCAAGCTTGAATGCGCGGCCATCTTCAAGAGCATCCCCTTCGTGATCATCCTCGCCCTCGGCATGCTCAACATCTGGGGCAACTCGACGGTCATCGACGACATGTTCGGCACCTCGATCTATCCGGTGACCGGGGAGATGGTCGAGATGATCTTCGGCGCCTTCAGCATCTTCGCGGTGCTGATCGCCGCCTTCTACGCCGGCGACATCGTCTGGCGCGAGCGCAACCTCAAGCTCCACGAAGTCACCGACGCCATGCCGCTGCCGACCTGGGCGCAGTGGGGAGCGAAGCTGACCGCGCTGATGCTGGTCATCCTCTCCACCATGGCCGCGGCGGTGCTGACCTGTATCGTCATCCAGGCGGCACACGGCTATTACAACTTCGAGCTCGGCGTGTATGCGAAGGGAGTCTTCCTCGAATTCGGCTTCTTCCTCCTGCTGATCGCCGCCTTCTCGTTCATCATGCAGGTGCTGTTCAACCAGAAGTTCGTCGGCTTCCTCGGCGTGATGGTCTTCTTCATCGCGAACCGCGCCCTGCCGGCCCTCGACTTCGAGCATCGTCTCTACCGCTTCGCCTCCGTTCCGCCGTCGAGCTACTCGGACATGAACGGGTGGGGACACTTCATCCGGCCGATCCTCTCCTTCAACCTCTACTGGATGCTGCTCGTGATCGCCTTCCTCGCGGTCTGCCACCTCCTCTGGGTGCGCGGCACCGAGGGAGGATTGCGGCAGCGCCTGTCGATCGCGCGCCAGCGCTTCGCGATGCCGGTTGCAACCACGCTGGCCGTGGCCCTGCTCGCGTTCATCTCGACCGGCTGCTACATCTACTACAACACCAACGTCCTCAATAACTACCGCACCACGAAGACCGTAGAGAAGATCCAGGCCGAGACCGAGAAGACGTACAAAAAGTACGAAGGCCTGCCGCAGCCGAAAGTGACCGCGGTGCAGGCCGACGTCGACATCTATCCGGAGCGGCGTGCCGTGCGCATCCGCGGCCAGTACACGCTGCAGAACAAGACCCAGGCCCCGATCGCCGAGCTGCACGTCACGCACGCCCCGAGGACGCTCCGGACGCTGAAGCTCGACATCCCGGCCACGACGATCAAAAGCGACGACCGGAAACACGGCTACGCGATCTACAAGCTCGACCAGCCGCTCGCCCCCGGGGCGACGATGGTGATGAAGTTCGAAGGCGGCTTCGAAGCTCGCGGCTTCGTCAACGGCCCCTCCAACACGAACGTCGTCGCAAACGGCACGTTCGTCAACTCCATGGCCTACTTCCCCCACCTCGGCTACAACGCCGACGTCGAGCTGCAGGACCGCAACGACCGCCGCAAGAACGGCCTCGGCCCGATCGAGCGGATGAAGAAGCCGGACGACATGCAGGCCCGCATGAGCAACGGCCTCTCCGACTCCGACTGGCTCAGCCTCGACACCACCGTCAGCACCTCACCCGACCAGATCGCGCTCGCCCCCGGCTACCTGCAGCGCGAATGGACCGCCAACGGCCGCCGCTACTTCCACTACAAGACCACCTCCCCGATCCTCGGCTTCTGGTCGTACCTCTCCGCGAAATACACCGTGAAGCGCGACCACTGGACCAGCCCGGCCGGCGAGAAGATCCCCATCGAGATCTACTACGACGCCAAGCACCCCTACAACGTCGACCGGATGATCGACGGCGTGAAGAAGTCGCTCGACTACTTCACCAAGAACTTCTCCCCCTACCAGCACAAGCAGGTGCGCATCCTCGAGTTCCCGCGCTACGAGCGCTTCGCACAGTCGTTCCCCAACACCATCCCCTACTCCGAGTCGATCGGCTTCATCGCCGACCTCCGCGACCCGGAAGCGATCGACTACGTCTTCTACGTCACCGCGCACGAAGTGGGACACCAGTGGTGGGCCCACCAGGTCATCGGCGGCAACGTCCAGGGCTCGACGATGATCGTCGAGACGATGGCCCAGTACTCCGCGCTGATGGTCATGGAGAAAGAGTACGGCCGCGAGAAGATGCAGAAGTTCCTGCGCTATGAGCTCGACCGCTACCTCTCCGGCCGCGGCGGCGAGCTGGTGGCCGAGATGCCGCTCTCGCTCGTCGAGAACCAGAACTACATCCACTACCGCAAAGGCTCGCTGGTCATGTACGCCCTGCGCGACTACATCGGCGAAGAAGCGGTCAACCGCGCCCTCGCGAAATTCGTCCGCGACCACGCCTTCGACGAACCGCCGTATACGACGGCCACGGAGATGGTCGAATACTTCCGCGCCGAAGCCCCGCCCGAGCACCAGGAAACCATCACCGACCTCTTCCAGCGGATCACCCTCTACGACCTCCAGGCCCGCACCGTCAGCTCCACCCAACGCCCCGACGGCAAATACACCGTCAAGCTCACCGTGACCTCGAAAAAACTCTACGGCGACGCCAAGGGCGAAGAAAAAGAAACCCCCATCAACGACCTCATCGACATCGGCGTCCTCGCCGAAAAAGACAAGGTCCTCTTCCTCGAGAAACGCCGCATCACCAAGCCGGAAGAAACGTTCGAGATCGTGGTGAGCGGGAAGCCCGTCAAGGCAGGCATCGACCCGCACCACAAGTTGATCGACCGGAATCCGAAGGACAACCTGAAGTCGCTGTAAGGGTGGTGGCCCGGACTAAAAGTCCGGGCCACCACTCTGGAGTTTGGACCCTGATGGGGTTACGTAAAGGCCGAATGAACGAAGGTTTCGCCCGAGAATGGGGGAAGCTGGAATGCGGCAGACGTTTCGTTGCAGAGTTCGAGGCGCAGCTTGGTGATGAAGTCTCGTCGAAGGACGAGCGGAGGGTTTCCGCCACTTTGGAAGTGTGGGGTAGGAGTCATCGCGGGTGGAGCCAGACTCGAGAATGCCGGCCAGGAGAATGAGGCTGTAACAGGCGACTTGAAAAGTGGGATGTCGGGATGCGGCGA
>DASPHC010000098.1:0-23377 GCA_035629865.1 Thermoanaerobaculia bacterium | reverse complement strand
CCTCTGTCTCCTCGACGCGGGCCTGCGCCGAGACGACGCGCGGCTGCTGACGTGGGAGCGCGTGGACCTTGATGCCGCCACAATCTTTCTGTACCAAGCGAAGACGGGTGAAAGCGTCTTCGTGCCGCTAACCGCGGACCTCGCGGCGGCACTTCGTTCGCTCGCGGCCGTGCGAGACCCGAAGAATCCCTTTGTTTTTGTCACCGGAGCGGGCAAGCCGTTCTCGGTCTCGACGATCAATCGCGCGTGGAAAACCGCAAAGAAGTTCGCGGGCATTACGCAACCGTTCCGATTGCATGACTGCCGGCATGCAAACGGCTCGGGGCTCGTGCAGGCCGGCGTGCCGCTCGCTGAGGTTGGCCAGCTCCTCGGCCACCGAGATCTCCGCTCGACGCGACGGTACGCGCATCTTGCCCCGGAAAACTTGCGGAGCGCCATTCAGAGGCTCGAAGTGTGGCAGCGGGGCCCGAAGCCGCCGGTAGGCAGCTTGGTGGGCAGTCGGCGCACGTCGCGCTTCACGACCGCCCTCTCGTCGCGTGCGCGGCGCGGCCAGAACGCCGCGCAACCCGCTGAAACGAAAAGGGCCGCCGAAGCGGCCCTGAGTCAGATTCGATTGGAGCGGGAAACCGGACTCGAACCGGCGACATCAACCTTGGCAAGGTTGCACTCTACCAACTGAGTTATTCCCGCTTACGGACGGCGAACTTTAGCGGCGCCTCGGTTCGCTGTCAAGCACCGCAACTAACGCGGCTCTGGGGCCTGTCATTCCCGCCCGCGGATGCCATATGCGTCCATCTTCCGATAGAGATTGCTGCGTTCCACGCCGAGGGATTCCGCGGTGCGGCTGACGTTGCCGCCGAGCTCCCGGAGGCGGTCGAGGATGTACTGCTTTTCGAACAGTTCGCGGGCTTCCTTGAGCGGTAAACCGGCGGCGATCTCGGCCGGCGGCTCGGGTGCCGCTCCGAGCCGGACGTCCTCGGGCTCGATGGTCTCGCCGGGCAGAAGGATGGCCAGCCGCTCGGCGAGGTTGCGCAGCTCGCGGACGTTGCCCGGCCAGTGGTAGGCGCGCAGTTTCGCCGCGGCGCCGGCGGAGAGTTTTTTCTTCGGCTGCCCCGTCTCGGCGGCGAAACGGCGGAGGAAGTGTTCGGCCAGGAGGACGATGTCGTTGCCCCGCGCCCGCAGCGGCGGGACTTCGATCGGGATGACGTTCAGGCGGTAGTAGAGGTCACTGCGGAAGCTGCCGGCGCCGATCTCGGCCTCCAGGTCCTTGTTCGTGGCGGCGAGGACCCGGACGTCGACTTTGATGGTCTGCTGGCCGCCGACGCGCTGGAAGGTCTGCTCCTGCAGGACCCGCAGCACTTTCGCCTGGGTCTTGAGGCTCATGTCGCCGACCTCGTCGAGGAAGAGCGTCCCGCCGTCGGCGAGCTCGAATTTGCCTTTCCGGTCGTCGATGGCGCCGGTGAATGCTCCTTTGCGGTGCCCGAACAGCTCGGACTCGATCAGTTCCTCGGGGATGGCGGCGCAGTTGACATCGATGAACGGCTGCTCGGCGCGCAACGACGTCCGGTGGAGGGAGCGGGCGACGATCTCTTTGCCGCTGCCGTTCTCCCCGGTGATGAGGACGCGCGAGGACGAGGGGGCGGCGCTGCGGATCTGCTGTTCGAGCCGCCTCATGGTCTCGCTCTCGCCGATCAGGATCTCTTCGAGCGTCAGGTGGCGGCGGAGGTCGCGCACCTGCTCGCGAAGACGGCGGTCGTTCAAGGCGTGGTTGACGGTCAGGAGGACGCGCTCGAGGGAGAGCGGCTTTTCGAGAAAGTCGTATGCGCCGAGGCGGGTGGCCTTGACGGCGGCGTCGACGCTCCCGTGGCCGGAGATCACGATCACCGGCGGCGCGCCGGCGTTGCGGAGGCGCTCCAGGACGGCCAGGCCGTCCATGCCGGGCAGCCAGAGGTCGAGCAGGATGAGGTCGAACTCGTCGCGCGCGTACTGGGCGATCCCCTCCTCGCCCGATTCGCACGCGGTCGCCCGGTGCCCCTCGTCTTCGAGGATGCCGGCGAGCGTCGTCCGGATGGAGGGCTCATCGTCAATGATCAGGATTCTCGCCATAAAGGTTCAGTTCGCGCGACACGAGAGATGAGCGATGAGAGATGAACGATGAACGCCGCCTCCCGTTCCCTGCTCATCTCTCATCGTTCATCTCTCATCTCTTGTTTTAAGCCGGCAGCTCGATCTCAAACCTGGTCCCGCGCGGCTGGTTGTCATGCACGTGGATCTGGCCGTCGTGGTCGCGGACGATGCGATGGACGATGGCCAGGCCGAGGCCCGTGCCGCGGCCTTTGGTCGAAAAGTACGGGAGGAACAGCTTGTCCTTGTCGGAGTCGGGCACGCCGCGGCCGGGATCGGCGACCTCGATGACGACCCGGTGCGGTGCGCGGCGGGCGGAAACGCGGATGTCGCCCGACTCGGTCGCCTCGACGGCGTTCTTCAGCAGGTTCCCGACGGCGCGGCGGATCTGCTCGGGATCCATCAGCAGCTCGATGTCGGGGGCGACGTCGACGGAGATCGTCACTCCCGGCTTCACGTCGCGATAGAGGTTCGCCGCCTGCTGGAGGATCTCCGCGAGCTGCGCGTGCCGCAGGTGGATCGCCGGCATGCGGGCGAAGCGGGAGAACTCGTCGACCATCCGGGTGAGCTGGCTGACCTCGCTGACGATGATCCGGCAGCCTTCCTCGATGGCCGGCTGGTCCTTGCCGAACTTCTTGGCGATCCGCTCGGCGGAGAGCTGGATCGGCGTCAGCGGATTCTTGATCTCGTGGGCGATCCGGCGGGCGGCCTCGTTCCAGGCGGCGAGCTTCTGCGCCTGCACGAGCTGCGTCGAGTCCTCGAGAGCCAGCACCCAGCCGCTGCCGCCGCCGAGGCGGGCGGCGGAAAGCTCGAGGTAACGCAGCTCGCCGCCGACGACCAGCGCCACTTCCCGGGCACGGGCGCGGCCGGCGGTCAGCTCCTGCAGCGCGCTCGACACCGGCTCGAGATCGCCCTGGAGCAGGTCGGAGAGGACGGTGCGCGGCGGCGGCATGTCGAGCTGCAGCATCTGCAGCGCGGCGCGGTTCATGGAGAGCACTTCCAGCTCGTCGGTGAAGGCGATGATGCCGGTGGCCACGCTCTCGAGGACGGTGAGGGTGAAACGGGTGGTCTCGGTCAGTTGCCGCCGCTGCGTCGCCAACTGGGTCGACATGTTGTTGAACGACTCGATCAGCGTCCCCACCTCGTCCGTCGCGGTGACTTCCACGCGATGCCCGACGTTGCCTTCCGCCAGCGTCGCCGTCGCCTCCGCGAGGGCTTTGATCGGGATGGTGATGCGCCGGGATGCGTAGATGGAAGTCCAGAGCGTCCCGAAGAGGATCGCCAGCGTGACCGCGAGGAAGAGCATCGTCTGCGACGCCTTGAGCGTGTTGCGCTGCGTGCGCAGTTGCTGGAAGTTCTTGTGAGCGATGATCGACTGGTCGATCATCCGGCTGGTCTCCGCCGAGAGGAAAACCCCGGTCATCGCCACGTCGGCGCTCCCCGCGACCGGGATGGCCGTGCGCACCCACTTGCCGCTGGCGACGACGTCGATCTTCACCGCGCGCCCTTTCCGGGCGACGTCTTCGAAGAAACGGAGCGACGGATCGGGGACTTCGTGGATCGGCGCGCGCGGGTTCGCCTGCGCCTTGACCAGGATGCCGTCGCGATAGACGGCGGCGAGGTCGACCTGGTGGAACTCCCGGACGTGGGCGAGGATCGTGTCGACGCGGGCGGCGTCGCGGGCGTCGGGAGAGGCGGCGATCTCGCGGGATGCGCCGGCCGCGATCTCCGCGGCCTGGTCCTGCGCCAGCTGGGCGATGGCCTCGCTGTTCCGGAGGATCGTCGCCACCGGCGTGGCAAACCAGCGGTCGATGGAGACACGGAGGAGATCCGTGGCGATGAGGAAGAGGATGATCACAGGGACCAGCGACGTGGCGACGTAGGTCACGACGAGCTTGGTCCGGAAGCGGGAGCCGATGATGCCGCGCTGCCGCTCCAGCACCAGCTTGACGATCCCGCGCAGCAGGACGAAGAGGATGCCGATGATCAGCAGGAGGTTGATGTTCCAGAGGACGAAGAGCAGCAGCCGGTTGCTCAGCGCCTCGGGGGTCAGCTCCTTGGCCTGCTGGGTGACGTAGTAGATGAGGCTCGTCACCGCGAGCAGCACCAGTGGCAGCGAGACGATGAACCGCGGGTCCTTGCGGTAGCGGAGGACGAGATCGCGGAAACGGTTCATGGCTCCGCCCGTTCCGACGGTGTCTTGACCCGCGTCTCCCGCCAGGAAGTCGAGACTTCCCACGGGATGACGTACATCACCCAGCCGCGCATCAGGCCCGCCTTCGCGCGCACTTTCAGCTTGTACGGTTTCCGGCCGCCGATGTCGAAGAGGTCGGCTTCCTCGATATTGGCCATCCGCTGCTGGAGCATGGCCAGGTCGGTGAAGGTCTCAGAGCGGACCAGCCGCCGGTCGCGGCGGTAGTTGAGGAGGTACTCGCGGGTGACGGAGTTGAAGGTGCAGATCACCTCGACCTGCGTCCGGGCGATCCCGTCGTCGAACCAGTTCGGGCGGTCGCGGAAGATCTCCACGATGTAATTGATGCTGGTCGGCACGCCGCTCTGGAGGGCCTCGACCATCTCGCCGCTCGCAAAAGCGCCGGCCAGGGTGAAGCGGACGGAGACCTTCCCGTTCGCCGCAATCGCGCTCAGGTTCTCGATCTTCGGCTGCGGTGCCGCGACGGCGGTTGCCGCCACCAGGAGGGACAGCGAGAGGGTGATAGCTCGCACGTGTGGCTTTTTTACCACACGTGCGAGAGGAGTGCGATCAGGCGAAGCTCGCGTACGTCCGCAAACCGAGCGGCATCTCGGCCGCATCTTCCTGAGCCGCGGCGACTTGGAGGATCTTTTCGACGAAACGGGAGTGCATGGCGTGGCCGGCCTTGTGGGCGGTGATCTCGCCCGCGATCGGGCGTCCGATCAGGGCCAGGTCGCCGACGAGGTCGAGGATCTTGTGGCGGACGAACTCGTCCTTGAAGCGCAGCGGCCCGTTGACGACGCCGCGGTCGTCGAGGACGACGGCGTTCTCCACCGAGCCGCCGCGCGCCAGGCCGGCAGCGCGGAGTTTCTCGACGTCGCGCATGAAGCCGAAGGTTCGGGCGGGAGCGATTTTCTTGAGGAAGCTGTCATGGCCGAAGTCGAACTGGAACGACTCCTTGCCGATGACCGGATGGTTGAAATCGATCTTGTACTTGATGACCAGGCGGCTCGACGGAACCATGCGGATGCTCTTGTCGCCCTCCACCAGCTCGACCGGCTCGCGCAGGCGGAGCACCGGGACTTGGGCATCCAGTTCGCGCACGCCTGCCGCGTCGATGAGGTGGATGAAGGGGAGCGCGCTGCCGTCGATGATCGGCACTTCGGGGCCGTCGATGTGGATGTCGAGGTCGGTGATGCCGCAGGCCATGACCGCGGCGAGGAGGTGTTCCACGGTGCCGACCTGGACGTCGTCTTTGCCGACGGTGGTCGCGTATTCGAGAGCGGTGGTGGACGCCTGCAGGGCCGGGATGCGAAGGCCGTCGAGATCGGCGCGGACGAAGGTGATGCCGCTGCCGGGTCCCGCGGGCTGCAACTCGACGGTGGTGTAGATCCCGGAGTGCAGGCCGATGCCGGTGATGCTCACGTTGGTGTTGATGGTCTTGCGCTGGACGAACATGTTGCCCGTACCTAGAGCGAGCCGAGTGCCACGGGGGTCAACTCAGCGGTTTCGCGGCTAAGCTACTCTTGTACCTTGAGTTAAGTGATGACGGGCTTTTCGGTAGAAGCACTACCCCTGTCGCCGTCACAGGTCAGGAGTGTGGCTGTGGAACCACAGTGGGAAAGCAGAAGGAGGAAGGCAGAAGGCCTGAGGTTTCGACTCACTTCTGCCTTCTGCTTTCTGACTTCTGCCTTCACCGTCGCCGTTCCTTCATCGCCGAGGCGGCCTCGCGGTCCAGCTCCCGGGCCCGCTCCGTGTCGCGCTTGTCGTACTGCTTCTTGCCCTTCACCACTGCGATCTCGGCCTTGACCCTGCTTCCCTTGAAGTAGAGGCGTAACGGCACGACGCTGAGGCCCTTCTCCGTGGTCTGGCTGAAGAGCTTGTCCAGCTCCCGCCGGTGCAGCAGCAGCTTGCGCGTCCGCTCGGGGTCGTGATTCTGCAGGTTGCCGTGCGTGTAGGGAGAGATGTGCGCGCCGAACAGGTACGCCTCCCCATTCTTGAAGATCACGTATGCATCCTTGAGCTGCGCCTTCCCCTCCCGCAACGACTTGAGCTCCGTCCCGGTCAGCACCAGCCCCGCCTCCATCTTCTGCAGGATGAAGTAGTCGTGCAGCGCCTTCTTGTTCGAAGCAATCAACTTCTCGCCGCTCTGCGGCTTCGTGGCCATGGGCGGGGGATTCTACGCGATGTAATCGATACGGGCGGCGTGGCCGGAGGAGCGGGCGAGGCGCCCGTCGCGGGTGAGGAGCGGGACGTTCAGAGATTCGGCGAGTGCGACGTAGCCGGCATCGTAAGCCGAAATGTTTTGCCGAATCGCCCACATGCGATTCACGAGACGCGCGACAGGATGACGGGTGATGTGAAGCGTTTGAAACACAACAACTGCCGTCGCTGCATCCTCAACATTCACGAGTTTCGCAATCAGCTTGCGCCGAAGAGCATGCAGCACCTCCGCGTCGACCGAAACCGGCGCGTGCAGGTCGGCCTCGGCCAGGCGCATTCCTACCTCACTGACACCCAGTAGCGCGTCGACGATTGCCGATGCGTCAACGACGACCATTGCCTCGAAGCTCAGAATCGTCTATCGATAATGGTCCACGGTATTCGCGGATCACGTCCGCCGACGTCCAGTCGGGTGGCCGCCTGGGCAGCCGGAGCAGGATTTCGAATATCTCCTTGTTCGTCGCCCCCTCCGGCAACGCCTGCACATCCCGGAGAACCTGCCTCACCGCTTCCCGTTCCTCGGGAGTTCGCTCGGGCGTTTCTATGCTTCCGAGAATCTGGTCCGTCCGCTCTTCACGCCCTTCGTTGATCAAATCGACGATCGTCGTGTCGCCCAAGTCGACCGGAGGAATCTGGCGGAGCCGCTTCTGAAGCTCGTCCGGAGACATCTTCCCCGGGTCCTGGTTCACGAGCTCGCGGACAACAAGCTCCGAGACAGACACGCCAGCCTTCTCGGCACGAGCGACGAGCGCGTCGTGCAGTTCATCCGGGATCGACGTAATCTCCAGCGTCTTCGCCATCTCATTACTCTGCAACCGCTCCTCCCCTCTGTCAAATTCGCGGGAGACGTTATGCGATGTAATCGATACGGGCGGCGTGGCCGGAGGAGCGGGCGAGGCGCCCGTCGCGGGTGAGGAGCGGGACGTTCAGAGATTCGGCGAGTGCGACGTAGCCGGCGTCGTAAGCTGAGATGTTCCGGCGGATTGCCCACATGCGGGCAACAAGTTCCTGCACGGGATGACGGACGAGAGGAATCGTCTGGAAGAGATCCAGGAGGAAGACTCCTTCCTCGCCGCTGATCCTGCCGGCAAGCCATCGTCGTCGCAGACCGTGTGTCACTTCCGCATCGACGCTCACCGGTGCATGCAGTTCATGTCGATCCAACTCACGAACGACGCTTTCGACGCCGAGGACGTCGTCGATGAGCGCTGATGCATCAACCACGACGATCATTCGGATGAGGAATCAAGCCCTCGAGGCAGTCTGCGAATGAACGCGAGCCTTTCGTCGGCCGTCAGCGTCGTCCCCTTCGGAAGAGCCTTTAGCTCCTGTATCAATGTCAGCACAGCCTCTCGCTCTTCGGCTGACAGCACCATCTCGTTCCGCGGCACATACTGCCCATCCTTCAGGATCATGTCCGGATCGTCTTCCGGCAATGGACCACGGAAATCCCGAATGTCGTCGGCCGAGGTCCAACCTTCCGGAACCTTTACGTTCTCCTGATCCCGCAGCGGAGTCGCAAGCCTCTTCGCCATCTCATTACTCTGCAACCCCTCCACCCCCCTGTCAAATTCGCGTCCGACCGCTTCTGCTAGACTCCCGCGCGATTTCACGCGCGATTCGCAGCAAGGAGCTTTTCCAGCATGACCAAGAAGAACATCGTCCACGTGGTCGGCACGGGCACGATTGGCGAGCCTTTGATCGGGCTCTACACCGATTTCAAGGAAAAGTGGAACATCGACGAGGTCACGTTCCACAAGCGCACGCCCGCCGCCAATGACCGGGCCATGGTCGATCATCTGATCAACCGCGGAGGGAAGCTGGTGGCCGACGAAGGGGCCCGCGACGAGTTTGCGCGGCTCGGGCATCGGGTGTCGTTCACCACCGAGGAGGCCATCGAGCGGGCTACGGTGGTCGTCGACTGTACTCCGGCCGGGATCGACAACAAGCAGAAGCTGTACGTCCGGTCGAAGGGGCCGAAGGGCTTCCTGGCGCAGGGGTCGGAGTTCGGTTTCGGGACGCCGTACGCCCTCGGCATCAACGACGAGATCCAGTCGCCCGACGACCGTTTCGTGCAGGTCGTGTCGTGCAATACGCACAACATCTCGGTGCTGCTCAAGACCCTCGGCACGAAGGACGGCAAGATGAGCCTCAACGGCGGCCGCTTCGTCTGCATGCGCCGCGCGAACGACGTCAGCGACACGAAGTCGTTCATCGCCGCGCCGGAGGCGGGGAAGCACGACGATCCGGAGTTCGGGACGCATCACGCCCGCGACGCCTATCACGTCTTCCAGACACTCGGCGAGAAGCTGAATCTCTTCTCCTCGGCGATCAAGCTGCCGACGCAGTACATGCACACGCTCTGGTTCGACCTCGACCTCAAGCACGACACCACGCTCGAAGGGGTGAAGGCCGCGCTGCGCAACAACCCCCGCATCGCCAACACGAACAAGCGCGCCGTGAACCAGATCTTCTCGTTCGGACGCGACCACGGCTACTACGGCCGCATCCTCTCGCAGACGGTCGTGCCGACGTCGACGCTGACCGTCCCGAGCCCGCGCAAGGTGGTCGGCTTCTGTTACACGCCGCAGGACGGCAACTCGCTCCTCTCCTCGGTGGCGGCGACGCTGCGCTACCTCGACGCGAGCAAGCTCGAAGAGAATCTGGACGTGCTGCGGCCGTATATCTTCCGGGAAATTTAGTCGCCGGAGAATGGGACAGATGGGACCGATGAGCTGCGGCCCATTGGTCCTATCGGTCCCATCAGTCCCATTCGTCCCATGATCTCCCGCGAATACACCCGCCTCGCCGTCGCGATCGTCGCGACCATCCTCCTGCTGGTGGCGCTGGTGCGGCATTTCCACTGGCTCGGTGGGCCGTACTTCGAGCTGCCGAAGACGGTCCAGGACCACGTCTGGCCGGTGCCGTTTGCCAGCCGCGACGCGATCCTGCTGTCGAAGCGGGCGGCCGAGCTGCTGCCGCGCGGCGCGACCGTCACGGCGTTCCAGCCGTCGACCGCTCCCAACATCGACGTCACGCACTTTCTGAGCGCGGCCGGGATGATGCCGCATCACCGCGTGCTCCCGCCGATCCTCGACGGCAAGACCGGCGAGCTCCCGCGGTACGTGCTCTCCGTCCGCGAAGAGCTCTCCCATCCCTCGTACGCGCTCCACTCCTCGTGGCCCGAGGGACACATCTACGAGGTGCGGCGATGACGTTCGCCCTCGCCTTCGCCGCCTTCCTCCTCCTGCCGCTGTTCGGCCTCTTCGTCTGGCGGCTGGAGGATGTCCGCAAGCTCGACCTCGCAGGACGGATCGCCATCGCCGGCGCCGTCGGGATCGTGGCCGTCGGGCTGGTCCTCGGACTCCTCTCCGTCGCCCGGATCGACTGGAGCCGCACCTCCGTCTTCCTCCCGCTCGCCGCGATCGCCGTGGCCGGCGTCCGTACCGCGCGCGGAGGAACGTACCCCTCGCCGCTGAAGCCGAAAACGATCTTCCTCGTCCTCTTCGCCGCGATCGGCGTCCTGCTCGTCTACGGCCTCGTGACGGCGCGGATGAGCTCCGGCGACATCCACTTCTTCTGGGGGCCGAAAGCGATCCGCTTCTACCGCGAGGGAGGCGTCTCCCTGGCGGTGCTCCATGAGCCGAGCCACGCCTACATGAACCGCGACTATCCGGTGCTGCTCCCGCTCCTCTACTCCTGGATGCAGACGATGGCGCACCAGATGTCGTTCGAGGCGGGGATGCTGGCCACCGCCCTCTTCCTCCTCGCCATCGTCGCGATCGTCCGGTCGATCAGCGGCGACGACGCCACGGCCGTGGTCCTGGCGGCGGCGTTGACCTACACGGTTGCGAAGGCGCCGGCCGGGGGCGCCGGCGAGGCACCGCTGCTCCTGTTTGAGATCTTGGCCCTCTGCGCGCTGACCTTCTTTCAGGATGCCCGCACGCGCGGCATCATCGCCTCGATCGCCCTCGCCGGCGCGGCATCGACGAAGCTGGAGGGAGCCACGTTCGTGGTCGCCGTTGCCATCGCCGTCGTGCTCGTGCAGCGCAATGTGAAGCGGGCGATCCAGGTCTGCCTGCCGGCGGCGATCACGCTCGGCGGCTGGGTGGCGTTCGTGAAGCTGAACGGCCTGAGCGGCGGCTACGGCGGTGCGACCATGCCGATCTTCCTCGACGTCATCCCGCTCGCGCTGCGGCAAATGGCAAAAGCCGGATCGTATGGCGTCTACTGGCTTCCCTGGCTCGCCGCGATCGCCCTGATCGTCCTCGGCGACGTCCGGCGGGCCGCGCTGCCGCTGCTCGTGGCGGTCCTGACCACCGGCGCCGCCCTCTTCTTCTACATCCACGTCCCCGACCCGACGGTCTGGATCGCCGGGTCGGGGCCGCGGGTACTGCTCACGCCGCTGGCCTGCCTCTACGTCGCGGCCGCCGCGGCATGGCCGGGGCTCAGGGACAACTGATATTCACCCAGCCACTCCCCGTCCACTGCTGACAGGCGGTATAAATGATCTCGAGGGTTTGGCAGTCCTCCTTCTCGAAGATGCGGTAGGGCCCGGTGATGCTGCAGCCGCTGGCGCAGGATCCGAGGCAGTTGGTGTAGGACGTCCCGATGTAATCGGTGAATGCCGCGTCGTCGTAATAGTGGTAGTACCTCACGTAAGTGTTCGCATGGGCCGTCGAGGCCACGAAAAGAAGCAGCGCCGCCAGCAGAGCCTGTGCACGTCTCATCGTTTCATTCTCCTTTCAAACAGCTCGAAGGTAGGCCCGTCAGGGAGCCGGCGATAGAGACGTTTCTTGACCGCCTGCCGTACGCCCGTTAGAGTCCGCGCCATGGCGTGGTTCCGTAAGGAGAAAAAGCCGAAAGAGGCGGTCGAGAAGCAGGTCGCGATTCCGGAGGGACTCTGGGTCAAGTGCGACGACTGCAAGGAGATCGTCTACCGGAAGGAAGTCGAGGCCAACTTCAACGTCTGCCCGAAGTGCGGCTATCACTTCCGTCTCACGGCGCGCGAGCGCTTCGAGATCCTCTTCGACGACGACAAGTACAAGGAGTTCGCCACCGACATCCGCTCCGGCGACCCTCTCGGCTTCCGCGACACGAAGCGCTACGCCGACCGGCTGAAGGTCTACCAGAACCGCGTCGGAACCGGCGACGCCGTTCTCTGCGCCGAGGGGAAGCTCGAAGGGATCCCGGTCGTCATCTGCGCCATGGAGTACGCCTTCATGGGCGGCTCGATGGGGTCGGTCGTCGGCGAGAAGATCACCATCGCGGCAGAGCGTTGCCTGGAGAAGAAACAGCCGCTGCTGATCGTCTCCTGCTCCGGCGGGGCGCGCATGCAGGAAGGCATCCTCTCGCTGATGCAGATGGCCAAGATCTCCGCCGCCCTGGCGCGCCTCGCGGCCGCGGGGCTGCCGTACATCTCCATCCTCACCGATCCGACCACCGGCGGCGTCACGGCGTCGTACGCGATGCTGGGAGACCTCAACATCGCCGAGCCGAAAGCGCTGATCGGCTTCGCCGGCCCGAGGGTGATCGAGCAGACCATCCGCCAGACCCTCCCGGACGGCTTCCAGCGCAGCGAGTTCCTCGTCGAGCACGGCATGGTCGACCTGATCACGCCGCGCTCGGAGATGAAGGCTGCGATCGGGAAGTTCCTGCGGATTTTCACGGGGAAATAGACCTGTCATCCGTCGAGTGGCTCGACTCCCTCCAAGGCTCCGGGATCCGTCCCGGTCTCACCCGCATGCGCGTGCTTTTGCGCGCGCTCGGCAATCCGCACAAACGCTATCCCGCGGTCATCATCGCCGGGACGAACGGCAAGGGCTCGACCTCGGCGACGCTGGCTTCGATCTTCGACGCGGCCGGGTATCGCACCGGCTTCTACACCTCGCCGCATCTGGTGGAGTTGCGGGAGCGGTGGAAGATCGCGGGGGAGATGATCGGCGAGGGGGAGCTCGAGGCGTGCATCGGCGAGTTGCAGATCGCCGCGGACCGCGCCGGCATCCTGCCGACGTACTTCGAGGCGCTGACGCTGATCGCCTTCGTCGCCGTTGCCCGGGCGGAGTGCGACATGGTGGTGCTGGAGGTCGGGATGGGGGGGCGGCTCGACGCGACGAACGTCGTCAAGCCGCTGGCGGCGGCGATCACGCCCATCGGCTCCGACCACACCGAGTTCCTCGGCAACACGCTCCGCAAGATCGCCCGGGAGAAGGCCGGGGTCATCCACCGCGACACGGTGGTGCTGACCTCGAACGACGATCCGGCCGTGCTGGAAGTCCTCCGCAAACGCGCCGCGAAGTTCGGGAACCGCTTCGTCCACGTCACTCAAGAACACGACACGCCGCTCCCCGGACCGTTCCAGCGCCGCAACGCGGCACTCGCCGTGCGGACGGCGCGCGAGCTAGGCATCGACGAAGCAGCAATCGCGCGCGGCGTCAAAAACACCCGCTGGCGCGGCCGCCTCGAGCGCATCGTGGCAGCCGGCAAAGAGATCTGGATCGACGGCGGCCACAACCTCCACGCCGTCAACCTCACCGCCCCCTATTTCGACGAGCACGTTCCCCGTCCGCGCCTCCTCGTCTTCGGGATGATGCGCGACAAGGACGTACAGCCGGTCGTCGATCGCCTCTTCCCCCTCTTCGACCGCGTCATCGCCACGGAGCCGTATCCGCCGCGCTCGATGAAGGCGGATGAGTTTGGCGGTGCGATTCCGATCGCCGATCCGGACGACGCGTTCCGGACCGCGATGGACGCGCCGGAGCGTGCGATCGTCGTGACCGGCTCGCTTTACCTCGCGGGCGCGGCCATCGCGTTTTTCGATAAGATCGCCGGACCATGACGACGATCAACGAAGAGCAGCTCGCAGCCACCGGATACGACTTTCTGCACCGCGGCCTGCCCGCCACCGATCCGGAGATCGCGGACGCGATCGGGCTGGAGACCCGGCGCCAGAACGACACCCTGGAGCTGATCGCCTCGGAGAACCACGTCTCGCACGCGGTGCTCACCGCCATGGGCTCGGTCTTCACCAACAAATACGCCGAGGGCTACCCGGGGAAGCGCTACTACGGCGGCTGCGGCCCCACCGACATCGTCGAGAACATCGCCATCGCGCGCGCCAAAGAGCTCTTCGGCGCCGAGCACGCCAACGTCCAGCCGCACTCCGGCTCGCAGGCCAACATGGGCGTCTACTTCGCGATGCTCAAGCCGGGCGACACGATCATGGGGATGGACCTCTCCCACGGCGGCCACCTCACCCACGGCCATCCCCTCTCCTACAGCGGCCGCGATTTCAACGTCGTCGCCTACGGCGTCCGGAAGGACGATGAGCTGATCGACTACGACGCCATGCAGCGCATCGCCGAGGAGTCGAAGCCGCGAATGATCATCTGCGGCGCCTCCGCCTACTCGCGGGTGATCGACTTCAAGCGCATCCGCGACATCGCCGACAGCGTCGGCGCGCTGATGATGGCCGACATCGCCCACATCGCAGGCCTCGTCGTCACCGGCCACCATCCCTCGCCGGTCCCGTACGCCGACTTCGTCACCACCACCACCCACAAGACCCTGCGCGGGCCGCGCTCCGGTCTGATTTTGTGCAAAGAAAAGTACGCGAAAGACCTCGACCGCTCGGTCTTCCCCGGCATCCAGGGAGGGCCGCTCGTGCACATCATCGCCGGCAAGGCGGTGGCGTTCCGGGAAGCGCTCTCCCCCGCCTTCAAGGAGTACCAGCGGCAGGTGGTCAGCAACGCCCGCATGCTCGCCAGCTCGGTCAAGGAGACCGGCTTCCGCATCGTCTCCGGCGGCACCGACAACCACCTCTTCATGGCCGACGTCTTCTCGAAGGGGATCACCGGCAAGGAAGGGCAGCAGATCCTCGAAGACGCGAACATCACCACGAACAAGAACACCATTCCCTTCGATCAGAACAAGCCGATGATCGGCTCCGGCATCCGCATCGGCACGCCCGCCGTCACCACCCGCGGCCTCGGCGAGGCGGACATGAAGACCATCGCCTCCCTCATCGCCCGCGTCCTCGACTCCCGCGGCGACGCCGCCGTCACCGCCGAGGTGAAAGCAGGCGTCAAGGAGTTGTGCGACCGGTACCCGATTTACTGACGAAGTCGCGGTCGACGCGTGACGAAGAAATATCCCTACTACCCCATCTACCTCGACATCGAGAACCGCGCCGTGGCGATCATCGGCGGGGGGAACGTCTGCGCGCGGAAGGCGGAGACGATGATGAAGTACGGCGCGCGGGTCACGGTTGTGGCGCCCGAGTTCACCGAGGAGATCGAAGGGTGGGCGCGGGAAGGGTGCCTCACGCTGCGGCGGAAGATGTACGACCATTCCGACCTCGACGGCGCGAACATCGTCATCGCCTCCACCGACGTCCAGAGCGTCAACGAACAGATCGCCGCCGACTGCCGGGCGCGGCGCATCCCGGTCAACGTCGTCGACGTCACGCCGTTGTGCGAGTTCATCGTCCCGGCCATCATCGAGAGCGGCGGGATCCAGATCGCCGTTTCCACCGGCGGCAAGTCGCCCGCGGTCGCGCGGACGCTCAAGGAAGACCTGCAGCGGCTCATCGGACCGGAGTACTCCGAGGTCAACGAGCTCCTCGGGTCGCTGCGCGAGGGAGCGAAGAGCGTGCTGCCGACCGACGTCGACCGCAAGCGCTTCTTCGACGGCATCATCGCCCGCGGCGTCCTGCAGATGCTCCGCGACGGGCGCCGCGAGGAAGCTTATGAGACCATCGCACGCGCATGCGAGGAAGCGGGCGTGCCCCAGTCCGAGAAGCTGCGGTCATCGTTGTCGTCTGGCTCGTCTCCGTCCTCCTCTGGCTGACCCCCGGCCTCACCCGTCCGGACGGCGTCGGCTACTTCGCCTACCTCCCCTCCACCTACTTCGACCGCGACCTCCTGTTCATCGATGAATGGGCGCAGATGCGCCTCGTCCGCCCCGAGGGGCTGCTGTTCAAGGACATCACCGAGACCCGGCACCTCAGCAACCACTGGACCGCCGGCGCGTCGCTGGCGTGGTATCCGGCCTTCATCGCCGCCGACCTGCTGGCGCGGGCGACCGGAGAGCCGGCCAACGGCTTTTCGAATCCCTACATCACCGCGGCCGCCTTCACCTCCGCGCTCTGCGGGCTGTATGTGCTGCTGGCGGCGTTCGCGCTGACGCGGAAGTACTACGGCGACCGGATCGCCCTCGCGGCGACGATCGCCATCTGGTTCGGCTCCCCGCTGGCGTTCTACTCGACCCGCCACGCCAGCATGTCGCACGCGATCAGCGCCGCCGTCTGCACCGGGATCGTGCTCCTCTCGCTCCGCCTGCGCGAGGAGGTGACGGAAGTCCGCGTCCTGGCCATCGGCCTGGCGATCGGTTTCGCGTGCGCCGTCCGCCCGCAGAACATCACCGTCGCCCTGATCCCGCTCTTCATCGCTCCCGCGGTTCCGATCCTCCGCCGCGCGCACTTTCTCTTCGCCGGAGCGCTGATCGCCGCCCTGCCGCAGCTCATCGTCAGTCAGGTGTTATGGGGCGGCCCGCTGGTGTTCGTGAACATCGGCGGCCAGGCGCACTCGTGGCAGATGTTCTCGCGCGTACGCCTCGTGGAGACGCTCTTCTCCTGGTACCACGGCCTCGTCCCGTGGACGCCGCTCCTCGTCCTCGCCCTCGCCGGCCTGTTCTTCCTGGCGAAGCGCGATAAAGGTCTGGCGCTCGCCGGAACGGCGACGTTCGTCTCGCAGTGGCTCCTCCTCGGCATCCTGGAGCGCTGGTTCTGGGGCGGCGCCTCCTTCGGGCAGCGGCGTTTCGACGCCTGCACGCTCTTTTTCGTCCTCGGCCTGGCCGCGCTGATCGACCGCCTCCCGCGCTGGCTCTCCACGCTGGCGATCGCCGCCACGACGCTCTGGACGATGGGCCTCTTCATCGCTTCCACGCAGCTCAACCTGAATCGTTTCCAGCTTCCCTCCGAGCTTTATGAAGCCTTCCTCCGCGGCCTCTCCGACCCGATCTGGCGCTCGTTCCTCGGTTTCACCCCGCCCGAGCTGCACCGCGGCGTCCTCCTGACGATGCTGGTCATCACCGTCGTCTCCGCCGCCCTCATCGTGCTCGCCCGCCGTCTCGGCGCCTGGTGCGTCGCCGTGGTGAGCATTTACTTTCTGGCGATGTCCGGCTTCTACGCCTGGTGCGGCCTGAACCCGAAGTACGACCCGTTCTCGACCGACCTGATCCTCCGCCACGAGCGCGGCGAGCTGCGCTCCGCCACCGCCCGCGATCTCACCGGCCTGCTCCGCGATGAGGCGATCTACATGGACCGCGTCGGCCGCCCGGAAGAAGCCAGCCGTGCGCTGCAGGAAGCCGCGGCCGTCCGGCCCTGATCTGGAGGCGCTTTCCGCCCTTCCACTCGGGGAGACGACGAGGGGCCTCCGGCGGGCGGGCCCGGCCCGCGGCGTTTGTTTTCGCGTGAATCGCGTTCAGAGTGGAAGCGTGCGTTCAGCCTAAGGCAACAAACGCTGCGGGCCGGGCCCGCCCGCCGGAGGCCTCCCGTCGTCCCCGGGCGGAGGGCGGAAAGCGCCTCCAGATCAAGCCCGGAAGGCCGTGCTATCCTCCGGGCGCTGCTGCCATGGCCCTCCACGAGAAGAAAGTCATCGCCGTCCTACCCGCCTACAACGCCGAGCGCACGCTTCGGGCGACGTACGACGACATCCCCCAGGACTGGGTTGACGAAATCCTCCTCGTCGACGACCGCTCGCGCGACCGCACCGTCGAAATCTCCCGCGAGCTCGGCATCAAAACCGTCGTCCACCAGAAAAACCGCGGCTACGGCGGCAACCAGAAAACCTGCTACCGCACCGCCATCGACGAAATGGGCGGCGAGATCATGGTCATGGTCCACCCCGACCACCAGTACGACCCCAAAATCATCCCCGAGCTCGTCAAACCGCTGCTGCGCGGCGAATGCGACGCCGTCTTCGGCTCCCGCATGCTCGGCGGGCGTCCCATCGAAGGAGGCATGCCGAAGTGGAAATACTTCGCCAACCTCTTCCTGACCATGGTCGAAAACGCCACCTTCTACGTCTACCTCTCCGAATACCACTCCGGCTTCCGCGCCTACTCCAAACGCTTCCTCGAGACCGTCAACTTCGAAGCCAACTCCGACGACTTCGTCTTCGACACCGAGATCATCGCCCAGGGCGTCGCCAAAGGCCTGCGCATCCGCGAAGTCCCCATCCAGACCCGCTACTTCGACGAAGCCTCCCAGGTCGGCTTCTGGAAAGGCTCCCGCTACGGCCTGGCCATCCTCAAGACCATGGTTCTCTACAAGCTGCACAAAAAGAAGATCTGGAGCCATCCGATCTTCCGCGACCGCGTATCGCACACCACGGCCCACTCAGCGGCCGGCGCATAGCGAAAAACATGTTGTCATCCCGAGCGTCGAGCGAGGGACCTGGGTGGGAGGGGAGGCCCAGCGTGTCCCCACCCGCCCAGATCCCTCGCTCGACGCTCGGGATGACATGCTCTTCCTCTTAGAATCCTCGCAGTGACCGACGCACGCCGTTCCGACCTCCTCGCCCTGGCGATCGTCGGCCTCGTCCCTGCCGCGGTATTCGCCGACGTCCTCCTCGGCATCCGGGGCTTCTTCGTCCGCGACGTCCGGATGTACTACTACCCGGCCAAAAAGATCCTGCGCGACATCATCCTCTCCGGCGAACTGCCGTACTGGAACCCCTACTTCGGCGCCGGCCAGCCGATGGCCGCCAACCCCGAGCACGAGCTCTTCTACCCTCCGACCTGGCTCGTCCTCCTCCCGAACTACGACTACGTCTTCCACCTCCTGCCTCTGCTGCACGTGTTGCTGGCCGGGTTCGCGATGTACGCGTTCCTCCGGTCGCTCGGCATGGGCCGTCCCGCCTCCTGCTTCGGCGCGCTCGCCTTCGAGCTCGGCGGCTTCCTCGCCTCCACCCTCAACCTCTTCCCGCTGCTGTTCAGCGTCGCCTGGCTGCCGCTCCTCTGCCTCTACACCCGCCGCTACCTCCTCCACGGCGCGCGCCGCGACTTTGCCTGGGCGGCCGTCTTTCTCGGCCTGCAACTGCTCGTCGGCGAGCCGACCACCGCCTTCCAGAGCGGCGTCCTGCTCGGGCTCTACGCCATCTACCGGGGCGTGCGGGACCGAGGCGGCGCGGGGACTGTTGCGCGGCGCGTGGCGGCCATCGGCGCCATCTCGATCGTCGCCCTCCTGATCGCCGGCGTGCAGGTCCTGCCGACGCTCGACCACTTCGGCGACTCCACCCGCAGCCGCGGCCTCGAGTACCAGACCGTACGGCTCTGGAGCATGCCGTTCGGACGGCTCGGCGAGCTGTTCTACCCCAACCTCTTCGGCGTCGGCGGAGCGGCGAGCCGCAAAGACTACTGGGGCCTCGGCTTCTACGACTGGAGCCGGCCGTTCTACTACAGCATCTATCCGGGCCTGCTCATCGCCGTCGCCGCGGTGGCGGGACTGCTGGCGCGGCTGCGGGGAACGTGGCTCGTCCTGCTGATCCTCTTCATCTCCGTCATCCTCGCAGCGGGCGACCACACGCCGTTGCTGCGCCTCCTCTACGACAGCGGCATCGCCCGTTCCTTCCGCTACTTCGAGAAGTTCATCCTCATGGGCGTCTTCGCCCTGATCGTCTTCGGCGCCCACTCTCTCGACCGCCTCCTCGCGGGTGACGAGCGTCTCCGGAAGATCGCCCTCGGCTGCGCCGCCGCCGTGACGCTGTTCGCCGTCATCGCCGCGGGCATCGGCTTCAGTCCCGCGTACGAAACGGTCTTCCGGCGCGTGTGGCGCGTGCTGCCCGAAGACTCCGTCGCCCGCCTCCTGCCGGTCGCGCAAACCGCGTGGCTCGTCGCCGTCGCCCGCGGAGTCCTGCTCCTCCTGCTCCTGCGTAACGTCCACCGCGCGCGGCGGCCCCTGTGGCTCGTGCTGGCCGGAGCATTCGTCTGTCTCGACCTCGCCCCGGTCGTCAACGACGTCGCGCCGCGGATCGGCATCGACTTCTATCGCGGCCCTCTCCCGGTCGCCGACGAGCTGCCGCCGAACCGGCGGGAGTATCGCATCTTCAACACGACCCTCGGCGCGATCGGGTCGCGCGAAGGACGGCTCTACCGCGCGCCGAGGGAGGGGCAGCAGGAGCACTGGATCACCCGGAACATTCTCACCCCCATCACCCCGGCGGCGTACGGCCTCCGCACCGCCATCGACGGCGACTACGACCTGACCGGCCTCCTGCCGGCGAACGACTTCAACAAGGCCGCGTGGGAGCTGTCGGAAAAGAACCGCCGCGACTGGATCAACATCCTCGCCCCGATGTCGAACGTCTGGTACATCGGCATCTACCGCAACCCTGCGCGCGCGTTCGCCGAGGCGCGGGGCGACGTGCGGAACATCCGGCCGGTGCGCTTCATCGAAGGACTCCATCACCCCCGCTACTACTTCGCCTCGGAGATCGCCCGCGCGCGCGACGTGGACGACTTCGTCCGTCAGCTCGCCGTCCGCCGGTTCAGCCGGCAGGTCGCCTTCATCGACGCCGAGCCGTTCACGCCCGCGCGCGGCGTCGTCCACCGGACCGCCGAATGGCACAACGGCGCCCGGCTCGACGTCGAGGCCACGGGGCGCGCCTTCCTGGTCATGAGCGTGACGCCGCACAAACACTGGCGCATCACCATCGACGGCGCCGAGGCGCCGGCGGTCGTGACCAACATCGGATACCAGGGAATCGTCGTCCCGCCGGGACGGCATCTCGTCGAGATGCGCTACCGGAACCCGCTCGTCGCCGCCGGAGGAGCCGTCACCATCGCCACGCTGCTCGCGCTGCTCCTCTTCGCACGGCGCGGCCCTGCCGCGGCGGCCGAGGCTCCGGCGGCGACCGGCGAGGAGGCGGCATGACCCCCGAACGGAGCCACCGGCTGCTCGCGCTGGCGATCGTCGCCCTCGTCCCGACGATCCTGTTCGGCGACGTCGTCTTCGGCTTCGCCAGCCTCTACACGCGCGACGTCTCCCTCTACCACTACCCGCACCAGCAGATGCTGCGGAACATCGTCCTCAGCGGCGAGTTCCCGTACTGGAACCCGTACATCTCCGCCGGACAGCCGGCAGCCGCCAACCCGGCGTACCAGGTCTTCTATCCGCTGACGTGGCTGATCCTCCTGCCGGACTACCACACCGGCTTCCACCTGATGGCGATCCTGCACCTCTACATCGCGTCGTTCGCGATGTACGCGCTGCTCCGCTCGATGGACCTCGGCCGTCCCGCGGCCTGCTTCGGCGCGGTCTCGTTCGGCGTCGGCGGCCTGATGGTGGCGCTGCTGAACCTCTTCCCGTTCCTCTTCAGCATCGCCTGGTTCCCGCTCACCTGTCTCTACGCGCGGCGCTTCCTCCTCCGCCGCGCGCCGCGCGACTTCGCCCTGGCCTCGTTCTTCCTCGGCATTCAACTCGTCATCGGCGAGCCGGTGACGGCGTTTCAGGCCGGACTGCTGCTCGGCTTCTACGCCCTCTACCGCGCCTCCCGCGACGGCGGCTGGCGCACCGCGCCGAAACATCTCGGCGCGATCGCGCTGATCTCGCTGGTGGCGCTGCTCGTGTCGGCCGTGCAGACCGTTCCGGCATTCGACCACGTCGGCGACTCGATCCGCGGTCGGGGGATGGACTTCATCCAGGTGCGCTCGTTCAGCACGCCGCCGCTCCGCTTCGCGGAGGTGATCTTCCCGAACATCCTCGGCCGGATGGACGTCGAAGGGACGCCGGTTTTCTGGGCCTCGCGGCTCTATCCCCTCCGCAACACGGCGTTCTTCTTCAGCATCTACTCCGGACTGGCGGCAGCGGTCCTGGCTCTGGCCGGCGTGCTGGCGCGGATGCGCGGCGCGGGGCTGGTCGCCGTCATCGCGGCGCTGGCGGCGCTCGTCTCCGCCGGCGACAACACGCCACTGCTGCAACTGCTCTACGAAAGCGGCGCCGGAAGCCTGGCCCGCTTTCCCGAGAAGTTCCTGATCATGGGCGTCTTCACGCTGGTCGTCTTCGGCTCGCAGGCGCTCGACCGCCTGCTGGCAGGCGACGAGCGTCTCCGGAAGGTCGCGCTCCGGATCACGCTCGCCGTCATCGCCGCCGCCTTCCTCGCCGCCGCGGTGTCGGCGATGCAGAGCGCCCAGCCGCTCTTCCGGCAGATCTTCGGCATCGCTCCCGGCCGTCCGATCGCCGCCATGACCGCGCTCTACCGCCGCGAGTTCGTCATCGCCGGCCTGCGCGCTCTCTTCCTCTTCCTCCTCTTCCGGAACGTCCTCGACCCGCGGCGGACGGCGTGGCTGGCGCTCTTCGGCGCCTTCGTCCTGTTCGACCTCGCGGCGCAGGCGCCGCAGATCGCGCCGCGGACCTCGCCGTCGTACTACGAGGAGCCGCCGACCGTGCGGCGCTTCGCACCGGATCGCGACGATTACCGGATCATGAACCTCGCCGACTGGGACAAACGCAACGCGGTCGCCCAGCGCTACTTCGGCGTCGACGCGGTCTACTGGTGGGCCATCCGCAACACCCTGCCGCCGATGACGCCGGGCAACTGGCGGCTGCGCACCGTCGTCGACAGCGACTTCGACATGACCGACCTCCAGGCCGAGCACGACTTCAGCGCGGCGGTGTCGGCGCTCTCGAAGAACGGACCGAACGACTGGCTGGAGACGATCGCTACCATGTCGAATGTCCGCTACATCGGCGTCTACCGCAAACGCGAAGAGGCGCTGGCGATGGCCGGCGGCTGGAACCGCAACATCGAGCCGGTGCAGTTCCTCGCCGGCCGCGACCATCCCCGCTACTACTTCGCCTCCGAGCTCGTGACGATCCGCGACAAGGACGACTTCGTCGCCGCCATCCGCCGCGGAGGCCTCACCCGCAACGCCGCCTTCATCCACGAGCCCGCATTCCGCCCCGCTCCCGGCGTCGTCCGCGCCAGAAAGGAATGGTTCAACGGCGCGCGCCTCGAGGTCGAAGCCACGGGCCGCGCATTCCTGGTGATGAGCGTCACCCCGCACAAATACTGGCGCATCACCGTCGACGGCATCGAACGCCCCTCCCGCGTCACCAACATCGGCTACCAGGGCGTCGAGATCCCCCCCGGCCACCACACCCTCGAAATGCACTACCGCAACCCCCTCATCCCCGCCTGCGCCGCCATCTCGCTGGTGACGTTGCTGGGATTGGGATGGGTGGTGGCGAGGGGAGGAAGGCATGGCGCCGAGCCGGTCGGATTCATCGGGAACGCGGTGAGTGCGACCACTGCGCCGAGCGGGCGCCTTCATCGTTGATGACGGCCGCCTTCGCGCTCATCACGAACCGCCTTCATCGTTGATGACGGCCACCTTCGCGCTCATCACGAACCGCCTTCACCCTGATAACGACCGCCATCAAGCTCATTACGAATCACCTTGACCCTTGATAACGACCGCCTTCAGGCGCACACGAACCGCCTTCACCCTTGATGACGACCGCCTTCAAGCTCCTCACGAATCACCTTCACCCTTGATAACGACCGCCTTCCGGCGCACACGAACCGCCGCCACCTTGATAACGACCGCCATCAGGCTCATTACGAACCACCTTGACCCGTGATAACGACCGCCTTCCGGCGCACACGAACCGCCTTCAACGTTGATAACGACCGCCATCAAGCTTCATAACGGCCTCCTTCATCGTGACAGGCATCACCATCGGCCTTGACAGCCACCTCTATCGACGATGATGGTCCGATCTGTTGTCGTTCCTAACGACGTCCTTCAGGCTCACACCGATGTCCTTCATCGTCGATA
>DASPHC010000097.1:0-10937 GCA_035629865.1 Thermoanaerobaculia bacterium | reverse complement strand
AACTACAAGAGGGTGCGAGACGGGGTGGTCTGACCACTCGCAGCGAAACCATGGCTCGAGGAGCCGGATGCGGGAAACCTGCACGTCCGGATCTGAGGGGGGCCGGGAGGAGTAATCCTCCGGCCTACCCGACCCGCCGTGCTTTCGGGCGCCGGGACGGTTCCTGCGGCTCAGGATGACAAATCACAACTCGTGACGCGTTGCGTGAGACTCCTGGCCGATGCGCTGACCTCCAAATCGGCCGCCCTCGCGAGGCGGGCGCCTTCCACTCGGCGGGGTCACACCGGGGTCGCACCTTCGCTTTTCCGAGGAAAGGAAAAGGTGTGACCCCACGTCCGGGATGCTGCAACGCCGCACGCCCGTGCTGCAACGTCGCACGCCCGTCCGGCAAGGCCACACGCCCGTGCTGCAACGCCGCACGCCCGTGTTGCAAGGCCACACGCCCGTGCGGCGACGCCGCCCCGTGCGTGCTGCAACTCCACACGCTCGCCGCGACGCCACACTCCCATGCGGTAACGCAACACGCCCTGCGCGACAACGCCACGCGCCCGCGCGGCGACGCCGCGCGCTCCGTGTTGCAACGCAGCGCGTCCGCGCGGCAACGCAACGCACTCCGGGGTGCACCGCAGCACGTCCCTGCGGCAACGCAACGCACCGCGTGTTGCAACGCAGCACATCCGTGCCGCAACACAACCCGCCCAGGCGGCAACGCAATACGCTCCGAGTTGCAACGCCACACGCCCGCCCGGCAACGCAACACGTTTCTGGTTGCAACGCAACATGCTCGCGCGGGAAGGCAACACGTTCTGTTTTACACCGCGGCACGCCCCGCGCAGAACGTCACTCGCCTCGCGCAGAACGTCACTCGCCTCGCGCAGAACGTCACACGCCCCGCGCAGAACGCCGCACGCATCGCGCAGAACGCCGCACGCCTCGCGCGGAACGCCACACGCCCGGCGCGGAACGCCGCACGCCCGGCGCGGAACGCCGCACGCCCGGCGCGGAACGCCACACGCCCGGCGCGGAACGCCGCACGCCCGGCGCGGAACGCCGCACGCCCGGCGCGGAACGCCGCACGCCTCGCGCGGAACGCCACACGCCTCGCGCGGAACGCCGCGCGCGGCAGCGCGGAACGGCGCACGCCCGGCGCGGAACGCCGCACGCCCCGCGCGGAACGCCGCACGCCCCGCGCGGAACGCCACACGTCCCGTGAGGCAACGCCACACCTCCGTGAGGCAACGCCACACGCCTCGTGCGGCATCGCCATACGCTCGTGCGGTACGCCGCGCGCTCCCTTCCCGTCATCCCGAGGCTTGGCACTGCGCGAGGCGCAGCGGTTGTTCAGAAGAAACCGGCTCACTGGCAACGGAACCTCGTTCTCCCGAGTGGCGCCCAGACTAAAAGTCCGGGCCACATGTGGGCCAGACTTTTAGTCTGGCCGCCCTCGGAGGAAGGTTTCTTAGAAGCGGAGGGGGGTGGTGTGAGGGACCGCCCAAAGTGAGATTCAGGCGTCGCGCGGCCGGAATCCTACGTTCATCGGAGCACTTTCCGCCGTACAGATCCCACCGCTCCCTCACATCCCCCACCCTCCGCTCGGGATGACGGAAAGGGCGGGCACGGACTTTCGGGGGAGCTGTCCTATGCGACTCACAGGACCGATAGGCAGGCCCCAACCACTCCATAGAGGTCCTATAGGTCCCATCGGTCCTATACGACTGGTGGCGCGCTACATCCCGCCGGCGCTCAAGGTACGCGGGGCGCTGACGCGCAGTTTCTGGCCTTTTTTCAGCGTCGCGTTTTTCCCAAGGTCGTTCAGCTCGCGGAGCTCGGCGACGGTGAGGCCGTTCTTTTTCGCGATGGAGAAGAGCGTGTCGCCTTTGCGGACGGCGTAGAAGACCGCGGAGTTGTCGTGGTGCTCGAGGAGGGCGTTCAGTTCGCGGGCGCGGACGGGGAGGTAGATCGTCTCACCGGCGCTGAGGCGCTCGTCGTCGCCGAGGTTGTTCATCGCCAGGATCGTCTCCGCCTTCGTGCCGACGGCGCGGGCGAGGCGCTGGATCGAGTCGCCTTTGCGGACTTTGAAGGTGCAGAACTTGACGTAGGCGTCTTCTTCGCGGAGCGTGTCGGCGCGGGCGACGAGGGTCTCGGCCGCTTTGGCGGGAACGCGGACGGCGGTCTTGCCGGGAGGGACGACGCCGCGGCGGAGGGCGGGGTTGAGCTCCTTGAGCAGCTCCTCGTCCAGGCCGGTGGTCTCGGCGATGTAGGTCAGCGACACCGGTCCGCGCACGGTCACGCTCTTTTCGTCCGACCTGGTCGTCTCGCCGAGGCGGAAACCGTAGGTTTCGGGATCGCTGGCGATGAGGAGCGTGGCGTAGAACGTCGGGACGTAGCCTCGGGTCTCCTTCGGCAGCATGCCGGCGTCGAGGAGCTCCCAGAACGACGACGCTCCCGCTTCCGCGAGCGTCCGGCGCACGCGGCCGGGGCCGCAGTTGTAGGCGGCCAGTGCGAGCGACCAGTCGTCGAACATCCGGTGGAGGTCCTTCAGGTACTTGGCCGCGGCGCGCGTGGAGCGCTCCGGATCGGCGCGTTCGTCGACCCACCAGTCGACGCGCAGCCCGTATTCGCGGGCGGTGTCGGGCATGAACTGCCAGATCCCGTGCGCGCCGGCGCGGGAGGTGAGCGTCGGCATGTACGCGCTTTCGATGATCGGAAGGTAAGCCAGCCCTTTCGGCAGTTGGTGCTCGGCGAGGGCCTTGTCGATCAGGTTCTTGTAACGGCCCGAGCGGATCAGCGACGTCTGGATGCTTTGCTTCATGTCGACGCTGAAGAGGCGGACGGCGGAGTTGATGGTGCGGTGCTCGGGGATGGGGATCGAGGCCGCGGCCTCGACGTCGACTACCGGGACTTCGGGGGTGATCTTCGTCTCGCTGCGGGTGAGGATGCGGGCGTAGGCGGCTTCGAGCTCCTTGCGGAACTCGTCCGCGTCCGATTGTGCGAACGCCTCGGGGGCGACCGTCGCGACGGGAGGTACGGCTGCCGGCGCCGGTGCTGAGCTCGCACAGGCGACCGCGTACAACGCCACTACCGTCAACAGCAATGTGTTGCGCACTCGCACCCCCGCTTCACGGCCACCCGTTTTTCAGGCCGGATCGATTTTCAGGTTGACCGAGAGGGACTGGACGTCGGAGGTGTCACCCAGCTCCACCTGCTGGTTCTGGGTGTCGATGACCCCGTGTTCGCCATCCTCGAACGATAGTGTAACCCGAACCGATTTGGCTCGCGCCAGGACGCCGCTGGGGAGCTGGAGGTGGAGAGTGCGGTTGATGTCGCGCTTGGGGCGGAGGGAGGCGAGGTCGGCGAGGATGTCGCGCTTCGGTGCCTTGGGGGTGGTGTTGGTGGCGCGCTTGCGCAGCGCCTCCAGCTCGGCCATGACGTCGACCGAGTTGCGGACCTTGACGGTCTTGACCTCCGGCTCCGCTTTCTGAGGCTTGTCCGACTGGCTGAAATCGATCTCCGGGTCGGCCGGCGCCGGGACTTCTTCGACCGCGGGGATGGAGGCGACGACGTCGTCGAGCGTCAGCGCGGCAGGCACCGGTACATCCTCGACCACCGTTTCCGCGGCCGGAACCTCGGCCGCCGGTGCTTCGGGGGCCGGTACGTCGGCGACCGGGGCATCGGCGATGACCCGGCGGTCGAAATCGGCGGCGATCGTGTCGCTGGGCGTGGGGACGTCGTCGAGGGCGGCGCTGGCCGGGATCTCCTCGATCTCTTCCGCCGCCGCGGCGGCGATGCCGGAGACCGCGGAGGTGAAGGACGGTGCGGAGGGGGCCGGGTACGGTGTCGAGCCGGCCATGGTGCGGCTGCTGTCCTGAACCCGGAACTGCGCCCGCGACGAGGGCGCGGCCTTGCCGGCCGGCTCTTCGCCGGTCATGCGGCGGCGCAGCGTCCGGAGGGTCAGCTTCGAGATCAGCTTCAGCGTCTCGAAGACCCCCTGGCCATTGAACGCCACCGCCTCGACGTGCTCGGCCTTCTCGTCGGGATCGAGCGCCCGGATGATGGTCTCGGCGTCGGCGATGTTGGGGAGGTCGCGCTTGTTGAGCTGGATGACCAGCGGAAGCTCGTCGAGGTTCGTCCCGATCTCGCTCAGGTTCTCGCGCAGGTTCTTGAAGCTCTCGACGTTCGCCTCGAGCATCGCCCTCTGCGAGTCGGCCACGAAGACCATCCCGTCGACCCCCTTCAGCACCAGCTTGCGGGTGGTGTTGTAGAAGACCTGCCCCGGAACGGTGTAGAGCTGGAGGCGGGTCTTGAAGCCGCCGATGACGCCGACGTCGATCGGCAGGAGGTCGAAGAAGAGGGTGCGGTCGGTCTCGGTCTCGAGGCTGACCATCTCGCCGCGGCTCTGCGGCGAGGTCTTGGCGTAGATGTGGTGCAGGTTGGTGGTCTTCCCGCAGAGGCCCGGACCGTAGTACACGATCTTCGCAGCCATCTGCATCGTTGCGTAGTTAAAGAAGACCATCTACCAAATACTCCCGCCCGGCGCTGGACTTTACACCCGCTCTTTTGGCCTAGCAAGGAGTGAACCGGCGATCTCGTCCGCGAGAAGTTCGTAGATCTGCGCCACTTGCGGGTCCTCGCGCAGAGCCTCGCGATGGGTGGCCATCACGTCGCGGTCGCCCCGCGCGGCAGGTCCGGTGAACCGCTTCGGGTCGGTGTGGCGGCTCCAGTTCGCGATCGCCGACAACGCCAGCGCGACCAGGTCCTCGCGGGCATTGTCGACTCCCGCCCGCGCCATCAGCCGCTCGGCGATCTCCAGCACCGCCGCGACGTAGTTCGACCCGAAGACCGCCGCCGCGTGGTACAGCGGCTTCTGCTCCGGCGACACCTCGCAGAAGCGCGCCCCGATGGCCGCTGCCATCAGCTTCGCCGTCCGCCGATGCTCCCCTTCGAACACCAGCAGGGTCCCGCCGAGATCCGACTCCTCGCCGACTGGAGGCAGCGACTTCAGAGGATGCAGCGAAAACCCGCCGCGCACGCTCAGCAGGGCCCCGCTGGCGTGGAACACCAGCGCCTCCGTCTCCGGAATCGCCTCCGCCACCTCCGGAATGGCCCGGTCGCTCACCGCGATCAGCAGCAGTTCCGAGTCGCGGGCCAGGTCGGCGAGATCCTGCCGGGCCGTGGCCAGCAACTCGGCGATATGACTGTGCGACTCATCGCGCAGCCAGACGCCGGACAACGGCCACCCGATCCGCTTCCAGGCCGACCCGAATGCCCAGGCGGCACGACCACCGCCGAGGATGCCAAGGCGCATGGGGGGAGTGTATAGCCGGGAGGAGATTCGGTTGCTAGTTGTCAGTTGTCAGTTGTCAGTTGTCTGCCATTTCTCGCCCGGTGGACATTCGACGAGTCAAACGCAGACGAGGAGCGGCCGATCGCCGGCAACCCACGCTCCCAACGATCCGAAGCGACTCTTCCTGGCATCCCAATGGCCTTCAGGTAAAAGGAGGACTCCTCCCTCTCCCGTCATCCTGAGCCCGGCACTGCGCAAGGCGCAGCGAATGATCCCAAGAAACCCACGGAGCCGCCGTAGGCGGCAAAAGATCTGTAGGCCCGGCCTTTAGGCCGGGTACAGCGCGAGAGGAAGGCAAGCCCGCGTTAGCGGGCGACAGAAAAGAAGCGTGCGGACCTTCTCTGTCGCCCGCTACGCGGGCTCGCCCTGGGGGTGCTCGTCTACCCGGCCTAAAGGCCGGGCCTACAGATCTTTTGCCGCCTACGGCGGCTTCGTAGGTTTCATGTGATCGATGGCTGCGCCTCGTGCAGTGCCGAGCCTCAGGATTACGGGAATGGGAGTCCTCCTGGTTCTGCGGCAGTCGGCGTATACCGGGATATTCTGTACACTTCTCCCAGATGCGCACCGCGCTCCTGCTTCTCCTCCTCCTGGCCAACACCGCCTTTGGCGCCGCCCCGCCTCCCACCACCTGCGGGGGGATCGGCGACTATGACCGGGCGCTCTGCGCATATCAGCGGCGCAATTTTGCGGAGGCGGAGTCGCTGTTCCGGCTCGTGGCGGAGCGGGAGGTGAAGGATGAGAAGACGATCCGGGCGACCTATTTTCTGGCCCGGACGATGATGAAGACCGGCCGGTTCGACGAGGCTTCTGCGCTCTTCATCAGAATCTACACGCTCGACAAGCCATTCTATGACGGATGGAACTGCGATTTCCTGCTCGGCGAGTGCAGGAAAGCGCTCGGGAGATAGTTGTCAGTTGTCGATTGTCAGTTATCTGCCAGCCGCTGCTTCTGGCGATGCAGTGCAGATAACCGACAACTGACAACCGACAACCGGTACTGACATGCCGCAATCCCAATTCGAGCTCCGCCGCAAGCTCCTCCAGCTCGAGGCGCTCTACGACGTCGGGCGTGCACTGAACACGCTCCGCCCCGAGGACGACCTGCTCGAGGAGCTGATGCACCGCGCCATCGCCGTGCTCGACGCCACCTCCGGCTTCGTCTTCTCGCTCGACGAGAAGCTGAACGTGCAGACCTACTTCACCTTCGGGGTCGACATCGCCGCGCCGGAGCTGCTGCTGGTCGAGCCGCCGGTCAAGCAGGTCCTCGCCGGGCGCGAGCCGATCATGCTCACCGTCTCCAAGTTCCTCGGCGGGCCGGGCGGCGATCTTCTGATCGCCCCGATGGTCGCGGGCGACACGATCGTCGGCGTCATCGGCGTCGGCGGGAAGGAAGTCCGCGGCGCCAAGTCGGGCAGCTTCATCGAAGAAGACGACCTCCGCTTCCTCGGGTCGATCGCCTCCATCGGCGCGGCAGCCATCGACAACACCCGCCGCTTCCACCGCCTCGACCTGGTCCGGGAGACGCTCGAGGACGAGAACCGCGCCCTCAAGCAGCGGATGCTCCGCGAATACTCCGACCGGCTGATGGTCGGCGACTCGCCGAAGATGCAGCGGGTCATCGACCTCGTCTCCCGTGTGGCCGACTCGCACGCCAGCGTCCTGATCCGCGGGGAGTCGGGCACCGGGAAAGAGATGGTGGCGCGGCTCATCCACGCCAGCTCGCCGCGGAAGGACGGCCCGTTCGTGGCCATCAACTGCGCGGCCCTCCCGGAAACGCTGCTGGAGTCGGAGCTCTTCGGCATCGAGCGCGGCGTCGCCACCGGGGTCGAGGCCCGGGCCGGCAAGTTCGAGCTCGCCAAGGGCGGCACCATCTTCCTCGACGAGATCGGCGACATCCCCCTCACGCTCCAGGCAAAGCTGCTGCGTGTCCTGCAGGAGCGGGAGATCGAAAAGCTCGGCGGACGCCGCCGGATCCCGGTCGACGTGCGCATCCTCTCCGCCACGCACCGCAACCTCGAGGAGATGATCGAGAAGATTGAGTTCCGCCAGGACCTCTACTACCGCCTCAAGGTCGTCGAGATCGTCCTGCCGCCGCTGCGGGACCGGAAGGACGACATCCCGAAGCTGGTCCGCTTCTTCCTCGACAAATACGGCAAGCGCGAGGGGCTCAAGGACGTCCGCATTACCCAGGAAGCGTTGCAGAAGCTGATGCGCTATCCCTTCCCCGGGAACGTGCGCGAGCTGGAGAACCTCATCGAGGGGGCCCTGGCGCTGACGACCGACCCGGTGATCGACCCGGGTGACCTCCTGCTGCCCGACGAGCCGGCCGGGGGAGGGGAGCGGGAGCTCTCCGGAGATCTCCCTACGCTCGACGAGCTGGAAGCGCGCTACGTGGCACGCGTATTGGCCTTCACCAAGGGAAACATGTCGAAGGCGGCCAAGATTTTGGGCGTGGACCGCAAGACGCTCTACAAGAAGCGCGACCTCCTGTCCCGTTACTCCCCACGTGTGGACAATTGGGACATACACTAGCAACACCATGACAGTTCAATGACTTACGACGGCGAAAGCGACGATCGATGCAGAAGTGGGGAGAAACTCCACAGAGGCATGGATGGCATCAATTCCGCTCCTCCTCGTGTAAACTACGCTGCGTCATCAACTTAGGAGAGATCGAGCTGATCGGAACCGCGTGGCAGTCGCGTTGCTCTAGGGTGGCCCCGACACCAGAGGGGGAACATCATGAACAACGTCGCGCAGACCCGTACCACCACCAAGCTCGAATCGGCGCTCTCGGCCAGCTACATCCTGCCGGCGATGCTCGGCCTGAACACCGTGGCGCTGCTGGCACTCGACCAGCTCGGCGGGATCCCGCAGTGGGTCAAGGCCGCCGCGGCCCTGTTCCTTGCTTTCTAGCTTTTACGCCGCCAGGGACGACAAGGACGACTTTCTCATGACCGCCACTGCCGAGCGACAAATGGAGCTGACGCTCCCTATGGTCCCGGACATCGAGATCGCTGCCGCACGCGCGGCCGGCAACCTCGCCCGGGAGCTCGGAATGGCGTCGGAGAGCATCGATGAGATGGCCCACGCCATGATCGAAGCGTGCATCAACGCACGCGAGCACTCCGGTAGCGAAGACCGCCGGATCTATGTCAGAATCAACGGCACCTCACTCGGCGAGGGCAACTCGCGCATCGACATCTGGATCACCGATCACGGCAAGGGTTTCAACGTGACCGAGGCTCGCTCCCGGCGCCAGACTCTCGGCGCCGCCCATAAGCGCGGTTGGGGCTTGCAGATCATCGAGGCCCACATGGACGAGGTGAGCATCAACACCACCGCGGACGGGACGACGATCCACATGGTGAAACTCGGGAAAAGGAGCGAATAGCTGTTCAGCGGCGTGGCTGGATATGGGTGAAACTATGACGGACGAGCTTCGAGTCGCGGTGGACCGCCGCGGCGCCTCTGGTGCGGTCCTCTATACGAAGGGATACATCAACAACGTCGGGGGCGAAGAGATCGCCAACCGCGCCTACGAGCTGATGGACGACGGCGTCCGGACGCTCCTGCTCAACCTGCGCGAGACGAAGATCGTCAACTCCATCGGCATCAGCATCCTCATCGAGATCATCGAGAAGATGATCGACAAGGGAGGCAAGATCGGCTTCTGCTCCCTCACGCCGGTCATCCACAAGACCTTCCAGATCATGGGTCTGGCCAACTACGCCTCCATCTACACGGACGAAGAGAACGCCGCGAAGGAACTGGACATGTAGTGCTGAGTGCCGAGGGCTGAGTACGCTTGCCGCGACACTCAGCGCTCAGCACTCAGCACTCCACCACTGATATCCTCCTCTTCATGCCCCACGTGCATCGCTTCGCGGACTTCGTTCACGAGTTGCAGCAACTCGAAAAGGCGTCGCTCGCGACCCAGGGTCCGTCGATCCTCGATGCTTTCGCACGGCACACCCGCTTCGACAGCGGTGCCCTCTATCTGCGGGACACCCGCGGCAGTGGGCTGCGTCTGGCGGCCAAGTCGCTCACTTGCGTCGCTCCGGAGATCCTCGACCCGAACGTCCGCGCCGAAGACGCCGTCCTGCCGTCACCGGCCGTCGTGGTGGCGCTGCAGTCGCACCGCGAGTCGGTCGGCGTGCTCGCTTTGTCGACCCAGGCCATCGACGACTCGATGGAGGACGACGTCGCGTTCGTCCGCACCGCCGCGGCGTTCCTCTCCACGCTGCTCACCAACCAGCGGCTGATGCAGGAGACCCGCGAGGGGGATTTCCAACTGAAGTACCGCCTCTGGGAGCTCGAGTCGCTCTACGACATCGGCCTCTCGATCGCTTCCACCCTGAACGTCGACGAGCTGGCGGACGAGATCCTCTTCCGGATGATCTCCCTCACCAACGCCCGCCGGGCCGCGCTCTATCTGCGTGAGGACGGCGGCTTCAAGCTCTACCGCTCGTTCGGCGACGTACGCGAGGGTTTCCTCGAGGCGGAGCTGACCGAACAGCTCATCCGGGAAGGGAAGCCGCTGACGTTCGACGGAGCCGCCGCATGCCTCTTCCCCAGTTGCGAGACCTTCGTCGCCGTCCCGATCCGGACCGGCAATAACGACCAGGTGATCGGCGTCCTCGCCGCGGCCGACCGCGAGACCCGCGAAGGGGGCATCGGGGCGTTCGAGGAGAACGAGCTGCGGCTGCTGTCGCTGTTCGGCAACCAGGTCGCCATCGCGCTGGAGAACGCCCGGCTGCACCGCGACGCGCTGGAGAAGCAGGTGATGGAGCGGGAGCTCGAGCTGGCGGCGACGATCCAGCGCGACATCCTGCCGAAGGCGATCCCGCAGATCGATGGGGTCGAGATCGCCGCGCTGTCACGCCCGGCCCGGCAGGTCGGCGGCGACTATCACGCGTTCTTCGTCCGCGAGGGAGTGATCACCGCCCTGGTCGCCGACGTGGCCGGAAAGTCGATGCCGGCGGCGCTGCTCGTATCCGCGCTGCACGCGGTCCTGCAGCTCCTCTTCGCGGAGGGGCGGGAGATCGGCGAGATCGCCACCGAGCTGAATCGGCACATCCACAACTGGTCGGCGGAGAATAAGTTCGTGACGATGGTCATGGTCTCGATCGATCGGGAGCACGAGACGCTGCAGTACGTGAACGCCGGCCACAACCCGGCGTACCTGATCAGCGGCGGCAACATCGACACGATCAAGTCGCACGGCCTGCCAATCGGGATTCTCTCCGGTACCCGTTACGTCACCCAGACGCGTGCATTCCCCGCCGGCTCCGCCGTCGTGCTCTACAGCGACGGCATCACTGAGGCGGAGGATATGGACGGGAACGAGTTCGACAATCCGCGCCTGGAGGCGCTCCTCCAGCAGAACATCGACTGCGGCGCCGCCGTCATCCGCGACCAGATCGCACAGGCAGTGGACGCTTTTGTGGACGAGGCTCCGCAGAAGGACGACGAGACGCTGGTGATCGTGCGGCGGGCGTAGGCGGTCAGCCCGGGAGCAGGAGAGACGACCGGGGGCCTCCGGCGGGCGGGCCCGGCCCGCGGCGTTTGTTTTCGCCCGGACCGCGTTCCG
>DASPHC010000096.1:0-49727 GCA_035629865.1 Thermoanaerobaculia bacterium | reverse complement strand
CCGATGAGGCCGAGCTTTATCGCATCCTCCAGGAACGCCATCGGAAACGACAGGCTGCCATCGACTCCGCCTATGCAAAACAGGCCTCAGCCAATGTGACAAAGTAGAACTAATACTCGCGCGACCTCCGGCCTGTCACGCCGGAGGTTGCGGGTTCGAGCTCCGTCGGCCCCGCCAATCTAAGCTCTTGATGAGCCGCCACTTCGGCGGCTTTCGTGCCTTCTGTGGGTTGCTTAGAAAATGGAGACTCGCAAAGTCACTCGCAAGGTCGCAATTCTGGCGAGCGCAATTTTGCGCGGACCCATGGCCAAAAGTGATGTGTTTCTGGTTCAAACGCGAATGTTCCACGGAGAAGATGCATCACAAGCGCACTTAAAAGCGAGCGCTATCGTCGAAGGATGAGGTAGGGAATTCCTCATTTAACTCCTCTCCTCTATTGAATGCACACCGAGCGGCCGGAGCAGTCGTCAAGAGAGCAGGCTCAGGATCCGGAGAAGAGCCGCGTTCCGTCTATCACCCTGCCGAAGGGTGGCGGCGCGTTGCGCTCGATCGACGAGAAGCTCACCACGAATCCAGCCAACGGCACCTGCGAGCTTTCCATCCCGCTGCCGTTCTCGAAAACGCGCAGCGGCCTCGACGGCGCGGTATTGCTGCGGTACGACTCCGGCGCGGGCAACGGTCCGTTCGGTCTCGGCTGGAGTCTCACGCTCCCTTCGATCCAGCGCAGCACCGGGCAACGCCTTCCGCAATACGAGGACGACGACATCTTCTCGTTCACTGGCGCCGAGGACCTCGTGCCGATGTACGTGCGCGTGGCTGGTGCGTGGCAACGCGAGCCGGGCCGCTACCGGCCGCGCATCGAAGGACTGTTCTCGCGAATCGAACGAGTGGACTCGCACTGGAAGGTCACCACGCGCGACAACGTTGTCACCATCTTCGGCCGCACCGCCGCCGCGCGCATCGCCGATCCCGACGACCCGCGCCGCATCTTCCGCTGGCTGCCGGAGGAGACGTTCGACGACAAAGGCAATCGCGTCGAATACGTCTACAAGAGCGAGGACCTCGCCAACGTGCCGGACGTCGTCGAGGAGAAGAACCGTCGCGGCCTCACTCAGGCCAATCGCTACCTGAAGCGCATCCGCTACGGCAATACCACTCCCGGCGCCGGGCCATTTCTCTTCGAAGCGGTGTTCGACTACGGTGACGAGGGGACGCTCGGTGACTGGCCGTGTCGCTTCGATCCGTTCAGCGACTTCCGCGCCGGATTCGAGGTGCGCAACTATCGGCTTTGCCGGCGCATCCTCTTCTTTCACTCCTTCCCCGAGCTCGACCCGCAGCCGTTGCTGGTCCGTTCGATTGATCTCACGTACCAGCACTTCGATTTCGGCGCGACGCCCTACGTGGGCCGCGAGGTCGATCTGCTCGAGACCATCCGCCGCGTGCATTACACGAAAACCGCGAGCAGGCAGTTACCGCCGCTCACGCTGAGCTACAACCTGCCGGTCTGGAACAAGAGCGTGGCCTCGATCACCAGCGACGACCTGCTCGAAGTTCCGGCGCCGTATCAGTGGATCGACCTCTACGGCGACGGCGTTCCGGGAATGCTCACCGAGCAGGGAAACGCGTGGTATTTCAAGCAGAACGAGGGCGGCGGCCACTTCGCGCGGGCGCGCGCCGTCGCGCCGAAGCCGTCGCTGATCGGTGTCGGCAACGGCACGATTCAGATCCAGGATCTCGACGCCGACGGCCGCAAACAGGTCGTCTCCAACGCCGGGCTGCGCGGTTACTTCGAGCTCACCGACGAGAACGAGTGGCTGCCGTTCCGCGCATTCGAACAGCTACCGACCGACGATCCGTCGGACAAGAAGGCGCGCCTGCTCGATCTCGATGGCGACGGCAAGGCCGATCTCCTCATCGCCGACGATCACGTGTTTCGCTGGTACCCCTCGCTCGGTACACGCGGCTACGACGCTCCGCGTTTCGCGTCGAAGACGCTGGACGAAGAGCGCGGCCCGGCGATGCTTTTCGCCAATGGCGCGGAAGCAATCTTCACCGGCGACATGAACGGCGACGGCCTCGCCGACGTCGTGCGCGTCCGCAATGGCGAGGTCTGCTACTGGCCGAACCAGGGTTACGGCCGCTTCGGCGCGAAAGTGTCGATGCGCAACGCGCCGCAGTTCGATCATCCTGAGCGGTTCAATCCCACGCGCGTGCAGCTCGCCGACGTCACCGGCACCGGCGCGATGGATCTGATCTATCTCGGCCGCGGCGGGTTCGTCGCGTGGATCAATCTGTCCGGCAACGCTTGGAGCGAGCCCGAAACGATCCATCCGTTCCCCGGTACCGAGCCGCCCAACCGCGTGACGATGCTCGATCTCCTCGGCAACGGCACGACCGCCATCGTGTGGGAGTCCGATCTCCCCGCCCACACCGGCGCGCCGATCCGCTACGTCGATCTCATGGGCGGCCGCAAACCGTATCTCCTCACCGCCTTCGCGAACAATCTCGGCAAAGAGACGCGGCTCGAGTACCGAAGCTCGACTTACTTCGCCCGGCTCGACCGCAAGGCCGGAAAGCTATGGGCGACCAAGCTTCCCTTCCCGACCATGTGTCTCACGCGCACCGAGTTGCGCGACTCGGTGCGCGGATCAACGTACATGCAGCAGTGGCGCTACCGACACGGCTACTTCGATCACGAAGAGCGCGAGTTCCGCGGCTTCGGCATGGTCGAGACCATCGACACCGAGTCGTTCGACCGCTTCACCCCCGGTCCGGGCAAGCAGCTCGTCGACGCGTCGCTGCAGCAGCCGGCGAAGCGGACGTGCACCTGGTACCACACCGGCGCGTACATCCGCGGGGCGCGCATTCTCGATCTCTTCGGCGCCGACTACTTCACGAACCCCGTCCATCCCGAGCACACCGTCACCGGTGATGTCGAAAGCATCGTGCCGCTCACCGCCGATGAGCAGCGTCAGGCCGCGCGGGCGTGCAAAGGGATGATCCTGCGGCAGGAGATCTACGCGAACGACGGAACGCCCGACGCGAGATTCCCATACTCCACCGTCTCGCACGGCCGCTCCGTGCGCATGCTCCAGCCGGCGCTCGGCAATCCCTTCGCGGTCTTCCTCCCCTTCTCGACCGAGGCGATCACGTATCACTACGAGCGCGACCTCGGCGCGCCGCGCGTGGCGCACGAACTGTCGACCTTCGTCGACGAGATCGGCAACGTTACCGAGACCGCGTCGGTCGTCTACGGCCGGGCCACGGCCGACGGCACGCTGCCCGCGGACATTCAAATCGAGCAGGCGCGCATCCGCGTCATCTACAGCATCACCGAGCACACCAACGACGTCATCACGCCCGCGGCGTATCGCTTACGGCAGCGCTGCAAGAGCGAACGCTACGAAGTCCTCGGCATTGCGCCTACCGGCACGTACTTCACCCGCGCCGGAATCCGTTCCGCATTCGCAGGCGCATCCACGCGCCTTCTTTCCCGCGAGCGCGTGCTCTTCGCGCAGAACGCGAATCCTGAGACGGCGCTGGGGCCCGGCGTGCTCGAATCGCTCGGACTGCCGTACGAGTCGTATCGCCTCGCGCTCACGCCCACGCTGCGAACCACGCTTTACGGCACGCGCGTGACCGACCCGATGCTCGCCGAAGGCAAGTACGTCGCCGACGCGGACGGGTGGTGGGTCCCATCGGGACGGGTGCGCTATCCGCTCAATCCCGAACAGCACTTCTACCTTCCCGACCGTTACGTCAATCCATTCGGCGAGACCACGACGGTGCACTATCACGGCACGTCGCATCTGCTCATCGATTGGACCGAAGATCCGCTCGGCAATCGCAATACCATTCTGGCCTTTGACTTCCGCTTCCTCGAGCCGCAGTCGGTCCGCGACATCAACGACAACATCGTCGAGGTTCGCTTCGACATCGCCGGCTTCGTGGCCGGTCGCGCCGAGCGGGGCAAGGGAGCGGAAGGAGACGACTTCGCCGGTTTCGATCCCGATCCGCCGCAGGCCTCAGTCGCAGCATTTCTCGCCGATCCCGCGGCCAACGGCGCATCGTTGCTGCAGCAGGCGACGGTGCGTTACGTCTACGACTTCTCGACGCTTCCGGTTGTCGCGGCGACGATCACGCGCGAGACGCATCACGCCGTCGCCGCGGGGGCGGTCGCACTGCAGTTCTCGTTCGACTATTCGGACGGTCTCGGTCGCGTGGTCATGCGCAAGGTGCAGGCCGAAGCGGGAAAGGCGAAGCAGTGCACCGTCAATCCCGACGGCACCTACACCATCACCGAAGTCGACACCGGTCTGGCGCGACGATGGGTCGGCAGCGGACGGACGATCCGCAACAACAAAGGCAACCGAGTGATGGAGTACGAGCCGTACTTCTCCGCCACACATCGCTATGAAGATGCCGAGGAGCTTGTCGAGACCGGTGTGACGCCGCGGATTCGCTACGACGCGCTCGATCGCGACGTGCGCACCGATTTCCCCGACGGCAGCTTTTCCAGCGTCGAATTCGATGCCTGGCAGCGGCGGGTGTACGACGGCAACGACAACGTCATCGGCAGCGACTGGCACACCGCCCGGATCGGCGGCGGCATGGGCGCTCTCGAGCAGAGCGCCGCGCAGAAGGCCGCGCTGCACGACGACACGCCGGTGCGCGAGCATTACGACTCCCTCGGCCGCTCGATCCTCATCATCAATCACAACAAGTTCGTTCATCGCGTGACCGGTCTCGTCACCGAGGAGCTGTACGAGACGCGCACGCGGTTCGACATCGAAGGCCAGCGCCTGCAAGTCATCGACGACCGTGGCAACGACGTGATGCGCTACACCTACGATCTCGCCGGCCGCGCCGTCGTCACCACCAGCATGGACGGCGGCGAGCGGCGGGCCTTCCCCGACATTGCCGGCGAGCATCTCTACGCGTGGGACGCGAAAGGCAACCGCTTTCACACGCTCTACGACACCATGCGCCGCCCCATCGCGCGCGAGGTGCTGCGGCCCGACGCGACAACGGTGATGTACGAGCGCCTCGAGTACGGCACCGACAAAACCGAAAACCAGAATGGCCTCGTTATCGCGCACTTCGACGGCAGCGGCGTCGTTCGCAATCTGCTCTTCGATTTCAAAGGCAACCTGCGCGAGACCAGCCGCACCTTCACCGCCGATGCGGCGGCCACGCCGGACTGGACCACCCCCGCGGCGGTGACCCTGCAGCCGCGCACGTTCGCCACCACCAGCAGCTACGACGTCCTCAATCGCATCGTCACCACTACCACGCCCGACGGCAGCGTGAGCACGCCCCACTTCGGTTTCGCCGCGTCGCTCACGTCACTGGACGTCTCTGTACGCGGAGCGCCGGCGAAGACGTTCGTGAGCGGCATCGTGCACGACGCCAAAGGGCAGCGCCTGCGCGTCACCCACGGCAACGACGTCGTGACGGAGACGTCGTACGACAACCTGACCTTCCGCATCCGCCGCATCCACAGCGTCCGTCCCATGGACGGCGCGGTGATGCAGGACCTCAACTACACGTACGACCCGGCCGGCAATGTCACGTCTGTGCGCGACCTTGCCCATCAGCCGGTCTACTTCAACGGCGCCGTGGCCCTGCCGCACAACAACTTCGTCTACGACGCCGTCTACCGGCTCATCTCCGCCACGGGACGCGAGGCCATCGGCCTCAATGCGCCGGTCAGCCAGTTCGATCGCGAGCGCACGGCCATCGTGCACAAGGCCGACGGCAGCGCCGTGCAGAACTACCGGCAGCAATACGACTACGACTCCGCCGGAAATATACGGGCCATGGTCCACAGCTCCGGCACCGGCTCGTTCACGCATCGCTGGACGCGCACGTTCGACGTCACCGCGACGAACAACCGTCTCGACTCCTCGCAGGTGGGGATGCTCACCGAGACGCACACTTACGACCTCCACGGCAACATGACCGAGCTCGGCGACTGGGACTTCCGCGATCGCCTGCGCCACGCGAACCTCGGCGGCGGCGGCGACGCATACTACACCTACGACGCCGAGAATCTGCGCACGCGCAAAGTGATCCTGCGTCCCGGCGGCATCATCGAAGAGCGCCTCTACCTCGGCAACGTCGAGATTTTCACCCGCCGCCACAACGGCACGACTGACGTCGTCCGCGAGACCCTGCACATCATGGACGGGCCGCAGCGCGCGGCGATGATCGAGACGCGGGTGTCCGGCACCGATCCCGGTCCCGCGCAACTGGCGCACTACGTCTTCTCCAATCACCTCGGCACGTCCACCCTCGAGCTCGATCACGCCGCGGCGATCATCTCGTACGAGGAATACCACCCGTTCGGCAGCACGAGCTTCCAATCGGTCGATGCCGGGAGCGATGTGCCGGCCAAACGCTATCGCTACAGCGGCAAGGAGCGCGACGAAGAGACCGGCCTCTACGATCACGGCGCGCGCTACTACGCGCCATGGCTCGCGCGCTGGACCGCGCCCGATCCCAAAGGTTTGGAGGGAGGAACGAATCTCTATTCGTTCGCGCTCGACAACCCGGTCAAGTTCTTCGACCCCGACGGACGGGACGTGCGGCTGAGCGTCGACCAGCAGACGCACACCATCACTTACTCGACCACCGTGCACGTCTTCGCGACGCGGGCCGAGATCCGCCGCCTCACGCCGATGGCGCGGCAGGCGGAACAGTTCTTCGCCAACCCGCGCATCGAGACCCAGGCCGAAACACAGGCCCGCCAGACCGCCGTGGCCGCGGGGCAGCCGGCACCGGCCGGACGCGCGCCGGTGTTCGTCGACGCCAGCGGCACGCGATGGACGGTGAGATTCGACGTGCAATACCAGTTTCACGACATCGCCCGCACGCCGCCCACGCACAGCAGACAGACTCTGAATACCGCGCCGGCCGCGACGACGTTTGTTAACAACCAGCGGGCGGAGGAAGCGCGCATGACCACCGCCTTCGGCTATCAGCCGGGCGACAACGTCATGACTCTCACACCGCAAGCCGGCAGCACCGGCGGCGTCACCTCGCTCATGACCAGTGCGAACCCAGCGATGCCGACGTTCGGCGAGCCGCACTCGCGCATGTTCGCCAGCATCGCCCGTTCCCCGAGGTTCATACAGGAGTCGCTGATCCATGAGACTGGCCATCTCCTCGGGTTCGATGAGCGTTACGAGGACTTCGGCCCGCTCTCCCAGTCGCACCCCGGTTTCGACTTCGACTTCATGGGCGCTGGAACGGGGCGCAGTGAGATCACCATGCATCCCGTCCACATCGAGGCGGCCGGCCGTTTCGCCGTCGACGTCGCCAACCACCTCAATCTCAGCAGCCAGGTCATCCGTGGCATTCAGGTCGACGACACCGGCACCGGCGGCAACATCCCCATGACCGCGCGGGCAACGACGGGCCCCACAGCCGGCCAGCCGACGCCCTACGAACAACGGCAGCAGACCCTGCGCACCGAACTGCTCCCGCACTTCAGGAGTGTCGTCACCGGCACCCAGCCGCCTCCGCCGCCTCCGCCTATGCCGCACCGCATGCCCTACCTTCGCAACCATCACAGTTGCTGGCCGTTGCCCTGATCGGAGCCGGCGATCGAAAGCGAGAGATTTCCAATGAAAGTCCCTGCCCCGATCAAAGTCTACGAGCAATCGCCGAACGTCGCCACGCTCCACGCCGCGATCCGTTTGCTGGGGCAACGCGTCGATCTGGAGGAGTTGCGCGAGCAGCGCGCCGGCAACTCGACCATCAAGCTCGTTCGCGAGTTGCAGCGGCGGATGAACATCCCCGTGCACGAGACCTTTCTCGTCGACGAGGCCACTGCAGCGGTCATCAATCGCCTGCTCGAACAGCAGGGCGTCGGCGGCAACACTCTTCCGACGGCTCCCGGCGACGACGAGGAAGGCCGTTACTCCGTCAGCGGCGTCGTCATCGGCCCCGACCGGCGTCCGGCGCGCGGCCTGACCGTCACGGCTTTCGATCAGGATCTGCGCACACGGCAGGAGCTCGGCACCGCTACCACCGGCGGGCGCGGCGAGTACCGCGTCCTCTATTCGTCCGAGCTCTTTGCGCGCGCCGAAAAAGGCAACGCCGATCTGGTCATGGTCGTGTCGATGCCCGGCGCCGAGATTCTGCACACCACCGACGTCCTCTTTCACGCGCCGCGGCACGCGCTGATCGACATCGAATTGCCGTCGTTCGGACAGGAGGCGGAGCTCGATCGCGTCCTCCGCCTGGTCACGCCGCTCGGCGAAGGGCAGGGCGTCAGCTTCGACGGCCTCGAGGAAAACGAGAAACACCGCGACCTCACCTTTCTGGCCAACGAGACCGGTCTGCGCGTCGACCTGCTGACGCAGTTCGCCGTCGCCTTCCGTCTGATGACCCGCTCGAAAATTGCGGCGCCGTTCTGGTACGCGGCCCTGCGCACGCAGACGCTCATTCCGACCACGTTGTCGAGCGATCGTCCTCCCACGATCGCGGAGATCGCGGAGAACGCGTGGTCGCGGATCACGGCCACGCCGGCCGAGGCGATGGAGCGCGGCGTCCGGCGCGCCATCGACCTGGCCATCATCGACAGCCGGCACGCGGCGGGGGTCGAAGCCTGGTTGAAGACCTACCGCGCCCTGATCCGTCGCGAGGCATCCGAGGAAACGAAGCCCGGCAGCGCTCGGGACGTCATCGAGGCGTCGAACATCGATCCGGACAAGCGCGGTCGTGTGCTCGACGCGTTTTTGCAGGGAGGTTCGCGGCGGCAGATCGTCGAGCGCCTGCGCAAGGACGAGCGTCTCGATGCGAAGGAGGTCGGCACGCTCGAGGCGGCGATGATCCTGAACGATCTCACCCTCGGCGACCCGGCTCTGTTGCGCCGCCTGCGCCGCGACGTCGACCGGCCCGAGCGCGTGCCCGACCTCGCCCGCATGGACACCGCCGAATGGCAGGAGCTGGTGGCCTCCTCCGGCACGCCCGACTACGTGGCCGGAAACACCGACATCGACAAACAGCGCAACTACGCGACTCTGCTGACCAAACGCTTCCAGCGCGAGTATCCGACCGCCGCGTTCGCCGGAGGCTTGGCCCGCGCGCTCGAGTCGTCCGAGAAGCCGGTGCTCGAGCAGGCGCCCGCCATCGTCCGTTTTCTCGAAAAACACGCCGACTTCGAGCTCGACACGATGTCGATAGAGGGCTACCTCGACTCGCAGTCGGGCACCGAGCTCCTGCGCGGCCAAAGCGCCGCGGAGCGGACCGCCTTCGTGCGCGATCTGAAGGCCGCGCAGCGCGTGTTCAAGGTCGCGCCGACATACGCAGCCACCGACACCCTCTTGCGCGACGGCGTCCACTCCGCGCGATCGATCTATCGCATGGGCAAGACGAAGTTCGTCGGCAAGTACCGCGACCAACCGGGCTTCGACGAGAAGTCGGCACGCGAGACGTTCGACCGCGCCGCGAATACGCAGGCCGCGCTGGCGACGATGGTCGGCGACCTGGCGTCGACGAGCAGCAGCAACGACTTTGCCGCGCTCTCGGTTCAGCTCACCGACTTCCCGAACCTCGCCAATCTCTTCGGCGCCGCCGACGTCTGCGAATGCGACGACTGCCGCTCTATCTTCAGCCCGGCCGCCTACTTCGCCGATCTGATGATGTACCTCGAGGCCCGCGACTCCATCGCGGCGGGGGTGTCGGTCAAGGACGTGCTCTTTCAGCGCCGTCCCGATCTTCCGTACCTCGAGCTGAGCTGCGAGAACAGCCACACGCCACTGCCGTACATCGATCTCGCCTGCGAAGTGCTGGAGGACCACGTCGCTCCGTGGAAGCTCTTCGATCTGGCGCTGGCGCTCGAGCCGCAGTTCGTCGAAGGACCGGTGAGCGCCGTGTTGAGCGCTGCCTTCGCCGCTGCGACGCCGCCTATCACGCTGTCGTCGGGCGCGAAGGTCTCGGCCAAGGACGATCTCGACTCATGGGTGGTGCGCGACGGGGAGCAGAGCTGGCGGGTTGCCAAGACCGCGAGCGCGCTCGTGGTCTCACTGTTGCGCCAGACGCGCGGCACTGCGGAAGAGCTGGCGGCGGCTCCTGAGTACGTGAACCAGGCGGCGTACACCGAGCTACGCAAGGCGAAGTATCCGATGTCGCTGCCGTTCGATCTCTCCACCGAGGAAGTGCGGGCGTTTCTCGATCGCGCCGGAGTCAAGCGCGCCGATCTGATGGAGATCTTCCGCGGCGCGAATCCGCCGAACGATCCGTCCGCCGACGACATCGCCGCCGAGGCCCTCGGTATCGCCGACTACGAGGCGGGCATCCTCTTCGACTCCGAGCCCGTCAACCAGTTCGAGTTCTGGGGCGAGCTCACCAACCCCGCGGCGATCGCCGAGGCTGTGAAAGTCAACGTCTTCCTCAACCGCACCCGCCTCGAATACGCCGACCTGCAGCGAATGCTCTCGCTCCAGTTCCTCAATCCCGGCGGGACGATCCAGATCCAACACCTCGATTCGTCGTGCGACACCGCGCAGAAGCGATTGCAGCCGCTCGACGAGCACGCGCTCGACCGCTTCCACCGCTTCCTCCGGCTCTGGCGGAAGCTCGGCTGGAAGATGTGGGAGGTCGATCTGGTCATCAACGTCCTCGGCGGCGGCAATCTCGATCTGCAGCTCGCGCGACGCCTGCGTCCCTTCCTCAAGCTGCTGAAGCGATTTCCGAAGCTCACCGTCGAGCAACTGGCTTCCTTCTTCGGCAACGTCAACACCCGGGCGAGCTTCACCACAGCGTTCAAGAGAACCGAGCCCTCGCTGTACGAGCGGTTGTTCCTCAACAAACGGATCATCAATCCCCTCGATCCCGCATTCGAAGTTCCGGCGCTCAGCGGCGCGGAGACCCTCGACGCTCACCTGCCGCCCATCTTCGCGGCCATGCGACTGAGCGCCACCGACCTGGCCACGCTGCGCACGCTCACGCTGCCGAGCGGCATCACGCCGGCGATCGACAACAAGTTGACTTTAGCGAACCTCTCGTTTCTCTACCGCCACGCCGTGCTGGCGAAACAGATGCGCATCAAGATCAGCGACTGGGTCAGGATGATCTTTCTGCTGCAGCGCAATATCTACGAAGGCCCGGCCAAGACCCTGGAATTCGTCGAGCTCTACGACCGCATCCAGAGCAGCGGTTTGAGCATCGATCAACTGAGCTACATCCTCAGCGCCAACCTGATCGCAAAGTCCGCGGACAGCGAGCGCAACGCGGCCACGATGCTGACCGCTCTGCGCAAGGCCCTGCAGACCATCGTCACCGAGAACGACCCCTCCACGTTGCCGACCAGCGTCGACGAGCTCTCCACGACCATCGCCGCGAAGCTGCAGGTCGTGGGCTGGCCGGTCGAGGACGCGCAGGCGGTGGTGGCGGCCCTGACCGACACCATCCAGCTTCGCGCCGTCGCACCGACCATGCCGGCCGGATTCACCTTTCCCGCCTCGATCACCAGCCAGATGACCATCTCCTACGACGACACGGCGAAGGCCATCAGCTTCTCCGGCTTCATGACCGACACGCAGCAGATCACCCTGCTCACCCACGGCGACCTCGGCACGGTCACGGCGAACGTCGATTACCAGAACGTGATCAACGAGATCCACGCCACGCCGCGGCTGCTGATCAAGTTCTACGAGCCGTTTTTCCGCACGCCTCTGGCCGGGTTGCCGTCCAGCGTCAGCTTCGCCACGCAGCTCTCGCCGCAGCTCGCGGCGAAGATCGCCTATGACGCCGAGCGCGCCGAGCTGACGTTCTTCGGAGTGATGACCAAGGGCGAGCGCGACGCCCTCAACGGACTCTCCGCCGATATCGCCTATCGCAATGCCGTGCTGGCGCTCTTCACCCTGCCGCGCAGCGGTGTCTTCCCCGCCGACCAGTTCTGGCTCACCACCGCCGCGCTGGCGTTTCCGCTCGCCGACGACGATCCGGCGCTCGACAATCGGCCCGCCAATCTAAATGAGGCGGCCAAGCGCCTGCTCGACTATCTGACCCGCACCGGTTCCCGCGAGACCGTCGTGCAGCAATTCGCCACCGCCGTGCGCGTCTCGCCGGCCATCGCCGAGCGGCTGCTGACGACGTTCCAGCTCTTCGCACAACCGCTGCTCGAGGACTACACCGATCCGGCCTTCGTCGCCTCGGCCGGCGCGCTCACCTACGCCACCGATCAGCAGAAATTCGACGGCTACTACTGGATGCATCGGGTCGGCCTGCCGTTGCGGCAGCTGCGAGTCACCTTCTCCGATCTCGACTGGATCATCCGCACACACACGCAGACGCAAGTCCTCGATCTGGCCACGCTGCCGATCGTCTTCTCGCCGAATCCGCCGCAGGTGGCGTCGATCGACCGCCTCCTCGATCTCGCCGATTACATGCAGCTCCATCACACGCGCTCCGATGAAGACGCATCGCTGCTGGCGATGGTGGATCGCCTGATCACCGATCCCGGCTACACCGCCGCGCTCTTCGCTGCCGACGTCGAGCTGCTGACCGAGTGGCCCGCCGATGATGTCGAGGCGCTGGTCAACGCGCTCGATGTCGCCTATCCGGCCGGCTACCGCGTCTTTGCCGGCTGGCAGCGGTTGGTGAAGGCCTTCGCCATTCTCACAAAGCTGAACGGCGCGGCGGCCGACGTCCTGAAGCTCGCCGGCACCGCCGTCGATGCCGCCATGGCGGCGACGGTCAAGCAACTGCTGCGCGCGAAGTTCGAGGAAGAACAGTGGCTCGAGCTGAGCAAAATCGTGCAGAACGCGTTGCGCGAGCGGAAACGCGACAGCCTGGTGGCCTACCTCCTCACCCGCCCCATGCCCGCCGACGCGCCGACGAACAAGTGGGAGAACGCGAATGATCTGTTCGCCTGCTACCTCATCGACGTGGAGATGAGCGCCTGCCAGCTCTCCTCGCGCATCGTGCAGGCCTCCGCCGCGGCCCAGCTCTTCGTCCAGCGCTGCTTCATGGGTCTGGAGCCGAAGGTGCGGGTCAGCGTGGAGAACGACGACGGCTGGCTCCAGTGGCAGTGGATGAAGCAGTACCGGGTCTGGGAGGCAAATCGCCGCGTATTTGCTTTTCCAGAGAATTACACGGAGCCGGAGCTGCGCCGCGACAAGTCGGAGATCTTCAAGGATCTCGAGGACGAGCTACTGCAGAACGACGTCAATCGCGACAACGTGGAGACGGCCTTTCTCCACTACCTGCAGCACCTCGACGACATCGCCCATCTCGAGGTGGCGGGAACGTACTACCAGGAGTCGACGCACACGATGCACGTCTTCGCCCGCACGGCCGGCTCCGAGCCCCGCACCTACTACTACCGCCAGTTCGTCGATCATCGCCGCTGGACGCCGTGGTCGAAAGTCGAGATCGACATCAAGAGCGACTATCTCGTTCCGCTGGTGGCCAATGAGCGGCTGCATCTGGTGTGGCCGGAGTTCCGCGAGCTTCCGCAGAGCCCCACCACCACCAACGTCCCCAACCAGGGCGATCTGGTGACGATGGACAAGCCCGTCAAGCGGATGAACGTCCATCTCGCCGTGAGCGAGCTCCGCAGCGGCAAGTGGACGCCGAAGAAGGTGTCGCAGGAACCGGTGGACACCGCGTCATACACCGAGGAGTTCGACCGCAGCCCATACGCGATCTATCCGATCGACCTGACCTGGCTCGGCCCCGAGGGACCGTTCCTGCTGCTGGTGCACAACACCGATCACAACATCAGCCATCACCTGTTCGAGTTGGCCGGCTGCCGCGGATATCCGGAGCGCTACCGTCCCGGCGGCTACATCGCCTTCTATCCGCTCATCACCCGCTTCGACCGCGACGATCTGCGCTTCCTCAAGAACGAGGAGAGCTGGCAGGGCGACGATCTGGTCCCCAGACAAAACCAGTTCATGGTCGAGGAGATCCTCAACCTCACGCCGGGCTTCTTCCGCGTCGCCTATCCGCATTACATGTCGTATTTCGACCGGCTGACGTTCTTCTTCATCTTTGCCGGGCTCTTTCTCGGCGCCGTCACGCACGGCGAGCGCATCATCCCGATCCGCCTCGGCACGTTCTACGACTGGTTCTATCTCGACAAGCTGCGCACGTTCTTCGTGCGACAGGAGTGGCTCTCGGCCGCGAACGGATCGCGGCTCTTCTACCGCCAGGTCAGCGAGCTGTTTCAGGAGATCTTCGACCTGATCGTCGCCCAGAAATGGCCCGAGCTGGCCCAGAGAGTCCGGGAGGCTGCCGAGGCGAAGTACGAGTTCCGCCTTCTCTTCAGCACCTTCTATCACCCGCTGACCTGTCACCTCACCAAGCAGCTCTACTCGGGCGGCGTGGAACGGCTGATGGAGCGCAAGACCCAGTTCGCCGACAAGAACCTGCAATTCCCGGTGCGCTACGCGCCGACCTCCGTCGTCGATCCGAAGTATCCGCAGGAGCTCATCGACTTCGATCCCGACGGCTCCTACTCGCAATACAACTGGGAGCTGTTTTTCCACGCGCCGCTGATGATCGCCACGCGTCTGTCGAAGGAGCAGCGCTTCGAGGACGCCATGCGCTGGTTCCACTTCATCTTCGATCCGACCGGCGGCAGCGACCGCGATCCGATCACCAACCTACCCGCGCCGGCACCGCAGAAGTACTGGATCACCAAGCCGTTTTATCTGCGCCAGTCGGCCGACTACCTCAATCAGCGCATCGAGAATCTGATGCATCTGCTGGCCAGCCCGGCCACGCCGGCCGATGCGGCCCTCAAGGCGGAGCTCGAGAATCAGGTCATGGACTGGCGGCGCAATCCGTTCGATCCGCACCTGGTGGCGCAGTTCCGCACCGTCGCCTACCAGAAGCTCACGGTGATGAAGTACGTCGACAACCTCATCGCCTGGGGCGACCAGCGCTTCCGCATGGACACGATGGAGTCGATCAACGAGGCCACCCAGCTCTACGTCCTGGCCGCGGAGATCCTCGGCCAGCGCCCACGCCGCGTGCCGCCGGCCGCGAAGCCGCCGGCCAAGACGTTCAGCGAGCTGGAAAAGGATCTCGACGCCTTCTCCAACGCCCTGGTCGAGTTCGAGAACGTCGTGCCGCCCCTGCCGCCCGAGAACGGCGCGCCCGGCCCGGTTCCGGACGTGCCCACGCTCCTCTATTTCTGCATTCCGCCCAACGACCAGATGCTCCGCTACTGGGACACGGTGGCGGACCGGCTCTACAAGATCCGGCACTGCATGAACATCGAGGGAGTGGTGCGGCAGCTCTCGCTCTTCGCGCCGCCGATCGATCCCGCCGCGCTGGTGCGGGCGGTGGCGGCGGGCGTGGACATCGGCACCGCGCTGGCGGATCTCGATGCGCCGCTTCCGCACTACCGCTTCACCACCATGCTGCAGAAGGCCAATGAGCTGGTCAACGATCTGAAGTCCCTCGGCGCGGCGCTGCTGGGGGCGCTCGAGAAGAAAGACGCCGAGGCGGTGGCGCGGCTGCGGCAGGGACAGGAGATCGCCGTGTTGAAGGCGGCCCGCGACGTCAAGGAGAGACAGATCGAGGACAACCAGCTCGTCATCGACGGACTGCAGAAGCAGAAAGAGCTCATCGCCATCCGCCGCGACTTCTACGCAGGCCGGGAGTTCATGAACGCCGGCGAGATCGCCGCCGCCACCCTCTCGGCGGCGTCGCTGGTCGCGCATTTCGCCGGCACCGTCGCCGATGTCCTGGCCGGTGTGATGTTCATCATTCCCGACTTCAAGATCGGTGCATCGGGATTCGGCGGATCGCCGCACTTCGCCCTCGAGCCGCCCGTCGGCTCGAAGGCCGGCAACGCGTCCGGACGCGGAGCGAACGGTCTGTACAACGTCGCCACCATCCTCGAGAAATCGGCCGGCATGGCCTCGATCATCGCCGGCCATCAGCGCCGCGCCGACGAATGGCAGAACAGCGTGGCCCTGGCCAACAAGGAGCTCGAGCAGCTCGAGAAGCAGCTCGCCTCGGCCGAGCTGAGGAAAGCGATCGCCGAGAAAGAGCTGCAGAACCACGACCTGCAAATCGAGAACTCCAAAGCGGTCGACGCGTTCATGCGCGACAAGTACACCAATCAGGAGCTCTATCAGTGGATGTCCGGCCAGATCTCGCAGACCTTCTTCCAGACCTACAAGCTGGCCTACGACGTCGCCAAACGGGCCGAGCGCTGCTACCGCTATGAGATCGGCGTGCAGGACAGCGGCTTCATTCAGTTCGGCTACTGGGACAGCCTCAAGAGCGGCCTGATGTCCGGCGAGAAGCTGCAGCTCGACCTGCGCCGTCTCGAGAACGCCTACCTCGATCAGAACCGCCGCGAGCTCGAGTGCACCAAGCACGTCTCCCTGGCCATGATCAATCCGCGGGCGCTGCTGACGCTGAAGGAAACAGGAGTGTGCTTCGTCGATTTGCCGGAGGAGCTGTTCGACTTCGATTACCCGGGACACTACTTCCGCAGAATCAAGACGGTCAGCATCTCCGTCCCCTGCGTGGCCGGCCCGCACACGACCATCACCTGCACGCTGCGCCTGCTCAAGAACAGCGTGCGGATCAACACCTCGCTGGTGCCGCAATACGAGCACAATCACGACGAAGGGGTGCTCACCGACGACGACCGTTTCCGCGAGAGTCACGTTCGCGCGAAGGCCATCGCCACCAGCTCCGGACAGAACGACAGCGGCATGTTCGAGCTGAGCTTCCGCGACGAGCGCTATCTGCCGTTCGAAGGGGCGGGCGCGATCAGCACGTGGCAGGTCGAGCTGACCCAGGAGCCGGCCCTGCGCCAGTTCTCCTACGACTCGATCTCCGACGTCATCCTGCACGTGAAGTACACCGCCCGCGAGGATGCCGGCCAGTTCCGCAATGCCGCGGTGGCGTACATGAAGACCGTTTTGGACGACGCGGCCGGGCGGATGCCGTTGCGCCGCCTGTTCGATCTGCAGCGCGAGTTCCCCACCGAGTGGTACGCGTTCCTGCATCCGACCGGCACGCCGGACAAGATCCTGCACCTCAACGTGCGCAAGCAGCATTTCCCCTACTTCGCGCAGGACGGCGACATCGAGATCACCGCGGTCATGCTCTTCGTGCGCAGCGACTCGACCGAGGCGCTGGTGGCCACGCTCGATCCGCCTACCTCGCCGGCGTCGATCAATCTGACTACCACGGGCAGCGCGGACGAACTGCACATCGGCTCGAAAACCAGTCTGGCCGAAACGCTCGACGAGACCCAGCCGTGGCAACTGCGCCTGCGCAAGGACAGCGGAACGTTTAACGGCATCACCCCCGCGGAGTTGGAGGAGGCGTTCCTGGTCGTGGAGTACGTCACGTCATGAGGCCACTCCATTAATTTTCGTTGGTTAGACCTCCGGCCTGTCACGCCGGAGGTCGCGGGTTCGAGTTGCGTCGGCTCCGTCAACCTAAAGCTCTCATACACCGCGACATCGCGGCGCTTCGTTTTGCAGAGGGTTGCTTTAGAAGGTTGTAACTCGCAAGCTGACTCGCAAGGTCGCGAATCTCGTATGCGCAAACCTGAACGGAAACCGCCGCGAACGCGCGCGATGTTTCGCGTTCCGGCGGAAATGTTCCACGGAAAAGAGGCGGCCGATGGGCGAGACCTTAGAAACCGTACGATTCTTCGTCTCCTCGACGTTTCGCGATCTGTATGCGGAGCGGGAGGAGCTCGTGCAGCGCGTCTTTCCCCGTCTGCGGAAGCTGTGCGCCGAGCGCGGCGTGACCTGGAGCGAGGTCGATTTGCGCTGGGGGATCACGGAGGAACAGTCGGAGCGCGGCGAAGTGCTGCCCATCTGCCTCGCGGAGATCGATCGCTGCCGGCCGTTCTTTCTCTGCATGCTCGGTGAGCGGTACGGATGGGTGGCCGGTACGGAAACCCTGGCCGAGGTGGCGGCGCGCCATCCGTGGGTGGCGAGCCATCCGGGCGCTTCCGTCACCGAATTGGAGATCTTGCACGGGGCGCTCAACGAAGGCGGCATCCGGCCAGCAGCGTTCTTCTATTTTCGCGATCCCGCGCATGCCGCCGATGACATCGATGACGTTGATGAGCACTGCACTCGGATGCTGGCGCTGAAGGAGCGCATCCGGCGCAGCGGCCTTCCGTTGTACGACGGGTATCGCAGTCCGGCCGATCTGGGAGCGCGCGTGCTCGCCGATCTGACGGCGTTGATCGATCGACTGCATCCGGCCGGCAGTTCCGCCGATCCCCTCGATCGTGAGACCGCCGAGCACGCGGCCTTCGCGCGCAGCCGCATCGGCTCGTATGTCGGACGCCAGGAGTCCTTCCGGATGTTGGACGACTTCGCCGCATCGGCGACCCGAGACGACGGCCCGGGCCTGGCCATCATCGGAGCGCCGGGATCCGGCAAGTCCGCGCTGCTGGCAAACTGGCTGGTCCGCCATCGGGCCGCGCATCCCGGCGACATCACGATTCATCACGCGCTCGGCGCGACGCCTTCCAGTACGAACGGCGAGGCGCTCCTCCGCCGCTTGCTCGGCGAGCTCGCGCGGCGTCTCGACATCGACATCACGATCCCGAACGAATCGGCTGCGTTGCGATCGGCGTTCGTGGCCGCACTGCCGAAGATCGGGCGGAAAGTCGTCCTCATTCTCGACGGGCTCGATCTGCTCGAGGACCGCGACGGGTATCCCACTCTCTCCTGGCTGCCCGATGTACTGCCGGCGCATCTGCGGGTGATCGTCGCCGCGCTGCCTGGGCGCGCGCAGGAGGTGCTTGCGCAGCGGCCCTGGCCAACGCTGACCGTCGAGCCGCTGAACGCGGCGGAGCGGCGGGCAGTGATCACCGATTTCCTGCGCCAGGCAGGCAAGAGCCTCTCCGAGGAGCAGGTCATGCGGATCGTGGCGGCACAGCCGGCCGCGAATCCGTTGTTCCTCACGGCCATGCTGGAGGAACTACGCGTGTTCGGCGTCCACGAGAGGCTGGACGAGCGTCTCGCCTTTTATCTCGCGCCGCAGGACGCCGCCGGTGCCGCGCCCACGCTCGAAGACCTCTTTGACCGCATCCTGCAGCGATACGAATCTGCATACGAGCGCGAGCGGCCAGGACTGGTCCGCGATGCGATGTCGCTGCTGTGGGCGTCGCGCCGCGGACTCGCGGAGCACGAGCTGCTCATGCTCCTGGGGCCGGCAAAAGACGTCCCACTGCCACACGCGTATTGGGCGCCGCTTTTCTTCGCCGCCGGGCACGCGCTGATGGACCGCGGCGGCCAGATCACCTTCTTCCATGACGCGATGCGCAACGCCGTACGCAACCGCTATCTCACGACGGAAACGGCCGGCGTCCACTTGCGTCTGGCGGACTACTTCGCCACACGCCAGGGAATCGTCGGCGTGACGATGGTCGAGCCGGAGAAAGGGAGGCCGCCGCAGGTCTCGCGCATCATCCTCCGGACCGATGCGCGCGTCATCGAGGACCGGCAGTTGGAGGAGCTGCCGTGGCAGCTGGCGCAGGCGAAGGAGTGGCAGCGGCTCGCCCTCACGCTCGCCGATCTCGGGTTCCTGAACGATGCGTGGAAGGCGAACCCGGCGGATGTCGAGGCTTTCTGGGGCCAGCTCTACGCGGAGTCGCCGTGGCGCGCCCCCGACGCCTATGAAGAGGTGATCGACGACCCGGTCGAGTACAGGAACCATCTCGATGCCGTCACTCAACTCCTCCGGTTCCTGGGCCATTTGGATGCAGTGGCGGACATCGACCGGCGGATGATCGAGGACGCCCACAAAAGCGGCGATGAAAAGCAGCTCGCCCGCCATCTGCAGAGCCTCGCCATCCTGCTTCGAAAGATGAATCGGCTTGATGAAGCGCTGGCGCTGCATCGCGAGGAGGAAGAGATCTGCCGCCGGCTGGATAAAACCGGCCTGCTCGCAGCGTGTCTCATGGCCGAGGCGCACATCCATCGCCGTCGCGGCGAGCTGGAACAGGCAAAGGACCTCATGCAGGAGGCCGAGCCCATCGTACGGGAGCTCGACCAGCCCGGGCTTCTCGCAAGTCTGCTCAACAACCGCGCGCTCCTCTTGAAGGCATTAGGCGCATCAAGCGACGAGGTGGCGGCGTGTTACCGCGAAGTCGAAACGCTGGCGCGCCAAGCCAACGACGGCTGGATGCTGGCGCATACACTCACCTCGCTCAGCGGGCTGGCGTTGCAGCCACTCACGGGAAAAGAGCGATGGACGATGGACGACCTCGAGCATCTCTTTCGCCACCTCTACCCGCCGCTCGAAGAGGCATATCAGCTCGCCCGCATGGGGCGGATCGCCGGACTGGTCGAGAAGCTGCGCTCCGACTACGAGAACTTCCGCAAAACCCTGCGCGACTACGCGCGGATGCTGACGCGTAACGGCGTCGGTGCTTTCCGCCGCGGGGATCTCGACGAATCCGTCACTTTCTACGGCCGCGCGGAAGAGGTCTACCGGCGGCTGCACGACGATGAAGGGGTGAGCATCTGCCTCGGCGAACGGGCGCTCGTTCTGATGGAGCACGGGCAGTCCGAAGCGGCGCTGGAGCTCATGCGCGAGGAGGAACAGATCTGCCGCAGGCTGAAAGATCTCGACGGCCTCGAGACCTGCCTCGGCAACCAGACCATGATCCTGCTTCTCAGGGATGAAGTGGACGCGGCGGAGGCGATGCTGCGCAAGCGCGAAGAAGAATGCGGGGCGCTCACCGACCCGGCCGCGCAGGCGCGCCGCCTCGGGCATCGATCCCAGATTCATGCGAAGCGCGGCGAGCTCGAAGACGCGCTGTGCGCCGCGCTCGAGCAGGAACAGCTCGCGCGGAAGGCAGAGGACTTTGAAGGCATTTGCACGGGGCTCCAGCAGCGCGCGGAGCTCCTGGCCGAGCTCGGCCGCCGGGAAGAGGCGGTGGCTGCGGCCGAGAAGTGCCTGCGGATGGCGAAGGATCATGGCCTCGATGCGCTCGCACGCGAAGTCGAAGTATTCCTCGCCGCCCTCTCCGCAGAATAGTGCCGGCTGGTCCCGACGATTCACGAGGTTCGCTGGTAGGTGGTTAACCCTCCGGCCTGTCACACCGGAGGTCACGGGTTCAAGCCCCGTCGGCCCCGCCAATCTGCACTTTCTGAGCGGGCGCGCCCATCCGCGGTGGAGCCAGAGCAGCTTCGCCGACAGACTCGCGCCCTTGCATCGAGCATGATCAAAGGGTTGGCGCTGCGCGCGGAGCGCCGGTGTCCCGCCCGTGACGCACTGTGTTCAGCCCGGACGCAGTGCGTCACGCCCGTGACGCACCGTGTTCCACCCCGGACGCAGTGCGTCGCGCCCGTGACGCACCGTGTTCCACCCCGGACGCAGTGCGTCGCGCCCGTGACGCACTGTGTTCCACCCCGGACGCACGTGCGTCGCGCCCGTGACGCTTTCGACAGCACCGAAACGAAAAGCGAAGGTCTGACCCGACTGTACGACCCTCCGCCATCCTGGACGACCCGCGGTTTCTCCACGCCGTTCAATGGAGACGTTCAGTGGGTAACCGTGACGGGGAACCTCTGGATGGGCGACTGACTGCCGTCGATGAACCGCAGTTGAACGGCCATGAACTTCGCGCCGTCCGGAACGTCGACGTAGAGCTCGTCCGTGTCACTAATCTCCGGAATGCCCGAATGCGAAGAGTCGACAGTGAATCTGACGCTTCGTGAAATTGTCTCGTCATTGAACGAGTAGCGGATCGCGGTCAACGCGTTCTTGTACGACAACAGGTGCGTGAAATAGACGAGCAGGTGTTTCTCCGGCCATTCCCGGAATGAAACCCATCTGGTCGTCGCCATGACCTGCTTTACCGCGGCGACGAGTTGGGTCTTCAGGTCGAAGACGAGACGGTACGGCCCGCGCTCGACACCTGCGGCGTCGATGAACTTCACGAAGATGACGCGATCTTCCTTCAGCCCTGGCAGCATCAAGTACGTTGTCGGCTGCGGCAGCCCGGTTTGCATATCCGGCGTGCGCTCGAAGCCCGTGCTCCGAAAAGCCTGCTCGCCGTCGAAACGATAAAAGATTTCGCGCACGTGAAGCTGCGGCATCACCAAGGCCAAAGTCCATTCGTCATTCCCAGGTTGGCCGATGAGAACCGGAGGGCGATCGGCTGTTGTGGCCGGTGCCGATGCGGACGGTGCCGGTGCGGCAACAGGCGCGACCGGCGCCAGCCAGGCGCGCGCGCGGCCGATGGCGGGCGTGATCTTCAATCCCACAGTGAAGAGCAGCAGACTGCCGACCACCGCCGCAGTCCAGATGCTGCGCTTGCGACGGCGTCGCCGGTCCATTGCGGCGACCTTCGCGGCAACTTCAGCCGCCGCGTCGCCCTGCGGCTCGAAAAATGTCAACGGACGGAGAAAGGCGGGGATGCGCTTCTCCAGGCCGGGCACGGCGAGGACGGGCAGGATCGCAGTCGGCTGGCGCCGCACGATGTCTCGCAGGATGGCGAGCTCGCTGAGCGCGTAGCTTCCCGCGCTGAGCGAGCCGGGACTGGCCAGGAAGACGAAGAGGTGGCAGCGGCGGATCCCTTCCCGGATTCGATCCCCGTAGGTCTGGCCGGGTGGCAGGTCGTCGCGATCGAAGAACACGTCGTGCCCTTCGTTCAGCAACAGGTGGTTGATGCGCTCCGCAAGCGGGCGCTGATCCGACGAGTACGAAAGGAACACTCTCATTAATTCCTTCTCGCAGAATGACAACAAATCGCGTCCCAGTATTCGCGGTGGTGCCTGGCATCCGACGGGCCGCCGCGGTCACCAAGCTCTTCGGCCCCCGGGTCCCGACGTGCTGTAGGCTCTCGTCACACTGAAGGGACGGCGCCCCTCCAGGCGAGCGAGGATTTCCGGGACAGCCTCCTGGGACACTTGAAAGACTGGGTGCCTTTGCCGGTAAGAGATCCGCATGATCGGTAGTGACGATCGAGGGAGGATTGTTTCAGGGAATCGGAGTTTCCGTTACCTGATCATGATCGCATCGAACTCATCGACGAGAATGGACAGCCAGTGGCGCGCCGCCGGATCGTCCCTGTGCATCAGCGTCACGAACGCATGCAGGATCTGCCAGTCGTCAGGACTTAGGCTCCTGTTCACGTCGATGCTGGATCGGCCTCCGGCCCTCGCTTCGTAGTGCCCCAGAGCGTCTGCATCCAGGTGACGGCCTGATCGCGAGCGAGCGAGTGCTCCACGCGCTGCCTATCGGGCGGTTTCGACTGCCACCGCGGCCGACCCCCTCGCCTCCCGAGTTGAAACGATCGCGCAGCGGGCGTCACCATGTTCGCGGAAAGGACTCCAAATGAGCACGGCTGAACCGCTGAATCGGAAGTCACTGAAACTGTTCGGCGCGAGACTATGGGATGGTGCAAGAGGAACCGCCACCGCCACCGCCATCGTGATCTGTGGCATAACCCTGCCGCTGGTCGGCAAGCTCATGGAGTCTCACTGGGGCTGGGGCGTTCCGGTGGCGGCGTTTACGGGCTCTGTATTTTCATGGGCCTGATCGACATGAGCAGGACGCCTGAACTTTCGGCAAGGTGTTGGTGTGTCCGTGTCGCTGGTGATTTTCAGTGCAGCCCTGTTCGCAACCATCAGCTACATTCTGTACGCCTCCGCGGAAGACGACCTTAACCCGAACAGGAACCGCGTTCTCAACGAGGTCGATCCCGACGCGAACATCTTCCTCGCCGCGCACACCCAGTCCGGCGACGGACCGTTGCTCTTCGATCGTCTGTACGAGAAATTGTGAGGTCTGCGCCCTCACCCACCGATCCTGTGTTAGCCCTCCGCCCTGTCACGCCGGAGGTCGCGGGTTCGAGCCCCGTCGGTCGCGCGGATTCAGATACCCACGCCTACGACCCCTGCCGTGTCCGAGATGTCTGAAGATGTTCCGGACATATCCTGAAACGAATCGGAGGTCTCCAGATCCGTGTCGATGGTGGCGGGACTGTGCCGCGGCGCACGCCGGGGGCGCGAGGAAGAGGAGCGGGCGCGTGGAATGCTCTTCCCGCGCTCACAGCAGTCCGTCTCGCACCAGTTCTTTCCGCAGCTTGTCCGCGTCGATGAACTGATAGGCCTGCATGCCCACAGTTTTCGCGGCCAGCACGTTCTCCAGCAGGTCGTCCACGAAGACGACGTTCTGCGGGAGCGCGCCGACGATCTCGAGGGCGCGGCGGAAGATCTCCGGGTCGGGCTTGGCGACTTTGAAGCGGTGGGAGAAGACGAAGCGGTCGTCTTTCTGGAAGAGCGTGGCGAATTTGGTGGGGATCAGTTCGGAGTGCACTTCGTTCGAGTTGGAGAGGAAGGCCACCCGGTACTTCGCGCGGATGCTTTCCAGCAGGTCTTCCACGCCCGGCAGCGGCCCGTCGAAGAAGTCGCTCCAGACGTTGTGGAAGTCGCGGATCGAGCCGCGGTAGCCGGTCTTCTCGCAGATGAAGTCGTAGAACTCCCAGAACGAGACCGCGCCCCGCTCCATGTCGCGGTACCCGCCCGGCTCTTCGAGCACTTCGATGAGGTCGTCGCGGCTGATGGACGCATCGCGGCGGATGTTCTCCAGCACCCGCTCGTAGGCGAGCTTGATCAGGGTGTTGCCGAGATCGAACAGGAACCAGGTGATCATCGAGTGAGCTCTACATCCGGAACACGCCGAACCGCGGCTCCGGCAAGGGGGCGTTGTACGCGATCGAAAGACCGAGGCCGAGGTAAATGCGCGTTTCCGCGGGATCGATCACACCATCGTCCCACAGGCGGGCCGTCGAGTAGTACGGGCTCCCCTCCTCCTCGTACTTCGCCAGCACGGGATCGGCGATGCTCCGCTCTTCCTCGGCCGATAGTTCCTGGCCCGCTCGCGCGAGCTGGTCGCGCTTGACGGTAGTCAGCACGCCGGCGGCCTGCTCCCCTCCCATCACCGAGATCCGCGCGTTCGGCCACATCCAGAGGAAGCGCGGCGAGTAGGCGCGCCCGCACATGCCGTAGTTCCCCGCGCCGAACGAGCCGCCGATGATGACCGTGAACTTCGGCACCGAGGAGTTGGCGACCGCGTGCACCATCTTCGCGCCGTCCTTGGCGATCCCGCCGCGCTCGTACTGCTTGCCGACCATGAAGCCGGTGATGTTCTGCAGGAAGACCAGAGGGATCCGCCGCTGGTTGCACAGCTCGATGAAGTGCGTCGCCTTCAGCGCGGACTCGGAGAAGAGCACGCCGTTGTTCGCCAGGATGCCGACCTTGTAGCCGAAGATTCGCGCGAAGCCGGTGACGATGGTGGTGGCGTAGCGTTCCTTGAACTCGTGGAACTTCGAGCCGTCGACGATCCGGGCGATCACTTCCCGCACGTCGTACGGCTTCCGGAGATCGCGCGGGATGACGCCGTAGATCTCCTTCGGGTCGAACAGCGGCTCCTCGGGCTCGATGCGGGCCTGGGGCTCCTGCTTCTCCAGACGAAGGTTCTCGACGATGTTGCGGACGATGGCGATGGCGTGCTCGTCGTCCTCGGCGAAGTGATCGGCCACGCCGCTGATGCGCGTGTGCACGTCCGCCCCGCCCAGCTCCTCCGCGGTCACTTCCTCCCCCGTCGCCGCCTTCACCAGCGGCGGCCCGCCGAGGAAGATCGTGCCGGTGCCCTTGACGATCACCGCCTCGTCCGACATCGCCGGCACGTACGCGCCGCCGGCCGTGCACGACCCCATCACCGCTGAGATCTGAGGGATCTCCTGCGCCGACATGATCGCCTGGTTGTAGAAGATGCGCCCGAAGTGCTCGCGGTCCGGAAAGACCTCCGCCTGCAACGGCAGAAACGCCCCGCCGGAATCGACGAGATAGATGCACGGAAGCTGGTTCTGCAGCGCCACTTCCTGGGCCCGCAGATGCTTCTTCACCGTCATCGGAAAGTACGTCCCGCCCTTCACCGTCGCGTCGTTGGCGATGATCAGGCACTCCCGCCCGTGCACCCGCCCGATCCCGGTAATCATCCCCGCCGCCGGCGCGTCATCCTCGTACATCCCATTCGCCGCCAGCGCCGAAAGCTCGAGAAACGGCGTATCGGGATCGAGCAACGCCGCGATCCGGTCCCGCGGCGGCATCTTCCCCTGCTCCTTGTGCCGCGCCAGATACTTCGGTCCCCCACCGAGCCGAGCCTGCGCCAGCCGATGGTTCAGGTCATCCACCAGCCCCTTGATCCGCTCCGCATTCGCGGCAAAGTCGGCGGAGGAGGGATCGAGGTGCGTTTCGAGCGGTTCCATTCGGCGCGAAGGATATCGGGAGGGAACCATCCGGTCCATCCGAGGCGTAAAATGAGGGGATGAGAGTTCCCGCGGATGTGGTCGTATACGACGAGATCGGACAACTTCTGGTGTTTGCGGAAGTGAGGGGTCAGGCCGAAACCACGGAACAGTGGGCTGCCGAGGTTCGGCGGGAGGTCTTGGCCTCGGCGAAGAAGTTCGTGCCACGCTACTTCCTCGTCATCGCACGCGATTTCACCTACTTCTGGCTGACCGCTGTCCCGGTGGACGTGTTGCCTGATACGAAGATCGCCACCGACGATCTGTTCCGCACCTACTTCAGGAGCGTGGATTCCACGGCTGGTTCGATCAACTACAGCTCGATGGATCTTCTCGTGGGGATCTGGCTGCAGGAACTTACGGAGCAGAATCCGCGCGCGCTGGAGGCCCTGCCGCCCGAATTCGATCTCGCAAAAGCCGTCGAAAACGGACGCATCGAGTTCGCTTTAGCTGCATGATCGTAGTCGTCGAGACCAACTTCCTGCTGGAGTTGGTTCTACAGCAGGAACAATCGAATGCCTGTGTCGAGCTGCGCACGCTCTGTGCGGCTTCAGAGGACACACATCTCTTCGTTCCCGCCTTTGCGATCGCCGAAGCCGGCACGGTGCTCGAACGCCGCCAAGGCGAACGACGTAAGTTCCTCGACGAAAGTGTCCCGAAGCAGGTCAACGAAATCCGGAGATCAAAGGTGCTCGGCCGCTACCGGGCCATCCTGACCGAACTGAGGGTCGAGCTCTTACTGGCGGAAGAACAGGAAACCGCGCGTTGGGTCGACCTGCAGCTGTCTCTTCGCGACCAGATCATCCCGATGACGGCAGACATGCTCATCGATGCAATCTCGACCCGTATCGGTCTCAACCTCGCGCTGCCCGACGCCCTCGTGCTCACCTCGGTTCGACATCACCTTGCACAGATCCGAGCCACGAGTGATGTTCCGGCGCTGTTTGTCAGCACCGACCTCGCGGGCTTCGGAACGCCCAGTGTGACGGCTTACTTGCGCGAGGTCGGCTGCAGATATATCAATTCGTTTGCAAATGCCGTCGAGTACCTCCGCCGCTGAATACGAGGTACTCATGTTCTCGACAGTCGCGGGGTAGGAAAAACACGGTCCCGTGTCTCTCCTTAGAGAGGGCCACGATGAGCACGACGAACAACCGGCGGAAGATTCATCCGAAGCTTCGAATGATCGCGAGGGAACCGTCTCCGGAGATCGCGGTCCGTGCCCACCGGAGTGCGTCGCTCTGCATGAAGGCCGGCACGGAATTCGCGCAGCCGCCCACGGTCGACGACGTCCTCGTCAACGTCTTCGTCCACACCACCAACGGCCAGGACATCCGCGCCGAGGGCGCGCAGATCCGCAACAAGGTGATGCGCGGTCAGATCCAGGCGATGACGCTGCCGCTCAGCCAGGTCGCATTACTCGCCGAGGCCGGCAACGTGACCCACCTCGAGGTCGGCGAGCCGTTGTCCCCGCCGGCGCCCACGGTCGATCCCAGCAAGGTCGGCCCGCCCGACCGGGCCAGGACCGACTTCGGTTCCGCCACCAGGCATCGCTTCGGCGAGGACGTCCTGATCGGAATCATCGACGTGCAAGGCTTCGACTTCGCCCATCCCGATTTCCTGACCCGCGACGGCAGCACGCGCTGGGTGGCGATTTGGGACCAGGGGGCCGCATCCGGCAAGCCGCCAGAAAAGACGCGCGATTTCGACGTCGACTACGGCCGCGAGCTGACCGCGAAGGACATTAACAACGCCCTCGCGGCGAGCAAGCAGCTGCGCGTGCCGGCGACGGCGCTCGAGCCGCAGTCGCAGATGGTCCCGGGGTCGCACGGCACGCACGTGGCCAGCATCGCCGCCGGGAACAGCGGCGTCTGCCGGCGAGCCCGGATCGCCGGAGTCCTGATCTCGCTGCCGGAGGAGGACGTCGACCGGCGCAAGTCGTTTTACGACTCCACCCGCATCGCCCACGCCGTCGACTACCTGGTCGAGCTCTCCAAGAGACTGGGCGCGGAGGAAGGACGGAAGATCCCGCTCTCGATCAATATTTCGCTCGGCACCAACGGCCATGCCCATGATGCCAGCGCCGCCATCAGCCGGTGGCTCGACAACGCCATGAACACGCCGGGCCGTGCCATTTCCGTCGCCGCGGGCAACGCCGGGCAGGAAAAAGCGGCTTTCGAGGGAGATCTCGGATACGTGATGGGCCGGATCCACACCAGCGGCCGCATCTCCTCCCGCGGCCTCGGCACGGACATCGAGTGGATGGTGATCGGCGACGGCCGCTCCGACGTCTCCGAGAACGAGCTGGAGATCTGGTACTCCGCGCAGGACCGCTTCAAGGTCCAACTCCGGCCGCCCGGCGGCCAATGGACCGAGGAGGTGAAGCCCGGAGAGTTCATCCTGAAGCGGGGGCTCGGCGACGGCACGTCCATCAGCATTTACAACGAGGTCTATCACCCGTCCAACGGCGCGAACTACATCTCGATCTATCTCACCCCGTCGCCCGACGAGTTGCGCGGCGTGGCGGCGGGCCAGTGGACGGTACGGCTGAGCGCCGAGGAAGTCCGCGACGGCCGCTACCACGGCTGGATCGAGCGGGACGACCCGCGGCCGGTCGGCCGGGTCGGCACGCGGGAGACGTGGCGCTTCCCGTCGTTCTTCTCCGAACGGTCGAACGTCGACGAGTCCTCGGTCAGTTCGCTGGCCTGCGGCATGCGCGTCCTCTCGGTCGCCAACCTCGACTTTTCGCGGGAGCGGATCAACGTGACCAGCAGCCAGGGACCGACGCGCGACGGCCGCTTCAAGCCGGACGTGGCCGCGCCCGGAACGGACATCGTCGCAGCCAAAGGCTTTGCCGGCCCGAAGGATCTGTGGGTGTCGATGAGCGGCACCAGCATGGCCAGCCCCTACGTCTGCGGAGTGGCCGGGTTGATGATGGCCATCGAGAAAGGACTGACCGCGGCGCAGATCGAGGGGATCATCCAGGCCACGGCGCGTCCGCTGCCGGGAGCGTCGTACTCGTGGCTCAACGACGCCGGCTTCGGGCGCATCGATCCCGAGAAATGCCTGCTCGAAGCAGCCACCGTCAACCAGAGGAAGGGACTCTGATGCAATTGACCGTTCTTCCTTCCGCCCACGGCGATTGCCTGCTGCTCGAATCGGGCAAGAAGCGGATGCTCATCGATGGTGGGCCCGACCACTCGTTCCGCAAACTCGTCCTGCCGGAACTGGCGAAGAGCAACGACCGTCCCATCGACTGCGTCTACCTGTCGCACATCGACTTCGACCACATCGGCGGCCTGCTCGTGCTCGTCGACGCGCTCTACGCGTGGCGCGTCTACGGCTACCGGAAGGAGAAAGGCGACGACGTCGGCGAACCGGCGATGCCGCGTCCTCCGGAGGTGCTGAAGGTCTGGCACAACGCGTTCACGGCGCAACTCGGCGACAACGCCGCGCTGGTGGCCAGCGCCCTCGCCAATACGGCGGAGACCCTCTCCGCCCTGACGGCGACGGACGCCTCCACGATGGCGATTCGCGCGTACCACCAGGACCTGGCCACGCATACCGGCCACGCGTTGCAGTTGACGAACCGCATCGGCGCCGGACAGCTCGGGATCAAAGTGAACCCGGAGTACAAGGCCGGTCTGATGGCCTTCGACGACGAGGTCCAGCAGCCCGCGCTGAAGCTGGGCAAGGCGAAGTTCACGCTCCTCGGGCCAACCGCCGAGGACCTGAAGAACCTCCGGCGTGAGTGGGATGACTGGCTCCGGGACAACAAGGCAGCGGTCCGCAAGATTCAGAAGGCGTCGCGCATCGACGCGGACGCATTGACGAGCTCCGCGGACGCTTTCGTCGTGCCGCTGGAGATGGAAGCGCGCATGCTGGCCGAGGAGCTCTCCACGCCGGGCCTCGACGCCAGCGTCGAAGACTCCCTCGGGTCGAGCGCCAAGGAGCTCGGGCTGCGCAAGAAAGTGACCCCGCCCAATCTCGCATCGCTCATGTTTCTCGTCGAGGAGGGAAAGCAGAAGCTCCTGCTCACCGGAGACGGGCACGCCGACGACATCCTCGCCGGCCTGGAGAAGCGGCAGAAGCTCGACGGCGACGGCAAGCTGCACGTCAACATCCTGAAAGTGCAGCACCATGGCGCGGAGTACAACATGACCCCCGACTTCGCCCGGCGCATCACCGCCGACCACTACGTCTTCTGCGGCAACGGCTACGCCACCAATCCCGAATTGATCGTGCTCGACACCATCGTCGAGGCCCGAACTGCAGGCAAGTTCAAATTCTGGTTCAACAGCACGCCCGAAAAGGCCGCCTACTCGGAACAGATGACCAAGGTGCAGGCGCGGGTGGAAGAGCTGGCAGCAGCGACCGGCGGCCGTCTCAAATTCGAGTTCCGGGACGACCCGTTCCGCGTGCCGTAGCCCCGCAAATCGGTGTCCGTTTGCCGTCAAACGTTGTCCGTTGTCCGTTATCAGTTGTCCGTTATCGGCCAGTCCTCGGCTTCGGCTCAGATTCGCGCGCGTAGAGAACCGAGCCGGAACGCCTCTCTTCGTGTCAGGTGCGGTGCCAGAGCAGCCAGTTCCTTGACCATCCGCGCTTCCATCCCCTCCAACCGCCCCAGCTCCCCCTCGTGCGACTCCGCCACCCGGTCCACCAGCCCCATCTCCAGCGCCTCCGCCGCGCTGAACACCCGGTTGGCCAGGAACAACTGATTCGCGGCCGGGCGGCTGAGCACCTTTCGCCAGCGGGACGTTCCGCCGATACCGGTGACGATGCCGAGGCGGGCGCCGGGGTGGGCGAAGCGGGAGCGGGGGGTGGCGAAGCGGAGGTCGAAGGCGAGGACGAGGTCGAGGGCGCCGCCGAAGCAGTCGCCGTCGATCAGGGCGACGGTCGTGCCGGGAAGGCGCTCGATGTCCTCGAAGAGCTCCTGGCCGAGGCGGGCGAATTCGTAGGCATCGCAGGCGGAGAAGCGCTCCATCTCTGCCATGTCCGCCCCCGCGGCGAACAGGCGCTCCCGGCCGGAGCGGAAGACGAACAGCGACGCATCGTGCGGCAGTTGCTCGCGGATCAGCCGCAGAGCGCCCGACGACAGCAGGTTCATGCCGCCGTCGTCGAAGACGAATTCATGGCGCATGGGAGATGAGTCCTGTAGGACAAATGGGACCTATAGGACCAATAGGACCCATGCCCCCCGCCCTTTACCCCTGCACGGCCGACCGGATCGCGTTCACCGCCGCCGTGGTCGGCGTCCCCGGGAGGAAGATCTCTCGGATGCCCATCGCCTTGAGCTTCGCGACATCCTGCTCCGGAATGATGCCGCCGGCGAAGACGAGGATGTCTTCGCCCCCTTCTTCCTTCAGCAGACGCATGATCTCCGGGAAGAGAACGTTGTGGGCACCGGAAAGGATCGAGAGGCCGATCGCGTCGACATCCTCCTGGATGGCCGCAGCCACGATCTGCTCCGGCGTCTGGCGCAGGCCGGTGTAGATCACTTCCATCCCGGCGTCGCGCAGCGCGCGGGCGATGATCTTCGCGCCGCGGTCGTGACCGTCGAGGCCGGGTTTGGCGATCAGCACGCGGATCTTTTTCTCACTCATGAATTGGGTTCTCCTGGGGGCCGCCGTCGCGGAAGATCGAGTGGATCACGATGTCGTGAAACGCCCCGTCGCGATAGAACTCGCGCCGCAGCCGCCCTTCCTGCACGAAGCCCTGGGCGTCGAGGACATGCTTCGCACGGTCGTTATAGTCGAAGATGTTGATCCGGAGCTTCTGCAAGTTCATTTCGTCGAACGCGAACCGAACCAGGGTACGGATGGCGTCGCTGCCGAAGCCGCGGTTCCACGCCGTCGGCTCCCCGATGAAGAGGCCGAACGCCGACGTCCGCGACACCCAGTCGATGTCGTGCAGCGAGGCATTGCCGATGTGGGTCCGGTCGTCTTTGCGCTCGATGGCGAAGTGGCGCTCGTTCACGCTGGGGTGCATGGCCCGCTCGAGCCACTCCAGCTCGTTCTGGAACGCGATCGGGTAGCGCGACTTGAGTGCCCGGACGATGTTCGGGTCGTTCATCCACCGGTAGCAGCGCTCCGCATCCTCCCGCTCGAAGGCGCGGAGGATGACGTGCTCGCCGGCAATCATGAAGCGGCGCCGGGCGGGCTCGCGGCCCTCTGGCGCGAACGCGCGCTCGGTACGGTCGGACATGGTCGGGCGCGGATTATATGGGGTTCGGGCGCCGTGCTTCAGGATGTCGCCCTTGCGTAACCGCCGGCCCGTCTCCCTCCTGCTACCCTGCCGGGCCATGCGCGTGAAAATTGCCGCGATCCTGCTCTTCTCCGCCACCCTCTCCGCCCAGACGCCCCAGCGCGGCGTATTCGTGGACGACATCGACCGCTCGGCCAATGCCTGCACGAACTTCTTCGACTACGCCAACGGCGCCTGGCGGCAGGCGAATCCGATCCCGGCGGCGATGTCGCGGTGGAGCCGGCGCTGGGAGGCGGGAGAGTTGAGCAAGAACCAGTTGCGAGCGATCCTCGACGACCTGTCGCAACGCAAGGACTGGCCGAAGGGGTCGATCGACCAGCAGGTCACCGACTTCTACGGCTCCTGCATGGACGAGAAGCGGATCAATGCCCTCGGCATCAAGCCGATCGATCCGTTGCTCCGCGACATCGACCGCATCTCCACTCGGACCGCGCTGCAGGAGATGATCGGCCGCCTCAACGAGCTCCAGGTCGCGGCGCCGTTCGGGATCACCTCCCAGCCCGACAATCACAACCCCAGCCAGGTGATCGCGAACGTCTTCGCGGCCGGCCTGAGCCTGCCGGGACGCGACTATTACTTCAAGACCGAGCCGCGCTTCGTCGAAGCGCGCGAGAAGTACCGCGAGCACGTGGCAAACATGTTCCGCCTGACCGGTTCGAGCAAGGCGGAAGCGGCTCGGGCGGCCGAGACGGTCATCGCGATGGAGACCCGCCTCGCGCGCATGCACTTCGACAACGTGCAGCTCCGCAATCCGCGCAACACCGATCACAAGTACATGGTGGCGACGCTCCAGAAGATGACCCCGCACTTCGACTGGACCCGCTACCTGAAGAACGCCGGCATCCCGGCGGCCGACCTGAACGTCGACCAGCCGCTCTTCATGATCGCCGCCGACGAGGAGCTGGCGAAGACGCCGCTGGCCTCGTGGCGGACCTACCTGCGGTGGCGCGTACTCACCGGCGCCTCACAGCATCTCTCCGAGCCGTTCGTGAACGAGAGCTTCAACTTCTACGGCCGCTATCTCAACGGCGCGAAGGAGATGAAGCCGCGGGCCACCCGCTGTGTCGAGTTCACCGACCAGTTCCTCGGCGAGGCACTCGGCCAGCGCTACGTCGAGCGTCATTTCACGCCCGAGGCAAAGGCGCGGATGCAGGACATGGTGCGCAACATCCTCGCGGCGATGGGCGACGTCATCACGAACCTCGAGTGGATGGGGCCGGAGACGAAGCGGCAGGCCCTGACGAAACTCTCCACGTTCAACCCGAAAGTCGGCTATCCCGACCAGTGGAAGGACTACAGCAGCATGACCGTCGTTCCCGACGCGTATGTCGCAAACGTCATGGAAGGGCTGCGCTTCCTGACGCGCGACGACCGCGGGCAGATCGCGAAGCCGGTCGACCGCGGCCGCTGGGGCATGACCCCGCCGACGTCCAACGCCTACTACAACCCCCTCCTCAACGAGATCGTCTTCCCGGCCGGCATCCTGCAGCCTCCCGCGTTCGACGTGAACGCCACCGACGCGGTGAATTACGGCGCGATCGGCGTGGTGATCGGCCACGAGATCAGCCACGGCTTCGACGACCAGGGAGCGCAGTACGACGCCGAGGGACGCCTGCACAACTGGTGGACGGACGAGGACCTGAAACGCTTCCGCGAGCGCGGCGCCTGCGTTTCCCAACAGTTCGACGGCTACGAGATCGAGCCCGGGATCGCCCATCGCGGCAACCTGGTCCTCGGCGAGTCGATCGGCGACCTCGCGGGCGCCAAGATCGCCTACCTCGGCCTGCAGAAAGCGCAGGTGACCCGCCCCGGCCAGACCATCGACGGCTTCACCCCCGACCAGCAGTTCTTCATCGCCTGGGGCCAGTTCCGCGGCGACGAGATCCGCCCCGAAGCCCAGCGCCTCATGGTCCAGCGCGGCCCGCACCCGACCGGCAAATACCGCGTCATCGGCCCGGTCTCGAACATGCCGGAGTTCGCGAGCGCCTTCGGATGTAAGGCAGGAGATCCGATGGTGCGGGCGACGGCGTGCGAGGTCTGGTAGGCGGCTCAGCGACTTCGGGCATCAACCCAATGACACCAGCTCCAGGTGCTCGATCTCCTGCTCCAGAAACTCCCCGGCGATCCTGCGGAACCGTTCCTCCGCGTCGGTGACGAGGAACTGGCGCAACGGCTCGGGCACGCCGGTCGTGTCGCCGAGGGCCAGCTTCACGGTCAGGGCGGTCGTTTCGGCGCTGTCGACGATGTGGACCAGATCGCCGACCACCGACTCGATCGTGCCGCGCAGGATCGGGTAGTGCGTGCAGCCTAAGACCAGCGTGTCGATGCCGGCGTCGATGAGCGGCTCGAGGTAGATCTCCGCGACCTCGCGGGCCACGTGCGTATTCGCCCATCCCTCCTCCGCCAGCGGCACGAAGAGCGGCGCGGCGGACTCGATCACCTCGACGTCGGGATCGAGCGCTTTGATGGCTTTCGTGTACGCCTTCGAACGGACGGTCCCCTCGGTGGCGATGACGCCGACGACGCCGGAGGTCTTCTCGACTGCTGCGCGCGCGCCCGGCTCGACCACGCCGATGACCGGGATCGGCAGCGTCTCGCGGAGGATCGGCAGCGCGGCGGCCGTGGCGGTGTTGCAGGCCACGACCAGCATCTTGATGCCGCGGCCCATCAGGTGATGCGCCGCTTCCAGCGAGTAGCGGGTCACCGTGGCGGGCGACTTGGTGCCGTAGGGAACGCGGGCGGAGTCGCCGAGGTAGACCAGCGACTCGCGCGGGAGGGCGCGGGCGATCTCGCGGAACACCGTCAGCCCGCCCACGCCGCTGTCGAACACGCCGATCGGACGCGAACCGTTAGAGCGCGTCGCCGCCATCGCCCGGCGTGAATCCCGCCCCTGCCTCGCGCTTGATGTTGTACTGCTCGATCTTCTTGTAGAGATTCGAGCGCGGCGTGTCGATCGCCTCCGCGGTCTTGGAGACGTTCCAGCCGTGCTCGCGCAGCTTGGCGATGATGAAGGCCTTCTCCGCCTCGTCCTTGAACTCCTGCAGCGTCGACAATCGCATGGCCGTGCTGATGATGTCGGACGGCGTCCGGAAGAACTCCGCCGGCAGGTCGGTGATGTCGATCTTGTCGGCCGGGACCATGATCACCAGCCGCTCGATCATGTTCCGCAGCTCGCGGACGTTGCCGCGCCACGGCGCGTCGGCGAGGGCCTTCTGCGCCGTCGGCGTGAATTCCTTCGGATGGTAGTTGTGCTCCTCGGAGAAGAGCTTCGCGAAATGCTGCGCCAGCATCGCCACGTCGTCGCGGCGCTCGCGGAGCGGCGGCGTGCGGATGGGGATCACGTTCAGGCGGTAGTAGAGATCCTCGCGGAAGCGTCCGTTGCGGATCTCTTCCTCCAGGTTCTTGTTCGTCGCAGCGATCACGCGCACGTCGACCTTCACCACCGTCGCTGAGCCGACCGGCTCGACCTCCCCTTCCTGCAGCACGCGCAGCACCTTCGCCTGCGCGCTCACGGACATGTCGCCGATCTCGTCGAGAAAGATCGTCCCCCCGTCCGCGGCGACGAATTTCCCGATCTGGTCGCGGACGGCACCGGTGAACGAGCCCTTCTTGTGGCCGAACAGCTCCGACTCGATCAGCTCGTTCGGGATGGCCGCGCAGTTGACCTGGATGAACGACTGGTTCGCGCGGGAGGAGCGGCGGTGGATCTCGCGGGCCACCAGTTCCTTGCCCGTGCCCGACTCGCCGGTGATCAGCACCGTCGCCTTCGTCGGCGCGGCGCGCTCGATCTGCGACTTCAGGTCGGTCATCAGCGGCGACTGCCCGACGAGCTGATACTCCTTCTCCGCCTTCTCCTTCAGCCCGATGTTCTCTTCTTCGAGCGAGCGCTGGCGGACGGCGTTGCGGACGGTGAGCAGCAGCTTGTCGCGGTTGAGCGGCTTCTCCAGGAAGTCGTACGCCCCCCGCTTCGTGCACTCGACGGCCGTGTGGACGTCGCCGTGGCCGGAGACCATGACCACCGGCGAGGAGATCCGCAGGTCCTTCAGGTTCTCCAGCACTTCGATGCCGTCGAGGACCGGCATCTTGATGTCGAGCAGGATCGCGTCGTACGGCACCTTCGCCGCCTTGTCCAGCCCTTCCTGCCCGGAACGGGCCTCGTCGATCCGATAACCCTCGTACTCGAGCGTCATCTTGATCGCTTCCCGGATCCCCGTCTCGTCGTCAATCACCAGAATTCGATACGGCATTCAACTCCTCGCGGTGTGCATGAGTCCGGCCATCTTATAGGAGGAGGCCGAGGTATCCTCGGGGTGATGGAGTTCGATCAGGTCCTGAGCAGGTTTGCGGAGTTCTTCGAACGGGAAGGTATCCGCTACGCACTGGCCGGAGGAAACGCACTGGTCGCGTTAGGACACCAGCGGCCGACCCATGATGTCGATTTCGTCGTCGATGGAAAGTGCCGTTCCCGCGTGATCAAATTTGCCGAATCCCACGGGTACGAAACGGCATTTGTGTCTGAAGGGTTCTCGAATCACTACCATCCTGACGAAGCTTTCGGCCATGTGGATTTTCTCTACGTCTACGGCTCGACCGCCGACGCTCTTTTCGATGCAGCGCATCGACGCTCGACTTTCGGTGTCGAGCTCCCTGTCCTTGCGCCGGAACATCTGATCGCGATGAAAGTGCGTGCCATGAAGCAGTCGCCGATGCGCGTCTTGATCGACGCACCCGATATTGCATACCTTTTGTCGCTTCCAGGACTGGACCGTACTCGGGTGCGGGAGTACTTTTCGCAACACGGACTGTTGAAGATCTTCGATGAGCTCGAAAAAGACCTCCGGTGATCCATTCGATCTCGACCTGGAGCGGGACATGCCGCTCACTTCAGCCGATTTTGCGGCCTTGGCACAGGCACGCAAGCTCAAGCCGCTCGGAGCCGAAGATTATCAACGCTGGGTCGAACTGATCGAGCGGCACCACCCGAAGCCTCACCGCCTCAACACCGAGGTCGAGGAGCCTTTCAAGCTGTAACGCCACCCTTCCCTCCACACGCGCCGAGGTGCGCTATACAATCCCGCCCGCATGCAAGTCGACATCGCCCGTGAGCTCAAGCCGTCCAGGACCGATCACCTGTTCGTCCTCCTCGCCGAGGGGAAACGGGACGAGGATTTGCCGGAGGCGGTGACCAGCGCGGTCGCCGGCGCGGAGTTCGAGGGGCGCTCCGAGGAGGTGCTCACGATCCTGGCCGGTACGCCGCGAAAGATCACGCTGATCGGTCTCGGGAAGCGGGATGCGCTGACCCATCGCGTCGTCCGCGGCGCGATCGCCACCGCCGGACGGACGGCGAAGAAGCAGCGCGACGCGAAGATCGCCCTGCTCTTCCCCTACACCCTCCCCGGCATGGACGCGGATCAGACCGCGCTCGCCGTCGCCGACGCGCTGGCGCAGAGCGACTACAAGTACGACGCCCACATCACCGTCAAAAAAGAGCAGAAGAAGATCGCCATCGCCGGGACGGTGATCGCGCCGGATGCCGACGCGAAACGCCTGGACGCGGAGGCGAAAGCGCTCGCCGCCGCCGTCACCACCGTCCGCGACCTCGGCAACATGCCCTCCAACATCCTCACTCCCACGCGGCTGGCGGACCGCGCCGCCGAGGTCTGCAGGGAAGTCGGGATCAAGTGCACGATCTACGGGAAGAAGGAGATCGAGCGGATGAAGATGGGCGGCCTGCTGGCCGTCAACCGCGGATCGGCTGAAGAGCCGCGCTTCGTGGTCATGGAGTACGCGCCGCGGAAGGCGAAGCAGCACGTGGCGCTGGTCGGCAAAGGGATCACTTTCGACTCCGGCGGCATCTCCATCAAGCCGGCCGAGAAGATGGAGGAGATGAAGTTCGACATGTGCGGCGCTGCGGCCGTGGTCGGCATCATGGAGGCGGCGGCACGGCTGGCCATTCCGGTGAAGCTGACCGGCATCTTCGCCACCACGGACAACCTCCCCAGCGGCAGCGCCTACAAGCCGGGCGACATCATCACCATGATGAGCGGCAAGACCGTGGAGGTCGTGAATACCGACGCCGAGGGGCGGATGATCCTCGGCGATGCCCTGCACTACGCCTCCCAGCTCAAGCCCGACCACCTGCTCGATTACGCCACCCTGACCGGCGCCTGCGTCGTCGCGCTCGGCAGCGAGGCAGCGGGCCTTTTCACCAACAACGATGAGCTGGCCCGGAAGTTGATTGAGTCGGGGGAGCGCACCGGAGACCGCCTCTGGAGACTTCCCGTCTGGGACGAGTACAAAGACCTGATCCGCAGCGAGTGGGCCGATATGAAGAATACCGGCGGCCGCTGGGGTGGCGCGATCACCGCAGCAGTATTTCTGAAGGAGTTCGTCGATTGTCCGTCATGGGCACACCTCGATATCGCCGGGACGGCGCACGCGGAGAGCGAGAACGCGCGGGAAGCGCGCGGCGCAACCGCGGCCGGCGTCCGGGTGACGGTCGAGTTTCTGCAGTCGCTCTCGCGCTCGTAGCGGTCCTCTTCGCGACGGCGTGCCGAGGCACCAAAAAAGCTGTCGCCGCCCCGCCGCCACCGCCGGAGATCGACTTCACCGTCATCGACTCGCCGAGCCTGCAGTTCCTCCCTCGCCACCAGGAGGCGCAGGGGTGGCGGCTCGAAGAGGATCCGCTCGTCGTCCCCGGCGACCGCCTCGCCAGCTACATGGGCGCCGCCGCCTCGGACTTTACGCGCTACGAGCTGATCGACATCACCGCCGGAAAGTACGGCGCGGTCACCGGACCCGGCTTCGCTACCGTCGAGATCTTCCGCTTCCCCGACTTCGTCAAAGCCTTCGGCGCCTACTCGATGCGCAAAGAGGCGGCGCGCGCCTTCGTACCGATCAGCAACGAGGGCTATGTCAGCAAATTCGCCGTCCACGTCTGGCGCGGCCCGTTCTACATCCGCGTGACCGGCGGCGCGAAGGACGCGTTCCAGTCGCTGACCACCCTGGCCTCATTCGTCGCCGAGAGAATGCCGGCCGCGCCGGCGAAACCGGCGGTCTTCAACTTCTTCCCCGTCGACGTGCGGGTGCAGAACAGCGAGCGTTACTCCGCCGACAAAGGCTTCGGCCAGGCCATCCTCGGCAACTCCTTCCAGGCCAGCTTCAACATGGGCGGCGACGTCATGGAAGGGTTGATCATCCCCTCCGCCAACAAGGCCAGCGCCGCGAAGATCCTGGAGGGGTACCGCGCGCTCTACGTCCGCAACGGCAAGCTGCTCGACCCGATCGCGAACCTCGGCGAGGACAACTTCACTGCCGAGGACAAGTTCCTGGGCCGGACGGTGGCCTTCCGCATCGACCGCTTCGTCATCGCCTTCAACGGCTACAAAGAGCGCCAGAAACTCGTCGAGCTCGCCGTCGCCACCGATGCGCGCATCCTCGGCTCGATCCGCAAGCAACTCGTGCGCGCGGACGAAGAGGCGGAAGCAGCCACCCGCCCGGTAAGGACGAACGACACCAGACCGCCGTGGGCAAGGCAGTAACCGGATTGAGGATTGAGAATTGAGGATTAGGGAGCCGAGGACCTCATCCTCAATCCTCAATTCTCAATCCTCAATCCGGTTCACCTCTCCCACGTCCCCGACTTACCCCCGCTCTTCCTCACCAGTTGCAGCCCTTCGATGCTGATCCCCTTTTCCGCCGACTTACACATGTCGTAGATCGTCAGGGCTGCGACGGCGCAGGCGGTCATCGCTTCCATCTCCACGCCGGTCTTTCCCTCGCAACGGACGATCGAGCGGACTTCGATCGAGCCGTTGGAAGGGTCGAGGTCGAACGTGATGTCGACCGACTCGAGCGCCAGCGGATGTGCCAGCGGGATCAGCGACGGCGTCTGCTTCGCGGCCAGCACCCCGGCGATCTTCGCGGTCGTGAGCACGTCCCCTTTCGGGAGCGCCCGCTCCATCAGCTTCGTGAGCGTTTCGGGACTCATGCGCACCGTCGCCGAAGCCACCGCCTCGCGCTGCGTCAGCTTCTTCGCGCCGACGTGCACCATCGAGATGCCGCCGGTCTCGTCGAGATGCGAGAAATCTCTATTGGCCATACAGCCTCTCCGCCGCCTCCAGTTCCTCGGGGGTATTCACGTTCATCAGCGGCTCGCCGGGAAAGCGGGCGCGCAGAACGGGCTCGGGGATGATCTCCTGTTCGACGAGCGCTTGCAAATCGTACAGACCGCCGGCGATGCGCGCCTCGATCCGCGGCAGCACGGCCGGATCCCAGACCGCGCACAGCGGCTGCGGGCGACCGTTCCAGACCGGCACGCCGCCGCTCTCCGCGAGATCGCGAAGGAGCTCGCTCGTCACCAGCGGATAGTCGACGGCGAGGATGAAACAGCGCGCACGCGCGTCCCGCAGAGCCGCGGCCACACCGAAGATCGCACCGTCGCCTTCATGATTTTCCTCGTGAATCGTGCGGATCCCGTCCGCCGCCTGCCCCCCCACCCGCTGAACCGCGATAATCTCGTCGAACACCGGCCGCGCTGCCTTCACGATCCGTTCGAGAAAGAGTGCCGTCTTCGACACCCCCATCCGTCGCGAGCGGCCGCCGATCAGGACATATGCCTGCACGGCTGGTAAGGTAGCATCGCGGCGTGGCGGTCAGCGTCGTGATCCCGGCGTTCAACGAGGCGGAGCGCATCGCGGCAACGATCGACGCCGCGCGCGCTGCGGGGTGCGCCGAAGTCATCGTCGCCGACGGCGGCAGCAAAGACGAGACCGTGACCATCGCCGCCTCGCGCGGCGCCATGATCATCGGAGGAGAGCGCGTCCGCGCCCGCCAGCTCAACCGCGGCGCCTATGCCGCCATGCACGACGCCATCGTCTTCCTTCACGCCGACACCATCCTCCCCGCCGGCGCCGCCACGGCCATCGAGCAGGTCCTGAAGACGCACGTCTTCGGCGGCTTCGAGATCGAATTCCTCGAGCCCGGCCTCGGCGCCGTCGCAAAGATGATCAACGTCCGGACCCGCCTCACCGGCGCCCCCTGGGGCGACCAGGCCCAGTTCACCCGCCGCGAAACCTTCCTCCGCCTCGGCGGCTACCCCGACTACCCGATCATGGAGGACTACGAGCTCGCCCGCCGCATGAAGCGCGCCGGCAAAACGACCCTCCTCCCCCTCACCGTCCGCACCTCCGGCCGCCGCTTCCTCAAAAAAGGCATCGTCCGCACCACCGCCACGAACTGGCTGATCATCACCAGCTACCACCTCGGCGTATCGCCCGAGAGGCTGGCAAGGTGGTATCGGGGGTGAGAAGCCGCCGAAGGCGGCGGAAGAACTGTAGACCCGGCCTTTAGGCCGGGTAAGGCGGGGATGGATCTTCGAGCCCGCGGAGCGGGCGACAGACGAGAAACGTGCGGACGTCTTTTCTGTCGCCCGCTACGCGGGCTCACCGACGGGCGCTCCGTGTACCCGGCCTAAAAGGCCGGGCCTACAGATCTTTTGCTGCCTACGGCAGCAGAGAGGCATGATGGGATTTGCATCGTTTTCTGATGCGTCCTGCTTAGATTTCGGCTTACTCCTGAGAAGTGTTCGGAAGGAACCGGCGATTTTCCATCCGTCCGAGAGTGCGCCGGCCGTCCGGCTCGATCCTCTCAATCGCGCCCGACCCGTTCGGATCGGTCTGATATGCAGTCCTGCCCGCTGTCAGATTCCGCGACATCTCCTGTCGGTCGATACCGTCGATGAGTTGCCGAAGCAGCGCTGCAACTCGGTCCCTGCGTGCTCGCATAACGTCCGTCACTTCATCGCTTCCGGTCGCCGTAGAACTGGTCCGCGGGCTCCATGATGGACTTGGCACCGGCGGCGAGGGCACGTCGGTACGTAGCGTCGGTGTGTGCGACGTATAGGTAGAGGGCGCCGGGGCGCGCGGGCCACTCGGCTCGAGCCTGTCCGATCATGACGCGCGAGTCGCCGATCTGCGCTTCGGCGTGGCGGATCTTTCCGCTCGCATCGGGCATGGCCTCGGGGATGGTTGCGTGGAACGCGGCTTTGACGAATTCGAGCTGCCGCGGGAGATCGTCGACGGTGAGATATGGGGTAACGGTATGGTATTCGTCCGGGATTGGTTTGACGGCCATAAGTGTCCCCTACCTCTTCTTCTTCGTCTCCTCGTCGTACACCTTCTTCGCGTGCCTGGATTGTCCGAGGGAGACGTTGATCGGGTTGGTGCGCTCGAGAAAGGGGACGGGGGGTTTGGCGCGGAGGCCGAGGGATTTGCGGACTTCGAGGAGGTAGTCGTGCTCGGGGTTCAGTTTCAGCCCCTGCTCGGCCGCCTCGACGGCTTTCTTGCGGTTGCCGGCGGCGAGGTAGACGCGGGCGAGGTTGGCGTAGTGGTCGCCGTTGTAGAACTCGAGGAGCGTGGCACGGCGGCAGAGGTCGATGGCGAGCTTGAACTGCTTGCGCATCACCGCCAGGCAGAGCCCGAAGTACGACAGGCCGCTCGCGTCTTTCGGCGTGCGGATGGGGGGCGAGTCGTCGGTGCCGTAGATGTCGAGAAAGAGGTTGAGCGCCCGCAGGAAATCGTCTTCGCGCGCGGCGCGGATGGCTTCGTCGATGGACGGTGTCGGCGTGACTGGCATCAGATGGTTTCCCGGGAGCGGAGGCGGTGGACGAAGCGGGCGATGCGCTCGCGCTCTTCCTCGGTGGGGCCGATGAACCGCATCCCGTATTTCGACATCGCGCCGGAGAATTCTGCGCGCAGGACCTCGGCGACGATCTGCAGCGGCTTCGGGTCGGACGGCAGGTAGAAGTGCAGGCGCATCGGGCCCTCCTGCGGGAGCATCCGGTCGACCTCGATGAGCATGCCGGTCGCGGAGATGTTGATGCTCCGGCCGAGGACGAAGCGCCCGTTCTTCTCGAGCGAGACCTCGATCTTGGTGATGGTCCGAAGCTGGCGGCGGACCGGGATGCTGGTCAGCCGCTCGACCTTCGTGTCGAGCTCCGGCTTGTGCAGCGGGCGGAAGATCACGTCGTTGCAGCCTGCGGAAAGACAGAGGTCGCCGTGCTCGTGATGGTCGCGGTCGCACACCAGCAGCAGCGAGATGGCCCGGGTGTGCTCGTTGCCACGGATCTCGCGGCAGAACTCCGGCGCGGTCATGTCGAAGAGGTCGTAGCCGAAGATGATGAGGTTCGGGTGCTCGCTCTTCGCTTTCGCCAGTCCCTCGGAGCCCGCCAGCGCGGTCATGATGAGCATGTCGCGGCGGCGGAGGATCGTCTCCTGAAACAGCAGCGCACCGCGTGAGTGGTCCACGAGCAGGATGCGTCCCGGGGCGTTCATGCTCATGCGGCGGACATCTCCCGCAGCCTTCGCACCACGCGCTTGAGGTCGTCGATCAGCATCTCGATATGTTCCACGGTGTTGGATTTGCCGAGCCCGAACCGGATCGAGCCGAGGGCCGCGGCATCGCTCGCGCCGATCGCTTTCAGCACGCGAGACGGTCCTCGGTCCCCGGAACTGCACGCCGAGCCGGACGACAGCGAAAAGTGCTTCATCGCCAGGATCAGCGAGTCCGCCTCGATCCGATCGAAGCTGACGTTGAGATTTCCCGGCAATCTTAACTCCCGCGGTCCGTTCACCGAAACGTCTTCGACGTCCGCCAGGATGCTTTCCCGTAAGGAATCGCGCAGTTGCGCCAAGCGCAAGCCCTCGTCCGCCATCTCCGAGGCGCGGAGTTGCAGGGCGGTGGAGAGCCCGATGACGCCCGGGACGTTGACCGTGCCGGCCCGCACGCCCCGCTCCTGCCCGCCGCCGACCACCAGCGGCTCGGCCCGCACGCCGCGGCGGAGGAAGAGCCCGCCGATCCCCTTCGGCCCGTAGACCTTGTGGGCGGAGAACGAGGCCAGGTCGACGTTCGCGAGGTCGAGCGGGATCTTTCCCGCGGCCTGGGTGATGTCGCTGTGGAAGAGGATGCCGCGTTCCCGGCAGAGAGCCCCCAGCTCCGCGATCGGCTGGATCGTGCCGATCTCGCCGTTCGCCGCCTCGATGGAGACGAGCCGCGTGCTCGGCCGGAGCGCCTCCCGGAGAGCATCGACGGTCATCCGCCCCTCGCCGTCCGGCTGGAGGAACGTCACCTCGACCCCCTGCTTCGCCAGACGCTCGGCCGGCGCGAGGATCGACTTGTGCTCGGTCGCCCCGGCGATCAGGTGCTCGCCCGGCTTCACCAGATTCAAGGCGATGTTGTTCGACTCGGTCGCCCCGGCGGTGAAGGAGATCTCCGGCGGCAGGACGCGGAAGAACCGCGCGACCGCGATCCGGGCATCCTCGACCGCCAGCGACGCTTTCCTTCCGTGCTGGTGAGTAATGGAAGCAGCGTTGCCGAAATGCTCCGTAAAGTACGGCAGCATCGCCTCCACCACGCGCGGATCGCACGGAGTCGTGGCGTGATGGTCGAGGTAGATCACCTCCCGGGGCACGGTGTGCATGATACGTCGGCGGTGACGCCATCACAGGACGCGGTGTCCGCGACTGCGGACGGCGCGGCGCCATCGTCGTTCACTGGTAGTCGATTTTCCTGGCACCGCGCAGGCAGGTCCCCACTGTCATCCTGAGCCGCAGGAATCTGCCGATCGACCAGGAGCATGGCGGCGAAGGACCCCCTTCGGTTGAACGAGTCGCGCCTGGTCGGAGGGGGTCCTTCGCCGCCCTGCTTCCTGCACGTGGGCAGAATCCTGCGGCTCAGGATGACAATTTGATGAAACGTGAACCCTTTACAAGGAGGCTCCCATGCGTCCCTTCACCCTTCTTTTCGTCGCCCTCCTGACCGCCGGATGCGGTTCCGGCGGAGGGAGTCTCGTGACCGGCGACACCTCCCACGCCAGCACCGAGGACTTTCAGGTGCTCATCTCCCAGACGAACACGCCGATGGTCATGCGCGGCCAGACCTCGACCGACGTGCTGTTCGAGATCGACGTGAAGAACCGGACCGACAAGCCGTGGAACATCGAGAAGATCGCCTTGCAGAGCATGAGCGGCGGCTCGTATCGCGTCCCGGTCAGCACCCGCAAGTACGAGCGCACCATCGCTCCCGGCCAGGAGGAGAAGTTCGAGTTCTGGGTGACGATCGACTTCGACGACGAGATCCTCGGCGCCCGCCCCGCCATGGTCATGCGCGCCAAGCTCTACGCCGAAGCGGACGGGGTGAAGCGGCAGGAAGAGTTCACCGGAAGCGTGAATGGAAGGCTGACGGTAGGGGGCGTGGGGCGATAGCCGGATTGAGGATTGAGGATGCAGGATTGAGGATTGGAGGACGTCGTAATCCTCAATCCTCAATTCTCAATTCTCAATCCCCGTTCACCGCCGCTTCCTTCTCCGCCTCTTCCTGGCCACCGTGGCCCCCTCCCCTTCCTCCTGGGCGCGCTTCACGCGCACAGCAAAGGCCTGCCACTGGCGGAACACATCCACATAGCGGCCGGACGAGAGGGCATAAAGCTCGAGCAACGCCAAGGCATCGCTGAACGGTTCACGATAAACCGCGCGGAACTGGGCGCGGCGGTCGGTCGGCGGCTCGAGGAGGCGCCAGAGCGTTTCCAGCGCCTGCTCGATCTGGTGGCGCGTCCCCGCGGCAAGCGCCATCCGGGCGCAGAGCGGCTGGATCAGATCGCGGATGAAGACGATCACCTCGCCGATGCGCATCTTGCTGTTGTCCGTCCGCTGCTCCACCCGGCGCTCTTCTTCCCGCTCGATCTCGTAGATCACCCACGGCAGCATCAGCACCGAGAGCAGTACCGCGTCGGAGATCTTCCGTCCCGCCTGGACGGTGCGGTCGAGGACTTCCAGCATTTTCCAGAAGTACGGGGCGCGCTCGCCGCGGATGGAGTTGTAGACCTCGGGGAGGAGCGGTTCGAGCAGGCCGGTGTCGACCATGAGCCGGATTGCGCCGCGCGACCATCCCCGCCGCAGCAGCTCGAGGATCTCCTCGGAGACGCGATGCGGCGAAGCCTTCAGGATCTCATTGCGATGGCGGAGGATGCCCTCGTACGTCGCCGCCTCGATCTCGAAGCCGAGGCGGGAGGCGAACTCGATGGCCCGCATCATCCGGACCGGATCCTCGCGGAACCGCAGGTCGGGATCGCCGATCACCCGCACACGCCCTTCGCTCAGGTCGTCGAGGCCGCCGATGTAGTCGATCACCGAGAAGTCGGCGATGTTGTAGAAGAGCGCGTTGATGGTGAAATCGCGGCGCTTCGCGTCCTGCAGCGGCGAGCCGAACGTGTTGTCGTCCGTGATCAGGAAATCTTCCGGCGTCTCGTCGTCGGGAGCCTGCTGCGCGCGGTCCGGCTCGCGGCGGAACGTCGCCACCTCCACCACCTGGTCCTGGAAAATGATGTGCACCAGGCGGAAGCGGCGGCCGATGATCCGGCTGTTGCGGAAGAGCCGGCGGACGTCGCCCGGATGGGCGTCGGTGACGACGTCGAAATCCTTCGGCGTCCGTCCCATCAGCAGGTCGCGGACGCTGCCGCCGCACAGATACGCGCGGTAACCGCTGCGGTGCAGGCGGTAGAGGACCTTGAGGACGTTCTCGGGGATGCTGCGGCGGGAGATCGAGTGCCCGCCGCGGTCGATGACCACGCCGTCGAGCACCTCGTCGGCATCGGGCAGTTCCTCACGATCCCGGGTGTCGCGGAGCACGCGTTCGCCGCGGCGTCCCTCGCTGTGGAGGGCCACCGTCTCGCCGTCGGTCTCCGGCGTTTCATCTTCGAGCGGGTTAATCGGTTCCATGCGGTCCGGTGCCGGGGGTGTAGTGATATTTGCTGTCGACGATGAAGAACGTACGGTGCCAGCGCGTGCGGGTGAAAAAGCCGGCCACCACGTCCCGAAGCTCGCGGACGCGCTCGCGCACCGAGGCGTCGCGCGCCCCCTGCCCGTCGAACGACCAGTAGACCATGAAAGCCCGCCCTTTGACATGCGAGCGAGGTACGCCGCCCCAATAGCGGGAATCGGCGGAGCGGTCCCGGTTGTCCCCCATGGCGAAATACTGCCCTTCCGGCACGCGGAACGGGCCGAACTGGTCGCGGGAGCGGTACGGCTCCGGTTGCATGTCCCCCCCGGGGAACGTCTGCGGGTCGATGAACAGCGTGTACGGCTCGTCGAGTGGGCGGCCGTTGATCGAGACCTTCTTGTCGCGGATGGTAACCACGTCGCCCGGCAGGCCGACCACGCGCTTCACATAGTCAATCTCCGGATTCTCCGGGAAGCGGAAGACGATGGTGTCGCCGCGCTCCACGTCGCGCAGCGGGAAGAGGCCGCTCAGCAGGTGGTCGCCCTTCGGGCCGTAGATGAACTTATTGACGATCAGGTGATCCCCGACTTTGAGGTTGTCTTCCATCGACGGGCTCGGGATCTTGAACGCCTGGAAGACGAAGATGCGGGCGAAGTTGACGAAGATGATCGCAATCAGCAGCGCTTCGAAGTATTCGCGATAGGTCGATTTTGTCTCGGATTCAGCGGCTGCTGCCATTCGTGAGGGCGTTCCTCTTCAACTGATCTGCGATGAAGCCGGCAGCGAACGATTGTACGACAGCGGGTGCGGCGGTCACGACGTTGCCGATCTGACGGTAGCGCCCGCTCGGTACGGAGGCGTCGCCGATGACGCTGGTTCCTCGGGGGGCGTTGCCGCCGACCACGTACACCCGCGAACCGTCCATCCAGGGGGTGGCGTCGATCGCGCTCCAGAACGCGTCATCCGGAGGGCGCGTCGCGACCACGGTTGCCACCCGCGCGTTCTTCATCAACGCCCCGCGGGCGTCGTTCCAGCCAAAGTTCTCCGCCATCCAGACGACGACCGGCAATTTCTCGTTGTACAGCAGGTCCACCGGCCGGACCAGCACCGCCCCGGCGGCGAACGGCTCGACCTCCGCGTCCAGCTGGATCGCGGGCGAGACGACGATCCGGCGCGAGGTCCCGTCGTACTTCATCGACTCGACCCGATCCGAGGCGTCGGGAGTCGAGTACGCGACCGCGTAGCGCTCCGCCGGCGGGTCCCAGCCGAGCGAGTGGACGACCGCATTCGGAAACGCCACCGCGAGCTCGAACGAGGTCGGGATGTGCAGCGTCCGGACGATGTCCCCGCTCCTGGCGTGAATCAGATAGCTGATCTTGTTGCCGCGCGGCGCCCACTGCACGTCCACCTCGTCGGCAGGGTCGTTCGGCACCCAACTGATCGGGCTGCCGTCGCTGGAAACGAGGCCGATCTCGAAGTCGTCCCGCCGCTTCACCGAGAACACCACCTCTCCCCGTTCCTCGGAGAAGTCGAGCGAGTCGACCGCGCGGAAAGGGTCGGTGAGCTGCTTCTCGCCGTTCATGATCAGCGGCGCCACAAACTCGCTGGCCACGTGCACCGGCCCGTCCACCATCCGTCGCGGCGCCTTGTCCGGTGAGGTGATGACCTTCCCCTCCGCATCGAGCGACACGGAGCGGATACGCGGCGTTTGAGGCACGCTCATCCACGCTTCCGGCACCGGCAGAGTGTCGGGAGCAGGAGTCGTCGCGGGGGTTGAAACGCAGGCCGAAAAGGCAACCAGAAGTGGAACGAACGGCAGAGCTTTCAAATGCATCGAAAAGCATTCTAAATCATTGAATCCAAATGATGAAATACATGGTCACGTCCTTGCAAATAAGAACGTTACTATGGATCTGCAAAAGGACCTGCTCGAGTCTGGGAAAAACAAGAAACAGCAAGGCGGCTGGAAAGCGTCGGTCACGTCGATCGCCCTTCACGCCATCCTCATCGCCGGCGTCGTTTTCGCCGGCTCGAACGTCTCGCACAAGGTGGCGTCGGAGAAGCCGATCGCCGCGTTCATCACCCGGGGCGCCGCTCCGCCTCCCCCGCCGCCGCCACCTCCGCCGCCCCCGGCGAAGAGCAGCGGCACGCCGAAGCAGGCCACCCCGCGCGTCCAGCCGAAACCGGTCGTGGTGCCGCAGTCACCGCTCACCCCGCCGCGCGAGATCCCTAAGGAAGTCCCGAAGGTCGAGATGCCGGTCACGAAGGACCTGCCGGTGGTCGACACCCCCGTGGTCGAAGAATCGACTGGCGGAACCGATGAAGGTCCGGGCGACGCAGTTGCCGGAGTCGTCGGCGGCGTCCAGGGCGGCGTGGCCGGCGGGATCGTCGGCGGCGAAGTCGGTGG
>DASPHC010000095.1:0-9821 GCA_035629865.1 Thermoanaerobaculia bacterium | reverse complement strand
TCTCGCTCGAATCGCGGTCCACGCGAAAACAAACGCTGCCGGCCGTGCCGGCCCGCCGGAGGCCCCCCGGTCGGTCTCTTCCGCTGGTTGAACGAACGCGTTTACCTCACGTTCCGCCGCGAATGACGCCGTCGAGCGACTCCTGCACGACCTTCCTCACGACGATCGACACCCATCGTTTGAAGCCGTCCGAAGGTGCCGATGCGCCGGGCGTGAACTGTACGCCGATGGCATCGACATTCACCGCGGCCTGCACGTCTTCCGGCCGGAAGACGCCGCGCTCGAGCGCGGCGTGCACCTGGTCGATGATCGATGCGAACGCGTCGGCGGTGAGCTTCAGCGAAGTCTTGTCGTACTGCGCCGGGCCCTGGCCCGGCACGATGATCCTCGCGTCCATGGCCTCGAACTGCCGCAGGCTCGCCAGCCACGGCGTTGGCGCTGCACCGCCGGAGCTGTGGTGGTCGTGAAACAGATGAGATCCTGAGGGTAGGGGAAGTGTCGCCGTGAGGCTCTCCTTCATTGGGTCATTCCACACAATTCGGAGGTCTCATGCGGGCGACGATCGTCATCGCAGCATACAATGAGGGCGAAAATCTGTTGAAAACCATCGAGTCGTGCGTCGAGACGGCTCATGGGCTCGATTACGACATTTCCCTCGCCGACGACGGATCGACGGACGGGGCGCCGGAGGCGGCCGCCCGGCGGTTTGCCTCCGTTCACCTGGAACGCGTGAAAAAACGGCAGGGCACGTCCGCGGCGAAACACCGGGCGGCGCAGGCAGCGGACGGCGAGGTGCTCATTTTTCTCGACGGCCACTGCAAGCCGGAGTACGGCGCATTGCACGGTCTCGTACAGGCGATCGAGGACACGGAAGGCCAGGCCGTCATCACGCCGCGGATCGTGTCGCTCGACGTGAAGCACTGGCGGAACATCCTGTCGGACGCCGGGCATGGCTATGCGTTCGACCCCCTCACCACGGAGTCGTATTGGGTTCCTCTCGATCGCCTGCAGCGCTCGGATCTCGGGCGCGGGCATTTGTACGAGTCGCCGGCCCTCATCGGATGTGCGTTTGCGGTCACTCGGGCCGTCTACGACCGGGTATGGGGGTTCGATCGTCACATGCTGTCGTGGGGTGTCGAGGACCTCGATTTCGCGCTGAAGTGCTGGTTGATGGGGTATCCGATCCTGCACGACCCGACGATCTCGGTCGGCCACCGCTTTCAGGAAGCGTTCACGCGGTACACCGTGCCGGCCGAGCACATCGTCGTGAACCAGTTGCGGATGGCGTACAAGAACTACACGCAGGGAGTATGGAACGCGTGGTTGCAAGCCGCGCGATCCCGCAATGACGAGTCGCTTGCGGAGCACGCGGAAGGTCTCTGGGCGCGCGCCTGGGAACTGTTCAAGGGTGGTGAAGAGACGGCGCGGCAGGAGCGGTCCTATTTTCACGCGCACCGTGTGCACGACGAGTTCTGGTACGCGCGCCGATTCGGGCTGGCCTGGCCGCAGCTCAGCGAGGACGAGACTGCAGGCGCCGCGGCGCTCGGCCCTGCCGGCAGCGTGCGGCCGAGCGGGTCACCGTCGCCGTCCAGGTCCCCGTCGCCGTCCAGGTCCCCGTCGCCGTCTCCCTCTCCTTCCCGCGGACCGTCGCGGTCCCCGTCGCCTCCCCCGGGAAACGGCGAGGGAATCACCGGACCGACGGTGGTGCTCAATTACTCCCCGTATATGTATCGGCTCGTCGTGCCCAACAGCACGCCCACGGACATCTCGTGGTCGAGCGACGCGCTCGGCGTATCGTTCGTCGGGCCGACGGACGGTGATACGGTCCTCGTCGCGTTCGTGAACGCGAGCACCGGCCCGGCCATGCTGCAGGCCTCCTTCGCGGTCAATGGACTGCCGCAGCTCGCGCAGATGGAAGTGGACGTCATCTAGATCCCCATGGAACGCATCGACCTCTGGCCCGACATTACCGCGGAAGAGAGTTGGATGACGCACAGCAGCGCACTCGCCCGTGTCGAGAGTGTGATCGAGAGCAACGGGCGCCGCGACGTGGTGATGCACATAGAAGAGTCGTTCGCCGGCTACGATGGGGAGGCGCTTCTGTCTGCATCGTTCCATCGTTTCTGGTTCAGCGCGAATCGCCTCGCTCACCGCGGCAGATTTGCTTCCGGCGAGCGGATCGTGATCCATGAACGCCGCGATCAGGTTGCGGAGATCGTCACGCGAAGAATTCCGGTGTCGCCCGAGGAGTCACCTCTCGTCACCGCGATGCGTGTCATTGCCGGGTGGCGCCGGGCAGGCGCGGGGACGGACACCTTCATCGAGGGCGCGTTCCACGCCAACCCGATCGCCAGCCGCTATGCATTGAACCGCCTCCTGGAGCGGCCGCCCTCCGGCCAGTGGCCGCTGGTGGCAGGCTTACGCGAATTGCGGAGCGACACTGCGCGGCCGCGCGCGGTCCGCGTGCTCGCCGAGGCGCTGCTCAGGCGGATCGCGCAAGCCGAGCGCGGGGATGAGGTCTCCCGGCATCACGCCGGCCCGCGCCGCTCTCAGCCGCGCGTGGCGACCTACGGCGCGCCGATCTTCGTCATCGGGTCGCCACGCTCGGGCACCAGTATCCTCACGTGGTGCCTCGGCCAGCACCCGAACATTCTTCCGCTGGAAGAGACCGGCTGGTTCGTCAAGCTGGCTCTCACGCTCCAGAACTGCTACGAGCTCGGCTCCGCACGCGGCGAGCGCTCGCAGTTGTCGTCGATGCGGATCGGGCGCGAGGAGTTTTTCGGCGAGATCGGCATGGCCGTGAACGCACTGATCGCCCGGCGGCGCCCTCCCTTTCGCGTCGACCTCGAAGACCCCCGCTTTGCGCTCCTGCGCAGGCCGGCCGACCCCAAGCGCCGATGGGTGGACGGCACGCCGGAGTATTCGCATTCGGTGTACGCGCTGCGCAATCTCTTTCCCGACGCGCGCTTCATTCACATTCTGCGGGACGTCCGCGCCGTCGTTCCCTCCATGCTGAATTTCTCGAAGGTTGCGGGAGTCCAGCTGGCCAGGAACGAGGAAGATGCCTATCAGCGCTGGCTGCGCGCGGTCCACGACTGCGTCGCCGCGGAGCGGGCCTACGGGTCGGACGTCGTCCTTCGCGTTCGTTACCGCGATCTGCTGCAGAGCGCCAGGAAGATCCTGAGGCGTTGTCTCGTGCACGCGGGGGAGGCCTTCACCGATGACTGTCTGCTCCCGCTGACCTCGAGAATCAACAGTTCCTTCGTGCCCGAGGGGTTCGATGCTTCCGACCCGCGCACCAGCACGGCGTTGAAACAGGAAGCGCACGACCTCTTCGACGCCCTCGACGCCGAACAGCCGCGGTACGCGCCCGACGAGCAGGCGGCCGCCGGACTCGCCACCGGCTTCCTGAAGCGCGCGCACTACATCAACTGGGCGGAGGGAGAATTGAGGCGGCGGATCGAGAAGGAGCGCGCGCAGCTTCGCGCAGCCCGGGCTCGGCGCAAGGTCCTGATGAGCTTCTGCAACGCGCGTGTGGCGGGCCTGGCCGCGCTCGCGCTGTTCGACCCGGTCAGCGACGAATGCCAAGTGATCGAGCTGCCGTCCGAGCTCGATGACGTGAAGGGCATCACCGGACTGGCCCTCTCGCGCGGTCATCTCTTTGCGGTGGCCCAATGCGCGGCCCCCCGCGCGGCGGCGCGTGTGGTCTCCGTCCTGCTCGTCTTCGACCTCGAGCGGCTGACGTTGCTCACCCGCCATCCCTTCGTGAAGGCCGTGGATGTCCACTCGATCGTCTGGAGGGAGGGCGAATTACTCGCCGTTTCCACCGGCACCGATGAGATCGTGAAGGTGACGCTCGATGGGCACACCGTCGTCGCCGAGACCGTGTTCTGGAGGCATGGCACGGGGCAGACCCGGGAAAACACGGTCCATCTCAATGCGGCGGCATCGTCGTCGGGAAGACTGCTGGTCTCCGGCTTCGGCAGGGTGGAGGCACGGCGCGACGCGCCGAGGGACGGATTCATTCTCGATCTCGACCGCGGGGAGCTGGTCGCTACCGCGCTCGATCAACCGCACACCCTGCTCCCGCTCGGCGGTCAGCTCCTTTTTTGCGAGTCGCGCACCGGCACGTTGCGGACGGCGGGAGCCACGCATGCCCGGAATCTGCCTGGCTATGCGCGCGGCATGTGCGCGTTCGACTCGGACGTCCTCGTGGCCACGAGCGTGGGGCGCTCGTTTTCGCGCTCCAGCGGCGCGCCGGTCGAGAATCCGCGGACGGCTGGCCTGCCGCACGGCCGGTGCACGATCAACCGTTTCTCGAAAGACTGGCGGCTTCTCCGTTCCGTCGATCTGACCGCGTACGCCAGCGAGATCTACGACCTGCTCGTCGTGGGAAAGACAGACGCCTGGCCGACGCTGACCGAAGTCGCCTGGCGGGACCGCGCCATCGTGAGATTGTCGGTCGCGCTCGATGAGCGGAAGGCCGAGATCCGCCGCCTGCGCAAGTGAGGGTTCCGCGAGTCTGTCATTGCCGGCCGAGAACCGCGTGCACCGCGGTCAGGAGCGCGTCGTTGGCGGTACGGCGGCTGTGATGCGCCGCGATCGTTTCCCGTGCGCGCGCCGACAGGTCGGCAGACAAGGATTCATCCTCCGCAAGACGAACGATGGCGGAGGCGAAGCACTGTGCGTCATCGGCGATCAGGAGGTGCTTGTGGTGACGCACCGGAAGCCCTTCGGCGGCCACTGACGTCACGACCGAGGGAACGCCGCACATCAACGCCTGAACGAGTTTCCGCTTCGTTCCTGCTCCATGGCGCAGCGGCGCGAGGAAGACGCGGGCATTTGCGTAATACGGCTCCAGGTCCGGGACCCATCCCACGAAGAGGACGTTGGGCACACCCATGCCGAGCGACCGGATCTCTTCATCCAGATCGGTTCCGACGAGGTACAGGGGGTGCCTCGCGAGAAGGTCGCGGGGAAGCAATGGAACGATGTGGCGGCAGAGGTAAGCAATGGCTTCGCGGTTCGGCGGATGCCGGAAGTTACCGACGAACAGGAGTCCGCGGCGCGCCGGCCATGGAGCGCCGGAGGCGGTCAAGTCCTCCCCGTCGGGCGCGACGAACACGCGAGCTCCCGGGGCCAGGCGCGTCACGAGCTCCGCCTCGTTCTGCGAGACCGTCAGCACTCCATCGGCCTGACGATAGACGGCGAGCTCCTGTTCCATTTGCCGGCTGTGCTCTTCTCCGGCCGGCGCGGCTTCGGGGCTCCAGTCGGGCCGTATGCGGCGCCCATTGCGAAGAAAATGAAGATCGATCGAGTCGACGAGGACGGGCGTGCGTGGCGTCAGGATGCGCAGGCATGGCAGCAGCCCCTCGGCGACAGACCAGAAGGCGAGAATCGACAGATCGATCCGGCGTGTGCGCAGAAGTTCGTCCAGAGCGGCAAACCCGCAATACGTCTCGATGCCTGTCTGCTGCAGCGCGCGCGCATAGCGGCTGTCCGTGTAGCCGTTTTCGGCGGCAAAGACGACCGACCATCCCGCCGCGCGAAGCGTCCGGATGTGATCGAAGATCCGGCGCGAGCCGCTCTCGCGGTCGTATTCGGGAAGTGTGGGCGCGCAGACCAATGCAGTCCGGGGCCGGCCGCTGTCGTCCGCCGGCCGCGCCCGTGCCGCGAGGGCGTTCACCAGCGATCGTTCGCTCGAGCCTGGCTGCGGTTGGTCCGGAAGAACATGCCGCCACCTGTCGCGGAAGGTCTGCCGGTGAATTTCCTGGAAGCGCTTCGTGCCCGCGGCCGGATCGACGCCCGCCGTCGCGCCCTCGATGTGAACGACCACGCTCTTTGGCTGGTAGTACACGCGCCGGCCGGTCTCGCGCACGCGGAAGCAATAATCGGTGTCCTCGTAATACGCAGGTGCGTAGCGCCGGTCGAGGCCTCCCAACGCCACGAACAGCAGCCGCGGCGTCGCCAGAAGCGCGCCCGAGCAGTAGTCGACCTCGCGCACGAAGTTGTAGACCGGGGCGTCGATGTTCGTATCGCCGCGGCCGACGTTCGCCGCCGAGCCGTCCGCGAAAACCAGCCCGCCGGCTTCCTGTAGACGCCCGTCGGGATACACCAGCTTGCCGCCGACCGCGCCGGCGTCGGGCCGGTCGGCGAAGGTTTGTACGAGCGCCTCGAGCCAGCCGGACCGGGGCACGGTGTCGTTGTTGAGCAGCACGAGGAGATCGCCCCGCGCGGCATGAGCTCCCCGATTACAGGCGTCGACGAAGCCGCGATTGGGTGGCGGCGTGCGGAGCTGGCGTACGCGCCGGTCGCCCGACGCCCACGCGGCAAGCCGGATTTGGGTGTCGTCGCACGAGCCGTCGTCGACGACCACCACTTCGACGTCCATGGCCGGGGGCAGAGTACACAGTACCGCGGCCAGGCACTCGTCGAGCAGCGCTCCGCGGTCGAACGTCGGAATCACGATCGACACGGAAGGCCAGGATGCACGGGCGTGCGGGCGCAGCCACTCCACTCGGAGGTGCCCGTTCCGGGATGGAACGGCTACCGCGAGGCGGGCCACGCGCCTGGCCTCGCGCATGACCGCGGTCTCCGTGGAAGGGGCGATCACCACCTCCGCCGTCTTGCCGATGTACGGAAGCGCGGACCCGGCCATTTCGCACGGAGCAAAGACGATCTGTTCGTCGAGCGCACGACAGACGTCCATCTCGCCGGACCAGTCGAGAACACGGCATGGCCGATTCGCGGCAGCCGCCTCCTCGGCCAGGAAAGCCGCGAACTGCGGCAGCGGCAGGTCCTGCATCTCCACGACCACATCCACATCGGAAGGAGGCGGGATGTGCGCGTCCAGGGGAATGCGCGCGAGGATCTGCTTGCAGGTCTCATCCGGCAGGTGCCTGCGCGCCGCGAGCATGCGCGCGCGCGCGGCGTGAGCCTCCTTCCCGTCATAGTGCGCCTGCGGCGGACGGAGGGTGTGCTCGACCGCCACCGCATCGATGATCCCCATCGTGAGACCCCGGCGGGCCAGCTCGTACGCCCAGACGTTCTCGTATCCCCAGCCCATCGGGGAGCGGACATCGAAAGGAAGGAGGGACTCGAAGGCGGATTGGTGCATGGAGACGACCGGGCCGACCTCGACCCATCGCGTTTCCCTCGCGAACGTACCCGGCTCCTGCTCGACGATGGCGTGATCGATGTGGGAGTTGGCCGTGCGCGCCGGCTGTGCCAGCGCATAGCCGAGCCTCTGCTGCGCGTCGAGGAACCGGTCGAGAAATCCGTCGGGAAGAAAGATGTCGTCGTCAAAGATCACGAGATGTGCGAACCCGCGATAGTCGACGCGGCTCAGCAGGTCGTTCAGCAACGGAAATTTCGGACGCAGCGTCGGATACTGCGCGCACGTCACCTGCGTGAGGACCGCGTCGTGTGCCATGCCACCGAGGGCGATCCATCGCTGGACGACGTCATACCGCCTCGATTTCGCGACATTCGAGACGATGGACCGCGCACTGTGCGGCCGGCCGGCGAGATACACGCCGAGGACCAGCACGGCCGGGCGCGGATTCTCCGCACCACCGCCCTCCTTGAGAGACGGTGCGCGCCGCGGAACGCGCGACTCTCGCCCGATTGCGCGATGCATGAGCGGTGGAGCCATGAGCTGTTGTGAGAACCCGGTACGATCATTTTAGGCGTCATGCACTCATGGTGTCCATCCATCTGGTCCCTCGACTCCAGGCCCCGATTGTCGCCGCTGACGGCTCGCTGAGGCGCCGCCGCCCCCTACCTCAGCGCAACCTCCCAACTCCCATCCATCCATCCCGTCAGGGCATCCCCGTCCCAGCCGCCCACATCCAGAAGCGGAGCGGCCATTCGTGCGTGGCGTCGCCGTCGATCATCGTGCCGGGGTTGACGCGGCCGTTGATGCCGATGTCCCAGCCTCCGAAGAGGAGGGTGAGCTGGTGGGCGCGGCGGTCGATGGGGCGGTTGTTGATGGTGCCGACGCTGAGGTTCCACCACTGGGTGACGATGTCGAGCTAGAGCCGAGGGAGTTGGCACGAGGGTGCCGCTCAGTCGTCAACGTTCACGTGTTCATACAGCGGAAACGACACAGTCTCCTTAGGAGTCCGGAGCGTGTGCGCGGCTCCCGTCTGGGCGTCGTGCCAGCTCACCTCGATGCTGACCACGTAGTCGTAGCCCATCGGGCTGTCGAATTCGACACTGAACATGTCGACGTCCCCGGGGCCATACTTGAGCCTGTCGTTGGTCACGGGGATGTCTCCCACCTTCGGCTGGAGAGTGACCGTGTACCGGTACTCCATCAATCCGGCGCCTCCGCCGGGCGGACGCTCGGGTGCTCTGGGCGTCACCTCGTGAACGACTGCGCGCATGGCTGACACGACGGCGATTCCCTTCTGATCGTTGAACATCAGGAACTGCATCGTGCCGCCGGCGAAGTACTTCGGCGTATAGCGGAGGTAGGTGAGCTGCAGAGTGTTCGACGGAGGGCGATGCGCGACGTCATGGCTTCCGGCGAAGAGACGGAGCCGCGCGGACTGCATTCCCAGGTACTTCGTCAGAATGAGGCGCGAGGCTCCCCGGTGCTCTTTCCCCGCGCGCTCGACGCGGTAGACGCCCTTCGAGAGGACGAAGGCGTACAGGTGCTCGCCGCTGTCTTCGCTGATCCAGCCGAGGTCCGCGGCGGCGTTGGAGTTGACGGAGTTGTATTCGACGTCGACGGGAAGCGGGACGCCGTGCCGCCGCGGAGTCTCGGTGTCGGGCGCCGTCGGCGCGAAGAGGCTGGCCTCGACGATCACGCCATTGTCGAAATCGAACGGACCGGTGAGCAGCACTGCATCCGGGAGAGGCGTGAAGCGGGGACCGGCATCGCGGTCGAGATCCACGCGACGGAACAGCCAGACCGGCAGATGATTGAACCCGTGCCTGACCGGCAGAAGCCTCAGGCATGACCCTCCGCGCTCGAGAAAATCAACCGCTGCCGCGCAGAAGTCGCGCGCCACGGAACGCGGAACCTCGTGCACCACGCGCGCATAGTGCGGCTCGGGCGGCGGTCCGTCCTCGAATACGACATCGGCCGGGGAGACTGGGCTCGCCGCGACGGCGGCAACCACGGTCGGGTCGGTTCCTTCCCTGAATTGCGCCAGCAGAAGGCGATACATCTCGAGGTAGTCGTCCCGCAGGTCGTCCTGACGGAGCCTCTTGATCTCGTCGCGAAGAACATCGACGACCATGAAGAGAGAGCTTTCCCGGGTCATGTCGAGATAGCTCCGCGACGCGAGAAAACCGGCAGGCGTGCAGTCGTCGAGCCGGACCGGCACGATGGTCGTGCCATTGGCATCGGCAAAGCCCACCTCGTTCTGGCAGTACTCCGACGCCAGGGAAGCGCGGCTCACCAGCACGAGACAGACGCGCGCACGCCGTAACTCCTCCTGGATTACTCCCTCGAACTTCGTCCCGGGTGCCATGCGGACGTCTCTCCAGACGGTCATCGTGGATGAGTCCAGAAGGGACCGTTCGATTTCCTCGGCGCGCGCAACGTCCTCATGGCTGTAGCTGATGAAGATGTCGGCCATCCGTCGAAGTATGAAGGCAAAAGGCAGATCGAGCAGGCCGCCGGAAGGTGGTGGCGGGGTCAAACCTTCGTTCTTTTCAGAAAAGCGAAGGTCTGAACATCCCGGTGGAAATTTCAAGCGATTTTTGCAAGGCGATCCGGCTTCGGAACGTAGTCGCGATCGTTCTTGAGCATCGACCAGATGACGCGGATGAGGTGACGTCCGAGAGCCCGGACGGCTTGGTTGTGGGTT
>DASPHC010000094.1:0-13858 GCA_035629865.1 Thermoanaerobaculia bacterium | reverse complement strand
GTCGGTGATGAGGGTGACGTCGATGCCGTCGCGCTGCAGCTCCCACGCCGTCAGCCGGGCTCCCTGGAGGTAGGGCCGGGTCTCGTCGGCGAAGACGGCCACGTGCTTCCCGCCCTCGATGGCGGCGCGGATCACGCCGAGGGCCGTACCGTAGCCGCCGGTGGCGAGCGCGCCGGCGTTGCAGTGCGTGAGTACGGTGGAGCGGGCGCCGAGGAGCTCCGCGCCGTGACGGCCCATGGCGCGGTTCGCCGCGACGTCTTCTTCGAGGATGCGCTCGGCCTCGGCGGTGAGGTCGCCGTCATGCGCGGACATCCTGTCGACGGCCCAGGCGAGATTGACCGCCGTCGGCCGGGCACGCTTCAGATGATCCGCGGTCGCTTGCAGATCCTCGCCGGCGCTGGCCGCCATAGCCATGCCGAACGCGGCACTGACGCCGATGGCCGGCGCCCCACGGACGACCATGTCGCGGATCGCCTCAGCGACTTCTGACGCCGTGCGGCACTCCACCCAGACTTCCTGGCCCGGCAGCAGCCGCTGATCGAGGAGAAACAAGGTGTTGCCCGCCCACCGCAAAGGGGTGACGTGCATGGAACTCGCAGTCGGATTCACGTCGATATACTAGCGCGCGCATTAGCAGGAGACCGTTTTCATGGTGAAGGTTGGAGTCAATGGGTTCGGACGCATCGGTCGTAACGTGCTGCGCGCCGCCCTCGAGAAAAAGTACGACATTGATTTCGTGGCGGTGAACGACCTCACCTCCGCCGATACGCTCGCTTACCTCCTCAAGTACGACTCCGTGCACCGCACGATCAGGAACGAGGTCAGGAGCGCCGAGAAGAGCATTTCCATCGACGGCAAGGAGCTGCGCGTCTTTTCCAGCCCCGACCCGGCCGAGATTCCGTGGGACGAGCTGGGCGTCGAGATCGTGGTCGAATCGTCGGGCCGCTTCACGACCAAAGACAAGGCCTCGCGGCACATCAGGAAGAGCGTCGAGACGGTGATCATCTCCGCTCCGTCGAAAGACGCCGACGCGACGTTCTGCATGGGGGTCAACGAGAACGACTACGACCCGCAGAAGCACAAGATCATCTCCAATGCCTCGTGCACGACGAACTGCCTGGCACCGGTCGCGAAGGTGCTGCACCAGCGGTTCGGCATCACCATGGGGATCATGACCACCATTCACTCGTACACGAACGACCAGGAGATCCTCGACCTCCCGCACAAAGACCTGCGCCGCGGCCGCGCGGCCGCGCTGTCGATGATCCCGACCAGCACCGGCGCCGCGCAGGCGGTGGGCCTGGTGCTGCCGGAGCTGAAGGGGAAGTTCGACGGCATCTCCGTGCGCGTCCCGACGCCCAACGTCTCCCTCGTCGACCTGACGTTCCAGACCGAAAAGGAGACCAGCGTCGACGAGATCAACCAGGTGCTGCGCGATGCCGCGGACGGGGAGCTGAAAGGCATCCTCTCGTATTCGGACGAGCAGCTCGTCTCGATCGACTTCAACCACAACCCCAACTCGTCGATCGTCGACACGACCTTCACCCGCTCGGTCAATCCGCAGATGCACAAGATCCTGGCGTGGTATGACAACGAGTGGGGCTACAGCAACCGTATCCTCGACCTCATTGCACACGTGGCACGGGTCCGTAAGGAGGCGCTGGCGGCGCGGTAAGAGGAAGCGATGAGCGATGAGCGATGAGCGATGAACCGCTCCGCGCTCCGGCGTTCATCTCTCATCTCTCATCGCTCATCGCTCGTACTCGCATGATCACGATCCGACGAGTCGAAAACCTTCCACTCACGCAGAACGCTCGTGTCTTCTACCGCGTCGACTACAACGTGCCGCTGGAAGGGACGCGCATCACCGACGCCACGCGCATTGAGGAGACGCTGCAGACGCTGCAGTATCTTCGCGGACGGGGCGCCGCGATCGTCCTGGCATCGCACCTCGGCCGCCCGAAAGGGACGCGCAACGCGAAGTACTCGCTGCGTCCGGTACGCGACAAGCTCGCCGAACTGACCGGAGCGGAGGTGCAGTGGGCGGACGACTGCGCCGGCGCCGACACCACGAAGCTCGGCCCCGGCGAGATGCTGCTCGTCGAGAACCTCCGCTTTCACGATGGGGAGGAGAAGAACAACCCCGCCTTCGCCGAGCAGTTGCGCACGCTCGCCGACTTTTACGTCAACGACGCCTTCGGCGCGTCGCACCGCGCCCACGCGTCGATCGACGCCCTCCCGCGGCTCTTCCCGAAAGAGAACACCGCCGGCGGGTTCCTCCTGGCGAAGGAGATCAAGTTCCTGCAGAAGGTGACGAACATTACCGAGCGGCCGTTCGTGGCGCTCATGGGCGGGGCGAAGATCGCCGGCAAGATCGAGCCGCTCGAGGCGCTGGTGAAGCTCGCCGACAAGATCCTGATCGGCGGCGGCATGGCCAACACCTTCCTCGCCGCGCGCGGCATACCGATGGGCGGGTCGCTCGTCGACCGCGAGTCGCTCGAGGTCGCGCAGCGGATCATGGAGAGCTCCGCCACCGGCGGAGCGCGCGCGGAGCTGGTGCTGCCGGTCGACCTGGTCGTCGCCGATTCGCTCGAGAATCCGACCGAGATCGACGAGGACGCCGACGTCAGCGACGGCTACACCGACAACGAGAAGGCGTTCGACATCGGCCCCAGGACCATCAAGGAGTTCGAGGCCGAGCTGAAGGAAGCGAAGCTGATCTTCTGGAACGGCCCGATGGGCGTCTTCGAGAAAGAGCAGTTCGCGAAAGGCACCATGGCCATGGCCCGTGCCGTCGCCCAGGCCGACGCCATCACCGTCGTCGGCGGCGGCGAATCGGTCGAAGCGATCAAGGCCTCGGGCTTCGCCAGCAAGATCACCCACATCAGCACCGGCGGCGGAGCGAGCCTGGAGTTCATCTCGGGGGAAACGTTGCCCGGAGTGGAGGTACTTCGCGAGTGACGAGAGGTGAACGATGAGAGATGAGCGATGAGCGGGAGACCGGCATCGTTCATCGCTCATCTCTCATCGCTCATCTCCCTCTTACCCATGGCTCAGGAAATCGAGATCAAGTTCGCCCTCAAGGACCGTCCGGCCCTCGTGGAACGGCTCCATGAGATCGGGGCCCAGCGTCTCTACAAAGAGACCTTCGAGGACAACATCGTCCTCGACCGCCGCGGCGAGCTGCGCACCCGCGGGGCATTGCTGCGCGTGCGCAAGTTCGGGCGCTACGCGCTGGCGACGTTCAAGGGGCCGGTAGCGTTCGACGGCGGCGTGAAGACGCGCGAGGAAGTGCAGACCGGCGTGGAGAGCTTCGAGCTCGCCATCCAGCTCTTCGACACCCTCGGCTACAAACCAGTCTTCCGCTACCAGAAGTTCCGCGAGGTCTGGCGCGTCCGCGAGGTCGAGGTCGTCCTCGACCGCACTCCCATCGGCGACTACTTCGAGATCGAAGGGCCGCTGGAGGTCATCCGCACCGTGGCCGACGAGCTGGGGATGAACATGGATTCGGGAATCCGCCAGAGCTACGCCGATCTCTACCGCCAGCACCGCCGCACCCGCGCCGACCTGCCGGAAAACATGGTCTTTCCACCCGACCAACTGCCCACCGCATGAACACGTTGCGCACGATGTTGTCGGTTGTCAGTTGTCAGTCAGGGGCCAGTTCTCGCGCTGAGGGACCCTTGACTGACAACCGACAACTGATAACAGCCAACCCGCTATGAAAGGCTTCATCCTTGCCGCCGGCTTCGGGACGCGTCTCCGTCCCATCACCTACACCCTGCCGAAGCCGCTCGTGCCGCTGCTCAACCGGCCGCTGATCGGGTGGGCCGTGGAGTCGTTCATCGCCGAAGGCGTGCGCGACCTGATCGTCAACCTGCACCACCTGCCGGAGCCGATGGAGCGCTATCTCCGCGATCATTACGGCGACAAGGCGGACTTTTTCTTCTCCCGCGAGGAAGAAGAGATCCTCGGCACCGGCGGCGGCATCCGGCGCATCCGGCCGCAGCTCGCCGAGGAGGCGGAGTTCTTCCTCGTCAACGGCGACACCGTGCAGTTTCCCCGCTGGGCGGAGCTGCGGCACGCGCGGATGGAAAAGAACGCCCTCGCCGCGCTGACGCTGCGCCACGCACCGCCGGACGATAAGTTCACCCCGGTCTACTTTGACGACGGTGCCGTGACCGGCTTCGGCAGCGGCAGCGGCGAGGCGATGATGTTCGCCGGCTCGCACGTGATCAGCACGCGCGTCTTCGAACACCTCCCCGACCAGGAGTTCTCCGGGATCGTGGAGCACGTCTACATGCCGATCCTCGCGAATGGGAGCGAGAGGCTCGCCGGGATCGTCGACGACGGCCTATGGTTCGATATCGGGACGCCGCAGCGCTACATCTCCGCCTCGGCCGCGCTCCTCGACGCCACGATCCGCGGCGACCTCGCGCCTGCGGAAGGGTCGCATATGGCGGGCAATTCGCTGGTTCACGAAACCGCGGAAGGCTCGGCAGAACACTCCACGATCGGCGCGCGCAGCGTGATCGAAGGGGAGGTCCGCGAGTCGATCGTCTGGGACGACTGCCGCATCGCCGCGGGCGTCCGCCTCGACCGCTGCATCGTCGCCCACGGCGTCGAAATCGCCGAAGGGGAGTACCGGAACGCGGTCATCGTGCCCGACCACGAAGCGATCCCGGCCGAGCTCGAACGGAGCGGCGGTTTGGTGATCGCACAGTTCCGGGGCTAACATCGTCGTACTCCCATGGCACAGGCGGGCCCGAACTCCGCGCGGCGGCGCGTCATCTCGGTCTTTCTCATACAAGGACTGGCCGGGCTGATGGTGATGCTGTGGCTGACCTGGATCCGCCACGACCAGACCGCCGGAATCCTCCGCACGCTCGGCAGCGACGGCCCGATCCTGATCGTCATCTTCGTCCTCTTCGCCACCGCCCTGGCGCTCCTCAAGTTCGCGCTCACCGAGTTCACCTACGTCGCCCTGGTGATCATCGCCTTCATGGCCATGTTCCCGCTTCTCGGCATGGTGCTGTCGTCGTGGCTGGCCGTGCTGGTCTCCGTCGGCATGCGCCTGCTGGCGGTCCACCAGATCGGGCCGGTGCACATCGCGCGGCAGGATCCGGTGACCGACCACGTGAAGGCATTCGGCCTCTTCGGCACTTACGGCATCCCGATCGTCGTCGCCGCGACGGTCTACGAGCTCCTCGGCGGCGTCTTCCCGGTGATGGAGGCGACGCCCGCCAACGCCGCCCGGGTCGCCGCCGGCGCGGCCGCATTGGTGTTGATGAACACCCTGCTGATGTTCTGGCCGCAGCGTGCCTACGGCTATTCGCTCGAGAAGATCGTCCGGGCGGCGGCGATCGACATGTCGATCTCCTTCGTCGCCCTCCCGTACTCCATCGTTACCGCGTTGTCGTTCGGCACGATCGGCTGGGGCGGCGTGGTGGCCCTTGCATTCACCGGCATCGTGGCGAACTCCATCGCCCGCAAGCTGGCCCTCACCCGGTCGAAGTCGAACGACCTCCTGCAGCGCCTCGCCTCGCTGACCAACATCGGCAAGACCATCTCCCTCCGCTTCACCACCGACGAGCTGCTGATGGCCATCTACACCGAATGCAGCACGGTGATCGACGCGTCGCTCTTCAGCATCGCCCTGCTCGACGAGCACACGCAGGAGCTCTCGTTCGAGCTCGACATCCGCGAGGAAAAGATCCTGCCGAAAGAGCGGATCCCGCTCGGCGAGGGACTCAACTCCTGGGTAGTCCGGCACCACCAGGCGCTGCTCCTCGGCAGCACCGCCGAGGAGCGGCGGTTCGGGTTGAAAGCGGTGAAGGACACGAAACCGACCGAGTCGTGGCTGGGCGTGCCGATGATCGCCCGCGACCGCGTCATCGGCGTCGTCTCGGTCGAAAGCTACCGGAAGAACGCCTTCACCGCCGACGACCTGATCCTCCTCACCGCCATCGCCAACCAGGCCGCGGTGGCGATCGAGAACGCGCATCTTTACAAGGACCTCGAGGGCCTCACCTACGCGCTCGAGCAGCGGGTCATGGAGCGGACGAACGAGCTGCGCGAGACCAACCTCCGCCTCCTCGCCGCCGACCGCTCGAAGAACCAGTTCCTCGCCAACATGTCGCACGAGTTGCGGACGCCGCTGAACTCGATCATCGGCTTCTCCAGCGTATTGATGGACGCGACCCGCGGCCTGATCCAGCCGCGCCTGCACCGCTTCCTCGAAAACATCCACACCGCCGGCAACCATCTGCTGGAGCTGATCAACGACATCCTCGATCTCTCGAAAATCGAGGCCGGGAAGATGGAGCTGCGCGCCGACCTGTTCGACCTGCACGAGACCATCGCCGCCGTCGAGCGGGTCATGAAAGGCTTCGCGGCCGAGGCGCGGGTGCAGATCCTTTCGAGGATCGACTCGGCGCTGCCGCGGGTGCGGCTTGACGAAGGGCGCCTCAAGCAGATCCTCTTCAACCTGCTCTCGAACGCCGTCAAGTTCTCGCCGCGCGACGCCGTGGTCGCGATCCACTGCCGCCTCGTGCCGAGGTCCGACTCACCCCTCGGTTTCGACACAGTCCGCATCGACGTCGTCGACCAGGGGATCGGCATCCCCGCCGACGAGCTGCAACGGATCTTCGTCGAGTTCTACCAGACCGAGGATGGCCGGCGGGCGCGCGGAGGGGGAACGGGTCTCGGCCTCTCGCTGACGCGCAACTTCGCCGAGCTGCACCATGGGAAGATCGAGGTGAAGTCGAAGCCGGGGGAGGGGTCGACGTTCACCCTCTACCTGCCGCTCGACTACGTCGAGGCGAGCACGGCTCTGGCGCTCCTCGGCCAGCCCGGCGCTTCGCACATCACCGTGCGCCGGACTCCCGTATAATCCGCGCCCCGTTAACGCCACACCCCACACAGGGAAGGAAATCGATGTCCAATCGTACGTTCACCATCATCAAGCCGGACTCCGTCCGCAAAGGCAATTTCGGCAGGATCATCAGCCGCATCGAGAGCGAAGGCTTCACTGTCCTCGGCGTCAAGAAGGTCGGCCTCTCCCAGCGCCAGGCGGAGGCTTTCTACGCCGTCCATAGCGCCCGCCCGTTCTTCGCCAGCCTCGTCGAGTACATGACCTCCGGCCCCGTCTACGTCGCCGCCCTCCAGCGCGACAACGCCGTCGCCCACCTCCGCCAGATCATGGGCGCCACCGACCCGACCAAAGCCGACGAAGGGACGATCCGCAAGGACTTCGGCGAGTCGATCGAACAGAACGCCATCCACGGCTCCGACTCGAACGAAAACGCGAAAAGCGAGATCGGGTTTTTCTTCGCCGAGAGCGAATTGGTTTAGCGAACTCCTAGGTCCCATTAGTCCCATTGGTCCCATTTGTCCCATTTCCCATGGGACCTATGGGACTGATGGGACCTATGGGGGCCCCCCCGCCCCCCTACTCTGCCAGAATCATGGCGGAGATCCCCGCCGTTTCCAGCGCTTCGCGCGCTTCCATCGCCTGGTCTCTCGTCGGGAAAGGGCCGATGCGCACGCGGTAGAGGTCGTTGCGGTCGATGAACGAGCGGTGGCCGATGGCGGTGAGGCGCTCCTGCAGCGCCTTCGCGTTCGCCTCGACGGCGAACGCGCCGACCTGCACCACGAACTGCTTCGGCGCGGCCGCTTCGCGGCGCTGCCTCGCGCGCTGCTGCTCGTCGTACGAGCTCGCCGTCGTCGCTTCGCCCCTGCCGACCGGCACTTCCTCGAACGTCCGTCCGTCCGGCGTGACCTGCTTGCGCGTCAGGACGTCGCCGCGCTGGGTCTGGACTTCGATCCGGTCGACGACCGCCTCGGGTGGCCGCGGCGGCGCGGGCGCCGCCGGCAGCGGGAAGGCTACGTTCGGGGCGTCGCTCGGCGGGACCACGGTCACGGTCTTCGGCGCCTCGGCGATGGTGGCTTCGAACGGCACCGGCGGCTCGCGCTCGCCGCTGCCCATCCGGACGACCTGGATGGCCACCGGTCCGACTCCCGGTTCGATCAGCCCGATCCGCTGCGCCGCGGCGTACGAGAGGTCGATGATCCGTCCGCCGATGTACGGCCCGCGGTCGTTGATCCGGACGCGCACCGTCTGCGACGTCTTGGGATTGGTGATGTCGAGGACCGTGCCGAAGGGGAGGGTCCGGTGTGCGGCCGTGAGGAGCGTCGGGTCGAAGATCTCGCCGTTGGCGGTCGTGCGGCCGGCAAACTCCTCGCCGTACCAGCTCGCCACCCCCTGAAGCATCTCCGCCGGTTTCGCAGGGGCGGTGGCGGTCGATGCGCAGCCGTACGCCAGTACGACGATCGCGATGATGCTCGCCACCTTCGATCTCATACCCGCACTTCTCCTACCTCGTCGCGGATCTGCTCGTGCTCCGACTCCAGCACCGGGTCGACCTCCTCGAGGAGAAAGCGCTCCGTCTGCTGCTTCGCCAGACCAGTGTAATCCTCCGGCCGGGAAAGCTGCTCGATCGACGCCCGGTCGATGCCGAACAGCTCGTCCGCGGCGATCCGGTCGAAGAGGTCGTTCTTCGCCGCTCCCGCCTTCAACGCGTCGGCCGCCGCCTTCGCATGGATGCGGATCCGCTCGTGCAGCACCTGCCGGTCGCCGCCGCGGCGCGCCCCTTCCATCATCAGGTTCTCGGTCATCAGGAACGGCAGCTCGCGGGCGACAATGGACGCGATCACGTCCTCGTGCACCACGAAGCCCGCCGCAATATTGTCGTAGATCAGCGCGACCGCGTCCGCGGCGAGGAACGCCTCCGGGATGGCGATGCGGCGGTTCGCGGAGTCGTCGAGCGTCCGCTCGAACCATTGCGTCGCCGCGGTGAATGCCGGATTCAGCGCGTTCACGATCAGGTGCCGCGTCAGCGCGTCGATCCGCTCCGCGCGCATCGGATTGCGCTTGTACGGCATCGCGGAGGAGCCGATCTGTTCCTCCTCGAACGGCTCCTCGATCTCCCGCAGGTGCTGCAGCAGACGCATGTCGTAGGCGAACTTCGACGCCGACTGCGCGAAGCCGGCGAGCGCGTTCACCACCTGCGAGTCGACCTTGCGCGAATACGTCTGCCCGGAGACCGGATAGCTGCGGCGCATCCCGACCTTCTCCGCCACCAGTTGCTCGAGCCTGTGCACCTTCGCCTCGTCGCCGCCGAACAGATTGAGGAACGACGCCTGCGTCCCCGTCGCCCCTTTCACGCCGAGGAGCGCGAGCTGCGACTCCCGGAACTGCAGGTCGCGGTAATCGAGCAGGACGTCGTGCAGCCAGAGCGTGGCCCGCTTCCCGACCGTCGTCAGCTGCGCCGGCTGGAAATGCGTGAACGCCAGCGTCGGTGTCGCGCGCCACTTCCAGGCGAACTCCCGCAGCTTCGCCATCAGGTTGACGATGCGCCGCCGGATGATGCGCAGCCCCTCGGCCATCTGGAGGATGTCGGTGTTGTCCGTGACGTACGCCGACGTCGCGCCGAGATGAATGATCCCCTTCGCCGAAGGAGCCTGCAGTCCGAACGCGTGGACGTGGGCCATCACATCGTGCCGCACCTCCCGCTCCCGCTTCTCCGCCTCGTCGTAATTGATCTCCTCCGCATGCGCCCGCAGCTCCGCGATCTGTGCATCCGAGATCGGCAGCCCCAGCTCCTGCTCCGCCTCGGCCAGCGCAATCCAGAGCCGCCGCCACGTGCGGAACTTGAAGTTGGAAGAGAAGAGGTAAGACATCTCCCGCGACGCGTAACGCTCCGTCAGCGGGTTCGAGGCCGTGTCATGCTTCACGCCACGATTATAGGTTGACACTCATCGTGTTGACTTGTTGCTTGCTACACTACGCCCGGATGCTCCCTCCGGTCTCGAATCCGATGTCCCGCCGTGCGTCGCAGGTCACGCTCAAGGCCGTGGTCCTGCTCGCCGGAGTGCTGTTCATCGTCTTCGCCGTCTCGTTCTTCTTCAGCGACCGTGGACTGCACGAGCTCCAGCACGCCCGCACCCGCGTCGCCACCCTCCGCGCCAGCATCACCCGCCTCGAAGCCGACAACGCCCGCCTCCGCGCCGAGATCGACAGCGTCAAAAAATCCTCCTACGCCGTCGAACGCATCGCCCGCGAAGACCTCGGCATGTCCCGCAAGGGCGAGGTCGTTTACATGCTGCCGAAGAAGTAAGACCGACAGGACTCCTGGGACAAACAGGATGGTCCTATCCGCCGGTCTTCGACCGGCCCCGGTGGGAGGCGCGCGCCTCGCGAGGCCCGGCGTTCCGGCGTTCAACCGGTCCTCACCGCCCAAACCGCACTTCCCCTGTCGCAACGTTCACCGCAAACCGCACCCATTCCGCCCGCCACCAGTGCCGCGCTTCACCCACGAGGGCGTGGCCGGTGAAGCGGAGCCGGCGGAACCCTCCCGCGCTGATGCGGTCCGCCTTCCAGACCCGGCCGGTCCGGTCGAACGCTTCGAGGCTCCTGCCGTCGTGATCGACCACGAGCAGCGTCATCGGCTCGTCGCACATCACTCCGGCGACGTCCGTACCGATCCTCTCCACGAGCGTTCGGGAGCTCGCCTCGATCACGTACCCGGCGCCTCCCGCGGACACGAACAGGTGCTTCCGTCCGGCATCAGGAAGACCGTGCTGACGCGCTGATGCCCGCGCTCGAAGCTGCCGATCCACGACGATGCGCCGGTGCCGATGCGGAAGAACATGCGTTCGCGTCCGGAGCCGCCGCCCTCCGGCGGAATGGCCACGACCGGCTCGTCCGGCGAGGGGGGAGCGGCCAGGAGCTCGGCTGCGCTCACCGCATTGCGTGCTTCGATGGAAGGATCGGAGGCCAGAGAGACGGCCCCCGGAGCGGGGCGGCCCCGCTGCCGGCGCCGCCGCGAGTGCCACTGCCCGCCGAACCACCCGAGGAGGAGCAGTTGCTGGTATCGCTCGGCTGCCGCGCTGCCGGGACCGGCTTCTTCCGCCGCCCGCTTCGTATCGCGCACCAGCGCATCGAGCGCCGCCCCGACCGCGGGGTCGTTCTCCTCCATGACGCGGCCGAGCTCCAGGGTGATTTGCCGGAACTCCTCGACGGCCTGCTCGAGAATCTCGTCGCGGCGAGCGGTTCGTTCATGGACGTCGGCGAGCTCCTCGGACGAGTGGAGGTTCACATACCGTGGCCGTGACTTGCCGGCCCGCAGGCGCGCGGCACTGCGGCGCAATTGCCGCCGGCCCTTCGCCGGGACGAACGCGCTCACTGGCGAGGCCGGCGCGTGGATGGCCCGCTGCAACACGTCGAGAGCCTGGTGGACGAGCGCCGCGGCACGATCGGATGCATCGTTTTCTTTCATTTGCGTCAGAAGGAGCCCGGGCGCGTCCTCGGACGCGCCCGGGCTCGCAACCTCCTTTACTCTACGCCTGCGGTGCGGTGGACGGCTTGTCGACCGACGGCACCGGGGTTACCGGAGCGTCCGGCGCCGGCTTGCGGCGGCGCGCGACGCTCTTGAGCCGCTTGACCTCCTCCAGGTGCGGGACGAGAGCGGCCTTGTCCGGGTCCTTGGCGAGCTGGGACGCGATCGCGTACGTCTGGCTGGCGATGAGTGCGAGCCGTTCGCGGCGAACGAGGTTGGCTCCCTCGAGGACTTTGAGGAACGCCCGGGTCTGGTCGGCCGCGGCCTCCCAGCGGATCGTTTCGTCCTGCAACTGACGGACTTCGTCGAGCGGCTGGCCGATGGCCTGGGACACGTTGCCGAGCACGCCGATGACGTTGATCGACGCCTCGACGACGCCCTTCGGGTGGCTCCGGATGCGCTTCCTGAGCTGCTTGCGCTGCGCCTTCGTCAACGGAGCGACGCCTGCCATCTGCGACTCCATGGTGCGCAACTGCACGGTCACGTCTTCAGGGCCGAGAGTGGAGGAAACGGGAACGGCGTTGTTCATGAGAAAACCTCCATTGCGAGCGGTCAGGCCGGAGGTTGCGTCACGACTCGTCGACAAGTGCGAGGCGGCCACCGGCTGGAAGACCCGGCTCCGCGCCGATTCTTCCGGTTGATGTGCTCGAGGTGTGTACACACCTCAAGTGCCCGCGGCAGGAGGAGCAAGCTCAACTCCCGCACCGGTACGGATCTGATGTGCTATCCAGCACGTCCGCACCGCCGACAGCCGCCAAAGCCGACGATCTCACGATCCTCGGCTTTGTAGCATCAATATACGAGCTCGCTACGGAATGTCAAGGGAAAAATGCACGCGCCCCGCGGCGTGCGGCGTTCCACGCCGAGCGTGCGGCATTCCGCGCGGAGCATGCGGCATTCCGCGCCGAGCGTGCGGCATTCCGAGCGGAGCGCGTGGCGTTCCGCGCCGAGCGCGTGGCATTCCGCGCGGAGCGTGTGGCGTTCCGCGCGGAGCGTGTGGCGTTCCGCGCCGAGCGTGTGGCGTTCCGCGCCGAGCGTGCGGCGTTCCGCGCAAGGCGTGCGGCGTTCCGCGCAAGGCGTGCCGGCATTCCGCGCAAGGCGTGCGGCGTTCCGCGCGAGGCGTGAGGCATTCTGCGCGAGGGCGTGTGGCGTTCCGCGCGCGTCGTGTGGCATTCCGCGCGCGGAATGCGGGATTCCGCGCGGGGCGCGTGGATTTCCGCGCGGGGCGTGCCGCGGTGCAACACAGAGCGTGTTGCGTTGCCGCGCGGGCATGCTGCGTTGCAACACGGAGTGCGTTGCGTTGCCGCGCGGGTGTGCGGCGATGCAACACGGAGAGCGCGGGCTTGCCGCGCGGGCGTGCTGGGTCGTAACACGGAGAGCGCGGGGTTGCCGCGCGGGCGTGCTGGGTTGCAGCACGGAGAGCGCGGCGTTACCGCCTAGGAGTGTGGCGTTGCGGCACCAGCGTGTGGAGTTGCAGCACGGGCGGAGCGGCTACGTTGCACGGTGTGGTTCCTGAGATTCTGCCGGTGCTCTTCGGAAATCCGGCCGGTTCCGCAGGGTGGTGGACTTTGCGACGACGGCCGCACGAGCCCGTCCCGCAACGCGCGGTGAAGAGTGCAGCGACCGAGGCCGTTTCGACAGGCGTGTGACCCGTCACCTCCGCCATTCCTTCGCCACCCACGTGCCTGGGGCGCGGCCACGACACTCGCACCGTACCGGAGCTTCACGGCACACCGGCGACGATGACCTACACAGACGTCCTCCGGTACGGTGCGCAGGGGTTGTCCGCACCCCTTGCGGCGATGCAGGCGAGCGCCGCTCGCCCGGGATTTCGCAGCGCGCGCTCGAAATGCCGGCCCCGCTATACGACACCCGCCCGCGATGGAACTTCCCGCGCTATGCCCCTCATGCGCTCCCGTTCCCCGCGCTATCCTTCATTTCCGCCGGGTAGCACGGCAGGTTCGATCTCTGACTGCGGCCGCTTCGCTCGTCCGACCGCGCTACGTAGACTTGCCGAAGTACAAGTTGGGCGCGCCGAACATGCCTAGTCCCAAGACCGGCATGACGCCCAGTCGAACTTGTGGGATCATGTGCACAGATGGACCGCGACGCGGTATTCGAGGGACTCTACCGGCGTTTCTACGCGCGCCTCATTGGCTATCTTAGCCATTCTTTTCGCCTTTCACGCGACGAAGCGGCAGACGTTGCTCAGGACGCGTTTCTGCGCGTGTTCGAGTCGTTAGATCAGTATCGCGGTGAGGCGAAGTGGGCCTTCGTTCAATCCGTCGCGAAGAGTGTGGCTCTTAACAAGATCCGGGCTGTCGGCGACCGCATGAACGCGTAGCAAATTGAACCGACTCGGTGTGAAGACAGCATCATCCGCGCGGTAGCGCGGCGGGTGGGCGGTATGCTGAGGGTGGCGGGGAAAGAGAAAAGCTCCGGTTGACGCCGGAGCTTTT
>DASPHC010000093.1:0-12684 GCA_035629865.1 Thermoanaerobaculia bacterium | reverse complement strand
ATCGCGAAGGCGATGCCGATCACGGTCCCGAACATTCCGTTGGCCCGGTCGCGCCTCTCCTCGGGGACCGTGAGGCCGACGAGCGTCGGGATGGCGATGTTGTAGATCGACCCGGCGATCGTTCCACACGCGAGGATGCCGACGAACAGCCAGAGCCACGGACTGGCGACCGACGTGAACGCGCCGGCCGGGGCGAAGTGCAGCACGGCCAGTCCGGCCGCAAACGCGAGCAGCGTCGCCAGCGACGACCCGAGCATCGCGTGCTTCTTCTTGTGATGGTCGACGATGGAGCCGAACCAGATCCCGGAGACGGCCATCAGGACCAGGTAGATCCCGCCCATGGTGGACGTCGAGATCACGGACTTCGTGGACAGAAAGGCCCAGAAGATCAGCGCGAACCAGACGAAGTTGTTGGACGTGACGACGACGAGCGCGGTTGCGAGCAGTTGGAAGAACGTCTTCATGCGAAGCGTGGAATCGTAGATGAGCCCTGGCGGTCACGCCATCCCCACAAACGGCCGCCCGCAGGCGGTGGATCGGTGTAGGCTGTTGGAGCGCGGAAGCAATCCCTGTTCATCCCGGCCGTCACCAAACGAGGGAAGGGGGACTCGAATGAAACGAGCAGCCGTGTGGCCATTCGTCATCTACGCGATCGGTCTGATTGTCTTCGGGAGCTGTTCCCGTACCGAGTCATCCGGGAGCAGTGGCACTTCGGTAACGGACAGCACCGGCACGGTCGCCCCTGGGACTGGAGCCACCGCGCACGCCGGCCAGTCGAACGCGAACCTGCCGTGGTATCCGTCGCTCGCCGCGTTCGAGCATCACGATTCGGCACGGACGCATCTGTTCCCCGAGGCGACGTTCGGTGGGGACTATACCGGCAAGAACACAGTCCGGTCCGTGCAGGCTCCGTCGTCATACCCATCGGGATGGAACGTCGCGTATCTCGACGCCGACAACATCTTCTTGTACGGGGGTGGCGCCGGAAGCGAGCCATCGTCGATCGGTGCATATGTCGCCAAAATCGACCCGGCGACGCTCAAACCGGTCTGGTCGCGCCAGTTGATCGACACCCAGCAGAACGGCGAATGGGACTACCCCGGAACGATCGCCATCCTCGAAGACGGGATGCTGTATGTGATCTACGGCTATCGCCTGTCGAAGCTCGACCCGAAGACCGGCGAGGTGGTGGCAACGGTCGCGCTTTCCACCGGGGATGCCGCACCGGGCGACACCGCTTACAACGGATTCAGCGCGTCCGCGGACGGTGTCATCGTCGCCAAGTCGATCTACCGTCCGGCGGGCTGCACGGCACAGGGACCTCAGGCGCTGCTGAATTGCCCGGACCCGTCGTCCGTGCCCAACTCGGTCCTGGTGACCGTCGATCCGAAGACGATGGCCGTTCTCGACACGGTCACCTTGCCGGGTGAGGTCATCGGACGGGCCACCGTCGGCCGCCACCAGGGCAAAGAATACGTGTACCTGTTCGCGCAGAGCGGGTTCATTCGTTACGAGATCGCCCCAACCGGTACGTTGACCCTGGACCCCTCCTGGACCACCGGTCCGCTTTTGACACCCGGCCAGACCCTCGGCTGGGCAACCGTCGTCATGGGCGATTGGGTGCTCAGCCAGTGCAACGGCCTGCCGGCGTCGGCTCCGGTGACTGTCTACGCCGTCAACCAGGGTGATGCATCGAAACGGTTCACGATTCAACCGTTCGCGAACGATCCAATCCCACTCGGCGTGAAAGCTGCGTACCGCACGCAGGCCCCCGGCGACACCGCCGCGGTCAGCTTCGTCCCCTCCACGCTGTCCGCCGACCCGGACACGAATCTGATCTACGTGCTGGACGCCTTGCCCGGCAAGATCGCCGCCCTTCGGCTCACCCCGTCCGGTTTTGAAACGGCCTGGCAGGTCTCCCAGGCGACCACCGAATTCATCGCCATCATCGGACCGCAGGACCGTCGAGTGATCGTCACGACCGCGATCCCCGGCGCAGAGATTCCCGGCGTCAACAAGCACGACGAAGTCGTGTGGCGCAATGCCGCCACCGGCGAGGAGCTGGCCCGATCCGAACGGTTACCGGCGATGACCACCGCCACGATGGTCCAGCCGGCATACTCGGGCAACGTGTTCTACCCGGGCCTGGAGGGAACCCTCTACAAGCTGCTGCCGGCACCCCAGCCTCGTTAGTCGCGTCAAGCTTGTTTCCGTGGGTGCTTTGCGGCGGCTGCGGACCGTCTGCTTCGTCGCCGCTCCTCGACGATGTCCCCGCATCGCCTCGTCGCGGCGACTCGCATCCGGCCCACCGGCGCTCGCAAATCACTGACGCGACACCAAGCAGGACGCATTCAGAAAACCAACGAATCTCCGCTGCTGCCGTAGGTAGCTAAAGATCTGTAGGCCCGGCCTTTAGGCCGGGTAAAGCGTGGATGGATTTTCGAGCCCGCGTAGCGGGCGACAGACGAGAAACGTGCTGGCGATCTTCTGTCGCCCGCTCCGCGGGCTCACTTGGCGGGGTGCTCGTTGTACCCGGCCTAAAAGGCCGGGCCTACAGATCTTTAGCTGCCTGACGGCAGCAGAGAGGCCGGATCGATTTGCATGGGTCTTCTGACAGTGTTCTGCTTGGAGCGAAGGCGCGGCTCGATCCGGTGACGCCGGCGGAGTGGTTTGAACAGGTGGGGTCAGAGCTTCGTTCTTCTCCGGTGAGAAGAACGAAGCTCTGACCCCTGTAAGGCGTGCTCTGACCCCTGTAGGCGTGCCGCGCGCACTCTACGGCGCGTGGACAACGAGGCGCGAGCGCCACACCCAGCGCGCGATGCCGGCGCAGAGGAGGAGTGCCACGAACACGATGTACAACGCTCCCGGCCGCAGCATCCCGACGATGAACGCGATCCACAGAATGTGAATCGCGATCGCGTTCGGACGGATCGCGTTCCACACCATCACCGCGAAGATCGCCACGCCGACGAGAGCAGCCGGAACGTCGAGCACGCGTCCCGCGGCGAGGATCAGGGCATAGTGCAGCGTGTGCGAGACCGGCACGAGCGCGCTGGCCTCGCGCACGCGGATGCGCGCGAAGGCGAGGGCTGTGCACAACGCCGACGTGCGGGCGGTGGCGCGGATCGCGGCGCGCATGCCTTCCTCCCCGGTGCCGTGCACGACCAGCACGCACGCGACCATCACCGCGAGCATCGCGGCGCCGGCAAAAACGATGCTGCGGCGCATGCCGCTAGTTTACGACCGCGAACGCATGCCATTCGACGGACGTTGCTCGACCTGCCGTTCGCGATCACCACCCTGGCGCTGGGGCCGACGGGGTGATGGCATTCTTGCACCACGACCGAAACGCTGCCGTAAGGGAGGTCGTGTCGATTTTCGGGGCATACTGATTCGTCTACACGCCATGAAGAAGATGACGACGGTCGCCACTCTGCTCTTCCTCACCCTCTCCGCCGCCGCCGAAACGGCTTCGACGCCGCCCTCGCCCCCGCCATCGATCGAGGAGATGGCCTGGCTGGCCGGCCACTGGACCGGCACCGGGCTGGGAGGACGCTGCGAGGAGACCTGGACAGCCCCCGACGCCGGGGTGATGGTCGGCACGTTCCGCCTGATCAGGGACGACAAAACGGTCTTCTACGAGTTCCTGACCCTCTCCGTGATCGACGGCCGCCTGGTCATGCGCCTCAAGCACTTCAACCCCGACATGACGGGATGGGAGGAGAAGGAAAAGTTCGTCGAGTTCGTGCATACGGGAACGAAGGGAAACACGGTCGACTTCGGCGCACTGCGGTTCGTGCGCGAGAGCGCGGACCGGCTGACGATCTTCCTCAAGCTGCGGTCAAACGACGGGAGCGTGCGCGAAGAGAAGTTCGAGATGAGGCGGCGGTAGGCTGGCCGCTCGCTGGCGCAAAAGAATCCGACGAGAGCCGCCGAAGGCGGCGAAAGATCTGTAGGCCCGGCCTTCAGGCCGGGTTCACCAATCGCCCCTCAGGTGAGCCCGCGTAGCGGGCGACAGAGAGCACGTCTGCGCGGGGTCCGTGTTCTGTCGCCCGCTACGCGGGCTCGCCTGGGCGTAAACAGGTGGGGTCATAGTTTCGTTCTTCTCCGGTGAACGAAAAAGAAAGCTTTGACCCCATCTTATATTTCCTGCCGTTCCCCGGCGTCTCCACCGATCACGACATCCCCGGCAGAGGAAGGTTCTTCGGCACCGAAGACACGCCGGAGAGTCAACCCAACATCGAGATGCTCGGCGGAGGGCGCGTAGGGTGAACGGCCGCGCCGTGCGCGTAGCGCGCGACAAGATCACGACGGACATTCGCTCAACGAACGCCGATCTCGGCGCGCCGGTGTTCAACCGCAGCAAAGAGCTGATCGGCATCGTAGGCGTGCCGTATCGCCGGGGCAGCATGCCTGGAGGATGCGGCGGAGATCGCCGCCGCCGGTGATGCGCTCGTTGTCGATGGCGACGACGATGTCGCCGCGATGAGACCCGCACGCGCGGCGAGCGACCGGGGGTGGACGTACATCACGATCACTCCCTTGCTGACCGGGAGGTTAAACTCGCGCGCGACTTCCGGGTCGAGATCCTGCGACTGCAGGCTGTCGCGCTACTCACGAGAGAATCCGGAAGCTCATTCCGAAGCGAAAGTAGGGACAAATGTCTGAGCGCGAGACTTTCGTGGCTCGCCCAAACCGCCGTTCACTCACCCGTCGCGGCGCACCCCGCTGACAGGGTCATTGCACCGCAGTGGGGTGATCGCTGAGCGATGCAGTGGGAGAGTCAGCGCGGTCGCCTTCCATCGCATCCCGGTGGCAGCGGAACCGTGCTGGCAAACCGTCTGCCGCCGAGGACCTGCTGCACACAATGGTCAACGCCCTGGCAAAATAGCGCGACGGAACGTTCTCCTGACGAGTCCTCCGGGTCGAAGTGAACCGATTTCCGACCAGAGGCCTCAGAGACGTTGAAGCGTCAACGGATCGAAAGCAGACCCGAAGTACTTCTCCAGCGCCTGTAGGAAGACAGTCTTGTCGCTCGCCGCATGTGCAAACAAAGTCATGGAAGAGTGGAACTTCAGATCGTCCGGGCGCCCGAAGACCTCCCTCGCGGACGATGATCTGACCGCATTCGCGAGCGCCGTACATTCCCGCAAACGGCGCCCGAGGATCGGATGGTCGAGGAATGCCACGGCCTCGTCCAGACCGGAGACGGCGTAGATCTGCGAGGTGTAGCTGTGACCCAGACCACGGATCTGCGGGAAGATGAACCACATCCAGTGGGACTGTTTCCGGCCGGCGCGCAGTTCCGAACGGACGTTCTCGTAGACCTCCTGCTGCGCCTCGACGAACCGCTCGAGATTGAAACGATCTTCATTCATTTGATGGAGCCCTCAGCGCCAGCGCGCGACGAATGCCCGGAGTCGATATCATCCAGACGATCAACCGCGGGATTGGATCCCGTTAATCATCGAGTGGCGCTCATGCAGTTCGCTTTACGAGGGAGAGCAGTCGCCTGACTACATCCGGCTGAATATTCGGCGTCGTGCGCTGGTCTTTTCGAAAGACGACAATCGTTACCGAGCGGAGATGACCGCCGCCTGAGCGATCGTCGATGACAGCTTTCGTTGAGAGAAGCAGATACAGGAGGGCGAGCTCCGGCTCCAGTCCGCCATGCCCGGCCCCCATCAGCGGCAGGTAAAGGTCCGTGAGGCGGCCATCGTTCATTTCCTGGCAGACCGCCTTCATCGCTGCAAACAGATAGCGAGCCTCGCTCCGTAAGCCGATGCCGGCGCGTTTGGTCGTGACCGAAACGAACATCACATTCCGCCCGGACGCGAGCGGATTTTTCAAGCACACGCACTTCGCGACCCCGTAGCTCCTGGCGCGCTCGTCATGCTCGCGTTCCACGAGCTCAGACGGCGCGTTCGCCAGTTTTTGGACGATCAACTTCTTGATGTCTCCGATTGCATTCGGAAAGGCGGACTGCATGTACGCGCCAAGCGCGCTTCTCGTGTCCGTGATGCAATCGTCGTCGAAGAACTCATTTGCAGGCAGCGCGACCACAGTCCCCGGGTCGTTGGAGTCGCAGGAACGGATATCCCCAAAACGAACGCACACTTCGGTCCGTCCGATCGGTATGCGGCACTCATCATCGGTACCCGTGATTGCGCTCGAGATCGCCGAAGGATGTTCCCCTTCGGTAAGGAGTGACTTCAGGGACTTATTGACATAGTCCTGCATCCAGTCCAACCCTGCAGTCAGAATGTCCAGGCGCCGATCGATCGGCGGCTTCCGCTCCGTCAGTTTCTGCAGAGCAGCTCGAATGCGGCTGCAGGCCGGGCTCACGCTGGCTTCCCAGTTTCCGTCCGAGCGCGTGGGGTCGTATTCCGCGGCCACCAGACCCAGGAGATCGCTTGGTAGATGCAACTTTTCCTGATCGCGCGGCAGGACAAAATAGGTGCGGTCGCGCCCAAGTCGGCCGATGAACAGACCGATCTCGAAGACGACATTGTCGCGAGCCACGTCGAACGCCTGTTGACGGAGTTGTGTGACGTCATCCGGCGCGAGAACGAACACCGCGGCGTCAGACACTTCGAGCCGCTCGATCAACCCGGAGAGCGTGTCCTTCGAGAGCTCGAAGATCCCTTCATCCCACACGGTCGGTTCGTGATCGCGTGCGAGATTGATTTCGATCGCACGGGCAATGTGCAGCTTTTCGGACGAACTGCCGATGAAGACCCGTTGCTTCAATGCCCACCTCCGGCCGGCCCGCCCGAGCCCATCAACGTCGCGGCTACGATCGGAAGAAGATCTTCAGCCTTCTCCCGCACGTGCACCGCGTGGAGACCGCGCGGGCCGGGATCCGCGGTCGGATCGACAATGAACATCGGAGCTTTCCTCTGGTTCGCTGCCCGCCCTACCAATTCCGTCACGCCGACAGAAAACGAAGTACCAACTGCGAGGGCGAGGCCCATGCGATCGCATGCTTCCGTCACGGTCGACCAGCGGTAGTCGACGTGACCCGTATACATCTCGTCGAACCATAGGACGTGGGGGCGCATCAGGCTATGACATTGAGGACAGCGGGGAATGGCCTCCAATCGTGGCTCCCGCTCGAACCCCGAAAAGTCCAGGTCCGTCACAGCGACTGTCTCGGTCGAACCGGATGAGCATCGTAGACTCGAGCAGCGGGCACGATCCGCAGACCCGTGCACTTTTGCGAATTCGACGGATCCTGCCTGTTCATGCAGGGTGTCGATGTTCTGTGTCACGAGGAGAAACTGCCCACCACGATCGCGGTGCCATCGCTCGAGCTCCGCGAGCGCGAAGTGGGCCGCGTTTGGTTTCGCCCCCAGTGCCGTCCGAAAGCGCTGGCGGTACCATTGCCACGAGCGGACAGGGTCGCGCTCGAAGAAACGATACGTTCCCAGCTCCGTGACGTCACGTGTCCACACGGCACCTTCGTCGGTGCCGCGAAAGGTCGGTATCCCACTGGCGAGACTGATCCCGGCACCAGTCAGCACGAGCATCAACCCCCGCTCGGCCGCAATGGCGTCGATGAGCACGCGAGATGGGTCCTTGACGGTCACAATTCCACAGCCGACGCCGATCGGCCATCGCCGGCCGCACCAAGTCTACGGTGATCTGTCGAAAACGTGAACCATCGAGCGGTGGATGGGTTAGACGTTAGTTCTTCTCCAGTGAAACGAGAAAAACAAAGGTCTACCCGGTTGGATCAAACGGCCGGCGACTGTCTCGGCAGGCGGTGCGCGCTACGCAGACGGCTCTGCTGCGGCAGCGTACAACTCGCGAACGTCGAGCCGTGCGCCGATCGACAGTTCCGCGATCCCGCCTTCGGGAACGACGGTCGTTCGCCAACCGTCTTCTCCGCGCGTTCTGACCTCCACGGAGCGCTCGCGGTGAGACACGAGCACGTACTCACGCAGAGACGGGAAGGTCTTGTAGTGCTCGAACTTGTCGCCTGAATCGTACTCCTCGGTGCTTCGGCTCAGGACTTCTACGATGAGTGCCGGATTCGTGACCGCCAACGGGTCGGCAACGTCGATCTCACGGGGCCCGCAGATGACCGTGACGTCGGGGTACGTGGTCAGACCGGTGGGCGTGCGAACGCGCAGATCGGAATTGTACGGACGGCACGGGCCGCCGCGGAGCTGAGGACCCAGCAAGGTGATGGCAGCGGCCGCGAGGGCTGCGTGTTCCGGCGTGCCGCCAGCCATCGCGTAGATCTGACCATCGAGGAACTCGTGCTTGACGTTACTCGATGCTTCGAACCCGAGATACTCGGCATGGGTGTAATTGAGCCTGTGGAGAAGCGCCGGCATCTCCGAGGGATTATTGCACGTGTCGATCCGGGTCAGACGGCGCGCCTGCCGGACCTTCGCCGGTGCCGGCTGAATTGCCGCATAATGACGGCATTCAGCAAAACGGGATCCTCGGAGGCCTCCTGGACAGGACGGAGTGCGAACGGACACTTGTCACGAGCCTGCCGCTCGTCGAGCGGTTGTGCCGTTTTTTCTGCCGCGGGTCGCGGATGGCGGCGGAAGACGTCGACGATTTCGTGTCGGAGGTGCGGCTGCATCTGATCGAGGACGACTACGGCGTGCTGCGGCGATTCGAGGGACGGTGCAGTCTGCCGACGTTTCTGACGATGACCATCCAGCATCTGCTGTTCGACCACCGGGCCAGGCGGTGGGGCCGTTTCCGCGCCTCGCGGGCAGCCCGGCGCCTTGGGGCCATGGGCGTGAGGCTGGAGACGCTCCTGCTGCGCGACGGAAAATCGCCCGCCGAGGCCGCGGCCGCGCTGACGGCGGAGGGATATACGGTCACCGCGGCCGATGCGGAACGGATCGCGGCGCAGTTTCCGAAGCGCAGGCTGCATGCGCTGGAGATCGGGATGGACGACGTCGACGACCACGACCCGGCACTCGCGGCCGGCGGCGACCGTGCCGACGCGGGCGTTGCCGCGCGCGAGCGCCATGCCGTCTCGCGCACCGTCGGCGATGCGATGCGCGATGCCATGCAGGACCTGCCGGCGGAGGATCGGACCATTCTCCGGCTTTACTTCGACGCGGGGATGTCCGTGGCCGACATCGCCCGCAGCATGGCCTTCGATCAGCGGCCTCTCTACCGGCGCATCTCGCGCATCTGCGGCGTGCTGCGCGAGCGGCTGTTCGCGGCGGGCCTTTCCGGTGCCGATGTGACCGATCTCCTGGGCCGCGCCGACAGTGATTTCGATTTCGGACTGCGCGAGGTGGGAAACGCCGTTGCGGAGCCGTCTACCGCGAGTGGGGACAAATGATGAGCGACAGCCCGCATCCGCAGCCGGAGATCCTCGGCGCGTTTCAGGAAGGGCGCCTCGACGCGGGCGAGCGCGGCGCCCTCGTCGAGCATCTGGCCTCCTGCGACCTCTGCGTCGGCTTTCTCCGCGGTGCGCGCCTCGCGGCGTTGGAGGAGGACGCGGCGCCTGCCGCCGCTCCCTCGCCGTTCATCCGCCGCCCGTGGCTGCTCGCCGCGGCGGCGGTGGTCGTGCCGGTGCTGGCGATCGGCGGCTTTTACCTCCTGCGCGACGACCGTTCTCCCGACGTCCGGACGTTGATCGCGGCGTCGCCGGCCACGTATCGGACCATCGAGCCGCGCCTGACGGGATTCCGCTGGGCGCAGTTGCGCCGGATGCGCGCGGACGTGGCGGCGCCTCCCGACGCGGAGGGATTGAAGCTCGCCGGCGCCGCGGGCGACGTGCTGACGCGCGCGCGCGACGACGACTCCGCGGGCGCGCGCCGCGCGGTGGGCGTGGCGTCGCTGCTGGTGAACGACACGGTTCGCGCGACCGAGGCACTGCAGCGCGCAACGTCATCCGATCCGCAAAGCGCGGCCGCCTGGAACGATCTCGCCGCCGCGCTGTACACGAGCGCGGTCCGCGACCGCCGCGCGGCCGATCTCCCCGAGGCACTCGCCGCGGCCGAACGCGCCTTGCGGCGCGACCCGGAGTTTCCGGAGGCCCGCTTCAACCGCGCGCTGATCCTCGAGCAGATGGGACTGCGAACCGAGGCCGCCGGCGCCTGGCGCGACTATCTCGCCGTCGACGCGAGATCGAAGTGGGCGGAGGAGGCGCGCCTGCGGCTGAACGCGCTGCCGCCGGCGACGCACACGCAATTCCGCGATCGCATCCCGGTCCTCGAATCGGCCGCGGCGGCGGGTGACGGCGTGCGTGTCGGCGCGGTCCTGCGCGACTTCCCGCAGGAAGTCCGGGCCTGGTTCGAGACGGACGTGCTGGGCCGGTGGGGGGAGGCGGAAGTGCGCGGCGACACGGCCGCGGCGGCGGCGTTCCTCGCGTCTGCGCGCACGGCCGGCGAGGCGCTGCGGAGTGCCTCCGGCGAGCGGCTGCTCGCCGCCGCGGTGACGGCCATCGACCGCGCGGGCGCGGGCCGGCGGAACGCGCTCGCCGGCGCGCACGCCGGCTATCGGGCGGGCCGGCTGGCGTATCGCGACGGGAAACTGGCGGACGCGGAGCGAATGCTCCTCGGCGCCGCGCGCGCGTTCGAGGCGGAGGCGAATCCGATGAGCAACCTCGCCCGCACGTACGCGGGGTCGGTCATATTCGATCAGAACCGGATCGCCGAGGCGGCGGCGCTGCTCGAGCCGGCGATCGCGGGCGCCGATCCCTCGCACATCGCGCTTCACGCGCAGGCCTCGCTGTTTCTCGGCCGCTGTGCGGCGTACGCCTGTCAGTGGAGCGAGGCGGTGCGCCATTTCACCGCGGCGCGGAGTGGCTACCAGCGTCTGCACGAGCCGTCGAATCTGGCGGAAGCGGAGAATGCCCTCGGCGAGGTCTACGCGAACGCCGGCGAGGTGGAACAGGCGTGGCAGCACCGTCTCGACGCGCTGCGGATCTTCGGCAACGGCACCAATGGCAGGCGCCTCCTCGCCGCGCTGGCGACGAATGCGCGCGGCGAGCTGCGAAACGGGCGATGGTCGTCGGCCGAGGCGCTGCTGCGGCTGGAGATTGCCGAGGCGCACCGGGCCGGGGATCCACTGCTCATCGCCGACGCCTACAAACGCCGGGCGATGCTGCACGCCGGGCGGGGCGACGGCGAGGCCGCGTACGCCGACCTGGGCGAGGCCCGTGGATACGCTTCGCGGGCGGCGAGCTCCGGCCTGCGCACGCGCCTCGAGGCGGAATGCCTGCTGGTCGAAGGGACGGCGGCACGGACGCGCGACGCGGTGCGCTCGCTTGCCGCGCTGACCGGCGCCGTCGAGTTCGCGCGCTCGTCCGGCGACCGGCGCCTCCTGCCCGAGGCGCTGCTCGAGCGTGCGCGGACCCACCGCGCGGCCGGACGGCAAGACGAGGCCTGGAGCGATCTGGCGGCGGGGATCGACGAGGTCGAGGATCGCAGGGTCACGGCGGCGGGCGGACCGGGCGCGACGCTCGATGCCGCGGGCGCGCTGTTCGACGAGGCCATCGATCTGCTGCTCATCCGCGGCCAGCACGAGCGGGCCTTCGAATACGCCGACCGCGGGCACGCACGGGCGCTGCTGGAAGCGATGGGCCCCGGCGTCCGCATGGAGGTGGGAGTGTCCGCCATCGCGGCGGCGCTGCCGGCGGATGCCGCACTGGTCCAGTACGCGCTGCTGCCGGACCGCGTCGCAATCTTTCACATCACCCGCGACGGTCTGCGCGTGGCGCAGCATCCGGTGGGGCGGGTGCAGGTGAATGAGGACGTCCGCGCGCTGCGCGCGCGGATCGAGGAGCGGGCGGAACTGGATGCGCTGCGTGCCGCATCGGCGCGTGTCGATGCCGCACTGGTGGCGCCGCTCCGCGCGTTTGGGCCCACGTCGTCTCTGGTGATCGTCGGCAACCGCGTGGTGCAGTCGGTGCCGTGGGCCGCGCTGTGGAATCCGGGCCGGCGCGAGTACCTCATCGAGCAAAGCGCGCTCTCGGTCGCGCCGGGCGCCGGGGTCTGGCTGAAGAATCGCGCGCGGCACGCCGGACGCCGCGGCGGCGATCGCCTGCTGCTCGTCACCAGCGACGCGCGGACGAGTCTCGATCCGCTGAACGGCCTGCGGCGGGAGCGCGAGGGGCTGCAGGCGATGTATGCGCGCCATACGCTGCTCGTCGATTCCGAGGCCACGCCGGCGCGCTTCCTCGAAGACGCGGGGGCGGCGGACGTCGTTCATTACGGCGGGCATGCGCGGGCGGCGTCCGCCGTGACCGAGGCGGCGCTGCTGCTGGCCGGGGACGATGAGCTGCGTGCGTCGCAGATCGCGCGCTCGTCACTGGCGGGACCGTGGCTGGTCGTCCTCGCGGCGTGCGACACGATGACCGGCGGCGCGACGGGGCTGGAAGGCGCGCCCGATCTGGCGCGCGGCTTCCTCGCAGCCGGGGTCCCGACGGTCCTCGGCACGCTCTGGCGGGTCAACGACGCGGACGCGGCGACGCTCTTCCTCCTCTTTCACCGGCAGATCCGATCCGGCATCGCGGCGCCGGCGGCGCTTCGCGACGCACAACTGGCCATGCTGCGGGGATCACCCGCCGGCGCGCATCCCGCCGCCTGGGCGGGCGCGGAGGTCCTGGGCGGCACGCCATGAACTGAAAGGAGCGATCCCATGAGCGAGGTCTCGGTGTTATTTCAGGGGATGATTCTCTGGTGGGCGGCGAGCAATCCG
>DASPHC010000092.1:0-43027 GCA_035629865.1 Thermoanaerobaculia bacterium | reverse complement strand
TGTTCCACGGCCAGCAGATGGCGTCGCTGGTGGCGTCAGCGGCGATCCGGAACCCGCGGTCGATCGGCGCGCACTTTCGGAAGGATTAGGGGCGTCCCGGCGGCCCTCATTCCCCCTTCTCGTTACCTGTCGCAACTTTGTTTCCGTCCGAAATATGCCTTTTTGCTATAAAGTGGAGCCATGCACGCCGCTCGACTCCTCGCCGTCCTTCTGTTCGCCTTCGCCGCCGTCGCCAGTCCGGTCATTACCTCGGTGACTCCTTCCAACGGTCCGGTCGAGGGCGGGACGACCGTCGTCATCCGGGGAACGGGGTTCAGCGACAACTGCATCATCTGCTCTCCTCCCTTCGCCGATCCTTCCGTCTACTTCGGCAGTAACCAGGCGCTGAGCGTCACCTTCGTCGACACCACGACGCTCCACGCGGTGACGCCGCCGAGCATCCCCGGCCCGGTGCATGTGACAGTCAGCCAGCTCGACGGCTCCGACCCGAACTTCGACACTCTGGAGAACGGCTTCACGTACGACGGGATCGTCTACTCCGCGTTCGACCCGGTGCTCTTCCCGATCTTTACGCCGCCGGTGCTGGGGCGGAACGGCTCGGAGTTCCGTACGACCGCGACCTTCTGGAACAGAAGCCTGAACACGCCGGTGACCATCTACGGCTACGACCGGACGTGCACTCTGATCGACCCGCCGATCGGCGCGACCACGCCATTCCTGATCCCGCCGCGGCAGAGTTTCGAGACCTACCTCTGGCCGGAATGCTCGCAGACGATCGGCAAGCTGTTCTTCGTCCCGAAAGGCGACAAATCGCTCGCGGCCAGCCTGCGCGTCTATGAAGTCTCCCGGCAGGGAGAGAACCACGGCGTCGAGATCCCTGTGGTCCGGAAAGAGGACTTCGACGAAGAGTCGATCGCACTGCTCGACGTCCCGACCGACCCGAAGTTCCGCCTGACGCTGCGCATCTACGGCCTGAATCAGGGCGAGGTTTTCGTGAACGTGTCGTTCGGCGGCCGGAGCCTCCAGTTGCCGCTGCATCACAGCAACGATCCGTTCGTGCCGAGTTATACGGAGTTCACGGACCTGAAGCCGGAACCGGGATCTCCGGCTTTCCCGGAGACGATCCGGGTGCTGGTCGAGGTCCCCCGCGGCCCCGGCGGAGTGGTGATTCCCGGGACGCCGATCTGGGCGTTCATTACGGTGACGAACAACGAGACGCAGCACATCACCACGATCACGCCGCAGCAGTAGCTATGCTTCAACAGCATACAAATCAGGAGGCCTCGTGAGACGCTTCGGAATCCTCGCTTTACTGTCGTCGCTGTTCGCAACCTCGCTGTTCGCACAGATCGAGATCGCCTCGATCACCCCAAGCTCCGGTCCTACGACCGGAGGGACGGTGGTGACGCTGAAGGGAGACTTCAGCGGCTGGCCGTACGGCGTTTATTTCGGCGACGTCCCGGCGGTTTCGTCGGAGCGCACAGACCCGACGACGATCGTGGCCGTCACACCGCCGCATCTGCCGGGAACCTCGCGCATCCACCTTTTCGATTACGACCTGATCGTCGAATCGACGGCGTCGTTCACGTTCGAGGGAGGGGTGCCGGAGGACCACCTGGAGCGGATCCTCGTGCCGCTCCTCACGCCACCGGTTTATGGCGCCTTCGGCTCGGAGTTCCACACCGAGCTCCGACTCGGCTCAAAGGCCGACGGGCGCTACCCCCAGGTTTATGGTCTGCGGCAACCGTGTCCCGATGACATCCCGAGCCCGGAGATGTGCGCGTGGAACCGCGCGGATCGCGCCTTCATCGTCTTTCCGGGCTCCGACCGCAACCCGGCCGGCATCGAGTACTCCGGGCAGCCGGGTGCCTTCGTGTATCTGAGCAACGTCGACGCCGCAGCGCTTTCCGGCAATCTGCGCGTGCACGACGTGTCGCGCGCGGCGCTGAACTACGGGACGGAGATCCCGCTGGTGCGGGAGCGTGAGTTCCAGAACGAGAGCATTCTGCTCCTCGGCGTTCCGGGCGACGCGCGGTTCCGCAACACGCTGCGCATCTACGGCACCGCCAACATGCGGGTCTATGTCACCGTGCAGGGGCAGCAGCCGGTGGAACTGCAATTGACCGGCTCGGACGATTTATTCGAGCCGTCGTACGCAACGTTCAGCAACTTTCCCACCGGTACGGAGCCGTTCTGGGTGCGCATCGAAGGTCCGCCGGGAGTCGGCGGCGTGCCTCCGATCTACTTCGGCTCGTTCTGGGCCTTCATCTCGGTCACGAATAACGAGACGCAGGTCATCTCGACAATCACCCCGCAGCCATGATCCGGCTTCTCTCTCTGGTCTCTTCTCTCATGATGGCGATGGCCGCGTTTGCGGACATCGCCATCCACTCGGTCACACCGTCCAGCGGTCCGGCATCCGGCGGGACGGAGGTCACGATTCACGGCAGCGGCTTCGATGGTTCGTGCGGTCCGATCACCTGTCCCCTGCCCTTGGTGCTGTTCGGCACGGTCCCGGCGGTCGAGACGCGCGTCGTCAACGAAACGACCGTCGTCGCGGTGACGCCGGCGCACTTCCCCGAAGTCGTCTATGTGCGGTACGAGCAGCAGCTCCAGGAGACGGTGCTGCTGAACGCCTTCACGTTTACCGGGGAGGCGCCGGATTCGTTCACGCGCGTGCTGCTGCCGATCCTGGCGCCGCCGGTGCGCGGGGCGTTCGGCTCGGAGTTCCACACGAACCTGACGCTGGCGACGAAGCGGTTCGAGATCCACGCGTGGGGACTGAAAGTCGACTTTCCCTGCCCGATCCTCTGCCCCGAGCTGGATAACCCGCTCGTGCTGGAACCGAACGGCGTGATCGACCCGGAGCTGTTTCGCTATACGGGGAACCCCGGGCGGTTCTTCTATGTCCGGTCGTTCGACCTGCGAAGCCTGGCCGCGAATCTGCGGGTCCACGACGTCACCCGCGCGGCATTGAATTTCGGGACCGAGATTCCGGTGGTACGGCCGGACGAGTTTGCGACCCGGATCCTCCTGAACGGCGTGCCGGCCGACCCGCGGTTCCGTCTCACGCTGCGGATCTACGGCATCGACGCGCCGTTCGCGCGGGTGACGGCGAACGGCCAGACCGTGACGGTACCGCTGCGGCAGGGAGAGACGATCTTCGACCCGGACTACGCGGAGCTGACGCTCGACCAGCCGGAGGCTGGCCCGTTTCAGGTGATCGTCGATGCGCCGGTCCCGCCGACGATCCCGCCGCAGCCGATCGTCGAGACTCCGGTGTGGGCGTTCATCACCGTCACCAATAACGAGACCCAGGTCATTTCGACCATCACCCCGCAGCCGTAGTGTTCTGAGCGAGCGCTCCCAATTCCCCCGCCCGAGAGGACGACCGGGGGCCTCCGGCGGGCGGGCCCGGCCCGCGGCGTTGGTTGCCATAGGCTGAACGCGCGCTGGTCGCGCTGAACGCGGTCCGGGCGAAAACAAACGCCGCGGGCCGGGCCCGCCCGCCGGAGGCCTCTCGTCGTCCTCCCGGGTGGGGGAATTGGGAGCGCTCGCTCAGAACAGATCGCGCTGGTTGCGGGCGGCGCTGAGGGGGTAGCCGAGGTGCTGGTAGGCTGTGCGGCTGGCGACGCGGCCGCGGGGAGTGCGCTGCAGGAAACCGATCTGGATCAGGTACGGCTCGTACAGATCCTCGATCGTCCCGCGGTCCTCGCCGATCGACGACGCGAGAGCATTCAGGCCGACCGGACCGCCGCCGAAACGCTCGATGACCGTCGTCAGAATCTTGCGGTCGATCTCGTCGAGACCGTAATCGTCGACCTCCAGCATGCTCAGCGCCTCGCGGGCGATCGCGACGTTCACCCTTCCCTGGTGCCGCACCTCGGCGAAGTCGCGGACGCGGCGGAGGAGACGGTTCGCGATGCGGGGGGTGCCGCGGGAGCGGCGGGCGATCTCGATCGCCGCCTCGCGCTCCGTCGGGATACCGAGAATGTCGGCGGAGCGGCTGACGATGATGGTCAGAGAGTCCACGTCGTAGAAGTCGAGACGGTGGACGATCCCGAAACGGGCGCGCAGCGGAGCGGTGATCAGGCCGGCGCGCGTGGTAGCACCGACGAGGGTAAAGCGCGGCAATTCGAACTTCATCGTCCGCGCCGCGGGACCCTGGCCGATGACGAGGTCGATGTGAAAATCCTCCATCGCCGAGTACAGGATCTCCTCGACGGTCGGCGGCAGGCGATGGATCTCATCGATGAACAGCACCTCTCCCGCCTGGAGATTCGTCACGATCCCGACGAGGTCCCCCGGCTTTTCGAGCGCGGGGCCGGAGGTCACGCGCAGGCTGGCGTTCATCTCGTTCGCGACGATGTTCGCCAGCGTCGTTTTACCGAGACCGGGAGGGCCGAAGAGCAGGACATGATCGAGCGCCTCGCCGCGGTTGCGGGCAGCGGTGAGAGAGATCTCGAGGTTCGCCTTCACCTTCGACTGACCGATGTACTCCCGGAGGAGCTTCGGGCGGAGCGAGAGCTCGGTCTGGAGATCGTCGTCGACCGGATTGGCAGAGAGGATGGGATCCACGCGCGGGCTAGTTTATCGCGGCGCGCAGCGTCACAGGCACCGGCAGCGAGACCGAGATCGACGTCCCCTCCCCTTCCCGCGACGTCACGTCGATCTTGCCGCCGTGCTCCTGCACAATGCGATAGCTGATGGCCATGCCGAGACCCGTGCCGGAGGGGAAATTCGTACGGAACGGCTGGAAAAGGCGCTGCAGGTCGGCGTGCGACATGCCGCGGCCGGAGTCGCTGAAGATGATGTGGTACGAGCCGTCTGTGATCATCGTATGCACCGTCAGGACGCCCCCCTGGGCCATTGCCTGAACTGCGTTGCGGGCCAGGTTCCAGAATACCTGGCGGATCTGGTCGGCGTCGCCGACGATGAAGAACGTCGAGGGGGAGATCTCGCGGCGGATCTCGTGACGCTCGTGGAGCTCGGGAGAGTTTTCGAGCAGGTCGAGGGTCTCGGAGAGGCTGGCCGCGACGTCGAACGCGACGGAGCGCTTCTCCTGCGGGCGGACGAAGCGGAGGAAATCGGAGATCGACTTGTTCAGCCGCTCCGACTCCTTGAGGACGATCGACATCAGCCGCTGCTCCTGCGGCGTCAGCGACTTGGAGCCCTTCAGGACCTGTACCGAGCCGGCGATTGCGGCGAGCGGGTTGCGGATCTCGTGGGCGATACCGGCCGAGAGCTCGCCGACGGCGGCCATCCTGTCCTTGAGGCGAAGCTCGGCCTCGAGCTTCTTCATGTCGGTCAGGTCCTGGAAGATCAGCGTATAGCCGGCGGCCTGACCGTCGAGGGTGGTCAGGGGACTGACCGCGAAGCCGATGCTGCGGTGCTGTCCCTCGAAGTCGTCGATCTCGCGGCGGACGACTTCCCCGGTCGCCAGCCCTTCACGTGCCGAGTTCCACTCCTCGAAGGAGAAGAAACCGAGCTCGGTGACGTGATGGCCGAGGATCCCGACCGGTTCCTTCTGCAGGATCGCCGAGCCGGCCGGGTTGACGAACGTCGCGGTGCCGAACGAGGAGACGGTGATCAGGCCGGAAGGGATCGACTCGACGACGTTCTGGTTGAGGGCGCGCAGCTCGGCGAGGTTCTGGCGGTTGGCGTCGAGCTCGCGGGAGGTGCGCTGGAGCTGCTCGGAGAGGTACGAGGTCAGGAGCGCCGTGGCATAGAAGCCGGCGAAGTTCGCGGCCATGTTGAAGTAGAGCCGCGAGGAGGTCCAGGCGACCGGGAGAAGCATCGACTGCTCCGGCATCGGCAGGATGGAGTAGTAGAGGAGGTCGACCAGCGTGCCGTAGAGGATGACCGCGCCCGACGCCACGAGCAGGCCGCCGCGCCGGTAGAGGAGCATCGACGCGGTGATGATCGAGACTAGGTAGAGGAACGTGAACGGTGAGTCGAGGGCGCCGGTGAAGTAGACCAGCAGCGTCTCCACCAGGAGATCGCCGGCCATCTGGATCATCAGGTTGATGGAACGGGAGTGGACCACGAACGCCAGCCCGATATAGAGCAGCGTCAGCGCGTACGTCACGCCGGCCGAGGTGTAGATGTAATCGAGGGGAAGGACCTTGCCGACCGTGTACTGAATGATCAGCGCGGCCAGCAGCAGCGTCGTGACGACGACCACCCGGACTGCGATGAGCATCCGGGTGTCTGAGGACATTTGAGGCATAAAAGGGCAGAGGGCCGAGGGGTGAGGGCCGAGGGAGAGGCGTTCAACCTCTCAGCCCTCGGCCCTTGGCCCTGGCCCTGTTTCTTAACCGACCTGCGAGATGAGCGAGAACATCGGCATGTACATCGCGATGACGATGCCGCCGATGGCGACGCCGAGGAAGGCGATCAGGATGGGCTCGAGGAGCTTCATCAGACCGGCCACGGCGATGTCGACTTCGTCTTCGTAGAAATCGGCGATCTTGGAAAGCATGGTGTCGAGCGCGCCGGTCTGCTCGCCGACGGCGATCATCTGGACGACCATCGACGGGAAGACGTCGGTATCGCCGAGCGGCTCGCTGATGGTCTTGCCTTCCTCGACCGACTTGCGGGTGGCCATGATCGCGTCTTCGACGATCGAGTTGCCGGCGGTGCGGGCCGTGATCTGCAGGCCGTCGAGGATCGGGACGCCCGAGGACGTCAGGGTCGAGAGCGTGCGGCAGAAACGGGCCACGGCGATCTTGCGGAGGAGCTGGCCGAAGATCGGCGCCTTGAGCAGGATGCCGTCGAGGACGCGCTTCCCTTTGTAGGTGCCGTGGTACTTCTTCAGGGCGAAGCTGATGGCGAAGCCGAGGATGCCGATGAGCCACCAGAAGCCGGCGATGAAGTTCGACATGGCAATGACGATGCGGGTGGGCATCGGCAGCTCCGCGCCGAGGGACTCGAAGAGGGCCGCGAACACCGGGATGACCTTCCAGAGAATGATCGCGACCACGATGCAGGCGATGCTGATGACGGCCACCGGATAGATCATGGCCGACTTGACCTGCGCGTTCAGCTTGACCGACTTTTCGATGTAGGTCGCGAGGCGCTGGAGGATGGTGTCGAGGATACCGCCCGCCTCACCGGCAGCGACCATGTTGGTGAAGAGGTCGTTGAAGACCTTGGGATGCTTGCGCATGGCGTCGGCGAGGTTGGAGCCCGACTCGACGTCCTGGCGGATCTGGATGAGCGTGCGCTTGAAGACCTTGTGCTCCTGCTGGGAGCCGAGGATCTCGAGGCACTGCACGAGCGGCAGGCCGGCGTCGATCATGACCGAGAACTGGCGCGTGAAGATGGCGATCGACTGCGGCGGGACGCTGCCGCCGAACTTCGGGAACGCGATCTCCTTCCCCTTCTCCTTGACCGCCGTGACGACGATCTGCTGCCGCCGCATCAGGTTGATGACGGCGTCTTTGGAGTCGGCGACGAGCACACCCGTCTGCGTCTGACCGTTTCTCGCTGTGCCCTTCCACTCGAATGTCGGCATCGTTTCCTCCGGCTCTCAGCTCGCGCTGTCAGCTCTCAGGCACTCCCGAATCGACTCAGCGCGCCGCTCCCCCTGAGAGCTGAGAGCTGCGCGAGAACTTGCTGCTACGCCGGTCTCCGCTGTCCTGCTGTCGGCGTGGTCTGATGCTGCGGCAGCTGACCTGCTCCGCGGGAGATCATCTCCTGGAGCTCGTCCGGATTCGACGACCGCGACAGCGCGGTCTGCAGGGTAATCAGCTTTTTGAAGTACAGGGTCGCCAACGACTGGTTGAACGTCTGCATTCCGTACTTGGCCTGTCCGGTCTGCATCATCGAGTAGATCTGGTGGACCTTGTCTTCCCGGATGAGATTGCGGATGGCGGCGTTCGGAACGAGGATCTCCATCGCCATCGCGCGCCCCTTTCCGTTCGCCTTCGGCAGCAGCGACTGGCACATGATTCCTTCGAGCACGAAGGAGAGCTGGGCGCGGATCTGCGGCTGCTGGTGCGAGGGGAAAACGTCGACGATACGGTTGATGGTCTGGGCGGCGGAGTTGGTGTGCAGGGTGCCGAAGGTGAGGTGGCCCGTCTCGGCGATGCGCAGCGCGGACTCGATGGTCTCGAGGTCGCGCATCTCGCCGATGAGGACTACGTCCGGGTCCTGGCGAAGGGCCGACTTCAGCGAGTTGCTGAACGAATGCGTGTCGGCGTGCAGCTCGCGCTGGTTGACGATGCAGTTCTTGTGTTGGTGGAGGAACTCGACCGGGTCTTCGATGGTGATGATGTGCTGGTGGGTCTCGCGGTTGATCTTGTCGATCATCGCCGCGAGGGTGGTCGACTTGCCGGAGCCGGTCGGCCCGGTGACGAGCACGAGGCCGCGGGGCTTGTTGCAGATCTCCTCGACGACTGGCGGCAGGCCGAGCTCCTTGAAGCCGAGGATCTCGTACGGGATCTGCCGGTAGACCGCGGCGGTCGCGCCGCGCTGATTGAAGATGTTGGCGCGGAAGCGGGCCAGCCCCTTGATGCCGAAGGAGAGATCGAGCTCGAGGTTCTCCTCGAAGCGGTGCTTCTGGGCGTCGGTGAGCACCGAGTAGGCGAGCTGCTTGGTCTCCGGGGCGGTCAGCGGCGGCATGTCGAGCGGCACGAGCTTGCCGTCGATGCGGATCTGCGGAGGCGAGTTGGTGGTGACGTGCAGGTCCGAGCCGCCACGCTCGACCATGGTCTTGAGAAGCTGATGCAGCGTTACGGGCATTGGGTTCTCCAGCCGTCGCGTCAGGCGACGGTCTCTCGCACGACTTCTTCTACGGTCGTCACTCCGTCCTTGATTTTAAACAAACCGGAGCGGCGCAGCGTGATCATGCCGTTCTCGATGGCCTTCTTCTTGATGTCGATGGCGGTCCCGCCGGCCAGGATCAGGTCGCGGATGTCGTCGTCGATGACCATGACCTCGATCAGGCCGACCCGGCCTTTGTAGCCGGTGTTGTTGCACTTTTCGCAGCCGCGGCCCTTGTAGATCGTGAACGTCCCGACCTCGTCTTTCTTGTAGCCGAGGTTGGCGATGGCCTGGTTGGTCATCTCCACTGCTTCCTTGCAGTTGCCGCAGATCCGGCGGACGAGGCGCTGGGCGGCGATGAGCTGCGTGGCGGTGGCGACGAGGAAGGGCTCGATGCCCATGTTCATCAGCCGGTTGATGGTCGAAGGGGCGTCGTTGGTGTGCAGGGTCGAGAGCACGAGGTGGCCGGTCAGGGCTGCCTTGATGGCGATCTCGGCGGTCTCGAAGTCGCGGATCTCGCCGACCAGGATGATGTTCGGGTCCTGCCGCAGGAACGAGCGGAGGGTAGCGGCGAAGTTGAGGCCGATGGCCTCTTTCATCTGGACCTGGTTGATGCCCGGGAGGTTGAACTCGACCGGGTCTTCGGCGGTCATGATGTTGACTTCGGGGGAGTTGACCTTGGAGAGCGCGGAGTAGAGCGTGTTGGTCTTCCCCGAACCGGTGGGCCCGGTGACCAGAACCATCCCCCACGGCTTGAAGATCGCCTCTTCGAAGCGCGTCAGCGACTCCTGCTCGAACCCGAGCTTGGTCATGTCGAGCCGGAGATTGTCCTTGTCGAGAAGCCGCATGACGATCTTCTCGCCGAAGAGCGTCGGCAGGACCGAGACGCGGAAGTCGAGCTCCTTGTTCTTGTCCTCGAGCTTGATCTTCAGCTTGATGCGGCCGTCCTGGGGAAGGCGCTTTTCCGAGATGTCGAGCTTGGCGAGGATCTTCATGCGCGAGGTCATGGCGTCCTTGAGCTTCAGGGGCGGGTTCATGATCTCGTAGAGGATCCCGTCGATGCGGAACCGGACGCGATACTCCTTCTCGTACGGCTCGATGTGGATGTCGGAGGCGCCGCGCTTGATGGCGTCGGTGAGGATCAGGTTGCACAGCTTGACGACGGGCGCCTCCTCGGCCGAGTCGGCGAGGGCGTGGACGTCCAGCTCCTCCTCGTCCTCGAGGACTTCGAGGTCGGCGCTCTCCTGCGTCTGAAGGTCTTCCATGACCTTCTTCAGCTCGAGGGAGGAGGTGGTGCCGTAGTAATTGTCGATGGCCGCCTTGATCCCGAGCTCGGAGGCGACGACCGGCTCGACGTTGTAGCCGGTCATGAACTTGATGTCGTCCATGGCGAAGACGTTCGTCGGGTCGGCCATGGCGATGGTGATCGTGGCGCCGGTCTTGTTGACCGGAAGGATGTTGTATTTGCGGGCGACGTCGCCGGGGATCAGCTTGATCACGCTGGCGTCGATCTCGAAGTGCTGGAGGTTGATCGAAGGGACGCCGAACTGCTGGGAAAGGCACTCCGTGATGTCCTCTTCCGAAACGAAGCCGAGCTTGATCAGCGTTTCGCCGAGCTTGCCGCCGGTCTCCTTCTGGACGCGGAGCGCTTCCTTGAGCTGATCCTGGCTGATCAGGCTCGCTTTGGTGAGTAACTCACCGAGACGAACACTCATACGTGCTTTCTATGTCTCCTGGGACTTCAGGCCGTGCTCGCCGCAGAAGAGCGGCGATCTTAACACCCGCGCCGCGGGACGCATCGCCCGGCCGAGTGGCAGCTGCAGTTATTTTAATCGGAATGTCAACGGGGAAGCGGCGGCGGGTCGATCGCGGTCACGCCGGTCTGTACGCTCTTGAGCGTCGCCGTGACGCTTCCAAAGCTGACTTCCGTCCGGATGCGGACCGGCAGGCGCCGCTCGTCATCCGAATACCAGATGTGAAGCTTCTCTTCTTTCGGCCGCCCGGCGTTGCGCATCTCCGGCTCGACCATGACGGTGGTGAAAGTCCCGGCCGGGGTGGTGATGGTCTCGCGCCGCAGCACTTTCGCGTGGACGGTGTAGAGCTTGAGGTCGGCGTAAAGAGTGATGTCGTACGTCTTTCCCGGCGTCAGGTCGAGCTTGCGGAAGTGGTAAATGACGGAGATCGGGTCGAGGATCGGCCGCGGCACCGGCAGCTTGCGTACCTTCTGCCGCGTCCGCGTGGCCACGCCGTCTTCGATGACCGTGACCTCGAACATCTTGTCGCCCCGCTCGTTGAGGTTCTTGGTGTAGCGGAGGGTGGAGAAGTCGCTGCGGGAGACGACGGTCTCGATCTCGTCGCGGATCTTGAAGATCTTCCCGAGGCTGCCGCTCGACTTGACGACGGAGGTGATCCGGTAGCGGTCCTTCTCCTCGCCGGTGGGGGCGATGGTCATCCGGCCGGTCCCGCCCGTGACCTTCATCCAGGTGACGGTGTAGTCGAGGGTCTCGCCCGCGGCGAAGACTTGCTCCACCCCTTCGAGAGGCACTTCTTCCACGGGTGCGGACGGGGCGGAGATCGCCGCCGCGAGCACTGCAGCGAGAAGCAGCTTCACTCCCCCGTCACCTTCCCCAGCATCGTCACGACGTCTTCAACAGATATCGAGTCCATCAATTTCGTCGAGTGAAAACGATTGATCACACGATCGAGCTGACCGTACGGGCCGTTGCGGCGGGGGTCAGTCGGGCCGTACAGGCCAATGACCGGCGTGCCGAGCGCGACCGCGAGGTGGAGGGGACCGGTGTCGGCTCCGATGACCACCCTGGCGTTTTTCAGCACCCAGGCGAGCTCGCGGAGGTTGGTCGGAGGCGCCATTCGCGCTCCGATGGCCTCGGCCAGCTCACGCTCGCCCGGGCCCCAGACGACGAGAGCCTCCGGCCCGATGCGCCGGGCCAGCGCGCGGAAGTGGTCTACCGGCCAGAGCTTACTCGGTTTGCCGGCCCCGGGGAGGAGGACGACGCTGCCTGCCAAGGCTTCCAGGCCTTTGGCCTGGGCGAAGGTGTCCCAGTTGCCCCCACAGGAGGCCTCTTGTCCCTTCTCTCCCATAGGTCCCATAGGTCCTATCACCGCAGCAGCCAGCTCCACATTCTGGTCGATCACATGCTTCGTGGTGTCGATGGCAATCTTCCGGTTCGTGAAGAGAAGCGCCGGCTTCTCCCGGACGGCGTCGCGGTCGAAGCCGAAGCGTTCTTTCGCGCCGGAGAGCCAGCCGAGGACGGCGGACTTGATCAGCCCCTGAAAGTCGACGGAAGTCCCGGCTCCGCGCAAAGAACGGATCGACGCCAGCGCGGTGCGCGGCTCTTGCGACCACCGCTTCATCCGGACCGGGATTGCCTCGACGCCTGCCACGATCTCGACCAGCTCCCGATAGGGCGCCTCGACGACCCAGCTAATTTGCGCGCCGGGATTCGCCTCCCGAAGGGCGGTCACCGCGGGAATGGTGTGGATGACGTCGCCGAGCGCCGACAGGCGCAGCACGAGCAGGCGCTTCATCGCCCGCGCATCTTCTCCAGCACCGCCGTCGTTGAATGGTCCTTCGGGTCTCCGACGATGACCACCTTCCCGCCGTACGCCCGGACGATCTCCCCTTCCGGCACCGCGTCGGCCGTGTAGTCCGTCCCCTTCGCCTGAAAGTCGGGACGCAGAACGCCGAGAAGACGCGCTGGACTCTTTTCCCGGAAGATGGTCACGTAGCCGACGCCGCGAATCGCGGAGATCAGCTCCGCCCGTTCCGCCTCCGGCATCACCGGCCGCCCCTCCCCTTTCAGCGTCGCCACCGAGGCGTCACCGTTCACGCCGACCACCAGGATGTCCGCAACTTTCGCCGCGTCCTGCAGATAGCGGATGTGCCCCACGTGCAGCACGTCGAAGCAGCCGTTGGCGAAGGCAATCTTCTTCCCATGCTCCCGCTCCCGCTCGATCGCCTCGAGCAGTGCGGACTCAGAAAGGATGGGAGCGTTTCTCATGGTCTGCAACCGGCCCTCGGATCGTCTGTCGCCAGTACCGAAAGGCTCAAGCAACCAGCAACCAGTCACCAGCAACTATTCCTCGAGCTCCTCGTCCCGCTCGATCGCATGCCGCAGTTCCGCGTTCGAAACGGTTGCGGTGCCCATCTTCATGACCACGATCCCGCCGCCGTAGTTCGCAAGCTTGGCCGCCTCGGCGAAGCTCGCGCCGGCGGCCAGCGCAAGGGTGAAGGTGGCGATGACGGTGTCGCCGGCCCCGGTCACATCCGCCACCTGGTCGGTCCCGTAGACCGGGATCCGCAGCATCTCGGAGGCGTCGCGCTCGAAGAGGGCCATGCCACGGCTGCCGCGGGTAATCAGAACCGCGTCGGCGTCGAGGCCCTGCTGCAGCGTGAGCGCGACCTCGCCGATCTTCGACTCCTCCCCGTTCCAGAGTGACGTCCCGGCCGCGGCCGCGGCTTCCTCCTCGTTCGGAGTGGCGGCGGTGACACCGGGGTAATTGAGCAGGTCGTAGCGCGAGTCGAGCGTGACCGCCTTGCCCTTCGCGTAGCGGGTGAGCGTCTCCACGACATGCGGCCGGACGACACCATAGCCGTAGTCGCTGATCAGCGCCGCGTGCGCCATGCCGATGGCGTCGCGCAGGACGCGATGGAACGCCTCCGCCTCCTCGGCCGCCATCTCGTACTTGTCCTCGATGTCGTAGCGGACGATCTGCTGGCGGCTCGCGTGAGGCATGCCTCCGAGGATGCGGACCTTGGTCGGGGTGGCGTAGCGATCGGTACGGAGGATCCCGCCGCATTCGATGCCGTTGGCGACCAGTTGCTCGAGAAGCTTCTCCGCCGCGGTGTCGTTGCCGAGGACCGAGACCGGCACCGGGAGCCCGCCGAGCGAGAAGATGTTATTGATCGCATTGCCGGCCCCGCCGAGGAGAGTGTCGTCGCGGTATTGACGAAGGATGAGCACCGGCGCCTCGCGGGAAATCCGCTTAGGCGTGCCGTAGATGAAGCGGTCCGCTACGATGTCCCCGTAGACGACGACCAGCTTCCCTTTCATCGCCTCGGTGAGCTGGAGCAGGCGGGAACGGCTGAACACGCGCGGAGTGTAACCTTGAACACGGAACGAGGCACACGGAACAGGGACCAGAAGCTCGAGGAGGGCGTCCACTTCTACTACGAAGGCCCGTATCTCGTCTTCACCGAGCTTTACCTCCGCGAGCGCGGCTATTGCTGCGAATCAGGCTGCCGCCACTGCCCGTACGGGTTTCGGAAGGACCAGCGGACGGACGTGCCCACGGAGTAGGCGCTCAGCGCTGATCGCTGATCGCCGGCTCCGGCACGGACAGGTCCGCGTTGCGTAGCTCGTTCCGCTCCGGCTCCGTGAGCACGTTCTCGACGTCGATCAGGAGATAGACCTCCTCGCCGTGGGGGACGACGGCGATCAGGAGCTCGCCGCGGACACCGCGGACCAGGGTGGGCGGCGGGAGGAAGGCGTCGGGGGAGACGTTGACGATGCGGCGGACCTCATCCACCTTCAGGCCGATGATGCCGGCCGAGCTGTGGGTGATGAGGATGAGCGGCTGATCCGGCGGTTCCAGCCGGGGATAGAGACGCTGGCGCAGGTCGATGATCGGGATGACCTGGTTGCGCAGGACGATGATCCCCTCGATGAACGAAGGTGCGGTCGGGACGGTGGTCGTGCCGCTGTAGGGGACGATCTGGCGCACGGCCATGATGTCGAGGACGAATGTCTCCGGGCCGACGCGGAAGGTGATCAGGCGGAGATCGTCAGGCATCGCGAGCAGTCCCTACGTGCGCACCTTGAACTTGCGGGTCTCGTCGTCGAGGCTGCGGATGGCGTCGTTCAGGAGGCTGATGGCGGCGGTCATGTCGCCTGCGGTGCCGCGGTTGCCGTCGGCGATGGCTCGTACCTGCTGCATGGTGGCGACGATCTTCTCGCTCTCGCCGGCCTGACCGGCGGCGACCTGGAAGATCTCGTGGATCATCTCGATCATCCGCTCGGCGGCCGCGGAGATCATCGACGAGCCCGACTTCTGCTCGACCATCGCCTGGCGGACGTACTTGGTCACCTCACGCATCGACTCGACGGCGCGCATGATGTGGTCGGAGCCCTGGGCCTGCTGGCGCGTGGCGGCGTTGATCTGGCCGACCATCGACTGCAGCCGGTCGACGGCGCGGGTGACGGCCTCGCTGCCGGTGGCCTGCTCGCGGGTGGCGCTGGCGATCTCTTTCCCCATGTTCGACGCCTTCGACGCCGACTCGAGGATGTTGTTCAGCACCTTTCCGGCTTCATGCGAGAGCGAGACGCCGTTCTCGACCAGCCCCGATCCGGCCGACGTGGCCCGGAGCGCGTTCTCGACTTCGTTCTGGACGGCGCGGATCAGGTTGGCGATGTCGCGGGTCGACGACGCGGTCCGCTCGGACAGCTCGCGGATCTCCGCCGCCACGACCGAGAACCCCTTGCCGTGCTCCCCTGCCTGCGCGGCCAGGATGGCCGCGTTCAGGGCGAGGAGGTTGGTCTGCTCGGCGACGTCTTCGATGACGTTGAGGATCTTGCCGATGGCGATCGAGCGCTCGCCGAGCCGCGCCACGACGGCGTTCGCCTCGACCACCGACTGGCGGATCTGCTCCATCCCGTCGATGGTCTCGCGCACCGCGCGCATGCCCGATTCGGCGGCGTCGGAGACGGCGATGGCGAGGTCGTACGACCGCGCGGCATTCGCCTCGACCTGGGCGATCGAGGCCGACATCTCCACCATCGAGGACGAGGTGTCGGTGACGAAATTGGTGAGGTAGACGACGTTCTGGTCCACCTCGTTGATGGACGAGACCATCTGGTGCGTGGCCGAGGCGGTGTCTTCGACCGAGCTGAAAAGAGTGTCGGTGTGGCGGCTTACTTCCTCCATCGACGCCACCATCTCCAGCATCGACGAGGAGGTCTCTTCGGACGACGCGGAGAGGGCCTCGACGTTGTCGGTGATCTTCCGGACGCCGCTGTTGAGCTGGTCGATGGAGTTGTAGGTGTCGTCGATGACCGCGCGCTGCTCGTCGACGCGGTGGATGACCAACTGAGAGCGGCTGTCGACGGTCTCGACGACCGATTTCAGCTTCGACTGCGACTGCATCAGGTTCTTGACGGTCTTTTCGAGGTTGTTCGCCATGGCGTTGAACGCCTCGGCGAGCGCGCCGATCTCGTCGCGGCTCCGGACTTCGGCGCGCTGGCTCAGGTCGCCCTTGGCGATCTGCCGCGCCGTCTGTACGAGAGAGAGGATCGGATTGACGATGATGCGCGAGGCGAACCAGGCCATCGAGCCGGCCAGCAGGAGCGTCAGGAGCGTAATGGCGACGTTCCAGCGGCCGATCGAGTCGAGCGCATCCTGCGCCGACGATTCGTTCATCAGCAGGCGGAAGTAGCCTTTCGCCGCCGCCGAGGGATTCGTTTCGTCTTCTTTGAAATCGACGGTGTAGACGTGCAGTCCTTTGCCGGCCGACTCGCCATGCTCGCGCTGGAACCGGCGATCCGCGAGCACGTCGGGCCGCTGCGGGGCGGTGGCGGCAATCACCTTGCCGGTCCCGTCGGTGAACTCTGCGTAAGAGACCGACCTGTCCTTCTTGAGCTTGTCGACAATGACCTTCAGGTTGTCGCCGAGGCCGAAGGTGACGTATTCGCGCGTGGTTGCCTCGACCGTGCTGGCAATCGCTTCTCCCTGAGCGACGGTCTGCCGGATCATCGCCCGGGATACGAGCGTCCGCTGGAGCAATAGAAGAAGGATGGCGATCAGGACGGTCGGGACGGCGACGGCGATGACCGACGTTGCGCGTAACCCGAAGCGGACACCCGACTCTTTCTCGTCTCCGAGGAGCATGGACGGCGGGAGTTTAACAGTTGAGGTGTTGCCCTGTTGAGCGATTGAGAGAGACCGTTGCTATCATCCCCGCCATGCCTTTGATCCGCTGCCCGAAGTGCGGGCAGGCCTACGACGTCCCGGGAGTCGTCGCGGTGCGCCTGCCGAACTCGATCGCCACCTGCCATTGCGGCGAGTGGCTGTCGGGGAGCAAGGCGGCGGTCCTGGCGCGTCTGGTCGACGTCAACCAGATCCGCGAGATCGACATGAAACCCTACCGCGTCGATGCCGGGGCGCAGCCGCAGGTCGCGGCACACAGCGAGCCGATGATCGCGCCGTCGCGGCCGCGGTCCGTCCGGGTGATCGCCCGCGGTGCCAGCGAGTCGGTGAACACCGTCTTCACCATCCACGAGCATCCGCTCTGGATCGGCCGCAAGGGATGCCATATCGAGCTGGCCGAGGCGGAGCTGTCCATCCGCCACTGCTCGATCAGCGTCCGCGGCGACAAGCTGGTCGTGCGCGACGCCGACTCGCACATGGGGACCTTTCTCGACGGACAGCCGGTCGACGAGTTGGTGATCGACGACGGAGTGCACCTGTTGCGCGCCGGATCGGCGCTGATGAGCATCGAGCCGACCGCGGAGCAGGGACAGCCCGTGGAGCCGATGACCCTCGACAAAGAGAGCGTAGTCGACGAGTCGGAGCTGGCCGCGAAGATGCGCACCATGCGCACGACGCAGCCGGCCGCCGCCGGGCGGACAGTGCTGATCTGCGTCGAAGGGCCGCTGGCGGGGCAGGAGTTCGAGATCCCCCAGACGGGGCTGGTCATCGGGCGCGAAGGCCACGTCCGCGTGCCGGACGAGTTCCTCTCCCGGCGCCACTTCGAGATCGTCCGCGAAGAGGACGGCACGGTCCGTGTCCGCGATCTCGGCAGCCGGAACGGGACGTTCCTGAACACGCTGCCGGCCCGGAACACCAAGGTCCATGCAGGGGACGAGATTCGCGCCGGCGTGAACCGTTTCAAGATCGAGCAGCGGGCTTAACTGACAGCAACTTCCAACATTGCTCGTTGGCGCTCGTGCGGCGCGGTGGCTATACTCCTTTCTCTCTCTCAGGACAATACGATGGAAATGTTCGAGTCCGCCGCGGCCCGGATTCTTGCGCCGCTGTCCGAGCTTCTGCGGAAGCCTCTCTCGATCGTCGACGCCGGCTCCCCTCAGGCGAGGAACACGTTCGCGGTGCGGCTGGACGTGCCGCGCGTGTCCATCGTCTCCGACGACGGCACGCCATTCTCCGATCCGGAGCGGAAGCTGATCCTCGAGCTGTTCGGGGTCATCCGGCTGGCGGAGGAGAGCGAGGCCCGCTACCAGGAGCTCGAGCATCGGATGCTGAGCATGCAGCGCGAGAACCTCGACCTCACGGTGAAGAACCGGCTGCTCTCCGAGGTTTCCTCGCGGGATGCCCTGACGGGACTCTACAACCGCTGGTTCGTGGTCGAGAAGATCGACAGCGAGCTGAATCGGGCACAGCGCCACGGCTCGCCGATGTCGCTGCTGATGCTCGACATCGACCATTTCAAGCGGATCAACGACACCTGGGGCCACCCCGCCGGCGACCAGGTACTGCAGGCGATCGGGAAGCTGCTTCGGGAGAGCTGCCGGGTCTACGACATCCCCGGCCGCTACGGCGGCGAGGAGTTCTGCATCGTCCTTCCGGAGACGAAAGTCGGCAACACGACCGTGGTCGCCGAGCGCATCCGCCAGAGACTGGAGAACACCGAGATGACGTGCGGCGACACCTCCGTCGTCGTGACGGCCTCGATCGGCATCGCCGGCATGGAGTCGGCGGACCCGGCCGATATCCTCAGCCCCACCGCCCTGATCGACCGGGCGGACCGAGCCCTGTACACTGCCAAGCATCGCGGGCGCAATCGCATCGAGATGTGGGACGAAGCTCTGCTCGACGCCGCTGAAAATGCGACCGGCCATTGATTCGATGTGAGCTGGGTCACGGACGGACCGGTGCGGACGCCATAGATTGAGCAACACCAAATCGGGACACGAGGGAAAAACATGCGAACCAAATTTCTTGTCTTCACTGTTGTTCTGTTCATTGCCGGCAGCGCCTTCGCGGCGAGGCCGGTTCTCGGAGTGTCGGAGTTCAAGAACGAGACGAGCGTCTCGTGGTGGAACGCCGAAGTGGCCAGGGACCTCACCGACATGCTCACCAACGAGCTGGCGGCGACCAACAAGTTCAAGATCGTCGAGCGCGCGAAGCTCGATAAAGTGCTGGACGAGCAGGATCTTGCGGATTCCGGCCGGATCAAGAAGTCGACCGGCGCGAAGATTGGCCAGCTCACCGGCGCGCAGTACCTGGTCGTCGCCTCGGTGACGTCCTTCGAGACCAACACACGCGGCACCGGCGGCGGCGTGAGCTTTCGCGGCATCAGCGTCGGCGGCAAGAAGGAGGACGCGTACCTCTCCGTCGACCTCCGCGTGATCGACACCACCACGGGCGAGATCGAGTTCTCCCGCAGCATCGAAGGCCGCGCCTCGAGCGGCGGTCTCTCGGTCGGTCTGTATCGCGGCGGCTTCGGCGGCGCGCTGAGCAAGTATGAGAACACCCCGACCGGCAAGGCCATCCGCGCCGCGGTCGTCGAGATCAGCGACTACCTCGGCTGCGCCATGGTCGACCAGGACGACTGCATGGACGAATACAACGCCAAAGAAAAGTCGCGCCGCGACAAGACCAAGAAGGCGATCAAGCTGGATTAACAGGCGCCGTACTTCAGGCGTCAGGCTTTCGGGAGCCGGTCCTTCAGGGGACCGGCTCTTTTTGTTTGTCGCGAGATGGCGTAAGCCTTACGCCATCTCTTACGCTTTCTTCCCGCCAACTTACGCTTGACTTACGCCCTGTTACCGCCTATATTGAATGTTGCGAGGCGGTAATGAGATATCTAACGGAACGACAGCGAGACATCCTCAACTTCATCCGCGACTTTCAAAAGGAGCGGGGAGTCGCGCCGACGCATCGCGAGATCTGTGACCACTTCGGCTTCTCCTCTTACGGTACGGTTTACAAACATCTGTCGCTCCTGGAGAAAAAGGGGCTGATCCGCCGCGACTCGAATCAGAAACGCGGAGTCGAGTTGGTGGAGCAGCCGCAGGAGCGGCCTTCCGAGCCGGTCAGCCGGCAGCGGGACAGCGGTCCCGCCACGCGGGAACTGCCGCTCTTCGGCTACATCGCCGCCGGCCGGCCGCTGGAGGTGGACGTCTCTGACGAGACCATCGCGGTTCCGGAGCATCTGACCACCCGCGGCGAGAACTACGTGCTGAAGGTGCGCGGCGACTCGATGGTCGACGACGGCATCCTCGACGGCGACCTGGTGATCATCGCCCGCCGCGAGAAGGCCGACAACGGCGAGATGGTCGTCGCCAACGTGAACGGGGAAGTGACGCTCAAGCGTCTGTACCGCGAAGGCGAGCGCGTGCGGCTGCAGCCGGCGAACTCGCTGATGAGCCCAATCTACGCTGCTGCCCGAGACGTCGCGGTGCAGGGTGTAGTGGTCGGGCTGATGCGGCGATTCTGAAGTTTCGTTTGCTTTGCGTGTGGAAAACAGTGAGGAAGCCATGGATCTCGTACTCAAACTTCGTGAAATCCGCAGGCTCCGCGGCCTGAGCCAGAAAGATGTCGCCCGGATGTCCGGCGTGGGCGAAAAAACCATCAGCTCCTTCGAGACCGGGCAGCGAATCGGTTCGCTCAAGCTCGACCAGCTCCGGAAGATGCTGAACGCGTATGGCGTGAGCGAGCAGGAGTTCTTCGGCGGGTCGCTCGAACGGGAGATCGCACCGTGGGAGCTCGACGCCGACGAAAGCGCCATGCAGCGCCTGCTCGACGACCTGCGCCATCTGCCCAAATCCTCCCAGCGAGCGATGGTGTCCAAGTTCCAGCTCATGCTGGAAGCAGCCACCACGGTCGACGAGGCACAGCACCAGGTGCGCGACAAGCGCCCCAGCTACATCCGCGACCATCCGGAGTGGCACATGATGACCTCCCGCAACTGACGCTCCGCCGAGGTGGGGACAGGCAACCCGCCTGTCCTCTCTTCGGCGGGAGGCGGAGTTCAGCGCGGGTGGGAGAGTTTTATAGGACCGATGGGACCGATAGGACCGATGGGACCGATAGGACCAATAGGACCCGCCGCCCAAGTCCCATCGGTCCTATCGGTCCCATAGCCTCACCGGATCTCTGCCGCTCTTTGCCGCCACCGGGCTGCCGCCGGACCGTTCTCCACGACCTGCCACGTTTCCACCGCCAGCAGCGCCGTCGAGCGGGAGCGGTTCGCGGCGAACATCCGGTCGAGCGTCTGCTCCGCATCTCCGGCACGATCGAGGGTGACCTGCAGGATCGCCAGCTTCGTGTAGGCCTCGCGGTTCGAGGGGAAGCGCTCCAGTTCCGCGCGGAACGCCGCCTCCGCGTCGGCCGGCCGGTTCATTCGCGCCAGCGCGTCCGCGCGCGTGGCCTCGAGATCGATAACCGGACCTCCCCCCGGCTGGCTGCGCACCCCTTCGAGGAGACGCAGCGCTTCGTCGAGCCGTCCCTGGGCGACGTAGCCCTGTGCGACGATCACCGCCGCCTCACGCCGCCGGGTGGCGTCGACGGAAGCGAGGCGTGCCTCAGTCTCCAGCTCCGCGATGTTCCCCTTCGCCAGCGCGATACGGGCGAGTAGCATGTGCGCGCCGGCGGCGGCGGTAGGCTTGGTCGCCGCCAGGCGCGCGTGCGCGGCCGAGTCGTCGAGCTTACGCATGCGCAGTTGCAGCTCGCCGACAGACAGCGCCAGTCCCGCGGCGAGTGACGGGGCGGATTGAATGGCCTGCTTGTACGCCTGCTCCGCCTGCTCCGGCTCGCCGGCGTGCTCGTGGAGGCTCGCCAGGCGGATCCACGCGTCGGTGAAGCGGGGGTTGGCGTCGAGGATGGTCCGGTAGATCTTCATGGCCTCGCCCGGACGACCCTCCTGCTCGGCACGGGCTGCCACCCGCAACTGCTCCATCTCGCCGATGTGATCCTTCGGATCGGGAAGATCGCCGGTCTCATCGCGCATCGAGCCGATATAGCCGAGCGCGGCCAGCTTCTCCGCCTCTTCCTTGCTCACGGCGGCCGGAGCCTGCGCGGCAGAGGCGAAACGTTCCAGCTCCTGGCGCATGGCGGCGTACTGCCGCCGGTTGTCCGAGAGGACGTTCTTCGTCTCGCGAGGATCGCTCTGCAGGTCGTACAACTCGGGGCGCGGGGCCTGGATGAAGTGATGGTTTCCGCTGACGAGGGACTGCAGGTCGCTCCAGCCGAAGTGCAGGCGCGGCAGCAGCGTTTCGCTGTAGACGCCGCGCGCCGGATCGGCCTCCGCGAGGAGAGACCGCCCCCGCACGCCCGCCGGGATTTCGGCGCCCGCCAGCGACGCGACGGTCGGATAGACGTCGATCAATTGGACGTTCCCCTCGACCGTGTCTCCGCCGCGCTCCGACCGCGGCAGCTTGACGATCAGCGGCACATGGAGGGCCTCGCGGTAGAGGAAAACGCCGTGCTCGCCCTCTCCATGGTCGCCCAGGCCTTCGCCGTGGTCGGATAGAAGCACGATGGTCGCGCGGTCGTAAATTCCGCTCCGCTTCAGTGAGTCGAGGAAGCGGCCCACGATCGCGTCCGCGGCGGCGATCTCGCCGTCGTACGGGTTGCCGGCGTAGCGCGTGCGGAAAGGCTCCGGCGGCGCGTAAGGAGCGTGCGGCTCGAACAGGTGCAGGAAGTAGAAGAACGGCTCCTGCGCGTGCGCGCCGATCCACTGCTCGGCCATGGCAACGGTTTCCCCTCCCTCGCGCTCGAGCTGGCCGATCGAAGCATTCGCGCGCGCGGCGATGGCGTCGTCGTAGGAGTCGAACTCCTTCCCGATGCCGGTGTCCGCACGCAACACGTACGACGAGATCGCGCCGCCGGTCGCGTATCCGGAGCCCTTCAGCAGCTTCGGCAGGGAGACGTGCTTCGACCCGTCGAAAACGTACCCGAGGTTGTTGCGCACCCCGTGCTCCGTCGGCAGCAGGCCGGTCAGTACCGACACGTGCGACGGCAGCGTCATCGGGCAGTGCGACCAGGCATTGCGATAGAGGATGGCGTCGCGGCGGAGGGCATCGATTGCGGGCGTCTCGACATCGGCATAACCGTACGCCGGCAGGCGATCGGCGCGGAGAGTGTCGATCGAGATGAGGATGACCGGGCCGCCGGGCTCCACCGCCGGCCGTTCGGCGCCGGAACAGCCGAAGAGAAGAGGAAGAGCAAGAAGAATGACCTTGAGTCGCGCCATGAGGTTCCAACAAAAGAGAAACGCCCCGGCCGAAGCCGGGGCGTTTCCGTACAGCGTGTGAAGCGTGGAATTAGAAGCGAACGCCGAGCGAAACACGGTACGTACGCGCCAGCTGGTAGTCAGCAGCGTTACGGGCCGCGCCGAAGTTTGCCGCAAGGTTGTAATGCGTACCTGCGACCGGCGTCGTGGTGAACGGGTTGAACACAGTGCCGGTACGGGAAACCGTGGTCACACCAGCGATCTGGCCCTGCTCGTTGAAGGCATTGATGAGCTCACCCTCGACGAAGAGCTGCACGACCGAGATCGGCAGGCGGTAGTTGACCGCGAGATCGGTGGCGGTGATGTCGTCCCAACGGCGCGAGCCACGCTCTTCGACGAAGTACGAGACCGTCGTCGGGCGCGACCAGTAGCCGAAACGGCCCGGGGTCGGGTTCTCGCCCGGGTTGACCACGTTCGTCGCGTTCGGGTCGGCCTGCGAAACGGCCGCGAATGCAACGTTGAACGGGGTGCCCGAGTCGAAGCGCTGGAGCAGGCTGACGTTCAGAACGCCGGCCGGTCCGAGCGGGAAGTCCATGCCAGCCCACACGCGGAGCTTGTGGGTCTGGTCGCCCGAGAGGAAGCCGTGAGGCCGGTTCTGCGCGAAGCCCTGGAATTCGGGGTACTGGAGAATCCAGCCGCCGTCAGCCTGCGGACCACCCGCGGTGCCCTCGCCCTCGGCGTTGCCGGTGAGCTCGGACCAGGTGTAGTTGCCGCCGATGCTGAGGCGATTGAAGAAGCGCGAGTTCGCGCTCAGCTGCACGGCGCGGTACTCGCGCGTGAGCAGGTCGGTGTTGGTGATGAGCGTCAGATCCGACGGCGCTCCGGTGATCGGCTCGATGACCGCACCGGTCGACTGGTTGGTGATCGCGCCGTAGTAGTTGTTCCACTCGCGGTTGATGTAGTCGGCGCGGACATAAGCGTTCGGCGTGAGCTGCACGCCGCCGCCGAGGGTCCACTCGTCGACACCAGGCGACTTGAGCTTGCCGGCCAGCTTCGTCGAGACGCCGCCGATGTGCAGCGAAGGAGGCTCGTCACCCTGCCAGTTCGCGAAGTCGGTACCGCCGTTCGCGTTGAACCAGTCGATGACGCCACGGATGACTTCCGACGCCGTGCCGGTGATCGGCGTGGAGTCGGTGTAGTAGTAGTAGATGCCCCACGGCGAACCGGCGGCAGAGCCGGCGCCCTGGACGGTTTCCGCGAGACGGCCAACGTACTTGGCGTAGCTGGCGTTCACCTTGAAGCGGCCGTTGCCGAGGATGTCGTAGGTGGCGCCGAGGCGCGGGCTGAACTGGCTGTCGTCAGCAGTGGCGTTGCCCTGCTGGTCGACCGCTTCGGTCTGGTCATAACGACCGCCGAGGTTGAACGAGAAGTTCGAGTTCAGGTCCCACTTGTCGTTGAAGAACAGCGAGCGGGTGGTCAGGTCCGAACCGATCGACGGGATCTGGACCGGGTAGTACTCCACGGTGTCGCCGGCGCTGAAGGTGTAGATGTGCTGGCCGCCGACGAGGCGCGCCTGCTGGCCGTAGATCCAGACCGTCAGGTTGGTCGGGGACTGGTAGTTGTTCGACAGGCGGAACTCGTTGAAGTCTTCGTAACCGCCGACGATGTTGTGGGTGCCGAGCGACTTCGTGCCGAGGAAGTACGTCAGTTTGGCAGTGAGGAGCTCGTTGTCGCGGTGCTCGTCGTCGCAGACGCCGCAGAAGTACGGCGCGTTGGCGACGCCGCGGCCACCGGCAAACTGCACAAGCGGGGTGCCGGCGTAGATGTCGCGGTTGGTGCCGCCGAAGCCGACGAACACGAAGGTGCGCTCCGAGTAGTTGACTTCGCCGAGGAGGTTGTTCGTGAAGATGCCGCTGTAGCGGGCGGCCTTGAAGTCTTCTTCCTGCTCGATCTCAGGGTCGAGGCCGGACGCCTCGTACATGCCGAGCTGGTTGTTGTTCGTCGCGGTGAGCGGGTTGTCGAGGTAGTTCACCATCAACGAGTGGTTCGGCGTCACCTGGCCGGTGAGCTTGACCTCGTAGCGGGTGTTCTCGGTGACGCTCGGGATGCTCTCTCCGGTCAGAATGAAGTTGCCCGAGTTACCGGCGATCTCGGAGAGACGGCCGGCGCCGAAGAACCACAGACGGTCGCGGATGATGCGGCCGCCGAGGGTGCCTTCATAGGTGTGCGACAGGTCGCCCGTGTCGGTGTCCTCGCCCGCTTCCGAGCTGGCGGTCCACGCCGGCTTGGTGAGCGAGTCGCGGAGCGAACCGGAGAACTCGTTACCACCGGACTTGGTGATCGAGCTGATGACGCCACCGGTGAAACGGCCGAACTCGGCCGAAACGGCGCCCGTGATGACCGTGGTCTCCTGGATCGCGTCCTCAATGAAGAGCGGACGCGCCTGACCGCGGAGGTTTTCCTGGACGTTCGCGCCGTTGACAACGATCAGGTTGTCGTTCGCGAACGAACCGGAGATCTGGACGGCCGCACGCGGACCGTTCGCAGTGACACCAGGCGAGAGAAGGGCAATCGCCGTGACCGTGCGGCCAACCGGCAGGTTGTCGATCTGCTCTTTCTGGTAGTTCGTCTGGACCTCCGTCGTCTCCATGACGGCCGGTGCGCTGGCCGTAACGGTGATCGACTCGGTCACCGCCGACACCTTGAGGTCGGCGTCGACGCGCGCGGTACCCGAAAGGGTGACGCGCGTGGTGCGGGTGACGGTCTGCAGACCCTGCAGCTCGACACGCACCGTGTATTCGCCAGGGGGGAGAGCGGCGATGTTGTAGTTGCCGTTGGCGTCAGAGGTAGAGGTACGGCTACCCTGAAGCTGCGGCGAAGTGGCGGTAACCGTCGCCCCCGGAAGGGGAGCGCCGTCGCTCGTCACCGTGCCCGTCAGAACACCAGTAACGGAGCTCTGCGCGAACACGCTGACGCTTGCGAGGATCATCATCGCAAGCACTGCGAGAAAGCGAGAAAACTTCATCAAATCCTCCTTTGATATTGGCGGCCGGGCCACCGGTCGCGGACCAATTGCACGATCACGCCCAAACCTCGGATTTGGGCAAGTCGCGGAAAGCAGGGGACTTATAGCATGAAGCGGAACTCAAGGAAAGCTCCGGCGTTCGGGTTCTTGGAGAGGGGCGCCCGGTTTGTTGAATCGGATCGCCTGTTGCGGCCGGCTCCTCACCTCCCGAGCGCCTTCGCCAGCCCGGAGGCGATCTCCCGCGCCTCGAACGTAAACCCTTCGGCCTCGGCGCGCCGCGGCAGGACCTTCTGGCTCCCCAGCAGCGCCTCGTCGGCCATCTGGCCGAACGCCAGCCTCAGCGCGAATGCCGGAACGGGCAGGAAGGCCGGCCGGTGCAGCGCGCGCCCGAGGGCTTTCGTGAAGTCGCGATTGCGCACCGGCTCGGGGGCCGTGGCGTTGTAGACACCGCGCACAGTGCCGTGGTCGACCGCCCACTCGACCATCCGGATGGCATCGTCGCGCCCGATCCACGACATCCACTGCTCGCCGCTGCCGATCGGACCGCCGGCGCCGAGCTTGAACGGCAGCAGCATCTTCGCCAGCGCGCCCCCTTCCTCGGCGAGCACGACCCCGAAGCGAAGGATGACCAGGCGCGCGAGCGGCTCCGCCTCCCGCGCTGCCGCTTCCCATCGATCGACGACGGCGGCGAGAAAGCCGCCGCCGCGCGAGCCGCTCTCGTCGAGCGTCTCGTCTCCGCGATCTCCGTAGAAGCCGGTCGCCGAGGCGTTGACCAGAGTGCGCCGCCGCGACGGATCGCGGCGCAGCGCTTCGACGATGGCATGCGTGGCGTGCAGCCGGCTGTCGAGCAGTTGCCGCTTCCGCGCATCCGTCCAGCGCCCTTCGCCGACATTCTCGCCGGCGAGGTTGACGACTGCATCCGCGGCGGCGGCCTGTTCGGACCAGGCACCCTGCGTCCGGCCGTCCCACTGCAGCGCGCGTCCGGCACGGACGCGAGATGGATTGCGCGTGAGGACCGCGACGTCGTCGCCCCGCGCCACCAGCCGGCGCACCAGCGGTTCGCCGAGAAACCCCGATCCGCCCGCGACGACGATCTTCATGGGGGCATCTTAGTGTGTATGGCCCGATGGGGACCATGTGAACGTCTGCGAGAAACGCCCAAAAACAACATCGCCGGCCCACGCGGCCGGCGATGTCGTTATCAACAGGAGGTAGGAGTGTTTGCTTTCTTCGTCCGCTTTGCTGCTTCGTCGCTTTCATAGAGTCAGACGACCGGCCGGCGAAAAGGTTTCGGTCACCCGGCACGGGATCTGGCCGCAACCCGCCTCGGGCCGCCACCGTTACCTTTTTGTAACCCCGCGAAGCGGAAAGAGATGCTGGTAACAACAAATCTATAATCCGCCACTCCACTCATGAAAGAAGAACTAGCCAAGCGTTACGAACCTACCGAATTCGAGCAGCGGATTTACGCCTTCTGGGAAGAGGGCGGGTACTTCACGCCGGTCGTCGACAAAGAGCGTCCGAAGTTCTCCATCGTCATCCCGCCGCCGAACGTCACCGGCCGCCTGCACATCGGGCACGCGCTCGTGAACACGCTGCAGGACATCATCGTCCGCTGGAAGCGGATGTCGGGCTTCAACACGCTCTGGCTGCCCGGCACCGATCACGCCGGCATCGCCACGCAGCTCGTGGTGGAGCGGAAGCTCGCCGCCGAAGGCATCTCCCGCTTCGACCTCGGCCGCGACAAGTTCGTGGAGAAGATCTGGGAGTGGAAGGAGCAGCACTCCACGGAGATCAAGGACCAGCTCACCCGCCTCGGCGCGTCGGCCGACTGGAGCCGCTCCCGCTTCACGCTCGACGAAGGGCTGTCGCGCGCTGTGCGCTACGTCTTCGTGAAGCTGTACGAGGACGGTCTCATCTACCGCGGCATCGCCATGGTCAACTGGTGCCCGCGCTGCCAGACCGCAATCTCCGACGTGGAGGTCGAGTTCACCGAGCGCAACGGAAAGCTCTACCACATTGATTATCCGCTTGCGCCGGAGGCGGTCGAGAGCACCGGAACAGACCGCCGTCTCACCATCGCCACGACCCGTCCGGAGACGATGCTCGGCGACACCGGCGTGGCCGTGCATCCGGACGACGAGCGTTACCGCGACCTCATCGGAAAGAACGCCCTCCTCCCGATCGCCAACCGCGTCATCCCCATCGTCGCCGACCCGATCCTCGTCGATCCGGAGTTCGGCACCGGCGTGGTGAAGATCACTCCCGCGCACGACAAGAACGACTACGAATCGGGCAAGCGCAACAACCTCCCGCAGCTCCGCGTCATCGGCGAAGACGGCCGCATGACCGACGCCGCGGGACCGGAGTTCGCCGGCCTCGATCGCTTCGAGGCGCGCAAGAAAGTCATCGAGCTGCTGCAGGAACAGGGCGCCCTGGTGAAGGTCGAAGAGCACCTCCACAACGTCGGCATCCACGAAAAGTGCCGGACGGACATCGAGCCGATGGTGTCGCAGCAGTGGTTCGTGAAGATCGAGCCGCTGGCCAAACCGGCCATCGAGGCGGTGCGCAACGGCTCCATCACCATCACCCCGCAGAGCTGGGAAGCGACCTATTTCAACTGGATGGAGAACATCCACGACTGGACGATCTCCCGCCAGCTCTGGTGGGGCCATCGCATCCCGGCGTTCCACTGCACGAACGGCCATACCGCCGTGTCGATGGACGACCTCACGACGTGCCCCGAGTGCGGTGCGGCGACGACGCAGGAGACGGACGTTCTCGATACGTGGTTCTCGTCCGGCCTCTGGCCCTTCTCGACGTTAGGTTGGCAGGGGGCTGGCTCGGACGAAGAAGCGCCCGACTACCAGGTCTTCTATCCGACCGACACGCTCATCACCGGCTTCGACATCCTCTTCTTCTGGGTGGCGCGGATGATCATGCTCGGCCTGCGCTTCACCGGCAAAGTGCCGTTCTCACAGGTCTTCCTCAACGGCCTCGTGCGCGACGAGCACGGGCAGAAGATGTCGAAGACGAAAGGGAACGTGATCGACCCGCTCGACGTGGTGAACGAGGTCGGCGCCGACGCGCTCCGCTTCACCCTCGCCGTCAGCGCGTCGGGCCGCGACATCCCGCTCGGCAAGTCGCGCATCCAGGGCTACTCCGCGTTCGTGAACAAGATCTGGAACGCGTCGCGCTTCGCGATGATGCACATCGACACCGAGCTGCGAAACGCCGGGCCGATCGAGAAGGACAACCTCCGCACCGTCGAGCGCTGGATCCTCTCCCGCCTCAACGCCGTCACGCGCGAAGTCAACAGGCAGCTCTCCGTCTTCCGCTTCGACGAGGCGTCGAGCACGCTCTATCAATTCTTCTGGCACGAGTTCTGTGACTGGTACATCGAGATGGCGAAGCCGGTGCTGCTCGGCAAGCACGGCACCGAAGACGACCGCCGTCTCGCCAAACGCGTGCTGCTCGAAGTGCTCGACCGCTCGCTGCGCCTTCTCCATCCGTTCATGCCGTTCGTCACCGAGGAGATCTGGCTGAAGCTGGGAGGCGTGGAGCCGTCGATCATGGTCGCGCCGTATCCGATCTTCGAAGAGGACCTCGAGGACGGCGCCGCCGAGCGCCTGGCTACCGCCGCCCAGGCCATCATCACCATGATCCGCAACGTCCGCGCGGAGCGCGGCTTTACGCCAAAGGACCGCTTCACGCTCTACATCCGCGGCAACGACGAGCGCGACTCGAACTTCTTCCGCGACTACGACTATCTACTCCTCGAGCTGGCCCGCCTCGACCGGGTGGTGGTGGAAGGGGAGCCGCCGGCCGGAACGCACCACGACGTCGTCGAGGGCTTCCACCTCGCCATCGAGTTCCCGGAGAAGCAGGTCTCCCAGGAACAGCTCGACCGCGTCCGCCGCGACATCGAGAAGACGGAGGGAGAGCTGGCGTCGATCGAAGGAAAACTCGCCAACGAGCAGTTCACGCGCAACGCCCCGGCGGCGATCGTCGAGGGAGCCCGCGCACGACAGACCGAACTGCGGGCAAGGCTCGGGAAGTTGCAGCAGAATCAATGATCGATACCCGGATCGTTTCGCGCCTCCGTGTGATCGAGTCGCTCGCGGTGATTCCCCGCGTGGCCTCGACGAACCTCATCGCACGGCGCATCGTGACGGAGTGCATCGAGAACGAGCTCTCGCTGCCGCAGGCCATGATCATCGCCGGCGAGCAGTTCGCCGGCCGCGGGCGCAACGACCGGAGCTGGTCCTCCCCGGCGGGCAAAGGCATCTACGCCACCACCCTCATCAGCCGCCCGCTGCGCGAGCTGCCGCTGCTGCCGCTGGCCATGGCCAACATCATCGCCGCCTACCTCATCGCCGAATACGGCGTCGCCGCGCGGATCAAGTGGCCCAACGACATCCTGGTCGGCGGGAAAAAGATCGCCGGCATCCTCATCGAAGCGCGCGTGCAGGACGAGCGCGTCTTCCTCCTCATCGGCACCGGCATCAACGTCGAGCCGGTCGAGGACGACGCCCGCCCCAACGCCGTCGCCATCAGCGAGGTCGCCCAGCGCGGCCTGCCGGACATCGAAGCCGCCACCCGCACGTTCATCGAGCACATCGACGCCGGCTTCGCGCAGCCGTTCGAGCGCGAGCAGGTGCTCGCGGACTGGCGGAAGCTCTCCGTCCACAACCCGGGCGACCGCATCCACTGCGTGATCGCCGAACGCACGATCAGCGGCACATGGCTGCAGATCGACGAGCACGGGCGGGCGGTGCTGGAGACGCCCGAAGGGGAGCTGCGGGTCTCAGCGGGGGATTTGTTTCTGGCGTGAGCTCCCTGTCATCCTGAGCCCCCAGAAGGTTCCACATGCCAAAAGCATGGCGGCGAAGGACCCGGGGGGAGGGGGAGCGATGCACGCGCATCCCACCTCCACCCGCCCGGGTCCTTCGCCGCAATGCTTACTGCTCGTGGGATAAAGCCTGCGGCTCAGGATGACAGGGCGGGAAACGTTAACTCCCACCCAACCAGCAACCAGCAACTAGCAACCATCCCGGCGACCCGCTACCCTGCTCGCGAACGATGTCCTCCAACCTTCTGGTCGTCGATCTCGGCAATACCAACATCGTCCTCGGCATCTATCGCGGCGAAGAGCTGGTGAATTCGTGGCGGCTCGCGACGGCTCGCGAGCGGACGGCCGATGAATACGGGATCCTGGCGCGCCAGCTCGTCGGCGATGCGCTCCATCCGAACCTCGAAGGGGCAATCGTCGCCTCCGTCGTCCCGCCGCTCAACAGCGCGATGACCTTCATGATCCGGAAGTACTTCGGGATCGAGCCGCTGTTCGTCGAGCCGGGAGTGAAGACCGGCATCGCCATCCACGTCGACAATCCGCTGGAAGTCGGCGCCGACCGCATCGTGAACTGCGCCGCCGCCCACGAAACCTACGGCGGCCCCACGGTGATCGTCGACTTCGGCACCGCCACCACGTTCGACGTCGTGACCGCGAACGCGGAGTTCATCGGCGGCGTCATCGCGCCGGGCCTGAACATCTCCGCCGAGGCGCTGTTCGCGCGTGCGGCGCGCCTCCCGCGCGTCGACATCCGCCGCCCCGACCGCGTCATCGGCACGAACACCGTCGTGAACATGCAGTCCGGCATCTACTTCGGCTACCTCGGCCTGGTCGACGGCATCCTCGCGCGCATCAAACGCGAAGTGCCCGACCTCAAGCGCGTCGTCGCCACCGGCGGCCTGGCTACGCTCTTCGCCGAAGACAGCGACCACATCGACGACGTCGACCCGGAGCTGACGCTGAAGGGGCTGAAGATCATCTACGACCGCAACCGCACCCCTCGGCGCTCCCGGAAATGAAGGCTCCAGAGAAGGCAGAAGGCAGAAGGCAGAAGGCAGAAGTAAAACGAACGCGGCAGCTCTTCGTTCTTCTCTTCCTTCTGCCTTCTGCCTTCTGCCTTCTGCCTTTTGCCGCCCAGGCGCAAATCACAGCCAAATCCGCCGCCCTCTCCACCGCCCATCCTCTCGCAACCAAAGCCGGTCTCGCGGTACTTCAAAAAGGCGGGACCGCCGCCGATGCCGCAGTGGCCGTAGCCATGGCGCTTGCCGTCGTGCATCCGCAAGCGGGGAACCTCGGCGGCGGCGGTTTTCTCGTCTACTACGACGCTGCGTCGCGCGGGGTCTGGACGCTCGACTTCCGCGAGACCGCGCCCGGCGCGGCGACCCGCGCTCAGTACGCGAAAGACCCGCTGATCGCCCGCAATGGCGCGCGCGCCGCCGGCGTCCCCGGCACCGTGGCCGGTCTCGACGCGATGCATCGCAAATTCGGGACGCGCGACTGGGCCGAGCTGCTCGCGCCGGCCATCGCGCTCGCACGCGCCGGTGTGCGCGAAGACGCGGAGATCGCGGCCGACATCGACGCGGTCAAGCGCGAGCGCAACCTCGACATCCCGAAGAGCCTCCCCGCTCCGGAGCTCGCGGCAACGCTGCAACGGCTCGCCGACGAAGGCGCCCGCGACTTTTACAAAGGCGAGATCGCGAAGCGTCTGGTCGAAGGAATCCAAGCCGCCGGCGGCGTCCTCGGCTTCCGCGACCTGCGCGACTACGAGCCGCTGTGGCGCGCTCCCATCAAGCTCCGCTACGGCGCGTACGAGATCTACACCGTCGCCCCTCCGTCCGGCGGCGGGATCATCATCGGCGAGACGCTCAACATCCTCGCAAAGGACGACCTCGGCGCGATGGGTTTCCAGACCGTCCAGTCGCTGCACTACCTCATGGAGGCCACCCGCCGCGCCTCCATCGACCGCAACCGCTACATCGGCGATCCTCTCGGCGCGCGCATCCCCTATCGCGACCTCCTGTCGCAGAAACGCGCCGAGCAGTGGCGGGCGAGCATCGACGCGAAACGCGTCACCGCGACCTCGACGCTCACCGAGCCGCGCGAACTCGTACCGGAGCGCGAGCACACCACGCACTTCACCATCGCCGACGCGAAGGGAAACGTCGCCTCCCTCACCACCAGCCTCGGCGACCACTTCGGCAGCGGCTTCGCCGTCCCGTCGCTCGGCTTCTTCCTCAACAATGCCATGGCCGACTTCACCGGCGGCGTGAACGTGCTCGATCCGCTGAAACGCGCGGCGTCGCCGCTGTCGCCGGTGATCGTCCTCCGCGACGGCAAGCCGTTCCTCGCAATCGGCTCGCGCGGCGGCCCGGCCATCGCGACGACGATCGTGCAGGTGTTCCTCAACGTCGTCGTCTACGGCAAGTCGCTCGGCGACGCCGTGAGCGCGCCGCGCTATCACCATCAGGCAGTCCCCGAAGAGATCGCCTACGAGCGCGGCCGCGCGCCGCAGGCCACCATCGACGCGCTCAACGCCATGGGCCACGGCGTCTCCGCGCGCGACGCGATCGGTGACGTCCACGCGATACTGTTCGAGAATGGCCGCCTCACCGCCGTCGCCGACCCGCGGCGCGGCGGCGCAGCCGGAGGATATTAATTGAGCACGTTGAAGACTGAAGCCGCGCGCGCGGCGTTGCAGGAAGTCCGCTCCGGCATGGCCCTCGGCCTCGGCACCGGCTCCACCGCATCCGAGTTCGTCCGCCTCCTCGGCCACGCGCTCCGCATGGGCGAGCTGAGCGACATCCGCTGCACCTGCACCTCCGAGAAAACCGAGCTCCAGGCGCGGGAAGAAGGCATCCCCCTCTTCCCCCTCCACGCCATCGCCCCCCTCGACCTCGCCGTCGATGGCGCCGACGAGATCGACGCGCGGCTCCGCCTCATCAAAGGCCGCGGCGGCGCGCTCCTGCGCGAAAAGATCGTCGAACAGCAGGCCAAACGCTTCATCGTCATCGCCGACGAGTCGAAAGTCGTCGAAAAGCTCGGCGCCGGGGTCCTCCCCGTCGAAGTCACCCCCTTCGCCCGCGAAGTCCTCGAACAGCGGTTTACGGAAATGGGCCTCGCCCCCGTCATCCGCACCCACGACGGCTCCCCCCGCATCACCGACGAGCGTCACATGATCCTCGACGTCACCGTCCCGCAGGACACCGACATCGCCGACCTCGTCGCCCGCATCCGGGAGCAGGCCGGCGTCGTCGAGACCGGCTTCTTCCCCACCGAAGCCACCGAAGCCATCATCGCGGGGACAGAGGGAATTCGTTGGATGAAGCGGTGAAGCCAGCCGTTTATCGCCGCGTGGCCCGACTGGGAGAGCTTGAGCTTGGGGTCAGAGCTTTCTTTTTGCGCTCCGTGGCGACGAAGCCGCGATCCGTGGGGACGAGGCTACGTTCCGTGGCGATGAGGCCACGCTTCGTGGCGACGAGGCCACGCTTCGTGGCGATGAGGCCACGCTCCGTGGCGATGAGGCCACGCTTCGTGGCGATGAGGCCACGTTCCGTGGCGACGAGGCTACGCTTCGTGGCGATGAGGCCACGCTTCGTGGCGACGAGGCCACGCTCCATGGCGATGAGGCCACGCTCCGTGGCGATGAGGCCACGTTCCGTGGCGATGAGGCCACGTTCCGTGGCGATGAGGCCACGCTTCGTGGCGATGAGGCCACGATCCTTGGCGACGAGACCACGCTCCGTGGCGACGAGGCCACGCTTCATGGCAACGTTGTCGCCTTTCGAGGACAATCGCCATCACCCCGCCGGCTGCGCGGAGGTTTTCCTCACGTTCACCGCGAGCCGCCACTGGTGCTTCTCGTACCAGAACGAGACGTGGGAGACGAATGGCTTGTCGAGCGGCTTGTCGATCTTGGTCTCGAACAACGGATAGAGCCAGGTCGGGTTGTCGTAGTGCCAGACCAGCTCCCCGTGCCCGACGGTCGGCTGTGACGGATGGCGGACGAAGTTGCGCAGGCCGTCGTACCGCTTATCGCAGATGGTGGCCCGGTAGACCGGACCGCGATAGCTGGGGGCGGTACCGAGGATCGGGAACCCTTTCTTGGTCACCTTCGCCATGTACGTCGCCGAGTCGGCGGTGACGGTCTCGGTCACAGTGACCAGCCCCGCGCGCTCGAGATTGCGCAGCGTGCGGACCGCCAGCTCGTCGTAGTCGTCCTTCGGCGACTTCGGCGTCCACCACACTTTCTGGGGCACCTCGGCGTAGACCGGCTCCCGCTTCGGCGCCCACGTCTTCACCATCCCCTGCGCCCGTTCCTCGGTGAGCGGCTCCGGATCGCCGCAGGCCAGCGCCAGCACCGCGCACAACAGAACGCCTCCCCGGCTCATGATTCTCCTCATGTCATCGGCTCCTCCTGTGATCCTCGCACTATCCGCGCCTACCGTCGATTGGTTATGCTTCGCCTCCAATGAGTGACAAAGCCATGACCATCCCCTCCGTCGTGATCGACCGTCTGGTACGCGGACGCGCCGCCGCCAACATGCTGCTCGTCGTAGCCGCGAGCGCGCTGATCGCAATTGCGGCGCAGGTGGCGATCCCGCTTCCCTTCACTCCGGTCCCGATGACGCTCCAGCCGCTGGCCGTGATCTTCATCGGCGTGGCCCTCGGCTCGACCCGCGGAGCCGCCGCCGCCGCGCTCTACCTGCTCGAAGGCTTCAGCGGCCTCCCGGTCTTCGCCCAGGGCCACGGCGGCCCGGCCTGGCTCGTCGCCCCCACGGCAGGTTACCTCTTCTCGTATCCCTTCGCGGCCTGGGTGGCCGGCTTCATCTCCGAGCGCGGCTGGGGCTCCTCGATCGTCCGCGCCGTCACCGGCATGCTCCTCGCCCTCGGCGTGATCTACCTCGGCGGCTGGTCCTGGCTCGCCATCCTCACCGACCCGGCGACGGCGTTCACCGCCGGCGTAGCGCCGTTCATTCTTGCGGATATCGTGAAAGTGGCGATCGGCGCGGCGCTGCTGCCGAAAGCGCAGAAGATCATTTCGGCGGTGTAAGTTCCACTCAGTATTCGAGCCGTCCCGCGAAATTAACAGATTGGGGCCCTCTCATGAGCAGGAACCCTACGGCAGGGGCCGTGTTCCGTGGCGCATGACTCGCAATGGGACTAGCATAGGTTGGTGACAATGCCTCACGGTTACCCGCTCGATGCTGTTTCGGAGTTTCCGCGGGAGTACGCGTCGAAGCTGCGCGAGGAACTCTCCGTTCGGACGGCGGAGCAGTTTGTCGATCTTTCCACGCATCACCGCGATCAGATCGCGCGACTGCTGGAGATCGAGCCTCGTCAGCTCGACGAGCTCTGTTCGCGGGCGGCCTCCGTCATCGATGCAAGTGATTTAGAGGACATCCTTCACCCCGCCATCCCGGCGTATTCGTACACCACGGGTCACGACGCCCCTGTAGACGGAGAGACGTTCTACAAGGGAGAGTCGAAAGATGATTGACCCGAAACAGAAACTCACTCGATTCAGTCAGGTTTACGCCGCCAAAGAACGTACCACTCTCGCTGCGGCCGCCACGAGGGGGGCGTGGGTCCCGGCAATGCGGGACGTAGAGATGGCGGATGTGCTTGCGCGATCCGACGCGGTCCACGAAAGCGATGGCGCGTTCCTGGGCACGCTGCGGTCGCAGTATTCGATCTCGTCAGTCGAGGAGCTCGTCGCAATTTCGCGGATTGACTCGAAACTCCACACGACATTGATCCAAGACCTCGGCGCCCGGCCTCGGCTCGTGAAGGACATCGAAACGTCAATGTTGGAAACGCCTGCGGCGGCCGACGAGATGTCGGACTGGGATCGCTACGAAGAGCTCGACTACGCGCTTGGCTGTGAGCTCGACCTGTCGACGCCCCCGCCCCAGGACGACATGCAGCTCGCCGGCGCTGCACTCGGTGCCGAGCCGGCGGGCATTTCTCTTACCGTCAGCGGGGGCTCGACCGCCGCCCTTCCGGCAGTGAATCTGATCGATGCATTCATGCCTCCGATCCGCGATCAAGGCGAGCGCGGAACATGCGTCGCGTTCACGGCCATGTCGGCTCTCGAGTACTACCTTGGCCGGTTTGGCGGCGCGCAAGGAATGGATTTGTCGGAGCAGTTCGCGTTCTGGAATATGCTGACGAAAAAAGGCGGCGCACAGAACCTCGTCGCTATGTATCCATTGCTCGTTCAGGACGGCTCATGTCGCGAGACGACCTGGCCGTATTACCCACGCCAGATTGTCGGAAACGTATCACAAGGTCCCGCGTCCGCACTCGCCGCGCCGGAGGGGCTCGGGTACCGCTGTAAACAGGTCGTACAGCTTCCTCCACGTTCCGTTCCGGCAATCAAGCAGGCAATCGATCAGAAACGCATCGTCGGAATCGGCATTCCTGTTTACAACAGTTGGTTCAACAGCGCGATCGTGCGCAAGTACGGAAACATCACCGTGCCGATTCCGGGCGAGGTTCCGCAACAGATCGGCCACGCGGTCGCACTCGTCGGCTACGAGGAGAACACAGAATACGCCGGCGGTGGTTACTTCATCGTCCGTAACAGCTGGAATGGTTATTGGGGGGCCCAGTCGGTATTCGGGCCTGGTTACGGAACGATCCCCTACCGCTACATCGCGAACCACAACTGGGACGCGTGGTGCATCGTGAGCTGAAGCGAGACGCAACTTCTCGGACTTTCCATCCGAAACTAAGAGCGGCGACTTTCGTCGCCGCTCTTTTGCGTTCACGCCTGTCCTACCGGTACGTGGTCGTGTGTGGCGGGCTCCGGTTCGGGGAGGGGGTGCGACTCGCGGCCGGCGCGGTCGGTGGTTTTCTGTTCGGCGGCGTTGTGCTCGAGGAGGGCGATCTTCAGCACGTCTTCGACGTGCTCCACGAAGTGGAAGGTCATGTCGCGTTTGATCGGCTCGGGGACGTCGATGAGGTCGCGTTCGTTGAGCTTGGGGAGGATGACGGTGTTCAGCTTGGCCGCGCGGGCGGCGAGCACCTTCTCCTTCACGCCGCCGATCGGCAGGACGTCGCCGCGCAGGGTGACTTCGCCGGTCATGGCGACGTTGCGGCGGATCGGGCGGCCAGTGAGGACGGAGATGATGGCGGTGGTGATGGTGATGCCGGCCGAGGGGCCGTCTTTCGGGATCGCGCCTGCGGGAACGTGGATGTGGATGTCGTGGGTCTCGAAGTAGTCGGGCGGGATGCCCTGCTCGTCGGCGTGGGCGCGCGCGTACGTCAACGCGGCCTGCGCCGACTCCTTCATCACGTCGCCGAGTTGCCCGGTCAGTGAGAGCTTGCCCTTGCCGCGGACGGCCGTGGTCTCGATGAAGAGGATGTCGCCGCCGACCGCAGTCCAGGCGAGACCGGTGGCCACCCCGACCTGGTCGCGCTCGAGCAGTTCCTCGGCGAAATGCTTCATCGGCCCAAGGAACTTGTCGATGTTCGCGTCGGTGATGCGGTACTGCTGCTCGGTCTTCCCCTCGGCGACCTGGACGGCGATCTTGCGGCAGATCGTGCCGAGCTCACGCTCCATGTTCCGGAGGCCGGCTTCCTTCGTGTAGCCGGTGATGACGCGCATGATTCCGGAGTCGGTCCAGACGACCGGCGTCTCCTTGATCCCGTTCTCTTCCATCTGCTTCGGGATGATGTGCTGCTTGGCGATCATCATCTTCTCCTCGTCCGTGTAGCCGGAGAGACGGATGACCTCCATGCGGTCGAGGAACGCGGGCTGGATGGTGTCGAGGACGTTCGCCGTGACGATGAACATCACGTTCGAAAGATCGTACGCCACGCCGAGGTAGTGGTCGCGGAACGAGAAGTTCTGCTCGGGGTCGAGCACTTCGAGCAGCGCCGACGAGGGATCGCCGCGATAGTCGGCGCCGATCTTGTCGACCTCGTCGAGCATGAACACCGGGTTGCCGGTCTGGGCTTGATTGATGCCCTGGATGATGCGGCCGGGGAGTGCGCCGACGTAGGTGCGGCGATGGCCGCGGATCTCGGCCTCATCGCGCACGCCGCCGAGGGAGATGCGGACGAACTTGCGGTCGAGCGCCCGGGCCACGGAGCGGCCGAGGGAGGTCTTGCCGACGCCGGGAGGGCCGACGAAACAGAGGATCGGGCCCTTCATCTTCTGGCCGCGCAGCTTGCGCACGGCGAGGTATTCGAGGATGCGCTCCTTGATCTTCTCGAGGTCGTAGTGGTCTTCGTCGAGGATGGTGCGGGCCCGGGCGAGATCGTGGTTGTCGGCCGACATCAGGCCCCACGGCAGGCCGGTCATCCAGTCGAGATAGGTGCGGATGATCGACGTCTCGGCGGAATCGGGATGGGAGCGCTCGAGGCGCTTGATCTGCTTCTCGATCTCTTCCCGCGCTTCCTGGGGGATCGACTTCTCCTCGATCTTCTTCCGGTAGTTCTCGACTTCCTCGGCGAGCTCCTCCCCTTCGCCGAGCTCGGACTGGATGGCCTTGAGCTGCTGGCGCAGGAAGTACTCGCGCTGCGACTTGTTCATCTCGCCCTGCGCCGCCGAGGAGATCTCCTGCTGCATGGTGAGCAGGTTGATCTCGCGGGTGAGCATGTCGTTCACCTTCTTGAGGCGCTCGACGGGATCGATGGTCTCGAGGATTCCCTGTGCTTCTTCCAGCTTGAGGTCGAGGTTCGAGGCGGCGAGGTCGGTGAGGCGGGCCGGGTCGTCGAGGTTGGCAGCGATGACCATGACCTCGGGGGAGATGTTCTTGCCGAGCGAGACGGCGCGATCGAGGTTCTGCTTCACGGCGCGGATCAGCGCCTCGGTCTCCAGCCCGCGGTCCTTCGTCACCGGCTCTTCGATCCGGGTGATCTTGGCCTTGAAGAACGGCGCGGTCTGGATGAAGTAGTCGATGCGCGCGCGGGAGAGGCCCTGCACCAGGATGCGGATGCGGCCGTCCGGCAGCTTCAGCATGCGCATGATGATGGCCACCGTGCCGGTGCGGTACAGGTCCTCTTCCCCCGGGTCTTCGTTCTGGAAGTCCTTCTGCGCCGTGAGCATGATGACGCGGTTCTCGGCCAGCGCCTGGTCCACCGCGTTGATCGACTTCTCCCGCGAGACCGACAGCGGGACGATGATGAACGGAAAGATCACCAGATCCTTGAGCGGCAGCACCGGCAGGACGTCGGGAATCTTGATGGCTTCTTCTTTCGCGGTTTCGTTCGCGTCAGTCATGTCTTTGACCTCGTGGGGAGAACCATAGTGCTTCCGTGCAATGGCTGTACCCGGCAGGATCGACTGCCGGGTTGCTTTACTTCAATTTATGTAGCTCTTTGACGAATGCATCGACGTCCTCGAAACGCCGGTAGACCGACGCAAAGCGGACGTACGCAACAGGGTCGAGGTCGCGCAGACGGTCCATGACCATCGTGCCGAGCGCCTGGGCCGAGATCTCGCGCTCACCGGAGTCAGCCATCGCTGACTCGATGGCGTCCGCCACTGCCTCCAGTTTTCCCTGCGGTACCGGACGTTTGCGGCAGGCAATCTGGAGGCCTCGCATCAACTTGGTACGCTCGTAGGTCTCGCGGCGTTGGTCGCGTTTCACGACCTGGAACGTCGGCAGCTCGATCTTCTCGTAGCTGGTGAAGCGGCGGTCGCACTGCGCGCACTCGCGGCGGCGCCGGATGACGTCACCCTCACGGCTCTCGCGCGAGTCCACCACGCGGTCTTCGAGATTCCCGCAGAAGGGGCACCGCATATCGGCGCCCGTATATCACGAAAGGCAGAAGGCAGAAGGCAGAAGGCAGAAGTGAAAGCTCAGGAAAGCGACGAGGGCGTTGTGGGTCCACTTCTGCCTTCTGCTTTCTGCCTTCTAACTTCTCTGCGTCACGTCTTTCCAACGCAACCCCTCGCGCGCGAACAGCAGCAGGCCGGTCACCAGCACCGGAAGCGTTCCGATGATGTGGAAGATCACCGCCACCGCGACGCTGGAGTCGATATCGAAGCGATAGAAGCGCGTCAGCACGAGCTGACAGGCCTTATGGAAGCCGCCGATCCCTCCCGGCGTCGGGATGGCCAGCCCGACCGTGGTGACGCCGGTGATGAAGAAGCTCGAGTCGTACGGCAGGGTATGGTCGACCGATTTGGCCGCGAACCAGAACTGTGAGGTCAGCGCCGCCCAGACGCCCGCCGTGCAGAGCAGCACTTTCACGAACGCGGAGCGGTGCCGGGTGATCTCCAGCGTCTCGGTGAAGCTGTCGAAGAAGTGCATCCACGACCCGCGGAAGCGCTCCGGAAGCATCCGCCCGAGGAACTCGTGCAGGCGGCGGATCGAGCCGCGGAAAAATGCCAGGCCGACCATCAGCGTCGCCAGCGCGATCATGAGGATGATCGACGCAATGGCTCCGGCGCGGACGATGTAGAACCACGCCATCACGTCGGGATCGTGCGAAAACTCGTTCCAGCGCCGCAGCGCGAAGTAGATGAAGAGGAGCAGGATACTGCTCAGGTCGAGGACCCGCTCGGTGAGCACCGTGCCGAGGGCGCCCGAGAAACGATGCGACGTGCGGCGGGCCAGCAGGGCCGGACGGGCGACGTCGGCGGCGCGGATCGGCAGGATCGTCGACAGCATGTAGCCGACGGTGTTGGCGAAGAAGGTCGGGTAGAACGGCGGCGGGTCGTCGGGGTCGAGGATGGTCTGCCAGCGGATCGTCCGGAGCAGCAGCGCGGCCACGTTCACCGCGAATCCGATGAGCACCCACCAAATATTGGTGCTCCGCAGGATGGCCCCCACCTCGGCCAGGTTCGCATTTCGCAGGAAGAGCCAGAGAAAGAAAATGGTGAGGGCAGCGACGGCCGTGATTTGTAGAATGCGCTTCACGCGAGCGGCATCATAGAGTCTGGCAGTCGCAAAGTCTCAGATGTTGAAGATCTATACCGGCTCCATCTTTCATCGCCACAACACCGGATTCGACCACCCCGAGCGTCCGGCCCGCCTCGACGCCGCGGTGGAGGGCGTACAGCGCGCCGGCCTGGCGCAGGCGATCCTGCAGGACGCCGCCCCCCACCCCGACACCGAGCGGATCATCGCCAAGGTGCACTCGGCCGACTACGCGCGCGAGCTCGAGTCGGCGGTCCGCGGCGGCAACCGCTATTTCCATTCGATCGACAACCCGATCTCCTCGGCGACGTTCTCCGCGGCCCGGACGGCCGTGGCAATGTCGCTCGTGGCGGCGGAGGACATCTGGTCGCGCGGCGAGTCGAAAAAGGCGTTCGTCATCGCCCGCCCGCCCGGCCATCACGCCGAGCGGCTGCAGGCGATGGGCTTCTGCTTCTTCAACACCATCGCCTGCGTGGCGGAGTGGCTGCGCGAACAGCCGGGCATCGAGCGCGTCTTCATCTTCGACTTCGACGTTCACCACGGCAACGGCACGCAGCATCTCTTCGAGGAGCGCGACGACGTCTATTACGCGTCGATCCACCGCTACCCGTTCTATCCGGGGACGGGCGCGGCGAGCGAGATCGGCGTCGGTCCCGGGCGCGGTTTTACACTGAACATCCCGGTCGCCGCGGGCGAGGGGGATGCGGCGTTCCTCCGTGCCACCGAGGACGAGATCGTGCGCGTCATCGACGACTACAAACCGAACGCAATCCTCCTCTCCTCCGGCTTCGACGCCCACCGCCGCGACCCCCTCGGCGGCATGAAAGTGACGGAACAGGCTTACGGGGAGCTGACACGGAGGATCGTGGAGTGTGCGGAGCGTTGGTCGGAGGGAAGGGTCTTTTCGCTATTGGAGGGTGGGTATGACCTGGAGGGGCTGGCGGCGAGTGTGGATGAGCATGTGAGGGCGATGGGGGAGTAGTAGCAGTACGCAAAGTAAGCGTTTGTCATCCTGAGCCACAGAAATGTCCCTACGGAGCAGGAAGCATGGCGGGTCGGGTAGGCCGGAGGATTGCTCCTCCCGGCCCCCCTCAGATCCGGACGTGCAGGTTTTCCGCATCCGGCTCCTCGAGTCATGGTTTCGCTGCGAGAGGTCAGATCACCCCGTCTCGCACCCTCTTGTAGTTCCGCTATCCGAGTCAGTTTCGTTGACACTTTCCGAGCTCGACGTCTCGTTCGCGTTTCCCATCCTCGGCTCCATGACCCGGCACTTCGCCTCGATCCAGAGGGTCCTCCAGGGT